>JAHBZS010000009.1 GCA_019635285.1 Rubrivivax sp. | reverse complement strand
GTCGCACGCCAGCGGTTCTTGGAGTTCGGCTTTGCGCCGGAAGCAGACGGCTCGAATCCGAGCAGCCGTCAGACAGCCGGCATCCAGTTGCCGTGGAAGCCCAGCGGAATGGCGTGCGGGATCTCGACCACGGCGACCGGCTCGCCGCCGAACTGCTGCGTGTCCAGGATGATCAACTCGCTGGTCAGCTGCGCCGTGTCGACCACGTAGCCCATCAGCCAGCCGTCGCCTTCGGTGGCCTGCCCATGCCGTGGCGTGAAGACGAATTCGCTGACCTGCCGCCCGGGGCCGAAGTCGTGCACCCGGCGGCTGCCGTCCTTCAGGTCGTGGTGGATCAGGCAGCGGTCGGGCACGAACTCGCCGCTGCCGTCGTCCTTCAGCTGCACCGTCCAGGCGTGGCGATAGGGCTTGCCGATGAAGCGCTCGTCCGGGCGCGGAAACTCCTGCGCCTGCGCATCGATGACCTGGCGCTCCACGCGGCGCGCCTTGGGGTCGATGCGCCAGCGCTCGAACTTCGAACCGGCCGCCGACGGGCCGATGCGGCTGTCGTCGAACATCGTCGGGTGCGCCACCACGTCCAGCGTGACGCTGCCGTCGGCGTTCTCGAAGGCATTGCTGGGGTGGAACACGTAGCAGGGGTCGACGTCGCACCAGACGATGTCGCGCCCCGGCGCGTTCTTGCCCAGCAGGCCGACGCGCGCGCGGTGCTGCGTATTCCAGCCGTAGGGGAAGCCGTAGCCCGCCAGGTAGCGCGCCATCGAGAAGGTCACCGGCAGGTCGAGCACGATCACGTAGTGCTCGGTGATCATGCAGTCGTGCACGCTGGGCCCGTGCACCACGGCGATCGGCTCCTCGCGCTGCACGCGGCCGTCCGCGCCCACCACCACATGGTGCAGCCGGTTCGGGTCGGCCGCGTCGTAGCAGATCGCGTGCAGCGCGCCGGTGGCGGTGTCCAGGTGCGGGTGCGCCGAGAACGCGCCCTTGAGGCTGCCGCCGAAGGGGTCGTGCGCCACGGTGTCGAGCACCTCGTCCAGCTGCACCGGCCAGGCGCCGGCCTCGACCAGCGCCCAGGCCTTGCCGGCGATCGACATGACGTTGGTGTTGACGGTGTCGCTGCCGTGCCGCGGCCCGGGCTTGGGGGGTTCGCCCAGCGCCTGGCTGACCTGCGTCGAGCGGATCCAGCGGTTGCGGTACCACAGCGCCTGGCCGCCTTGCAGGCGCACGCCGTGCACCATGCCGTCGCCGAGGAACCAGTGGTGGTTGGCCGGGTTGACCTTGACGAGCGGGTTGGGGCCGATGCGCGCATAGCAGCCATCCAGCTGCGGCGGGATGTGGCCGCGCACCACCGGATGTGCCAGCGTGAACTCGCGCTGCAGCGGCCGGTTGGGCCCGCTCAGGTACGGGTTGGGCCGCTGCGGCGCGGCCATGCGGTCGCGGTTGAAGCGGTGCAGCGCATTGACGCCCTGCGTGACGGTCTTGCGGATGGTGTTCTCAAGCAGGCTGGCCATCGGCTGCTCCTTGCGTGGGGACGCTTCATGGGAACGATGTGAACTGCGTTCACATTGACGTGCATCATGCCGCATGAAGTGAACGATGTCAACATAGAATCGAAAGATGAGCGCCCAACCCGGCCCGCGGCAGGGCTACCACCACGGCGACCTGCGCAGCGCGCTGCTCGACGCCGGCCTGCGGTTGCTGCGTGCGCGCAGCGTCGACGACCTGAGCCTGCGCGAGCTGGCGCGCGAGGTGGGCGTCAGCGCCGCGGCGATCTACCGCCACTTTCCGGACAAGAACGCGCTGATGGCTGCGCTGGCCGTCGAAGGGCTGGAGCGCCTGGGCCAGGCGCAACGCCGCGCCATGCGCGCGGCCGGCGGCGGCAAGGCCGGCTTCCTGGCCAGCGGCATGGCCTATGTGCGTTTCGCGGTCGACCACCCGGCGCTGTTCCGGCTGGTGTACAGCGCGGCGCAGCAGTGCGACCCGCTGGACGCGCAGCTGGACAGCGTGTCGTCCGCGCTGCGCGGCCTGCGCCAGGACATCGAGGCGCTGATGCCCGCCGACGCGCCGCCGGCCGAGCGCAAGGCCGCGGCGCTGCATGCCTGGGCGCTGGTGCACGGCCTGGCCCAGCTGATGCTGGACGGGCAGATCCCGATCGACTGGCGCCTGGTGGAGCGCGTGCTGTCGCGCGTGTCGCTGGACTGACTCAGGCGTAGAGGTCGAGCACGCCGCGCGCGCGCACCGGCCGCGGCACGGCGGCGGGCACGCGGTCGTCGACCTCCTGGCCCGTTGTCGAGCCGCCCGGCGACCCCGGGCGCGGCGCGGCGTCGCCGCGCTGCTCGCGCGGCTGCTCGAAGACGCCACCGCCGGTCAGCGTCAGGCCGCTTTCGCGCAGCGCGCCGGCCAGCGCCGGCACGGCGTCCTGCAGCGCCTGGCGCGTGCTGGCATGCGCCGCGCTGAAGTCCACCTGCGCGCGCGGGCCGTCCAGGTCGATGCGCACCTCGATCGGTCCCAGCTCGGCCGGGTTCAGCTTCAGCTGCGCGTGTTCGATGCCGTCGCGCACCAGCACGCTCAGCCGCGCACCCAGCGCGGGCGCGAAGTCTTCGGAGCCTACCGGCACGCGCAGTTCGGCGTGGAAGGGCGTGGCGGGCCCGGCGCTGCGTGCCGGGCCGCCGGCCGACGCGCCCGCGGGCGTGGGCAAGACAGGTGCGGGCGCCACGGCCATGTCGGCCGCAGCGGCGGGCGCTTCGTGCGTGGCCACCGGCCGTGCCGCATCGGCGGCCGGTGCGATGTCCGCGGACGACCGGGGGCGCGCTTCGTGGTCCGGCTCGGGCGGTGCGGGTGTGCCGGCAGCGGCCTGCGCAGTGGCCGCGTGTTCCTTGCCCGGCACCGTGCCGGCGGCCTCGGCGGCTGGTGCCGGTGTGGGGGTCTCGGTCTTGCGTGAAGCACGCGATGCGCGCGCGAGCACGGCATCCGCCGCCGCGGTGGCATCGGCCGCCGCCGTACCGGCCGGTGCGCCATGGGCAGTTGCGGGCGCAGGCGGCAGCGGCAAGGCCGTCACCCAGGCGGCCAGTTCCTGCGGCGTGGGCTGCGTCGACGACGGGTCGGCCGCGGTCGCTTCGTCGTGTTCGGTGGCCGCCGGCGCGTCGGTGGCCGCGTCCTGGGCGGCGGTCGGCGTGTCGCCGGGGCGTGTGTCGGCCGGCGCCGCGCCAGGCCGTGGCGCGCCCTGCGCCGGGGGCGTCGCATGGCGGCCCTTGGCCGGCGCGGCCTTGTCGGCGCCCTCGGCTTGGCGGGCGTCGCGCTGCTGCGCCTCGGCCTGGTCCAGCGCCTGCGCGAAGGCGCTGTCGGGGGCGTCCGAGGGGGCTTCGGCGGCCGTCGGGCCGCATGCGGCCTGGGGCGGGGCGATGGGGGCGGTGGCGTTGAGCATCGCGGGCCTCGTCAGCGGGTCACTGCGGCAGCAGCCGGTCGCGCTGCGTGTGGCTCCAGCGCATGCGCTGGGCCTGTTCGTCGGTGTGCTTCTGCTCGCGCCGGCGACCGGCCTGCGCCAGTTCGGCGCCGCGGCGCTCGATCAGCTTGCGCACCGACGCCAGCCGGCGCTCGCATTCCAGCAGCGCGTGGCGCGCCTGCGCCTGCTGCTGCTCGGCCAGTGCGGCCTGCCGTGCCTGCATGGCGATCGCCTGCTCCAGGCGCTGCATGAAGCTGCGGTAGTGCTGCAGGATGTCCATCGTGCCGCCCTGGTGGAACTGGGCCGACCAGCGGGCTTCGTATTCGCCGCGGTAGGCCAGCAGCTGCTGGTGCTGGTCGCGGGCGCGGCGCGCCGCGTCGTCGGCCTGGCGCAGTGCGCCCTGCGCCGTGTCGCACAGCTGCTGCTCGCGCTGCGCCAGCAGCTGCAGGGATTCGATGCCTTGGGTCGTCGTCATGAGTCGATCACTTCACCGAGCCGCGCGAAGCTGTCGTCCAGCGTCGCCGGCTCGTGCATGTCCTGCTGCAGCAGCGTGTTCAGCTTGGGGTGCAGGCGCACCGCCTGATCCAGCTCGGCGTCGTGGCCCGGCACATAGGCGCCCAGCTGGATCAGGTCGCGCGCCTTGCTGTAGCGCGCCAGCAGCTGGCGCGCGCGCCGCGCCGCCACCACCTGCTCGCGGCTGGCGACATTGGTCATGACGCGCGAGATCGAGCGCTCCACGTCGATCGCCGGAAAGTGCCCGGCCTCGGCCAGCTCGCGCGACAGCACCACGTGGCCGTCGAGGATGCCGCGGGCGGCGTCGGCGATCGGGTCCTGCGGGTCGTCGCCTTCGGTCAGCACCGTGTAGAAGGCGGTGATCGAGCCGACGCCGCTGAGGCCGTTGCCGCTGCGTTCCACCAGGCTGGGCAGCTTGGCGAAGACGCTGGGCGGGTAGCCCTTGGTGGCCGGCGGCTCGCCGATGGCCAGCGCGATCTCGCGCTGCGCCATCGCGTAGCGCGTCAGCGAATCCATCAGCAGCAGCACGTGCTGCCCACGGTCGCGGAAGTGCTCGGCGATGGCCGTTGCGTAGTTCGCGCCCTGCATGCGCACCAGCGGCGGCGCATCGGCCGGCGCGGCGACGACGACGCTGCGCGCGCGGCCCTCTTCTTCCAGGATGTCCTCGATGAATTCCTTGACCTCGCGGCCGCGTTCGCCGATCAGCCCGACGACGATGACGTCGGCCTCGGTGTAGCGCGCCATCATGCCCAGCAGCACGCTCTTGCCCACGCCGGTGCCGGCGAACAGGCCCAGGCGCTGGCCGCGGCCGACGGTGAGCAGCGCATTGATGGCGCGCACGCCGGTATCCAGCGGCTGGCGCACCGGGTCGCGGTCCATGGCGTTGATGGCGCGCCGCGCCATCGGCTCGGTGCGCACCTGTGCCAGTGGGCCCAGCCGGTCCAGCGGCTTGCCGTGCGCGTCGACCACGCGGCCGAGCAGCCCGCTGCCCACCGGCAGGTGCAGGCCGCGGTCTTCGCTGCGGCGCCAGGGGTGGTTCTCGGCGCCGAACTGCGGCGCCGCCTGCGGCGCCGGCCGCGGCTGCACCAGCGCGCCGCTGGTCAGGCCCTGCAACTCGCCGTTGGACATCAAGAAGGCGCGGTCGCCGTTGAAGCCCACCACCTCGGCCAGCACGCCCGGCTGGCCGGGCGGGGTGGTGGCGTCGCGCACCTCGCATACCGAGCCCACCGGCACGCGCACGCCGGCGGCCTCGAGCACCAGCCCGGTGACGCGCACCAGCGTGCCGCTGCTTTCCAGCGGTTGCGGCAACGACGCGTAGTTCTGCAGGTCGGCCAGATAGCGCGTCCAGCGCGCGCCGCGATCGGTGTTCATCAGGGCCGGGGTGCCTCGTCGTCGTGCCAGGGCAGCTCGCTGCCCAGCGTCGCCGCCGCCTCGCGCCAGCGGATGTCGATGCTGGCATCGATGCGGCCCAGGTCGGATTCGACGATGCAGCCGCCGCGCGCCACGTCGGGGTGCGGCAGCAGCCGCGCGCCGCGCGACTGCAGCGCTTCGGCCGCGCCGCTGGCGACCAGCGCATGGTCCTCCGGATGCACCAGCACGCGGATCTGGCGCGCGCTCTGCAGCACGGCGTTCACCGCCTGCGTGGCCAGCTCGGCCACCTGTTCGGGGTGGGCATGGATCTCGGCGCGCACCACGCGCCGCGCCAGCATCACCGCGGCCTGCGCCACGGCCTGCGCCATCTGCTGCTCCAGCGCGTCGATCTGCGTGTGGAAGCTCTGCACCAGCTGGCCCAGCTGCGTGGTCATCTGCATGGCGAAGGACTGCTTGAAGCTGTCCAGCGCCACCAGCCCGTCGCGGTAGCCGTCCTGGTAGCCCGCCTGACGCGCCGCGGCCACCTGGGCCGGCGGCGCCGCGGCCTCGGCCGGCGGCGCGGCCGCTGCGGCGGGTTCGAGCTCGGCATTCAAGGTGTCCGGATGCCAGGCGGCGAAGGCGCCCAGCTCCTCGCGCGGGATGAAGCGCGAATAGGGCGAGACCGTGCGCGCCGGCCCCGCGCTCGCTGGCGGCGCCGCGTTGCGGAAGGCTTTAGAGGAAGTCGTCATCACCGCCGCCTCCGATGGAGATCACGCCTTCGTCGGACAGCCGGCGCACCACCTTGAGCAGTTCCTTCTGCTCGGCCTCGACCTCGGCCACGCGCACCGGCCCGCGGGCTTCCAGGTCCTCGCGCAGCGTCTCGGCGGCGCGCGTCGACATGTTCTTGAAGATCTTGTCGCGCAGCTCGGGCGTGGCGCCCTTGAGCGCGATGACCAGCGATTCGGACTGCACCTCCTTCAGCAGCGACTGGATGCCCTTGTCGTCCAGGCGCTCCAGGTCGTCGAAGGTGAACATGTTGTCCAGGATCTTCTGCGCCAGCTCGTTGTCCGCGCCGCGGATGTAGTCCAGCGCCGAGGTCTCCAGCGTCGTGCCCAGCATGTTGATGATCTCGGCCGCCGGCTTGACGCCGCCCAGGTTGGACTTCTTGGCGCGGTCGCTGCCGGCGAGCACGTTGTTCAGCACCTCGTTCAGGTCGCGCATCGCCGACGGCTGGATGCCGTCCAGCGTGGCCACGCGCACCAGCACCTCGTTGCGCTGGCGCTCGCTGAACACCTTCAGCACCTCGGCCGCATGGTCGCTTTCCAGGTGCACCAGGATCGCCGCGACGATCTGCGGATGTTCGTGGCGCATCAGCTCGGCCACCGCGGCCGGCTCCATCCATTTCAGGCTCTCGATGCCGCTCACGTCGTCGCCCTGCAGGATGCGGTCGAGCAGCAGGTTGGCCTTGTCCTCGCCGAGCGCGCGCTTGAGCACCGAGCGCACGTATTCGTCGTTGTCGTCGACCAGCATGCTCTGGCCGCCGGCTTCGTCGTTGAACTTCTGCAGCACCTGGTCGACACGCTCGCGGCTGACGGTGCGCAGCTTGGCGATGGTCTCGCCCATGCGCTGCACCTCCTTCGGCGCCAGGTGCCTGAAGACCTCGCTGGCCTGCTCCTCGCCCAGCGACATCAGCAGGATGGCTGCGTTCTCTACGCCTTGATCGTCCATCTCGTGTCAGGCGGCGCCGGCGGCGGCCTTGTTGGGTGGACCGCCGGGCTTCTGCGGCGGCGCGTCGCCGCCGACCCAGCCCTTGACGATCTGGGCCACCGCGGCCGGGTTCTGCTGCGCGAAGGCCCGCGCGCTGTCCAGCCGGGCGTTGTTCTGCGGGGCGGCCAGCGCCGGCACGGGCAGCGGCATCGGTGCGGCGGCGCCGCCCCCCGCAGCGACGGCCCCGGCCGCGGCCGGCGTGGCCATCGCCAGTTCGTTGTCGGCGACCACGTCCAGCTGGCGCCCCAGCGCCGGCGCGGGCACCGGGTCCATGGCGGCATTCAGCGCCGGGCGGATCAGCTTGAAGACCACCACCAGCCCCACCAGGGCCAGCGCCAGCGGCGCCGCCGCGGCGCGCAGCAGGTCCATGACCCAGGGCTGCTGGTGGAAGGGGATCGGTTCCACCTTGGGCAGCGGCTCGACGCGGAACGGCGCGTTGATGACGCTCAGCGAATCGCCGCGCTCCTTGTTCAGCCCCAGGCTCTGCTGCACCAGCGCGGTGATCTTGTCCATCTCGTCGCTGCTCAGCGGCGTGCTCGTGGTCTTGCCCTTGGCGTCGGTGGTGCTGCGGTGGTTGACGACCACGGCGGCGTTCAGCCGCTTCAGCGTGCCGGTGGCGTTGCGCGTCACGCGCACGGTCTTGTCCACCTCGTACTGCATGACCGCGTCGCGCCGGCTGGTGCCGCCGCCGTAGCCGCCCTGGGCGGCCTGCAGCGGCGCCGCGCCGCCGACCAGCGGCGCGGTGGCCTGGGTCGGCGGCTGGTTGCTGGCCGCGCCGGGCACGCCGCTGGGCACGGCCGCGCCGGGCTGCATGGATTCGTTGCGCTGGACCATCTTCACCGCGGCCGGCGCATCGCCCTGGTTGGGCCTGAATTCCTCGGACGTCGATTCGCTCTGCGTGAAGTCCACCTCGGCGGTGACCGTGGCGCGCAGGTTGTCGCGGCCGACCACCGGCTCCAGGATTTCCATCACACGCTTCAGGTAGCCGGCTTCGATCTGCTGCACGTACTGCAGCTGCTGCGCGTCCAGGCCCTTGCTGCCGTCGTCGGCGCCGGACAGCAGCGTGCCGTCGCCGTCGAGCACGCTCACCGCCTTGGGCTGCAGTTCGGGCACGCTGCTGGACACCAGGTGCACGATGCCGGCGATCTGCGCGCGCTCCAAGGTGCGCCCCGGGTGCAGCGTCAGCAGCACCGACGCGCTGGGCTTCTGCTGCTCGCGGAAGAAGCCGTTCTGGTTGGGCAGCGCCAGGTGCACGCGGGCGCTCTGCACCGCCGCCAGCGAGGTGATCGAGCGCACCAGCTCGCCTTCCAGCCCGCGCTGGAAGGTCAGCCGTTCCTGGAACTGCGTCTGGCCGAAGCGCGCGTTGTCCATCAGCTCGAAGCCCGCGCCCGAGCTCTTGGGCAGGCCGGCCGAGGCCAGCCGCAGGCGCACGTCGTGCACCTTGTCGGCCGGCACCAGGATGGCGTTGCCGCCATCCGCATGCCGGTAGGGGATGTTCATCTGCGACAGCTGCGCCAGCACCGCGCCGCCGTCCTTGTCGGACAGGCCGGCGAAGAGCACGCGGTATTCGCCCTCGGCCTGGCGCAGGGTCAGGGCCACGGCGATGGCCAGCAGCAGTGCGACGCCGATGGCCAGACCCAGCAGCGACTTGGCCGGCAGCGCCGCCAGGCGCGCGCCGAAGCCGCCGGCGGCGGCGTTCAGCGGGATCAGGGTCTGCGGGGCCTGTGGCGCGACGGCGTTGTCCATGAAGGGATTCGGGCTCCGGGTGATGTGAGGCCTGCCTGACACACGCCGACGGTGGCGGCAGGTTCTGGCGGCCATTGTTCGGTAGCGCCACCGCGGCTATGGCTGGAGAAGGCGCGCAAAGCGCCATCAGTTACATGCCATCGTGCCGCGGCCCGCTGCCTAGACTTGCGCGACCGGAGGATGCCGCATGGACCTCAAGCTCAAGCCTTTCGATTTCGCCCAGGCCGTGGCCCGTGCGGGCCTGCGCCCGGACGGCCAGCCGCTGGCCGGCACCGACGCCGCCGCGCAGGGCGCGGGCTTCCCGGCGGCCATGGCGCAGGCGCTGAAGTCGGTAAGCCAGGTGCAGCAGGAGGCGACCACCTTGCAGCGCGAGCTGCAGCTGGACAACCCCAGCGTCAGCCTGGAGCAGACGATGGTGGCCATGCAGAAGGCGCAGCTCGGCTTCCAGGCCACGGTGCAGGTGCGCAACCGGCTGGTGCAGGCCTACAGCGACATCATGAACATGCAGGTGTAGCGGGGCCCACCCCCTTACATGCTGCGCGCGCCAGCCGGCTTGCAGGCCGGGTGGGCTTCGCAGGCAGGAGGTTGTTCTTCGCCTACGGGGCCGGCAGCAACCTCGCGGCCGGCACCGCTGGCGGGCCGGCGGTGCGGGATCCGCCGCGGTGGCTCGAAGCGCAGGGCTTGCGCCCGGCGTCTCAGCAGGCGGGATAGCCCGACACGGCGCCGTCGGGCGTGCAGATCTTCGGCCGGCCCAGCGGCGTGACCGCGACGCGCAGGCGGGCGCCTTCGCTGCCCTGCAGCAGCGCCGCGTCGGCTCCGGCGGGGTTGCCGTCGAAGCGCAGGTCGCGGCCTTCGAGCAGCGTGACGCCGGGGTGGTCCTGGGCGCGCACCGTCTTCAGCTGGCAGGCCTGTGACACCCGGCAGTCGCAGCCGCTGGCGGTGGCCAGGGCGTAGCACCACTGCGCGCCGGCCTGCACCTGCAGGTGCAGCGGCACGCCGCGCTGTGCCGCCAGGAAGCGCAGCTCGCCCAGGTCGGCCGCCAGTTGCTCGGCGGCGGCCTTCAGGCGGTGCCGCGACACGATGCTGCCGAAGGACGGCAGCGCCAGCGTCAGCAGCACGCTGACGATGGCCAGCGTCAGCATCAGCTCCAGCAGCGTGAAGCCGCGCGGCCGCGTGTGCATCAGCGGTTCCAGCAGCGCGCCGAGGGCGCGAAGTCGGCGATGCCCTCGCGCACCTGCAGGCGCAGCGTGCCGCAGGCCGCGTCAGCGGCGGCCGCACCGTCGGCGCGGGCCGTGGCGCGCGCCTCGTACTGGTCGCCGCCGCCGGCCAGCTGGATGTCGTAGAGCCCTGCCTGGCTGCGCGGCGCGGTGGCGCCGGCCAGGGTGCCCAGCTGCGACGCATACAGGCCGTGGTTCGCCCGGTGGCTCTCCTGCGCGGCCTGCACGCGCATCAGCGCGCTCACCGCGTCGGCGCGCCGGCCGCGCTGCAGCTGCGACTGGAACGACGGCCAGGCCGCGGCCGCCAGCACCCCGGCCACCGCCAGCGCCACGCACAGCTCGGCCAGCGTGAAGCCCGTGGCGCGCCGCCCGGTGGGGGTTGGCATCGGCGTCAGCGCAGCGACAGCAGGCGCCGGCGCTGCTGGGTGTGGTCGACGTAGCGCTGCAGGCTGCGCTGCGCCATGCCTTCCAGCCCGATGAAGGCGCAGCCCAAGCGCACGCCCTGGCCGCCGCCATGCACCGCGCTGACGTGCTGCAGCCGCAGCGTGGCGTCGAAGCGCGTGTCGCCGTCCAGTTCGATGCGCACGCCGCGCAGGTCGGCGCCCGGCTGCAGCGCCGGCACGTCGTCGGGCAGCGCCAGCGCGCAGCCGCCCACGCTGACGTCGACGATGCGCAGGCGCAGCCGCATGTCGGGCATCGACGGGTGGCGCAGCAAGGCCTGCGGCGCGCTGCGTTCGAAGGCGCGCACGCGGAAGCTGCTGCGGCGCTGGAAGCGGTACAGCCGTTGCGGCAGGCGCGCCCGCAGTGCGCAGCCCTGCGCGCCGCGCACCAGCAGCAGGTCGTCCAGATCGAACTGCAGCTTCACGTGGTCGAGGTAGGCCACGGCCACCGCCTCGTCGCCGTGCGCCAGGCGCTGCATGTGCACGCTGTCGGCCTCGGCGCTGAAGCTGAGCCGGCCCTGCGCCGCGTCCAGCGACCACAGCTGCGTGTTCACGCTGACGCCGTGCGGCGCGCTCAGCGTCACCGGCACACAGCCGTCGCACAGGGACTTCAGCAGGCGCAGGCGCTCGCTGCCGTCGGCCACGCGGAATTCGGCCCAGGCGTCGTGCGCGCCATCGGCGTGCAGGGCGGCGGGCTGCGTGTCCTGCGACATCGCGGGGTCAGTGCAGGGTCTTGGTCTGGCCCTGCATCAGGCGGTGCAGGTCGGGCAGCCACGGCTCGGCCAGGTGGCGCACTTCGGCGTCGTTGAGCAGGATGCGCTGCATGATGCGCGACTTGATGCGCGCCTCGTCCTGTGCCACCGGCGTGTCGCGGGCCGCCTGCTTGAGCTGGCTGATGAGCAGCACGCAGGCCCCCTCCAGCTTGACCACCTGATCCCAGTCGCCGGCGCGCGCCGCATCCAGCATGTCGGCGCTGGCCTTCTCGATCGCCTCGTAGTAGCTCAGGACGGAAGAGGTCATGTGGGTTTCTTCTTGTCGTGAAGGGGTGATGTCCATCGGCTCAGGCGGCCTGCGAGGCCTGCGGTGCGATCGAGGCCCAGGCCTCGCGCAGCGGCTGCATCAGGCGCCGGCATTCCTCGATGCCGGCGGCATCGTTCTCCAGGTTGGCCCGCACCAGGCGCAGGCCGATGTAGTTGTAGAGGTCGCGCAGGTCGGCGGCCAGCGTGCCGCCGCCTTCGAAGTCCAGGTTGGACCGCAGGCCTTCGTCGACGATGCGCGTGGCGCGCGCGAGCGCGCGGCACTTCTGTTCGACCGCGCCGCTGCGCAGCGAGCCCAGCGCCTGCGCCAGCGCTTCGTCGAAACCGTCGAACAGCATCTGCACCAGGCGGTGCGGCGACGCCGCGGCGACGCCCGTGCTGACGCCGACCTGCTGGTAGGCGCCGGCGCCGGCATGCGGTGAGGGGGAGTTGGCGGACGCGAACATCGTGTCGTCGAGGGTTGCGGTGTGCCTTGAATATCGGCCCGCGACCCGGTGACTTGAGCGGCCCGAGACCCCCGCTGGGCCCACGAAAACGCGGCGAAAACAGGCCGTCTGTGCGCCATGGCGCGCGCGCTGCGGGGAGCGGTCGCGCCGCGCGGCGGCGCGGGGGCGGCGCTCAGTCCTTCTGGGCGGTCAGCGCAGCGATCTGCTGCGTGACGTAGCTCGACAGGCTGTTCAGCGACGCCATCTGCTTGTCCAGCGCGGTGTACTGCGAGCGCAGCCGCTTCTCGACCAGCGTGATGCGGTCCTCGAGCTTCTCCTGCCGGTCCTCGTTCAGCTCGAGGCGCTTGCGCAGGCCTTCGGTGCGCGAGCTGATGCTGCCGTCGATGCTCAGCACCTGGTCGGCCATGGCGCGCAGCTGCACGGCGATGCCGTTGTTCGACGCGGTGACGGTGTCGCTGTTGGCGAACAGCTTGCGCATCTCGCCCAGGTTGGCCAGGCCGTTGGCCAGCTTGGTCTCGTCGAGCTTGATCGAGCCGTCGGTCTGCACGTCGAAGCCGACCTGGGCCAGCCGCCCGAACATCGACGACGCGCCGCTGCTGCCGCCCAGCAGGCTGCGCATCTGTGCACGCATCGACACCGCCGCGCTGTCGCCCTGCAGCGGCGCGGCGGTCTTGCTGTTGGCGTCGTACTTGGTCTGCTCGGCCAGCAGCTTGTTCAGGTCGTTGTAGGCGCTGACGAAGGTGTCCAGCGCCTTGCGGATCGACGTGGTGTCGGACTTGGCCTCCACCAGCACCGGCGCCGTCGTCACCTTGCCCAGGTTCAGCGTCATGCCGTCGAGCACGTCCGACAGCGTGTTGCCGGCCGACGAGATCGGCAGCCCGTTCAGGCTGGCGGCGGCGTTGGCTGCGGCCAGCGCCTGGGCCATCGTCAGGATGCTGGCCGACGGGTCGAAGGCCAGCGCGGACAGCCCGATGCCGTCGACGTTGTTGCCGTCGCTGTCGGTGACGCCCACGCGGAAGCCGTTGGCCTCGCCGGTGGCCGCCGAGCGCAGCACCAGGCGCGCGCCGCTGGCGTCGGTGAGCACCGATGCCACGACGCCGGAGTTGGAGGCATTGATCTTGTCGCGCAGCTGCGCCAGCGATTCCGCCGGCGGCCCGACGCTGATGTCCACGGCGCTGGTGCCCGCCTTGGGCGTGAAGCTGCTCTGGTCGGCGCTCCAGGTGCCCAGTTCGATGTGCAGCGTGCCCTGGCCGACGAGTGCGTCCGCCGAGGCGAACACGCCGGTGGCGTTGGACTGCACCGAAGCCAGGCGCTGCACCTCGATGCTGTAGCTGCCGGGCAGCGTGTTGCTGCCGGTGGTGGCCGACACCGCGGCGGCGTCGCTGCTGCTGCCGGTGGTGGCGCCCCAGGTGCTGGCGCGCGTCAGCGCCGCCGCGGCATCGCGCAGCGCGGCCATGCCGGACTGCAGCTTGCCGTAGGTCGACAGCTGGGTCTGCAGCGAGCTGGCCTGCGCCTGCAGCTTGGTGACGGGCGCGCGCTCGACCGCGACCAGCTGCGAGATCATGCTTTCGATGTCCAGCCCGCTGCCGATGCCGATGGAAGTGATGCTTGCCATGGTTTCTTCCTAGGTCGCTTCCGCTGTTTCGGCAGGGAACCGCAAAACTTTAGGCACGCCATGCAAAGGGCCCGCCCGGGCGCGCAGCCGGGGCGGGCAGGTGCCTGCGCCGGGGGTCAGTTGCGCAGCAGTTGCAGCACCTGCTGCGGCAACTGGTTGGCCTGTGCCACCATCGCCGTGCCGGCCTGCTGCAGGATCTGGCCGCGCGACATGTTGGCGGTTTCCGCCGCGAAGTCGGCGTCCATGATGCGGCCGCGCGCCGCCGACTGGTTCTCCGACGCGATCTGCAGGTTCTGGATGGCCATCGAGAAGCGGCTCATCGCGGCGCCGTAGGTGGCGCGGCTGGTGGTGATGACGTCGAGCTTGGCGTCGATGGCGGCCAGCGCGGTGTTGGCGTTGGTGGTGTCGAGGATGTCGCCGGCGATGGTCGTGACCTGCGTGGTGGTCACGGTCAGCGTGTCGCCGACGTTGGCGCCGACCTGGAAGGTCTGCGTGCCGGCGCTGGGGCCGACGATGGCGGTGCCGTTGAACTTGGTCTGGGCGGCGATGCGGCCGATTTCCTGCACCAGCTGCTGGAATTCGGTGTCCAGGTTGGCGCGGTCGCCGGCGCCGTTGGAGCCGTTCAGCGACTGCACCGCCAGCTCGCGCATGCGCTGCAGCGCGTCGGTCATCGTCGCCATCGCGCCTTCGGCCGTCTGCGCCAGCGAGATGCCGTCGTTGGCGTTGCGGATCGCCACGTTCATGCCGCGGATCTGTGCGTTCATGCGGTCGGCGATGGCCAGGCCGGCGGCGTCGTCCTTCGCGGAGTTGACGCGCAGGCCGGACGACAGGCGCTCCATCGACGTGGCCAGCGACCCCTGCGAGGTGTTCAGGTTGCGCTGGGCGTTCAGCGAGCTGATGTTGGTATTGATCGTTTGCGGCATGGCGGTCACTCCTTGCTTCAGCCCCATGAGACGGAGCCGGCGTGCTGTGCATTGTCAGCAGCCGTCGTATCGACCGAGCCTGGAAAAGACCGGGATTGGCATGCCAATCCATAGCGCCGCGCCAAAGAAAAAAGCCGCCCGAGGGCGGCTTCGGCGGGGTGCTGCCGCGTCAGCGAAGCAGCGCGAGCACCTGGTTCGGCAGCTGGTTGGCCTGCGCCACCATGGCACTGCCCGCCTGCTGCAGGATCTGTGCGCGCGACAGGTTGGCCGTCTCGGCGGCGAAGTCGGCGTCGATGATGCGGCCGCGGGCGGCGGCCTGGTTCTCGCCGCTGATCTCCAGGTTCTGCACGGCCATCGAGAAGCGGCTCATTGCCGCACCGTAGGTGGCGCGGCTGGTGTTGACCGCGTCGAGCTTGCTGTCGATCGCGGTCAGCGCCGTGTTGGCGTTGGTGGTGTTGAGAATGTCGCCGGCCACGGTGGTGACCTGCGAGGTGGTGATGGTCAGCGTGTCGCCCACGTTGGCGCCGACCTGGAAGGTCTGCGTGCCGGCGCTGGCGCCGACGATGGCGGTGCCGTTGAACTTGGTCTGGGCGGCAATGCGCGTGATTTCCGCGGACAGCTGCTGGTATTCCGTGTCCAGGTTGGTGCGGTCGCCGGTGCCGTTGGAGCCGTTCAGCGACTGCACCGCCAGCTCGCGCATGCGCTGCAGGGCGTCGGTGATGGTGGCCAGCGCGCCTTCCGCCGTCTGCGCCAGCGAGATGCCGTCGTTGGCGTTGCGCACGGCGACGTTGATGCCGCGGATCTGCGCGTTCATGCGGTCGGCGATGGCCAGGCCGGCGGCGTCGTCCTTGGAGGAGTTGACGCGCAGGCCCGAGGACAGCCGTTGCATCGAGGTGGCCAGCGACCCCTGCGAGGTGTTCAGGTTGCGCTGGGCATTCAGGGACACCACATTGGTGTTGATCGTCATCGGCATGGAATTGGACTCCTAAAAATGACAAGAACTCATGTCCGCGCTGCAGGCCGACCGGACCACGTCCCGACAAGTCTCGGGGGCGTTGGGGGGGTTATCGGAGCGGCCGCGAACGAACTTGAGGGCGAGTTACGAATTTGCCTGCGCCCCGCGCCGGCGGGGCACTCGCCGGAAAAGCGCAGGCTGCGGCGTGCTGTTCGTCGCATCGGCGGGCGCGCCGGCCGTGCACTCTGGCGCATGTCCTCGCTGGCCCTGGTTCTCATCGCGCGCGACGAAGCGCGCTGCATCGACCGCTGCCTGCGCAGTGCAGCGGCCTTCGTCGACGAAATGTGGGTGCTGGACACCGGCTCGCAGGACGACACCCTGTCCGTGGCGCGGCGCTGCGGCGCGCAGGTGGCCGTCTGGCCCTGGCGCGGCGATGTGGCCGCCGCACGCAACGCGGCGCTGGCCCTGTGCGGCAGCGACTGGCGCCTGGTGATGCATGCCGACGAATGGATCGGCGGCTGCGCGGCCGCGCTGCAGGACTGGTGCCGCGACACCACACCGCGCATCGGCGAACTGCGCGTGACCCACCTGGACGGCGGCGCCGAAGGCCTGGCGCCGCCGCTGCCCAGCTGGCTGCCGCGCCTGCTGCCGCGCGGGGTGCTGTATGACGGGTGGATGCACGAGCAACTGCGCTCGGATCTGCCGCGCCGGCGCCTGCCCCTGCAGCTGCTGCACGGCGGCTGACCTGGAACCGCCGGCGCACCGCGGCTGACGCGGAACAGCGCGCCGGCAGCGCGGCTATTCGCGGCATCGTCGGCGCCGGCCCGCACCTAAGCTAGGCCATCGTCACTCCCCTCCATGGCCCGCATGCCGCTGGACCTCCCCACACCCGCCCTGCCGTCGGCCGCCGGCGCGCCGCTGCGCGCCTACCGGCACTGGCAGCATGGCCAGAACCATGCCCGCCGCGCCCGCTGGCCGGCGGCCGCGGCCGCCTTCGCGCAAGCCGCCGAGCTGCACAGCGACGCCGCCTACGCGATGGATGCCGCGCACGCGCTGATCCAGTGCGGTCGCGCCGACGAAGCCATCCGGCACGCGCGACGCTTGCGCGAGCTGCAGCCGCAGGCGCTGATCGGCTACACGCTGGAGGCCAAGGCCTGGCTGGCGCAGGGCTGCGGCGAAGAGGCGGTGGCCTGCCTGCAGGCGCGGCCCGCCGAGCTGCCGCCCGACCTGCCGTACCTGACGGCGCTGGCCTTCGCGCTGCAGCGCTGCGCGCGCCATGCCGACGCCTTGCCGGTGTTCCTGCAGGCGCTGGCGCTGAAGATCGACGACGCGCAGCTGCATTTCCACCTGGGCACCTCGTTCAAGCAGTTGGCCATGAAGGCCGAGGCGGCCGAATGCGTGCGCACCGCGATCGCGCTGGGCCTCGGCGGCAGCGAACTGGCGGCACGCGGCCTGCTGACGTTCCTCGAACGCGACGCCTGCCGCTGGCCCGAGGCCCAGGCCGAACTGCAGCGCCTGCGCGAGGGCGTGCAGGCGCTGCCCGCGCAGCGTGCGGTCGACACCTCGCCCTTCACCCACGCGGTGCTGGTGGGCGACCCGCTCGAGCAGCTGAAGGTGGCGCGCCACTATGCGCTGAAGCTGGCCAGCCTGGTGCCGCCGCTGCCGCGCGTGCGCGCGCGAGACCACGGCGGCCGGCTGCGCCTGGGCTACCTGTCGGCTGACTTCCACAACCATGCCACCTGCGAGCTGCTGGTGCAGGTGCTGGAGCAGCACGACCGCCGGCACGTCGAGGTGTTCGCGCTGTCGGCGGGGCCCGACGACGGCACGGCGCTGCGCCGGCGCGTGGTGGCCGCGGTCGAACACTTCGTCGAGCTGCGCGGCCACAGCCACGCGCAGATCGCGCGGCGCGTGCGCGAGCTGCGCATCGACATCCTGGTGGACCTGAAGGGCGCCACGCAGGACACGCTGCTGCCGGTGCTGGCCGCGCGGCCGGCGCCGCTGCAGGTGGGCTGGCTGGGCTTTCCGGGCAGCAGCGGGGCGGCCTGCATCGACTACCTGATCGGCGACCCGGTGGTCACGCCGCTGGCCCATGCCGCGCACTTCGAGGAGAAGATCGCGCAGCTGCCGCGCTGCTACCAGCCCAACGACGCGCGCCGCGAGCGCGCGCGGCCGGTCTCGCGCAGCGACTGCGGCGTGCCCGACGGGGCGCTGCTGCTGTGTGCCTTCCACCAGCCGTACAAGATCTCGCCCGAGGTCTTCGACACCTGGTGCGCGCTGCTGCGCGAGCGCGAGGACGCGCTGCTGTGGCTGCTGCGCTGGAGCCCCCAGGTCGAGCAGAGACTGCGTGCCGAGGCGCAGGCGCGCGGCGTCGACCCGCAGCGGCTGGTCTTCGCGCCCTTGCTGCCGCTGCAGCAGCACCTGGACCGGCTGGCCTGCGCCGACCTGTATCTGGATGCCTGGCCCTGCAACGCCCACACCACCGCCGGCGAGGCGCTGTGGGTGGGCGTGCCGGTGGTCACGCTCATCGGCCAGACCTTCGCGCAGCGCGTGGCGGCCAGCCTGCTGCACGCACTGCAGCTGGACGAACTGGTCTGTGCCGACCTCGAGGCCTACCGTGCGCAGGTGCTGGCGCTGGCCGGCGACGCCGCGCGCCGCGCGTCGCTGAAGCGCCATCTGGCGGCGCAGCGCGACGCCAACCCGCTGTTCGACGGCGCGGCCTTCGCGCGCGACCTGGAGGCGCTGCTGCAGCGCATGTGGCAGCAGGCGCTGCGCGGCGCACCGCCGCAGCACCTGGCGGCGGAGGGCGGCGCATGAAGGCGGTGATCCTGGCCGGCGGCCTGGGCACGCGCCTGGCCGAGGAGACGACGGTCAAGCCCAAGCCGATGGTCGAGATCGGCGGCAAGCCGGTGCTGTGGCACCTGCTGAAGAGCTATTCGCACCACGGCATCAACGACTTCGTCATCTGCCTGGGCTACCGCGGCTACGTCATCAAGGAGTACTTCGCCAACTACTTCCTGCACATGTCGGACGTGACCTTCGACCTGGCCGAGAACCGCATGGAGGTCTGCCACCGCCACTGCGAGCCGTGGCGCGTCACGCTGGTCGATACCGGCGAGCACACGCAGACCGGCGGCCGGCTGCGCCGCGTGCGCGAATACCTCGAAGGCGAGACATTCTGCTTCACCTACGGCGACGGCCTGGCCGACGTGAACATCCGTGCGCTGATCGACTTCCACCGCGCGCAGGGGCGACTGGCCACGCTGACGGCGGTGCAGCCGCCGGGGCGCTTCGGCGCGCTGGACCTGCAGGGCCACCGCATCACGCGCTTCCAGGAAAAGCCGCTGGGCGACGGCGCCTTCGTCAACGGCGGCTTCTTCGTGCTGGAGTACGACGCGCTGCGCCAGATCGAGGACGACCGCAGCGTCTGGGAGCAGCAGCCGATGGAGCGCCTGGCGCAGGACGGGCAGCTGTCGGCCTTCGTGCACCGGGGCTTCTGGCAACCGATGGACACGCTGCGCGACAAGACCCGGCTCGAGGAGCTGTGGGCCGAGGGCCGGGCGCCGTGGAAGGTCTGGTCGTGAACGGCCTCTTCGGCGGCGTCTACCGCGGCCGGCGCGTGCTGGTCACCGGGCACACCGGCTTCAAGGGCTCGTGGCTGGTGCTGTGGCTGCAGCAGCTGGGCGCCCACGTCAGCGGCCTGGCGCTGCCCGCGCAAGGGGCCCCCAACCACAGCCGGCTGCTGCGCCTGCCGCTGGACGAGGCGCTGATCGACCTGCGCGACGCCGGCCTGGTGCGCAGCGCATTGCGGCGCTTCGAGCCGGAGTTCGTGTTCCACCTGGCGGCGCAGCCGCTGGTGCGGCGCAGCTACCGCGAGCCCGCCGCCACCTTCGACACCAACGTCATGGGCCTGGTGCACCTGCTCGATGCGGTGCGCGCCACGCCCAGCGTGCGCGTGGTGGTCAACGCCACCACCGACAAGTGCTACCGCAACCCGGAGCACGGCCAGGCCTTCCGCGAAGGCGATGCGCTGGGCGGGCACGACCCGTACAGCGCCTCCAAGGCCTGTGCCGAGATCGTCTCGGCCAGCTACCGCGACGCCTTCCTGGCGCACGACGACGGCCGCGGCCATGCGGTGGCGCTGGCCACGGCGCGCGCCGGCAACGTCGTCGGCGGCGGCGACTGGGGCGAGGACCGGCTGATTCCCGACCTGGTGCGCGCCGCCGCGGTGGCCGCGGTGACGCCGATCCGCCACCCGGCCGCGGTACGCCCGTGGCAGCACGTGCTGGAGCCGCTGGCCGGCTATCTGTGCCTGGGCCAGCAGCTGCTCGCCGACCCGGCGGGCGCGGCCGAGGCCTGGAACTTCGGCCCGCCGCCGCAGGCGCACCGCCAGGTGCGCGAGGTCGTCGATGCCTTCGCGGCCGCCTGGCCCGCGGTGCGCTATGCGGCCGATACGGACGCGCATCCGCACGAGGCGCACAGCCTGCACCTGGACTGCCGCAAGGCGCAGGAGCGCCTGCGCTGGCGCGCGGTGTGGGACCTGCCCACCACGCTGCGCCGCAGCGCGCTGTGGTACCGCCGCCAGCACGAGCAGCACACGCTGAGCAGCCACGACGACCTGCAGCAGTACGTGGCCGACGCCCGCGCCGGCGGCCTGGCCTGGGCCGCAGGATGACTTTCGAGCCGACCCCCCTCGCCGGCGTGTGGCAGGTGCGCGGCACGCCGCAGGCCGATGCGCGCGGCAGCTTCACGCGCCTGTCCTGCACCGAGCGCTTCGACGACGTGGTGCCGGGGCTGTGTTTCGTGCAGACCAACCTGTCGATCACGCACCGGCGCGGCACCCTGCGCGGCCTGCATCTGCAGCGCGCCCCTGCGCAGGAGCACAAGCTGGTGCGCTGCCTGCGCGGCCGCGTCTTCGACGTGGCCGCCGACCTGCGCCGCGGGTCGCCCAGCTACGGCCGCTGGTTTGCGCTGGAGCTGAGCGAGCACGCGCCGCTGGCGCTGCTGCTGCCGCCCGGCGTGGCCCACGGCTTCCAGGCGCTGAGCGACGACGTGCAGCTGCTCTACCAGCACAGCCGCGCGCACGTGCCGGCGCTGGACGACGGCGTGCGCCACGACGACCCGAGCCTGGCCATCCGCTGGCCGCTGCCGGTGGCGCTGCTGTCACCGCGCGACGCCGCGCTGCCCTGGCTGGAGCCGGCGCAGGCCGTGGGCGCCCCATGAAGTGCCGCCACTGCGCCACCGCGCTGCACCCGCAGCAGGACGTGTTCATCGACCTGGGCGCCGCGCCGCCGTCCAACGCCTTCCTGGATGCTGCGGCGCTGCAGCGCGCCGAGCCGCACTTTCCGCTGAAGGCGCTGGCCTGCCCCGGCTGCGGCCTGGTGCAGGTCGACGAGGTGCAGCGCCACGACGCGCTGTTCAGCGACGACTACGTCTACTTCTCGTCCTATTCGGCGTCTTGGCTGGCGCATGCGCGGGCCTACGTCGAGCAGGCGGTGCAGCGGCTGGCCTTGGGCCCGCGCTCGCTGGTCATGGAGGTGGCCTCGAACGACGGCTACCTGCTGCAATACCTGCAGCAGCGCGACATCCCCTGCGTCGGCGTCGAGCCCACCGAAAGCACCGCGCGCGTGGCGCGTGAGCGCGGCATCGAGAGCCTGGGCGAGTTCTTCGGCCTGGCTTTCGCGCGGCGCTTCGTCGCCGGGCGCCGCCGCTGCGACCTGGTGCTGGGCAACAACGTGCTGGCGCACGTGCCGGACATCAACGACTTCGTCGCCGGCTTGCGCGAGGTGCTGGCGCCGCAGGGCAGCCTGACCCTGGAGTTTCCGCACCTGCTGCAGCTGGTGCAGCAGGCGCAGTTCGATACCGTCTACCACGAGCACTTCTCGTACCTGTCGCTGCACAGCGTGCAGCGCGTGCTGCACGCGCAGGGCCTGCGCGTGTGGGACGTGGAGGAGCTGCCCACGCATGGCGGCTCGCTGCGCGTGTGGGCCCAGCATGCGTCGCACCCGCGGGACGCATTGGCGCGCGTGGCGGCGCTGCTGGCGCGCGAGGCCGCGGCCGGCGTCGGCACGCGGGCCTTCCATGCCGGCCTGCAGGCGCGCGCCGAGCGCATCAAGGACGAGCTGCTGCAGTTCCTCATCGACTGCAAACGCCAGGGCCGCAAGGTGGCGGCCTACGGCGCCGCCGCCAAGGGCAACACCTTGCTCAACTTCGCCGGCGTGCGGCCCGACCTGCTGCCCTACGTGGTGGATGCGTCGCCGCACAAGCAGGGGCGTTTCCTGCCCGGCTCGCGCATCCCCGTGTACGCGCCGCAGCACCTGCTGGACGCGCGGCCCGACATGGTGCTGATCCTGCCCTGGAACCTGCGTGACGAGATCGTCGCGCAATGGCCGCAGGTGCGCGGCTGGGGCGGGCGCTTCGTCACCGCGGTGCCCGAGCTGCGCATCGACTGAAGGCGCCGGGGCAAAGGCTCAGCGTGGCGCGTCGCGGCCAGCCGTCCCGCCGGGCTCGACGGTGACCAGCTCGCGGTAGATGCCGCCGCTGGCCACGCTGCCGCTCGTGGTGCCCTGGCCCTGCATGCGGGCGATGCAGGCGCGGCGCAGGTCGGGCGGCAGCGGCTGACAGCGCTGCAGCCGGTTGGCATCGAAGTCGCCGCCGTCGTCGGCGCCGCCCCGCTTCGCCTGCGCGTAGGCCGCGGCGGCCTCGCGCAGGCAGGTGTCGCGGCTCTGGCTGGTCTGGCCGCCGAGGCACATCGCACGGTCCGCCTCGTAGCGTGCGGCCGCGGCGGTGGGCGTGTCGGCGGGGGCGGCCCATGCGGTGCCGCTGGCGAACGTGGCGCCGCTGGCCAGCGTGGCCAGCAGCCAAAGCCGCGGCCGGCGTGTCCTGAAGGGGAGAGCGGTGAACGCGGTGACCATGGGACCTCCTGTGATCGTGAACGTCGCCGTCGATGCCCACAGCCTAGGCGGCGAGGCCGGCGCGGCGGGTCGGACGGCGGCGGCCGCGGCACGCGGCCGGCGGCGGACTTTCGCGTAGGACGAATCCGACGCGCGCCGCCGTCAGCGGGCGTCGGGCGGCGGCAGGTCGCGGAAGAAGTCGGCCAGGATGTCGCGCCGGGGCGGCACGAAGTTCAGCGCGCCGGCGGCGCCTTGGAACACCAGGCAACGGCCGGGCGTGTCGCGGCCGATGACGCTGACGCCCTGCGCGACGATCGAGCCGTCGCCGACCCGGCAGTCGCCGATGACGGCGCTGTGCGGATAGAGCACCACGCCGTCGCCCAGCACCGGCGCGGCGCCGTGGTTCTTGCCGACCGTGCAGTTCTGGTACAGCACCAGGTGGTTGCCGTAGGTGGCCTTGGCCAGCACGATGCCCACCGAATGGCCGATGAAGAACACCGGCGGCAGGTCGATCTCGTAGAACAAATCGATGCCGTTGAGCGCCTTGTTCAGGAAGAACAGCTTGTTGCACAGCGCACGTTCGGCGCCGTCGCGGTGCAGGGTATGCGCCAGGTAGTACAGGAAGGTCGCGTACTGCGACGAGTGCAGCGGGTCGAACTCATCCGCGCGCCACAGGCGCACCGCGCCGATGCAGTGCGCCAGCCGGTCCAGCGCGCGGTCCAGCCGCGCATCCAGTTGCTCGCGCAGGCCGCTCTGGCCGTCGGGAAAGAAGTTCTGCAGCTGCCGCTCGACGTAGCCGAGCAGCTGCTCGCGGCTGCTGCCGACCAGCGTCAGCACGGCTGCGGCAGCGCCTGCGCAGGCAGCAGCTCGGCCAGCTTGTCCAGCATGCAGGCCGGCTGCCAGCTGAATTCCTGGCGCATGCGCGAGATGTCGATGCGCGGGGCCGGGCGCACGCGCTGGTGCCGCGCGGCGACGATCTCGCAGCCGCTGAGCTCGCGCAGCCGGGCGAAGAGCTCGCGGTTGCCCAGGTTGCGGCCGCCGGCGACGTTGTAGACCGGCTGCGTGCCGCGGGTGGCGATGAGCACCAGCGCGCGCAGCACGTCGTCCAGGTGCACGTAGTCGCGCACCGCGAAGGGCGTGGCGTCGACGGCCAGCCGCGGCGGCCGGCCGCTGGGCGCCTGGTCGACGGCGCGCGCCACGTCGCGTAGCAGCCCCGGCAGGAAGCCGCTGTCGTCGCTGGCGTCCTTGACCACGCACGACAGCCGCGCGACGCGCGCCCGGCCGCCGCCGGCGGCGTGGCACAGCGCCTCGCCCAGCGCCTTCGACAGGTCGAACAGGTGTCGCGGCTGGCCGGGCTGCAGCGTCAGCGGCGCGTCCTCGACGGCCGCCTCGGCCAGCGAGCCGTCGTACAGCCGCGTCGACGACAGGTAGACCAGCGAGTCGAAGCGCTGTGGGCGCAGCACGCGGTCCAGCAGCGACACATGTGCGTCGACCGTGTCGTGCGGCCGCTGCGCGAAGTCGGCGGTCAGTCCGGCGCAGTAGAAGACGTGGCCCAGCGGGCCGTCGATCCAGCCGCGCTCGTCGCGCGCCGCCTCGTGCACCTCGAAGCCCTGCCGCTGCAGATGCCGGCACAGGTGCCGGCCGATGAAGCCGGCGGCGCCGACGACGGTGGCCCGCCGCATGGCCGTCATGGCAGCCCGTCCAGCGGATGGTGCAGCGCCGGGTCCTTGTGGGCCAGCAGCTTGGGGCTGACGTGTTCGACGATGCGCACGTCCGCCGCATGCAGCCGTTCCGGTTCGCGCAGCGCCAGCATGTTGAAGCCGTGCGGCGGCCCGTCCAGGTAGACCTTGTCGGCCGGCACCAGCTCGATCGGCCGCTGGCCCATCTCGCGGTGCGAGTTGAAGTCGCGCAGCGCATACAGCGCGTAGCCCAGGTCCTGCAGGTAGCGGCACAGCTCGGTGCGGTGCAGCCCGCCGCTCCAGTCGACGTAGTGGCGGTGCACCTCGAAGACGATGTCCGGCCGGTCCTGCGCCAAGGTGGCGCGCGCGCCCAGCAGGGCCTGGAACTCGGCGCCTTCGATGTCGAGCTGGATCAGCCCGAGGCGCAGCCCGTGCCCGGCGCGGTAGTCGTCGATGCTCACGGTCTGGAAGGCCTCGTGGTCGCCGGGTGCGGCATCGACGGCGTTGGCGAAGGAGTCGAAGCCGTCGAGCTTGAGCCGCACGTCGCTGCGCGACCACAGGCCGGCGCGCTGCACGACCACGTTGTCCAGCGCGTTGAGCTGGGCGTTCTCGGCAAGCATCGTCGCCTGCTCGGGGTTCGGCTCGAAACAATGCACGCGGCGCCGGCGCGCCTGCAGCTGGCGCGCCAGCAGGATCGCCTGGTCGCCGAAGTAGGCGCCGCCGACCAGCACATCGGCGTCCAGCGGCTGCGTCAGCTTCAGCAGCAGCCGCGTCGTCTGCGGCTCCCACACGTGCGACGGATGCTCGTGTTCGGACATCAGGAAGTCGCGCGCGATCTTCGTGCGGAACAGGAACCTGAAGCGCGTGCCGTCGGCCAGGGTCTTTTCGTAGCGGTCGTGCTCGTCGTGCAGCGCGTCGGCGATCGGGCCGGTGACTTCGTCGCGCACGGCGCCGGGCAGGTCGATGCGGTCTTCGGCGCGGCGCAGCAGCGCCAGCAGTTCGTGGCGCAGCGCCGGGTCGCGGCCCAGGCGGTGCATGGCCTGGCGCAGGCGCTGGCCGTCGTGGTCGCGCGGGTCGTTGGCGGGGGTCATCGGGGTCGGTCGGGGCAAGGGATGCATGCGGTCTCTCTTACAGGCCGAAGCGGGCGCAGAGGTCGCGTTCGCGCACCAGCTGCAGGTGGGGCGTGGCGCGCAGCGCCTCGTCGAGTTCGAAGTCCTGCTGCGCTTCGCTGACGAAGAGCAGCGCGCGGTCCAGCGAGCGCGCCTGCGACGGCCGGTCGACGAAATGCACCGGCACGCTGGCATGCTGCTGCAGGTAGCGGGTGGCCGCCGTGTCGAAGCGGCCCACGCAGACCAGCTGCTCGACGCCGCGGTTGAGCAGCGGGTCGTGCAGCAGGAAGTGCAGCGTGGCCTGGGCGGCCAGCTGCGGCATCGGCACCGGGCTCATGTGCTCGTAGCCCATGCCGCGCAGGCGCATGGCGATGGTGTAGGTATCCACCGGGTCCTTGTGGCCCGCGTGGCGCAGGCGGATGGCCACCGACATGCGCACGGCGATCATCTGCTGGATGCGCAGCGCGAAGCCGGCGCGCTCCTCGGCGCTGATGCGCGTGCCGGCGCAGGCCATCAGGTACTCGAGCCCGCCGCGGTAGCGGTCCCAGGCGTACTCGACCTCTTCGCTGCCGGCCTGGCTGCGGTGGTCGTCGGCGAAGTAGCGCGTGATGGACACGTAGAAGGGCTCGCTGCGGATCAGCACGTCGCCCTGGCTCAGGTAGTCGGCCGCCTGCACGAAGGCGTAGAAGGCGTGTTCGTTGATGCGCGGCATGAGCCGCTGCATGACGTCGCGCCGGGCGATGTGGATTTCCGGGAAGATGTGGTGCTTGAGGATGTGGTCCAGCAGCTGGGCGTGCTGCCCGCGCGGGATGCGCAGGTCCTGCGGCACCTCGTAGAACTGGCCCTGCGATTGCCCGGCCACCAGGTCGTACAGCAGCCACGGCGCGTAGGTCACGGCGATGCCGGGGTCGGCTTCCATGTCGGCCACCGCGCGGGCCAGCGGCTCGCCCAGCACGCAATCGTCGTCGGACAGGTAGACGACATAGCGGCCGGTGGCCTGCAGCATCACGAACTGCACGTTGGGAAAGCAGCCGATGTTGCTGTCGTGGCGCAGGTAGCGCAGCGGCAGTTGCGTGGCGAAGGCCTGCACCACCTCGCCGGTGCGGTCGGGTGAGGCGTTGTCGGCGACGACGATCTCGAAAGGGTAGGGGAAGTCCTGCAGCTGCAGTACCAGCGACTCGAGCAGCGACTGCAGGTAGCGGGCGCGATTGAAGGTGGGGATGCAGAAGCTGACCAGCGGTGTTGCCATCGGCGGGAATCCGGTTGCGGAGCTCGAAGGGATGCGCGGATTCTGGGCAGCTGGCGGGCGCGCCATGCCCGGATCAGCGGCTCATATGCGGCCCAGTTGCCCCCGGGCGCGGGCGGGGTGGGGCTCGCCACGGCACCCGGTCTTGTAGGAATTTGCCTGACAAGGGTCGTGGAAGAACCGGGACTCAAGCCACGGAACTGACCTGATGCCGGGCCCCAATTCGGATCTTTACAGTGCGTTCACGCCTTCAGCGCAACCCGTCCATCCAATCAGGAGTCCCCGCCATGACCGCCGACCAGATCCTCGCCGAAATCCGTGAAGCCAACCTGTCGTACCTGATGCTCGCGCAGAGCCTGATCCGCGTGGACCGCGAGCAGGCGCTGTACCGCCTGGGCGTGAGCGAGGACACCGCCCGGCTGATCGGCGCGCTGACCCCGGCGCAGATGATGAAGATCGCCGCCACCAACACGCTGCTGTGCCGCTTCCGCATGGACGACGACATCGTCTGGGGCCTGCTCACCAGCCACGGCAAGCCCGCCGCCAACGAAAGCGTCAACCGCCTGCACGCGTCGATCCTGATGGCCGGCCGGCACCAGGAAGCCGCCTGACATCCCGCCCCCGCCGAAGCCCCACCGGAAGCCCACCATGGCCAGAAACAAGAGCATCCTCACCGAAGCGCGGCAGATCGAGCGCGCGGTGACCCTGATCCAGTTGGGCGCGCGCCTGCAGGTGCTGGAGTCCGAGACCGACCTGAGCTACGAGCGCCTGCTGCGCCTGTACAAGGAAGTCGCCGGCCGCAGCCCCAGCAAGGGCCAGCTGCCGTTCTCCACCGACTGGTTCATGACCTGGCAGCCGAACATCCATGCCAGCCTGTTCCTGAACATCCACGAGTACCTGAACAAGTCGTCGGAGCTGGACGAGATCGACGTGGTCATCAAGGCCTACCAGCTGTACCTGGAGCAGACGCAGTCGCAGGGCCTGGAGCCGATGCTCAGCGTGACGCGCGCCTGGCGGCTGGTGAAGTTCGTCGACAACGGCATGCTGACGCTGACCAAGTGCAGCTGCTGCGGCGGGCATTTCGTCACGCACCCCTACGAGATCGCCAAGCATTACGTGTGCGGCATGTGCAACCCGCCGGCGCGCGCCGGCAAGGGCAAGTTGGCCGGCGCGCTGCAGATCGGCCCGTCGCGCCAGGCGGCCGAATGCGCCGCGTCTGCGCATTGAGTCACGCCGGCGGGGCTTCGCAGCGCCACGGCGATGCCGATAAAGCAGGCATCTGAGATCGGTTTCTTCATGTCTCCTCCTGGCACAGTCCCCTGTGCTTTCCGCGGGTCCTTCGGGGCCCGCATTTTTTTGTGGGCCGCGGCGGGCTCAAGCCCGGGCGCCGGCAGGCCGAAAACCGCTGGGGCGGCGCCGGCTGCCGCCGCCATGGCTTGAGGCCCGATGTCTTGAAACTGATCCCCTTCTCCGCCGAGCACCTGCGTCTGGGCAAGCCGCTGCCCTTCGGCGTGCGCGATGCCGGCGGCCGCCTGCTGCTGGCTGCCGGCGCGTCGATCGTCCAGCAGGACCAGCTGCAGCACCTGTGCATGCAGCCGCTCTATGCCGACGAGGACGAGTCGAACGAATGGCGCCGCAAGCTGGGCGCGACGGTGGGCGCGATGCTGCGCCAGAACGCCTCGCTGCGCAGCATCGCCGAGGCGCGGCCGCAGGACACCCCGCGCGAAGCCACCACCGTCGGCGTCGAGGCCAGCGTGCCGGACCAGTGGGAGGCACTGGCGGGCATGCTGCACGTGGCCTTGCGCGACGCGCGCCCGCAGGCCGAGTTCGTGGCGCGCATCCGGCTGGTCTGCGAGCGCGCCCAGAAGCTGGGCCAGCGCCACGCCGATGCCTCGCTGTATCACCTGGTGCACGTGGCCGGCGAGAGCATCGAGCAGTACAGCAGCCACCACGCGCTGCTGGTCATGCTGGTCTGCGACCAGGCCGCCGGCGTGCTGGACTGGCCCGAGGACACGCGGCGCAGCCTGGGCTGCGCGGCGCTGAGCATGAACGTGGCAATGGCCGCGCTGCAGGACCAGCTGGCCGCCAGCGACACCCCGCCGACCGCGGCGATGCGCGAGCAGATCCGCCTGCACGGCGCGCAGGGCGCGCAGCTGCTGCGCGAGGCCGGCCTGGACGATGCGCTGTGGTGCGAGGTGGTGCGCCTGCACCATGACCGCGGCGACGGGCAGTTGCCGCTGGGCGAGCTGTCGCCGGAGCGCCGGCTGGCCCGGCTGCTGCGCCGCGCCGACATCTTCATCGCCAAGATCAGCCGGCGGCGCACGCGCGCGCCGATGTCGCCGGTGCAGGCCGCGCGCGAAGCCTGCTTGGGGCAAGACGGTGTGCCCGACGAGGTGGGCGCGGCGCTGCTGCGCGCCACCGGCCTGTATCCGCCGGGCAGCTTCGTCGAGCTGGCCAACGGCGAGCGCGGCATCGTCGTCGCGCGCGGGCGGCGTGCCAACCTGCCGTGGGTGGCCAGCCTGGTGGCGCCCAGCGGCATGGCGCTGGGCGAACCGGCCTTGCGCGACACCGTCGAAACACGCTTCGCGGTGCGCGGCGCGCTGGCCGGCGCGCAGGTCAAGGTGCGCCCCGACCACGAGCGCATCCTGGCGCTGCGCTGAGCGCGCCGCCGCGGCGCGTCGAAGCTGCGCATCGAAGCCGGCGCTTATCGGTGTCTAGGCCTTGGCCTGCGCACGCGACACTGCCTGCCGTGAGGGTCTCGCCGTTTGTTTTGCCGCGCCTGCCGCTGCCCTGGCCGTTGCCGGCGCTGGCGGCCTGGGCCTTGGCCTGGCTGCTGTACCTGGCGCTGCGCGGGCCGGCGCCGGCGCTGGCCTGGCTGTGCGGCAGCGGCGTCGGCCTGGCGCTGGCGCGGGGCGCCGGCACGCGCATGCGCGCCGCGGTGGTCGCGGCCGGCTTCCCGCTGTCGCTGGTGGCCAGCGGCGCGGCGGTGCTGCCCGGCTGGGGCTGGCTGCTGGCGCTGGCCCTGTTGCTGCTGCTGTACCCGCGCCAGGCCTGGCGCGACGCGCCGCTGTTCCCGACGCCGCGCGGTGCCCTGGACGGGCTGGCCGAGGCGCTGCCGCTGCCGCCCGGGGCGCGCGTGCTCGATGCCGGCTGCGGCCTAGGCCACGGGCTGCGCGCGCTGCGCCGGGCCTACCCCGCGGCGCGCCTCGAAGGCATCGAGTGGAGCTGGCCGCTGGCACTGGCGGCGCGCGCCGCCTGCCCGCAGGCGAAAGTGGCGCGCGGCGACCTGTGGGCGCAGGGCTGGGCCGGCCACGACCTGGTCTACCTGTTCCAGCGTCCCGAGTCGATGGCGCGCGCGCTGGCCAAGGCGGCCGCCGAGATGCGGCCGGGCACCTGGGTGGCGAGCCTGGAATTCGAGGCCGCCGACTGGCAGGCGCAGCGCGTGCTGCACTGCCCGGACGGCCGTCCGCTGTGGCTGTACCAGCTGCCGCTGCGCCCCGCTGGCGCCTCAAGTGCCGGCGAGGGGGGCCGATAAGCAGGACACAAGAGTTACCGGCCGATGCGCTCCGCGAGCCGTCGGCCGTCCCGCTGAACGCCTGAGAAGCGCCCTCCCACATGTTCGTCATCATTGGCTGGATCGTTGCGCTGGCCGCCGTGTTCGGCGTGTTCATCGCCCACGGCGGCAACATCGGCGTGGTGCTGAAGGCACTGCCCTTCGAGATGGCGGCCATCGGCGGCGCCGCGATCGGCGCCTTCATCGCCAACAACCAGCCCAAGGTGCTCAAAGCCACCGGCAAGGGGCTGGGCCAGTGCTTCAAGGGCAGCAAGTACACCAAGGCGCGCTACATGGAGCTGATGGCGCTGATGTACGACATCCTGCAGAAGGCGCGCAAGGAAGGGCTGATGGCCATCGAGAAGGACGTCGAGGAGCCGCACAGCTCGCCGCTGTTCCAGAAGTACCCGGCGGTGGGCAACGACCACCATGTGTCGGAGTTCATCACCGACTACCTGCGCATGATGGTCTCGGGCAACCTGAATGCGCACGAGATCGAAAGCCTGATGGACAGCGAGATCGAGACCCACCACCACGAGGCGCACAGCGCGGTGGCCGCGCTGCAGCGCCTGGCCGGCGCGCTGCCGGCCTTCGGCATCGTCGCGGCGGTGCTGGGCGTGGTCAACACCATGGGCTCGGTGGGCCAGCCGCCGGCCGTGCTGGGCGGCATGATCGGCTCGGCGCTGGTCGGTACCTTCCTGGGCATCCTGCTGGCCTATGCCTTCGCCGAGCCGCTGGCCGGCCTGCTGGAGCAGAAGGTCGACGAAGCCGGCAAGGAACTGCAGTGCATCAAGACCACGCTCTTGGCCAGCATGCAGGGCTACGCGCCGCAGGTGGCGGTGGAGTTCGGCCGCAAGGTGCTGTACTCGACCGAGCGGCCCAGCTTCGCCGAGCTCGAAAGCCACGTCAAAGGCAAGAAATGACCGTGCCTGACGCGCTGATCTTGGCCAGATTGCGGCGCATCGAGCGGACGCCGCGGAACCGGCTTCGCCGGGCCGCAGGCGCTTCGGGGGGAGGCTGATATGGCCGGCGACGCCAAGAAGCTGCAGCCGATCATCATCAAGCGCGTCAAGAAGGGCGGCCACGGCCACCATGGCGGCGCGTGGAAGATCGCCTACGCCGACTTCGTGACGGCGATGATGGCCTTCTTCCTGCTGATGTGGCTGCTGGGCAGCACCACCGAGGGCGACAAGAAGGGCATCGCCGACTACTTCCAGAGCCCGCTGAAGATCGCGCTGCTGGCCAGCGGCTCGGGGGCCGGCGACTCCTCGCACGTGCTCAAGGGCGGCGGCGAGGACCTAACGCGCAGCACCGGCCAGGTCAAGCGCGGCGACATCGAAGCCAAGCGCAAGACCGTCAACCTGCAGGCGCTGAAGGCCGAGCAGGTGCGCGCCGAGATCTCGCGCCTGGAGCAGCTGAAGGGCAAGATCGAACAGAAGATCGAGCAGAACCCCAAGCTGGCGGCGATGAAATCACAGATCCGCCTGGACATGACGGCCGACGGCCTGCGCATCCAGATCGTCGACGAGAACCAGCGGCCGATGTTCAGCAGCGGCAGCGCGGTGGTGCAGCCGTACATGCGCGAACTGCTGCGCGAGATCGGCACGGTGCTGGCCGAGGTGCCGAACCGGCTGACCTTGGAAGGCCATACCGATGCCGCCCCCTTTGCCGGCGGCGGCTTGGGCTACGGCAACTGGGAGCTGTCGGCCGACCGCGCCAACGCCTCGCGCCGCGAACTGATGGCCGGCGGCCTGCCCGAAGACCGCATGCTGCGTGTGCAGGGGCTGGCGGCGAGCCTGCTGTTCGAGCCCAAGGACCCGCTGGCCGCGTCGAACCGTCGCATCAGCATCATCGTCATGAACCGCGAGGCCGAGGACCGCATCTTCCGCACCGGCGCCGAGGCGCTGGCGGAGCAGGAGCAGGCCGCGTCGGAAGGTTCGGGGACCGGCTGGCTGCCGGGGCTGCCCACGAAATAGGGGCCGCCCGGCCCCGGCTGCGGTCGTCGTCCCGGCCCGGCCACGGTATGCCGGGGCTCGCGCCGGCACGGTGCGCAGCGCACGCGGGCCAGCCGGCGCAGGCCGGAACATCGACGGCTTTCGCCCTCTTATCGGGCTCAAGTTACAAGTGCCCACGGGCACCATGGCGGGCACGCCTTCAGAGCGCGCCTCGAAGCCATGGCCGACGCCCAGGACCGCCGACTCCCCGCTACCGAACGCAAGATCCGCAAGGCCCGCGCCGAGGGCCAGGTGGCGCGTTCGCGCGATCTTTCGCACTTCGTGGCCATCGGCCTGGCGGCGGCGCTGCTGGCCGCGGCGGCCCCGGCCGCGATGGCCTGGATGCAGGCGTCGCTGGCCGCCGGCCTGCGCTTCGATGCGCGCGCGCTGGCCAATGCGCAGACCATGTCGCAGCGCCTGGCCCAGCTGGGCCTGCCGGCGCTGTTGGCGGTGCTGGGCATCGGGCTGGCGATGCTCGTGGCCGCGGTGCTGGCCGGCGTGCTCAGCGGCGGCTGGAACTTCAGCCTCAAGGCGCTGCAGCCGCGCTTCGACAAGATCGACCCGCTGGCCGGCCTGGGCCGCATGCTGTCCGGGCGGCAGCTGCTGAACACGCTGAAGTCCTGCCTGCTGGCGCTGATCCTCGGCGCGGTGGGTGCGGTCTATCTGCAGTTGAACCTGCCGCGCTTCGGCGAGGCCATCGCCATGCCGCTGCCGGCGGCGCTGTCGCACGCCGGTGGCGTGGTGCTCGGCGGCCTGCTGCTGCTGGTGGGGGCGCTGGCGCTGTTTGCCATCGTCGACGTGCCGCTGCAGCGCCATCAGCTCGCCAAAGAGCTGAAGATGAGCGTGCAGGAAATGAAGCAGGAGCAGCGCGAAAGCGAAGGCAGCCCCGAGATCAAGTCGCGCCAGCGCGCGCGCATGCGCGAGATGGCCAACCGCCGCATGCTGGCGGCCGTGCCCAGCGCCGACCTGGTGGTGATGAACCCGACGCACTTCGCCGTGGCCTTGAAGTACGTGGAAGGCTCGATGAGCGCGCCGCGCGTCGTCGCCAAGGGCAAGGACCTGATGGCGCTGCGCATCCGCGACGCGGCGCAAGGCGCCCAGGTGCCGGTGCTGCAGGCCGCACCGCTGGCGCGCGCGCTGTATGCGCACGCCGAGCTGGACGCCGCCGTGCCGGCGGCGCTGTTCAACGCGGTGGCGCAGGTGCTGGCCCACGTGTACCAGCTGCGTGCCTACCTGCAGGGCCGCGGCACGGCGCCGCCGCCGCTGCCCGAGCTGCAGGTGCCGGCGGAGCTGGACCCGCTGCACGGTGATGCGGAGGCCGCGGCATGAGCGCGCCGGGCCGCTCCCAAGGGCTCCTCCCGCAGCGCGCCGCGCGGAGGGTCGTCCCGTGAACGCCTGGATGACCCAGCTGCAGGCGATGCTGGGCGCGCGCGCCGGCGTGCTCAAGTCGCTGGGCGTGCCGGCCTTCGTCATCCTCGTGCTGGCGATGATGGTGCTGCCGCTGCCGCCCTTCGCGCTGGACCTGCTGTTCACCTTCAACATCGCCATGGCGCTGATGGTGGTGATGATCTCGGCGCACATGGTCAAGCCGCTGGACTTCGCGGCCTTCCCGACGGTGCTGCTGATCACCACGTTGATGCGGCTGAGCCTGAACGTGGCCTCGACGCGCGTCGTGCTGGTCGACGGCCACACCGGCCCGGCCGCGGCGGGCAAGGTGATCGAATCCTTCGGCCACTTCCTCATCGGCGGCAACTTCGCGGTCGGCCTGATCGTCTTCGCCATCCTGGTGGTCATCAACTTCATCGTCGTCACCAAGGGCGCCGAGCGCATCGCCGAGGTCGGTGCGCGCTTCACCCTGGACGCGATGCCGGGCAAGCAGATGGCCATCGACGCCGAACTGAACGCCGGCATCATCGACGAGAAAGAGGCGCGCCGGCGCCGCGCCGAGGTGGCCGAGGAGGCCGACTTCTTCGGCAGCATGGACGGCGCCAGCAAGTTCGTGCGCGGCGACGCCGTCGCCGGCATGCTGATCCTGTTCATCAACATCGTCGGCGGCTTCGTCATCGGCGTCGCGCAGCACGAACTGAGCGCGTCGCAGGCGGCCAGCAGCTACATCCTGCTGGCCGTGGGCGACGCGCTGGTGGCGCAGGTGCCGGCGCTGCTGATCTCGGTGGCCGCGGCCATGGTGGTGTCGCGCGTCGGCAAGGAACACGCCATCGGCGCGCAGATCGGCGCGCAGCTGTTCAGTTCGCCCAAGGCGCTGGCCATCACGGCCGGCATCGTCGGCGTGCTCGGCCTGGTGCCCGGCATGCCGCATTTTGTGTTCGTGCTCATCGCCGCGGGCCTGGGCGGGCTGGCGGCCTGGCTACGCCGGCGCCAGCAGCAGGAGCGCGCGGCCGCGGCGCGGCCCAAGGACGTCGAGCTGCCGGTGCCGAACGCCGAGGCCAGCTGGGACGACCTGGTGCCGGTGGACACGCTGGGCCTGGAGGTCGGCTACCGGCTGATCTCGCTGGTCGACAAGGCGCGCTCGGGCGACCTGCTGGCGCGCATCAAGGGCGTGCGCAAGAAGTTCGCGCAGGACGTCGGCTTCCTGCCGCCGGCGGTGCACATCCGCGACAACCTGGAGCTCAAGCCCAGCATGTACCGCGTCACGCTGCGCGGCGCGGTGGTGGGCGAGGGCGAGGCCTTCCCCGGCATGTGGATGGCCATCAACCCCGGCGGGGCGACGCAGGCGCTGCCCGGCACGCGCACCAGCGATCCGGCCTTCGGCCTGCCCGCGGTGTGGATCGAAGAACGCCATCGCGAGATGGCCCAGATGGCCGGATTTACCGTGGTTGATTGCGCGACCGTGGTCGCCACCCACCTTTCACACTTGATGCAGGTAAGTGCCGCGCGCCTGCTGGGTCGCCAGGAGGCGCAGGCGCTGATCGAGCATGTCACCCGGCTCGCCCCCAAACTGATCGAAGACGTGGTTCCCAAGATGGTCGGCATCGCCACCCTCCAGAAAGTGCTGCAGCTGCTGCTGGAAGAAGGGGTCCACATCCGCGACATGCGCGGCATCGTCGAATGCCTGGCCGAACACGCGGGCACGACCACCGACGCCGGCGAGCTGGCGCGCCGCATCCGCGTGCACCTGGCGCCGGCCATCGTGCAGCAGATCTACGGCCCGGTGCGCGAGCTCGACGTCATCGCGCTGGACCCCGAGCTGGAGCGCCTGGTGACGCAGGCGCTGAATTCGCCGCACGGCGCCGCGCTGGACCCCGGCGTGGCCGAGTCGCTGACGCGCCATGCCGCGCAGAGCGCCAAGGCGCAGGAGGACCTGGGCGTGCCCGCCTGCCTGCTGGTGCCGGACCTGATCCGCGCGCCGATCGCCCGGCTCGTCAAGCGCGCCGCGCCGCGCCTGAAGGTGCTGTCGCACAGCGAGATTCCCGAGACCCATTCGATCCGCATCGGTTCCATCATCGGAGGCACCACATGACCCCACACGCTGCACTGCGTTCGCTGCCTCTGCGGGAGGTGTCATGAACGTCAAGCGTTTCAGCGCGCGCACCTCGCGCGACGCCCTGAACCTGGTGCGCCAGGCCTTCGGTGCCGACGCGGTGGTGCTGTCCACGCGGCCCTGCGCCGAAGGCGTGGAGGTCATGGCCATGGCGCCCGACAGCGTGCCGCAGATCGAGCGCTTCGCGTCCGAGCCGGCCATGCCGCCGGCCGGCACCGCGGCCGAGACCAGCGTCGAGCAGGACGTGGCGCAGCTGTCGATGAGCACCTTGTCGTTCCAGGACTATGTGCGCGAGCGCATGCTGCGCCGCCGCCGTGCCGAGCAGCAGGCCGAAGCGCAGCAGCAGGCCGACGCCGCGCAGGCCGAGGCGCGTGCCGCCGAACTGCAGGCCCGCCCGGTGCCGCAGGCCGCCAGCCTGCTGCGCGTGCGCGCGCAGCAAGCGGCCGGCGACGCCGTGCCGGCGATGGCGCCGCCGGTGCTGCGCGAAGCCGTGGCCGAGCCGGTCGCCGCGGCCGCACCGGCCGAGGTGCGCGATGTGCTGGCCGAACTGCGTGTGATGAAGGGCCTGATCGAGGACCGCTTCGGCGCGCTGGCCTTCATGGAAAAACTGCAGCGCCAGCCGCGCCAGGCGCAGCTGACGCAGCGGCTGCTGGACCAGGGCTTTTCGCCGGCGCTGACGCGCAAGCTGGCCGACGGCCTGCCGGCCGACTGCGACGAGGCCGCCTGGGCGGCCAGCGTGCTGGAGCGCAACCTGCTCAGCGGCGAAGGCGAGTTGCCGCTCGAAGACACGGGCGGCGTGTTCGCGCTGGTCGGCGCCACCGGCGTGGGCAAGACCACCAGCACCGCCAAGCTGGCGGCGGCCTTCGCCACGCGCCACGGCGCGTCCAACCTGGGGCTGATCACGCTGGACGCCTACCGCGTGGCCGCGCACGAGCAGCTGCGCGCCTACGGCCGCATCCTCGGCGTGCCGGTGCACACCGCGCACGACCGCGCGTCGCTGGACGACCTGCTGGAGCTGCTGGCGGGCAAGAAGATGGTGCTGATCGACACCGCCGGCATGGCGCAGCGCGACACGCGCACGCGCGAGCTGCTGGACATGCTGTCGCACCGCAGCGTCAACCGGCTGCTGGTGGTCAATGCGGCGGCGCAGGGCGAGACCATCGAGGACGTGCTGCACGCCTATCGCGCCAACACCTGCCGCGGCGTCATCCTGTCCAAGGTGGACGAAGCGGTGAAGCTGGGCCCGGCGCTGGACGCCATGATCCGCCACAAGCTCAAGGTGCTGGGCGTGGCCAATGGCCAGCGTGTGCCCGAGGACTGGCACCGCCTGTCGGCGCACGCGCTGGTGCAGCAGGCGCTGCGCAGCGCCCCCGCGCCGGCCTGGCGCATGGATGCGGGCGATGTCAACCTGGTGTTCGCCGGCATGCGCAGCGCGGCCCCTGCCGCCGCCCACGCCTGAAGACGGTTCGTCCTCGCTCATGCAAGACATCCATCTTTCCGCGCCGGCTGACCAGGCCCACGGGCTGCGGCGGCTGTTCGCCGGCACGCAGGTGCAGCACATCGCGCTGGTGGCCAACCCGCATGTCGCCTTCACCGGCGTGGTGCTGGAGCGGCTGACCACGGTGCTCGGCACGCTGGGCCTGCACACGCTGGTGGTGGACGCGGCCGACACGTCGCCCGCGCCGCAGGAGCTGGCTGCGCTGGACCTGCGCGCCGGCATCGAGACGCTGTCGCCGCGGGTGTCGTACCTGGCGGCGCGCGGCCTGCCGCTGGGCCACGTGGACACGCGCGGCTCGTCGGCCCACTTCCTGGACCGCCTGCAGGCCGCCGCGCCGCAGTGCGGCGTGCTGCTGGTGCATGCCGGCGCCGGCGACCTGGCCCGGCTGTACGCGCAACGCGCGCTGCGCCCGCTGCTGCTGGCGTCCGAGCAGCCCGAAGCGGTGACGCATGCCTATGCGGCGATGAAGCTGCTGGTCATGCGCCGCCAGCTGATGAGCTACGACCTGCTGCTGGCCGCGCCGCCGGCCCTGCCGCGCACGCGCGCCGTCGCGCAGCGCCTGGCCAGCTGCGCCGAGAACTTCCTGGGCGCATCGCTGCACGACTGGGTGGCCGTCGACCCGGCCTGCGATGTGCGCGAAGAACCCGGCGATGCCCTCACCGGCCTGGTGGCCGCGCAGCTGCGCGGCACGCCCGAGGGCGTCGAGGCGCCGACCGCAACGGCCCATGCCTGGCGCGCCACGGCGCCGCGGCACGCCGCCATGAATCCGAACTGAAGACCTGCCGGAGCACGAGACACCATGTACACCGCCAAGGGGCGCCTGGACGCCAACGCGATGATCAAGCAGTACAGCCCGTTGGTGCGGCGGCTGGCGCACCAGATGATCGCCAAGCTGCCGGCCAACGTGGAGCTGGACGACCTGATCCAGGTCGGCATGATCGGCCTGTCCGACGCGCTCAGCCGCTTCGACGCGGCGCAGGGCGTGCAGTTCGAGACCTTTGCGACGCAGCGCATCCGCGGCGCCATGCTCGACGAGCTGCGCGGCAGCGACTGGATGAGCCGCGGCGACCGCCGCCAGCAGCGCAGCATCGAGGCCGCGGTGCGCACCCTGGAGCAGCGCCACGGCCGCGCGCCGAGCGAAGGCGAGATCGCCGCCGAGATGGGCCTGAAGCTGGCCGACTACCAGGAGCTGCTGGGCAAGGTGCGCGGCACGCAGCTGGTGTGCCTGGAGGACATGAGCGGCGACGACGGCGACGACGACTTCCTGGACCGCCACGTGGCCAGCGAGGACCACGACCCGCTGGCGCTGCTGCAGGACCAGCGCATGCGCATGGCGCTGGTCGAGGCCATCAAGAACCTGCCCGAGCGCGAGCAGTACGTGATGAGCATGTACTACGAGCACGACATGAACCTGAAAGAGATCGCCGCGGTCATCGGCGTCACCGAAAGCCGCGTGTGCCAGCTGCACAGCCAGAGCATCGCGCGGCTGCGCGCCAAGCTGCGGGAGTGGTAGCGCGCCCGCGGCCCATCCCTAGGTCATGCCTCTCAGAATCTTCCACGGCCAGGCCCCATCGCAGCTAGAGTGGGAGGCAGAGGCACCCGGCCCGCTGGACTTGGTGCGCCGGCTTCGGATCCGCCAGCCTCGGGACAAGGGAGAGAAAAGAGGCCACCGCGACATGCGCAGGGACTTTGCGTTCCTTGAGCTGTGCGCGCAACGCGCCCGTGAAGGCCATCTCGGCATGTGGCGCCAGCTGGCCGAAATGGCGCTGCTCTATGTGCGGCACGGCGTCGGCCCCGGCTACTACCAGATGGCCGGTTTCTTCCGCCGTGACCTCACGTGGAAGGACAAGACCCTGCAGCTCAGCGCCACGCAGTACCGGCGCCGGGTGAATGCGCTGAACCCGCTGATCTATCGCAAGATCTCCCAGCACAAGATCCCCGAGAAGGCCGTGCTGAGCCTGTTCTCGATTCCGACGCCGCGCTTCCTGGGCCGGCTGCAGGCACGCAGCGGCCGCGACCATGCGGGCAGGCCGCTGCAATCGGCGGCCGATCTGGAAGCGCTGGTGCGCCGCCACGGCCTGAGCAAGCTCGTGTTCAAGCAGCCCGAAGGCCACGGCGGCAAGGGCGTGCAGATCGCCCGCGTCGAGCACGCCCAGCCGATGCTGTGCGGCGCCATCAACGCCGGCCAGCTGGCCCCGCTGGTCGAATACTGCGACGACACCCTGTGCCTGCACGAGGGCGAGGAGTGGCTGGTCGAAGAGCACTTCACGCAACACCCGGCGGTGGCTGCGATCAACCCGGGGAGCGTGAACACGGTGCGCATCTGGGTCGTCGCCCGCGGTGACGGCATGCAGGTGGTGCTGGCCTATCTGCGCATCGGGCGCGGCCACATGTTCGTCGACAACGCCTCCAGCGGCGGCATCGTGGCGCCCATCGACATGGCCACCGGGCGCCTGCGGCCCGCGCAGGACGCCCATGCGCAGCGGCAGCTCTATGCGCGCCATCCGGACCACGGGGCGGCGATCGACGGCGTGCTGCTGCCATGCTGGCCCGAAGTGCAGGATCTCGCCAAACGTGCGCTGGCGGCGTTCCCGCTGCTGCGCTTCGCCGGGCTGGACGTGGCCATCGGCCCCGACGGACCGGTGGTGCTGGAGCTCAACGTCAGCCCGGACCGCGAGGCCGCGGCCTTCACCGGATGCGCCACCGCGGAGGCGTTGCCCAGCACCTGAGCCGTGGGCGCCTACGCCAGCGGCCTTGGCCACCTCGGCGCGGGTGCCGATCTCTGCCGCCCAGGCTCCTAGGCCCGCGCTTCGGCGGCTTGGGTCACCGGCAGCGTGAACTCGAAGCAGGCGCCCTGGCCCGGCCGCGCGTCCGCACGCACCGTGCCGCCATGGCGCTCGACGATGCGCTGCACGATGCTCAGGCCGATGCCGCTGCCGCCGTAGTGGTCGCGCGCGTGCAGCCGGCTGAAGGGCTTGAAGAGCTGGCCGGCGCGCTGCGGGTCGAAGCCGACGCCGTTGTCCTGCACGGCGATGCACACCGCGTCGCCGCCTTCGGCGCGCAGCCCGACGCGCGCGCGCGGCGACGCGCCGTCGCGCGTGAATTTCGCGGCGTTGCCCATCAGGTTGAGCAGCACGATCTTCAGCGCCGCCGCGTTGGCGTCCACGCGCATGTCGTGCTGGATGTGCCAGCGCAGCGGGGCCTTGCGTTCGTCCGCGGGCAGCTCGGCCGCCACCTCGTGGGCCAGCGCGCTCAGGTCCACCGTCTCCAGCGGCATCGGCTGCAGGGTCGAGCGCGCCAGCGCCATCAGCGCATCCAGCGTCTCGCGCATGCGCTGCGCCGCCTGCACCTGCAGCTGCAGCAGCTCCTGGTCGTCGGCCAGCAGCCGTGAAGCGCCGCGGTCGGCGAGCATCTGCGCCAGCCCCTGCACGTGGCCGATGGGGGTGCGCAGCTCGTGCGCCAGCTGGCGCGCGAAGGCGTCCAGGTCCAGGTTCACCTGCTGCAGGTCGCGCGTGCGCTCGTCCACCGCGCGCTGCAGCGCCTCGTTGTGGCGCAGCAGCAGCGCCTGCGCCTGCTGGCGCGAGGTGATGTCGCGGCCCACGCCGTGGTAGCCGAGGAAGCGCCCGCTGCCGTCGAAGCGCGGCAGGCCGCTCAACGAGATCCATATCCAGCGGCCCTCGCCGGCGCTGATCTCCAGCTGCAGCGAACGGAAGGGCCGGCGCGCGTCCAGGTCGGCGCGGTGCTCGGCCCATTGTTCGGGCGTCAGCGCGTCGCGGTGCGCATCCCAGCGCGTGCGGCCCTCGATGCGCTCGGCCAGGTCGGCATCGATGCGCTGCTGCTGTTCGGCCGACAGCGGCAGCAGCCGGTGCTCGGCGTCGGTCTGCCAGTACCAGTCGGCCGCGAGCCGGGCCATCGTCGACCAGCGCTGCTCGCTGGCCAGCAGCCGCTCGTGCGCCAGGCGCCGTTCGGTGATGTCGCGGCCCACGCCTTCGTAGCCCAGGGCCCCGTCCTGCGCATGGTGCCGGGGCCGCCCGCTGATCGAGATCCAGCGTGCCGGGCCGCCCGGCGCGCCCACCTGGATCTCCACGTCGCGAAAGGCCTCCAGGCGCGCCATGCGCGCCAGCAGCGCCGCCCAGCCCTGCTCGGGCGCGCGGAACAGGCCGATCTGGTCGAAGCGGCGGCCCAGCAGCGCGGCCTCGTCCAGCCCCGGGGCCAGCGCCTGCGGCGCGGCGCCGGACAGCCAGCTCAGGCGCTGCTGGCGGTCGGTCTCCCAGTACCAGTCGGCCGACAGGTCGGCCAGCGCCTGCCAGCGGCGTTCGGACTCGCCCAGCACGCCTTCCACGCCGCTGGCCAGCGCGTCGAAGGCCGAGGGCGCGCCCAGCCGGTCCTCGCGCAGCTGCTGCACTGCATGGCGCCAGTTGTGCGGGTCCAGATCGTCGGAGAAGCGGCGCAGCGCATTGCGCATGTGCTTGCGCTGCCGCCCCAGCAGGTGCACCGGCAGCAGCAGCGCCGGGGTCAGCAGCGCCACGACGGCCAGCGCGCCGAGCGGCGAAGCGCCGGGCAGTCGCAGCCACAACACGCCGCCGATGGCCGCCACCAGCAGGCTCGCGCCGAGCGGCAGCAGCCAGCGCGGCGCGGCCCGTGCCGGGCGCATGGCCGGATCCCAGGGGTCCATGCCTTCGAGGACCGGATGTCGAGCGCGCAGGGGTTTGCCCATATCCCAACCGACTGTTCTTATGCCAGGCCCGTCGAGCGCGGGCGCGGAGTCGGAAGTATCCCTGTTTAGGGGCCGATACCGGATCGGCAGCGACCCTAGGCGTGGCGCGAAAGCGTCGCGCCGCCGGCGCTCAGGCTTGAATGACGGCGCTGCGCGCCTGGCGTTCGCTCAGGCCGGCGGCCGAATAGCCGCCGTGCGGCGTGGGGGCGGGCAGCAGCACGTCGATGGCCCGGTCGAGCGCGGCGCTGGCCCGCGCCAGCGACTCGCGCTGCGCGGCGACGCGGCCGCTGGCCAGCGCCAGGCGCTGGCGCAAAGGCAGGGTCAGGTGGCCGTCGCGCGCGCTGCGGCGCAGTTGCTCCAGCGCCGTGGCGAGGGCACGCTGCAGTTCGGCGGCTTCGGTCTCCACCGCCTCGGCGCGGTGCTCGCCCAGCGCTTCGCCCAGCGCCAGCAGGCGCCCTTCGACCTGCGCGACCGATTGTTCGAGTGCGTCGGGCACCGGCATCAGTGGGTCTTGGGCAGCAGTTCCTGGGCGTTGGCGATCAGCTTGTCGGCGATGGCCTCGGCATCGATCTGGAACCTGCCGTCGCGGATCGCCTGCGCGATGCGCTCGACCTTCTCGGCGTCGAAATCGGCGCGGCTGGCGTCGGTGCTGCTCAGCGCGACCTGGCTGGACAGCTGCACCCGCGCGCTCGGCTCGGCGGCCGCCACGGGCTCGGGCGCGGCCTTGCGGTCGGCCGACGTCGGGGTGACGGCAGCGGGGTTGTCGACGGGACCGATCTTCATGAAGCACTCCTGGATTGCCGGCCGGCCAGCCTGGCATGCGCGGGATATCGGACGCTGCGCGCGCGAACTTGAGCCCCGCGCGCGCCGATTTTCGCATCGCCCCCTGAATCCGGGGGGGTGGCGGCCCGCGCGGCCCTCAAAGCTGCACCTCGACGCGGTTCATGCCCACCGGCTGGCCGGTCAGCACCCGGCCGTTGTCGGTGCGCACGCGCACCACCTGGCCTTCGATGCCCGGCCCCAGCGCCTGGCCTTCGCCGCTGACGCTGAAGCCCTGGCCGCGCGCCACCACCTGCACGGTGTCGCCGGCGCCGAACCACTGGCGCTGCCGGACATCGGCCACGCGCACCGGCGCACCGGGCGGCAGCGGGCGGGACAGCTGGCGTCCGACCAGCTTGTCCAGGTCGGCCACCGGGGGGGTGGCGGCGGCGGCCCAGTCCACCTCGAGCTGTTGCAACTGCGAACTGTCAAGCACGCTGCCCGCGGCCAGCGGCTGGGTGGTCACCCAGGCCGGCGCGAAGACCTTCACGGTCACCGGCAGCGTCACGTTCCAGGCGCTCGGGCCCTCCACGCAGCGCAGGCCGACGCGGCTGCGGCCCCAGGCGCGCGCGCCCGTGGGCAGGTAGGGCTCGATGCGCTCGCAAGGCGCCAGGCGCAGCCGCGGGTCGAGCTGGCCGGGTTCGATCTCGATGCGCCAGCCGTTGCCGGCGAGGCCGGCGCCGGCCTGCTCGCCCAGCGCCTGGATGCGCTGCAGCGTCTCGGCGTCGAGGTTGACCTGGGCCGACGCGACGGGCAGCCCGGCGCACAGCGCGGCGGCCAGCGCCCACGCTCGCGCTCGCGTGAGGGGAAGGTAAAGAGGCTTGTTCACGTGAGGCACTCTAGGGCGACACGGCAGGCCGCGGCTGGTGGAATTGGCGGGACTTCGCGGCGCTATTCGCCCCCACGTCGCGCACCGGCGCTGCCCACAATGTCACGGCATGCACTCCCCCTGCGGACCGGAGCGACGATGATCAACCGCCTCAGCGACAGCCTCGACTTCCAGAGCCAGGCGCTGGCCCTGCGCTCCGAGCGCCAGCGCCTGCTGGCCAGCAACATCGCCAACGCCGACACGCCGGGCTACGTGGCGCGCGACATGGACTTCGCCGCCGCGCTGCGCGACGCCACCGGCGCGGCGACGCTGCCGCGCGGTGCCGGCGGTGTCGCCGAGGCCCACCTGCGCTACGCCGCGCCCAGCCAGACCAACCTGGACGGCAACTCGGTGGACATGGACCGCGAGCGCGCGTCCTTCGCCGACAACAGCGTCAAGTACGAAGCCACGCTGCGTTTCATCAACGGCCACGTGCGCACCATGCTCGATGCGATGAAGTCGCATCAGCAGGGATGAGATGGCCCACCCCCGAAGCGCCTGTGGCGGCCTTGCAGGCCGCGTCGGTCGAGGATGCCCGGCCCAGCCGGTTCCGCGGCGGCCGCTCGATGCGCCGGGCGCGATGCGCAGCCGGCACTGAAAGGACGCAGTGATGAGCATGTTCAAGATCTTCGACGTCAGCGGCAGCGCGGTCAGCGCGCAGAGCCAGCGTCTGAACGTCGTGGCCTCCAACCTGGCCAACGCCGACACGGTGGCCGGCCCCGACGGGCAGGCCTACCGCGCGCGCCACGTGGTCTTCCAGACCGAGCTGATGGGCGCGCTGAGCGCCGCCGGCGTGCGCGTGTCCAGCATCGGCGAGGACACCAGCGCCGGGCGCCGCGTGCACGACCCGAAAAACCCCGCGGCCGACGCCGAGGGCTACGTCACCTACAGCAACGTCAACACCGTGGAAGAGATGGTCAACATGATCTCCGCGTCACGCTCCTACCAGAACAACCTGGAGGTGATGAACGCCGCCAAGAGCCTGCTGCAGAAGACGCTGCAGATGGGTCAATCATGAGTCCGCGCGGCGGTCCCAGGGACGCAGGAGGGGCCGCATGAGCGCCATCTCCGAGCTGTCGGACAGCATGAGCGCCGCCGCCAATGGCGCCACGCGCAGCGCGACGCAGAACGAGGCCGGCGGCGAGGACCGCTTCCTCAAGCTGCTGGTGGCGCAGATGCAGAACCAGGACCCGATGAACCCGCTGGACAACGCGCAGGTGACCAGCCAGATGGCGCAGATCAGCACGGTCAGCGGCATCGACAAGCTCAACACCACGGTCGCCGGGCTCAACGGCCAGCTGGTGCAGCTGCAGGCGCTGCAGGGCGCCACGCTGGTCGACCGCGACGTCACCGTGTCCGGCAACCGCCTGTCCATCGACAACGGCAGCGGCGTCGGCGGCTTCGAGCTCAGCTCGGCCGCGGACAACGTCAAGGTCGAGATCCTCAACGCGGCCGGCCAGGTGGCCGGCAGCCTGAACCTGGGCGCGATGTCCAGCGGCTCGCATTCCTTTACGTGGCCCGCGGGCGCCGCGCAGGACGATGCCAACTACCGCTTCCGCGTCACCGCCACCAGCGGCAGCCACAGCGTGCTCGGCGGCACCCTGATGCGCGACCACGTCGACGCCGTCAGCGGCGTGGGCAGTTCGCTGCGCCTGGAGCTCAGCCATTCGGGCGCGGTGTCCTACGACAGCGTCAAGGCCTTCAACTGACATTCAACCGGAGCCCCCCATGAGCTTCCAGCAAGGCCTTTCCGGCCTGAACGCATCGAGCAAGAACCTCGAAGTCATCGGCAACAACATTGCCAACGCCAACACCTTCGGCGCGAAGGTCTCGCGCGCCGAGTTCTCCGCGGTGTACGCCAACGCGCTGAACGGCTCCGGCACCAACCAGGTCGGCATCGGCACCGCGCTGCAGGCGGTGGCGCAGCAGTTCACGCAGGGCAATGTGACGACCACCGACAACCCGCTGGACCTGGCGATCAACGGCTCGGGCTTCTTCCAGGTCAGCGACGGCCGCAGCCCGGTGACCTACACGCGCAACGGCCAGTTCAAGCTCGACCGCGAGGGCTATCTGGTCAACAACAGCCTGGACCGGCTGATGGGCTACGCCGCCAACGGCAGCGGCCAGGTGCTGCCGGGGCAGCTGGTGCCGCTGCAGCTGCCCACCGGCGGCATCGATCCCAACCCGTCGACGCTGGCCGACCTGGAAGCCAACCTCGATTCGCGCAAGGCCGTGACCCTGCCGGCCGCCGCGCCGCAGATCGACTTCGCCGACGCCAGCACCTACAACGACGCCACCTCGCTGACGGTCTACGACATGAAGGGCCAGGAGGTCTCGGTGAGCCTGTACTTCCAGAAGTCGGCCAACGACCAGTGGAACGTCTATGCCACGGCCAACGGCAGCACCGTCGGCGGCAACGCCGCCGCACCGCTGCCCATCACCACCATCACCTTCCAGAGCGACGGCAGCGGGCCGCTGGCGCCGGCCGCGCCGGTGGCCGTGAACATCCCGGCCTCGACCAACGCCGCCGGCGCGCAGACCGAGGCCATCGCCGGGCTGCTCTTCGACTTTGCCGACGTGACGCAGTTCGGCTCGGCCTACGGCGTCACCGACCTGCACCAGGACGGCTACGCCGCCGGCCAGCTGACCTCGGTGGCGGTGGAGCCCGACGGCACGGTCATGGCGCGCTATTCCAACAACCAGTCCAAGCCGGCGGGGCGCATCGAACTGGCCAACTTCCGCAACCCGCAGGGCCTGCAGCCGCTGGCCAACAACAACTGGGGCCAGACCTTTGCCTCGGGCGACCCCATCTACGGCGCCCCCGGCACGGGCCAGCTGGGGCTGGTGAAGGCCCAGGCGCTGGAGGAGTCCAACGTCGACCTGACCGGCGAGCTGGTAAACATGATCACCGCGCAGCGCATCTACCAGGCCAACGCGCAGACCATCAAGACGCAGGACCAGGTGCTGCAGACGCTGGTCAATCTGCGCTGACCGGCGCTGACCCTGCCGGAGGCCGAGCATGGACCGCATGATCTACCTGTCGATGTCGGGCGCGAAGGCAACCCTGCAGCGCCAGGACATCCTGGCGAACAACCTGGCCAATGTCTCCACGGCCGGGTTCCGCGCCGAGCTGGCGGCCTTCCGCGCGGTGCCGGTGCTCGGCGACGGCGCGAGCACGCGCGTGTACGCGCTGGAATCGACGCCCGGCCACAGCGACGCGCCGGGCGTGGTGCAGACCACCGGCCGCGCACTCGACGTGGCGGTGTCGGGCAAGTCGTGGCTGGCCGTGCAGGCGCTGGACGGCACCGAGGCCTACACCCGCGGCGGTGCGCTGGACATCGACCCGGAGGGCCAGCTGGTCACGCGCAGCGGCCTGCCGGTGGTGGGCGACGGCGGGCCGATCACCGTGCCGGCGAATGCGCGCATCGACATCGGCGCCGACGGCACCATCACCGCGCAGGTGGGCCACAGCAAGGCCCAGCAGGTGGGTCGGCTGAAGCTGGTCACGCCGGAAGGCCGGCTGGTGCGCGGCGACGACGGCCTGTTCCGCTCGCCCGGCGGCGACCTCGATGCCGACGCCACCGCGCGCGTGCAGCAAGGCGCGCTGGAGGGCAGCAACGTCAGCGCGGTGGAGACGATGGTGGCGATGATCGCCGCGGCGCGCCAGTTCGAGCAGCAGATGAAGATGCTGCAGACCGCCGAGCAGAAGGAGCAGGCGGCGACCAAGCTGCTGTCCAACAACGGCACCTGAGATACTGCGGGCTTCGCAAAGCTCCCGTCTCTCGATGCGCCGCAGAACCGCCGCGATGCGCCACGACCCGGCCGGCCCCGCCGCGGGCGGTCACGCCGACGTCTACTGCCACCTGCCGCAGCTGCGCGACCGCATCGCGCCGGCCGAGCGCTCGGCGCTGCGCATCACGCCGGAAGTCATGGCGCAGTGGGACGCGCGCGCGCGCCTGCAGGGGCAGGGGGCCGAATGGCGCTTGTCCGATGCGCAGCTGGAAGCCACGCGCCAGGCGCTGCTGGGCCCGCTGGACGACGGGCAGGACCTGTGGGTCTTCGGCTACGGCTCGTTGATGTGGGACCCGGGCATCCATTTCACCGAATTGCGGCTGGCCGAGCTGCCGCGCTACCGGCGGCGCTTCTCGCACCGCACGCACCTGGGGCGCGGCTCGATCGAATGCCCGGGCCTGATGCTCACGCTGGAGCCGGGCGAAGGCGCCTGCACCGGGCTGGTGTTCCGCGTCGCCGCGGCGCTGGCCGACCACGAATCGGCGCTGCTGTGGCGGCGCGAGATGCTGCGCGGCATCTACCGCCCGCAGCTGCTGCCGGTGCACACGCCGCAGGGCGAGGTGCGGGCGCTGGTGTTCGCGGCCAACCCCGCGCACGCCGACCACGTGGGCGAGCTGCCGCTGGCCGACACCGCGGCGATCATCGCCCGGGCCCGCGGCGTGCTCGGCAGCAACCGCCAGTACCTGGAGCAGCTGGTGCGGCAGCTCGAGCATCTGGGCCTCAGCGACGACTACCTGAAGCAGCTGCTGGCGCACGTGCGCGCGTCGGCATGAGCGCGCCGGGCCGCTCCCAGGCGCTGGTCCCGCAGCACGCCGTGCCAAGGGCATTGCAGTGAGCGCCGAGCTGCTGCTGCTTGCCGGCGGCGCGGCATTCGCCGGGCTGGTGCAGGGCATCTCCGGCTTCGCCTTCGCGATGGTCGCGATGTCGGTGTGGGTGTGGGGCATCGAGCCGCGGCTGGCCGCGGCGATGGCGGTGTGCGGCGGCCTGCTGGGCCAGTGCATCCAGGTCTTCACCGTGAAGCGCGGGCTGGCGCCGGGCGCGCTGATGCCCTTCGTGGTCGGCGGACTGGCCGGCGTGCCGATCGGCGTCTGGGCGCTGCCGCACCTGGACCCGGCGGTGTTCAAGCTGACCCTGGGCCTGTTCCTGGTGGTGTGCTGTCCGGCCATGCTGTGGGCCGACCGGCTGCCACGCCTGCGCTTCGGCGGGCGCTGGGCCGACGGCGTGGTCGGCCTGCTCGGCGGCGTGATGGGCGGCATCGCCGGCTTCAGCGGCGTGCTGCCGTCGCTGTGGGTGACCCTGCGCGGCTGGGACAAGGACCTGCAGCGCGGCGTGATCCAGAACTTCAGCCTGGCCGCGCTGGCGGCGACGCTGGTGGCCTACATCGCCTCGGGGGCGCTGACCGCGGACATGGCGTCCAAGTTCGCCATCGTCGCCCCGGCGATGCTGCTGCCGTCGCTGCTCGGCGCGCGCATCTACCGCGGCCTGAGCCCGCTGGCCTTCCGCCGTGTCGTGCTGCTGCTGCTTAGCGCCGCCGGCCTCGCGATGGTCGCGGCCGGGCTTCCGGCACTGCTGCGCCGCTAGCGCCAACCGAAGGGGCAGACTTCACTTCGGTGCAGGCGCACGCGCGCCGGCCTCGGTCAGCACCTGCACCATCTCCTGGTGGCCGGCCTCGCGCGCGATCTGCAGCGCGGACCGACCTTCGCGATCGACGGCGCCCCAGCGCGCCCCGTGCCGCAGCAACTCACGCGCGACGTCGGCCTGTCCCTCGGCGGCGGCAAACATCAACGGCGTGCGCCCCACCTTGTCGGCGGCGTCCACCTTGGCGCCGTGTTCGAGCAGCCCGCGCACCCACTCGATGTCGACCGCGCCACGCCGCCGCGCCACGAACATCAGCGCCGTGCGCTGATTGACATTGACGGCGCCGGCATCCGCGCCGCCGGCGAGCAGCGCCTTGGCGACGGCGGGGCCGGCAGCGTCGGCGAGTGCCGCTTCCATCAGCGCATCGTTGCCGTTCTCGTTGCGCGCTTGCACGGCCGCGCCCTTGGCCAGCAAGGCCGCCACGACCTCGGGCAGGCCCGCGCGGGCCGCGCGCATCAGCGCGCTGAGCTGGCGCATGTCGCCGCCCTGGTAGGCGGTGCTCAGGTTCACGTCCGCGCCGCGTTCGATCAGCAGCAAGGCCAGCGCCGGCAAGCCGGCGTCGATGGCCAGCAACAGGGCCGTCGGCTGCCAGGTCTGCATCGATCGCAAGCGCAGGTTCGGGTCGGCGCCTTGGTCGAGCAGCCGCCGCGCGATCTCCAGGCGCTGCGCCGCGTCCTGCGCGTCGGGGCTAGACGCAGCCGAACTCACCACGGCGATCAGTGCCGTCGTGCCGTGGGCGTCCTGCGCATTCACGTCGGCGCCGCGTTCGAGCAGCAGTTGCACCGTCGCCAGGTTGGCGACGCGGGCCGCCTCGATCAGCGCGCGGCTGCCGTCCTGGCCCCGCGGCGCGTCGACCACGGCCCCGGCGTCGAGCAGGGTCCTGACGATGTCGGTGTGGCGGGTGCCGGCGGCGTTGTGCATCGCCTCGCTGACCGCGGCCTGGCCGGGCTGGCGCTGCAGCAGCCCGGCGACGATGTCGGTCTTGCCATGGCCCGCCGCCCAGACCAGCGGTTTGCCCGGATCGGCGCCCCGCTCGAGCAGCAGTTCCAGCAGTTCGCGGTGTCCCTGCGCCGCGGCCCATTGCGACGCGGTGTGCGCCTCACGGTCGGGCGCGTCCGCCGCCATGCCGGCGCGCAGGAACAGCCGGGTGGCGGCGAGGTCGCCTTCCTTGGCGCGGGCGACGAAGTCGTCGGCATCGTAGGCCAGGCCCATCTGCACGATCTCCACGCGCGCCTGCTCCGGCGTCAGCGCCACCCGCGGGTAGATCCACAGCCCGGCGAGCAGCGCCACCGCCGCGGCCAGCGGGGCATACACGACCGGGCGCTGCAACTGGCGCAGCACGCTGCGGCGCCAGTGGGGGCCGAGCAGCTGCAGCAGCTGAGCCGCGTCGCGGTCGAAGCTGGTGTCGCGGATGTCGACCGCGTTGCGCCGCGCCAGCGGCCCCAGTTCCGCCGGCAGGTCCTTGGCCTTGGGCATGGCCGCGCCCTGCAGCAGCACCGGGATCACACGCAGGTTGCGCTGCAGCCCGGTGGCGATCTCGGTGCGCACCAGATCGCTCTCGTCGGCCAGGCGCCAGCGGCCGTCCTCGTCGGCGGCGGTGAGCCAGCGCGTGCCGATCAATACCAGCAACACGTCGCAACGCTCGATGCGGTCGCGCACCGCCTGCACGAAGTCTTCGCCGGCCGCCAGGGTATCGACGTCGCGGAAGACGTTGGCCCGCCCGAACGCCTGCACCAGACGGTCGAACAGGCGGCCTGCGTGGCCGATGCTGTCGTCGCGCCGGTAGCTGATGAAGATCTTCGGGTTGGCCATGCGGTCCGCGCGATGCCCCGGGGCGCCAAGCTGGGCGACTCTACCGCAGCGTCATCCCGGGCGTCGGCTGCCGCGGCGTCGGATGCCGCGAATTGGCGCAGCGCAGGCCGTCCGACGGGGGGCGCCGACCCGCCGCGGGGCGCTCTGGGTCCGCGCGGGCGGCGATCTTCGTCCACGTCGTGCCGGTCCCGGCCGTCGCGCTGGGCGTGCCCTGTCCGCGGAGCATCGGGCAAGGCCCGCACCGATGTAAGAAAAGCCGCGAACGCGGCGCTTTTCGTCAGGCCGGCGCGACGGGCTTGGCGGGACACTGGCTCCAAACCTCGGGAGCCGGGCGCATGAATCGTTCGTTGTGGATCGCCAAGACCGGCATGGAAGGCCAGCAGTTCAAGCTGGACACCATCGCCAACAACCTGGCCAACGTGGCCACCAATGGCTTCAAGCGCGGCGGCGTGGTCTTCGAAGACCTGATGTACGACAGCCTGCGCCAGGTGGGCGCGGCCAGCAGCGACCAGACGCAGCTGCCCACCGGGCTGCAGGTGGGCCTGGGCACCCGCGTCTCGGCCTCGACGCGCAACTTCAGCCAGGGCAACCTGCAGCAGACCGGCAACAACCTGGACCTGGCGATCAAGGGCCCGGGCTTCTTCCAGGTGCAGCTGCCCGACGGCAGCACCGCCTACACGCGCGACGGCTCGTTCCAGCTCGACGCCGCCGGGCAGGTGGTCACCGCTAACGGCCAGGTGCTGCAGCCCGGCATCACCGTGCCGGCCGGCGCGCAGAGCATCACCGTCGCCGCCGACGGCACGGTCAGTGTCACCGTGGCCGGCCAGGCGCAGGCGCAGACCCTGGGCCAGCTGCAGTTGGCCACCTTCATCAACCCGGGCGGCCTCGATCCGCGCGGCCAGAACCTGTATGCCGAGACCACCGCCTCGGGCACGCCGAACACCGGCGCGCCGGGCGCCGACGGCCGCGGCGGCCTGATGCAGGGCTTCGTGGAAGGCAGCAACGTCAACGTGGTGGAAGAGCTGGTGTCGATGATCGCCACGCAGCGTGCCTACGAGCTGAATTCCAAGGCCATCCAGACCACCGACCAGATGCTGGCGCGGCTGGGGCAGCTGTGAGGCGCACGGCGACGATGGCCTTGAAGACCGCCGCGCGGCGGCCTGCGTCGGCGCACCCGCTGGGGGCGGCCGTGCGCGGGCTGGTGCTGTCGCTGTCGGCCGCGCTGGCCGGCTGCGTGACCATGAACCCGCGTGTCGAGGTGGCCGAGCCGACCAACGTCATCCCCTACACGCCGCCGCCGCCGGTGGCCACCAATGGCTCGATCTTCCAGGCCGCGCAGTACCGCCCGCTGTTCGAAGACTACCGCGCACGCCACCGCGGCGACACGCTGACGGTGCAGATCGTCGAGAAGGTCTCGGCCAGCCAGAAGTCGACCAGCAGCATCGACAAGAGCGGCAAGGTCGACGCCTCGGTGGTGGCGCTGCCGGGCATCAACCCCAGCCGGCTGACGCGCGCCAACGCCGAGGGCACCAGCAACAACAGCTTCGCCGGCAAGGGCGCCACCGAGAGCAGCAACGACTTCCTGGGCAGCATCACCGTGCTGGTCACCGACGTGCTGCCCAACGGCCACCTGCTGATCTCCGGCGAGAAGCAGATCGGCGTCAACAGCAACGTCGACGTGCTGCGCTTCTCGGGCCAGGTCGACCCGCTGCTCATCCAGGCGGGCAACTCCATCCCCAGCGTGAAGATCGCCAACGTGCGCGTCGAGCACCGCGGCCGCGGCCAGCAGGCCGACGCGCAGACCATCGGCTGGCTGAGCCGCTTCTTCCTGAACATTCTTCCAATCTGATGCAAGCCGAAGAGCGCCTGGTGCGCCGCCTGCTGTGGCTCACCTTCTTCCTCGCCAGCGCCGCGCTGTGGTGGCCGCTGCCGTCGCAGGCCGCGCGCGTGAAAGAGGTGGCCACGGTGGCCGGCGTGCGCCCCAACCAGCTCACCGGCTACGGCCTGGTGGTCGGGCTGGACGGCAGCGGCGACCAGAGCACGGCCGCGCCCTTCACCTCGCAGAGCCTGGTGTCCATGCTGCAGCAGCTGGGCGTGACCATTCCGCCGGGCACGAACATGCAGCTGCGCAACGTCGCCGCGGTGATGGTCACCGCGGTGCTGCCGGCGTATGCGATGCCGGGGCAGGCGGTGGACGTCAACGTCTCGTCGATCGGCAATGCCAAGAGCCTGCGCGGCGGCACCCTGGTGTCCACGCCGCTGCGGGGCGTCGACGGGCAGATCTATGCGCTGGCGCAGGGCAACCTGGTGATCGGTGGCGCCGGCGCGGCGGCCAACGGCTCCAAGGTGGTCATCAACCAGCTGTCCAGCGGCCGTGTGCCGGCCGGCGCGACCATCGAGCGCAGCGTGCCCAACATGGCGCTGCAGGGCGATTCGCTGCAGCTGGCGATGAACAACAGCGACTACCAGACCGCCAGCGCGGTGGCGCAGGCCATCAACCAGGCCAAGGGCGCGGGCACCGCCATGGCCATCGATGCGCGCATGGTGCGCGTCAACATGCCGCCCGAGCCCGCGCGGCGCGTCGCCTTCATGGCCGATATCGAGAACCTGACGGTGCAGCTGGCCAAGCCGGCGGCCAAGGTGATCCTGAATGCACGCACCGGCTCGGTGGTGCTGAACGAGGCGGTGACGCTGGGCGCCTGTGCGGTGGCGCACGGCAACCTGTCGGTGACCATCTCCACCACGCCGACGGTCAGCCAGCCGGGGCCCCTGGCCAACGGCCGCACCGTGGTCACCGAGCAGTCGGACATCTCCATCAGCACCGGCAACAAGGCCATGATCGAGCTGCCGGCCGGCGTGCGGCTGAGCGACGTGGTCAAGGCGCTGAACACCATGGGCGCCACGCCGCAGGACCTGCTGGTCATCCTGCAGGCGATGAAGAGCGCCGGCGCGCTGCTTGCGGAGATCGAGGTGATATGAGCGCGCCGCCGACCTCCAGGCTGGCCGGCGACGCGCAGTCGCTGACGGCCCTGCGCGCCAAGGCCGCGGCCGACCCCAAGGCGGCGGTGCGCGAAGCGGCCAAGCAGTTCGAGGCCCTGTTCATGCAGGAGCTGATGAAGAGCATGCGCGCCGCGACCTTGTCCTCCGGCATGCTCGAGAACGAGGGCAGCAAGCTGGGCACCGAGATGCTGGACCAGCAACTGGCCACGCAGCTGACCGGCATGCCCGGCGGCCTGTCCGACGCCATCACGCGCCAGCTGGAGCGGCAGATGGGCGTGCTCTCCAGCGGCACCGCGGCCTCGGCCGCGGCCGCAAGCGTCAACCCGCTGGCCCCCGCGCGCGCGCCGCGCATCCCCGACAAGAGCGCGGCCGAGTTCGTGCAGCAGCACACCCAGGCGGCGCAGGCGGCCGAAGCGGCCACCGGCATTCCGGCGGCCTTCATGATCGGCCAGGCCGCGCACGAAAGCGGCTGGGGCCGGCGCGAGATCCGCCATGCCGACGGCACGCCGTCGCACAACCTCTTCGGCATCAAGGCCGGCGCGGACTGGAAGGGCCCGGTCGCCGAGACGCTGACCACCGAGGTCGTGGACGGCCGCGCCGTGAAGACCGTGGCGCGCTTCCGCGCCTATGCCAGCCATGCCGAGTCCTTTGCCGACTACGCGCGGCTGATGAAGAACAGCCCGCGCTACCAGCAGGTGCTGGCGCAGGCGCAGGACGCCGGCAGCTTCGCCAGCGGGCTGCAGCGCGCCGGCTACGCCACCGACCCGGCCTATGCCGACAAGCTGACGCGCGTCATCAACACCACGCTGCGCATCCAGAAGGCCGCCGGCTAAAGTGAAGCACTCCCTCCGGCCTTCGGCCGCCCCCTCGAGGGCGTGCTGCCCGCGGCCCGGCGAAGCCGGATCCGCGGCGGTCGCTCGGCTCGGGCACTTCGCAGCTCGGGGACGACGCGCCTGCGCCATGGCGTCCTGAGATGAGCGCGTCCTCGCTGTTCTCGCTGGGCACCAAGGCGCTGACCGCCAGCTATGCAGCGCTGGCGACCACCGGCCACAACATCTCCAACGCCAACGTCAAGGGCTACTCGCGCCAGCAGGTGGAGCTGACCACCGCCGTCGGCCAGGCCAGCGGCGCCGGCTACTTCGGCAAGGGCGTGGACGTGACCACGGTGACGCGCGCCTACGACAGCTTCCTGACGCGCGAATCGGCCACCGCCAACTCGCTGGCGGCGATGGACCAGAGCCGGCTGACGCTGCTGAACCAGCTGGAGAGCGTCTTCCCCACCGGCGAGCAGGGCGTCGGCTATGCCGCCGGCCAGTTCCTCAATTCGATGGTCGACCTCAGCGCGCGGCCGTCCGACGCGGCCACGCGGCAGGTGGTGCTGGCGCGTGCGGCCGAGGTGGCCAACCGCTTTGCCGCCGCGGGCTCGCAGCTGGACCAGCTGCAGCTGGCGGTGCAGGAAGACCTGAAGGCCGATGTCGCGCGCATCAACCAGCTGGCCGCCGGCATCGCCGAGCTGAACCAGCGCATCGTCACGGCGCAGGGCGTCGGCCACGCGCCCAACGACCTGCTCGACCAGCGCGACCAGGCGCTGGCCGACCTGAGCGCAAAGCTGCAGATCAGCACCGTGGCGGCCGACGACGGCAGCGTCACGGTCTTCGTCGCCGGCGGCCAGACGCTGGTCATGGGCAACCGCGCCAACACGATGAGCGTCATCGCCGATACCAGCGACGCCTCGCGCAGCGCGCTCGGGCTCACCGACAACGGCTTCGTGCGCCGGCTGCAGTCGCAGGAGCTGGGCGGCGGCGAGGTGGCGGGCCTGCTGCGCTTCCAGAACGACGACCTGGTCGACGCGCGCACGCTCATCGGCCAGATGGCCGCGGCGCTGGCCGGCGCCGTCAACCAGCAGCAGGCGCTGGGGCTGGACCTGCGCGATCCGCCCGGCAGCGGCATGCCGCTGTTCGCCACCGGCGCCGCGCAGGCGCTGCCCGATGCCGCCAATGCGGTCAACGGCGCAGGCCAGTTCATCGGCCAGGTGAGCCTGACGGTGACCGACGCCTCGCAGCTGCAGGCCAGCGAATACGCGTTGGTGGCCGACCCCGGCGGCGCCGCCGGCGTGTGGCAGCTGACGCGGCTGCGCGACGGGCTGGTGCGCAGCATCGCCAGCGGCGACGTCGTCGACGGCCTGCGCATCGACGTCGGCCCGCCCGCGCCGGCGGCCGGCGACCGCTTCCTGCTGCAGCCGGTGACGCGGGCCGCCAACGGCATGCAGCGCGTGCTCGACGACGTCAAGGGCCTGGCCGCGGCGTCGCCGCTCAGCGCGGCCAGTGCCAGCGCCAACACCGGCAGCGCCAGCGTGGCCGCGCTGCGGATCGTCAGCCCCAGCGCCGACCCTCAGCAAAGCGCCAGCATCAGCTTCACCAACGACAGCGGCGACTACAGCTGGGAGCTGCGCGACCGCGCCACCAATGCGTTGCTGTCCAGCGGCGTCGGCACCTGGAGCGCCGGCACGCCGATCGCGCTCAACGGCTTCGAGCTGGACCTCCACGGCGCGCCGCGCACGGGCGACGCCTTCAGCGTGACGCAGACGCAGTTTCCCGCCTCGAACAACGGCAACGCGCTGGCCTACAGCGCGCTGCGCGACGCCGCGCTGGTCGGCCGCACGGCGCTGTCCGGTGGCGGCATCGGCGGCGGCGCGACGATCACCGACGCCTATGCCGCGGCCATGGCCGACATCGGCGTGCGCGTGCAGGCCGCGGACTCGGCGGCGCAGATTTCCGGCACCGTGGCGACGCAGGCCGAAGCCGCGCGCAGCGCCCGCAGCGGCGTCAACCTCGACGAAGAGGCGGCGCGGCTGCTGCAGTACCAGCAGAGCTACCAGGCTGCGGCCAAGATCCTTCAGGTGGCGCAGAGCGTGTTCGACGCGCTGCTCGACGCCACCTCCCGCTGACACCCCCTAGACCATGCGCATCACCACCGCCAACGCCCAGGACACCGCGGTCGACAGCCTGCAGCGGCGCCAGCAGGAGATGCAGCGCGCGCAGGAACAGATGACCAGCGGCAAGCGCGTGGTGCGCGCCAGCGACGACCCCACGGCGGCGGCGCGCGCCGAGCGTGCGCTGGCGACCAGCGCGCGCGCCCTGGCCGACCAGCGCGGCGTCGAGGCCAGCCGCAACGCCATGGAGCAGGCCGAAGGCGCGCTGGGCGATGCCACCGAGGCCATGCAGCAGGTGCGCGAACTGCTGGTCGCCGCCGGCAACGGCGCCTACACCGACAGCGAGCGCGCCAACCTGGCCGAGCGCATCCGCGGCCTGCGCAGCCAGCTGCTGTCGATCGCCAACCGCGGCGACGGCGCGGGCGGCTACCTGTTCGGCAGCCAGGGCTCGGCGCAGCCGCCCTTCGTCGACGGCGTCGGCGGCGTCAGCTACCGCGGCAGCGACGGCCAAGCCATGGTGCGCAGCGCCGTCCTGCTGCCCATGACGCAGGAGGGCGAGGCCACCTGGCTGGGCGCGCGCAGCGGCAACGGCGTGTTCGTCACCACGGCGGCCGCCGGCAACGGTGCCGGCGCCTGGATCGACGCCGGCTCGGTGACCGACCCGTCGGCGCTGACCGGCGCCGACTACCGCATCGACTTCCAGGTCGCCGGCGGCAACACCACCTACACGGTGCTGATGAACGGCGCGCCCACGGCGCAGGCCAACGTGCCCTATGTCGCCGGCCAGGCCATCCAGTTCGACGGCATGGCCGTCACGGTGCAGGGCACGCCCGCGCAGGGCGACCAGTTCGACGTCACGCCGGCCACGGCGGACCTGTCTCTGTTCGACACGCTGGACCGCGTGGTCGCGGAGCTGAAGCTGCCCAACCGCAGCAGCGCCCAGGTGGCGCAGACGGTGGCCAGCGGGCTGCGCGACGTCGATGCGGCCTTCGGCAGCCTGCAGATGCAGCGCGCGCTGGCCGGCGAGAGCCTGAACCGCATCGACGCGGTGGAGTCCAGGATCGCCGACGTGAAGCTGGGCGCGGATACCGAGCGCGCGCATGCCGAGGACCTGGACATGGTGCAGGCGCTGTCGGACTTCCAGGCCAAGCAGACCGGCTACGAGGCGGCGCTGAGCACCTACTCGCTGGTGCAGAAGATGTCGCTGTTCAAGTATCTGTGAGTGTGGCCCCTTCGATGAACGATTTTCCGGTGTTGGCACAGGTGGTGCTGGGCTACTGCCCGATGATCGGCCGCGAGCGCCATGTCGCCGCGACGCGGCTGACGGTGTTTCCGCAGCGTCCGGACGCCGCGCCCGATGCGCGCGAGCTGCTGCGCGCGCTGGGCGAAGCCTGGCCCGAGGGCGGCGAGCCGCTGGTGCTGAACATCGCCAGCGAAGGGCTGCTGCGCGACTGCCTTGGGGCCGAGCCGCCGCTGCACATGCGCCTGGAGCTGCCGTCCTTCATGGCCCTGGATGCGCAGCACGAGGCGGCGCTGCTGGCGCTGCGCGCACGCGGCATCGCGCTGTACCTGAAGGGCCGGCCGCCGGCCGAGCTGCCGCGCGCGGTGCTGGGCTGCTTCGAGCAGTCGATCATCGAATTCGCCGACGATCGCCGCACCGAGGCCGAGGCGGCCGGCGGCCCGGCGCGCGCCATGGGCTTCGTGCAGTCGGGCGTGACCTGCGCCGGCGATGTCGAGGAAAGCTTCCGCCGCGGTGCGACCGCGGTGCTGGGCTGGCCGATCGACGAGCCGGTGGGCAAGGGCCAGGGCAAGGCGGTGGCGCCGGACCTGAAGGTCATCGTCGAGCTGATGAACCGCGTCGACCGGCAGGAGTCGATCGACCGGCTCGAGGCGGTGCTGAAGAACGACCCGACGCTGGCCTTCCGGCTGGTGCGCTACATCAACTCGGCGGCCTTCGGCCTGCGCGTGGAGATCAGCTCGTTCCGCCACGCCATCATGATGCTCGGCTACCAGAAGCTCAAGCGCTGGCTGGCGCTGCTGCTGGCCTCGGCCAGCAACGATCCGGCGATGCGCCCGGTGATGTTCTCGGCGGTGCGCCGCGGGCTGTTCATGGAGGAGCTGGTGCGCTCCGCCGGCGACGAGCAGATGAGCAGCGAGATGTTCATCTGCGGCGTGTTCTCGCTGCTGGACTGCATGATGGGCCAGCCCTTCGGCCAGCTGCTGAAGAGCATCCCGGTGCCGCAGGACGTGCACGACGCGCTGGTGCAGGGCAGCGGCCGCTACCGGCCGTACCTGGAGCTGGTGCGCGCGGTGGAGCAGGAGTCGCTGTTCGACATCCGCAACGCGGCCGAGGGGCTGATGCTGTCGGCCGCCGAGATCAACCGCGCGCTGTTGCGCGCGCTGCTGACGGCGCGGCAGCTGGCGTGACCGGCACGGCGCCGGCGGCGGCGCGCCGGCTTGAGCGATCATCGGGTCCCGGGCCCGAGGCCCGCGATGCTTCTCCGATGGCCACACCGTCCTCCACGTCCGCGCTGCCGCAATCCACGCTGCTGCCGTCACGCACCGCGTTGGCGGGGCTGCTGGACGGCGTGGCCGAGCCGCTGCTGCTGTTCGACGACCTCGGCCGACTGAGCTTCTGCAACCGCGAGGCGATGCGCCTGCTGGGCGCCGAGCCGGGGCTGACGGCGGCGCAGCTCGAGGCCGTGCTCGGCGCCGAAGCCGCGTCCTGGCTGCGCGCGCGGCTGCGCAACGGCCAGCCCGGCGAAGCGCAGCTGCAGGCCACGCTGGCCGGTGCCGGCGCCGCGCTGCTGAGCTGCTGGCCGGTCGGGCGTGACCTGGCCCTGCGCGTGCGGCTGCAGCCGCACGCGGCGCCGTCGGTGGCGGCGGCGCTGCCGCAGGTCGAGCCCGGGCCGACGCTGGAGATGCTGCGCATGCTGTGGGCGTCGCCCTTCCCGGCGACCTTGCTGGACGCGGCCTTCCGCCTGGTGGCCGTGAACGACGCCTACCTGGACTTCACCGGCCGCCCGCGCGAGGCGCTGATCGGCACCGACCCGGTGCTGCTGCAGCCGCTGGAAGACCAGGCCACGCACATCGAATCGCGGCGCGAGCTGCCGGCGCTGCTGGCCGGGCAGGCGGTGCCGCGGCTGAGCGAGCAGCGGCTGATCGATGCCTCGGGTCGTGAGCGCTGGAGCCGCGTCTCGGCCTACCGCGTGTCGACCGAAAGCGGCCAGCCGCTGCTGCTGTGCGTGCTGCAGGATTCCACGGCCGAGCACGTGGCGCGCGCGCAGGCCGACCGTTCGCTGGACGAACTGGCGCAGTGGTTCGACCTGAGCCCCACCGGCATGCTGGTGTTCGACGAGTCCGGGCTGATCGTGCGCTCGAACCCGGCCTTCGAGGCCCTGGTGGGGCAGGTGCCGGTGATGCTCGGCGACGCGCCGCCGGAGCTGCAGGCGCTGCTCGCCTGGCAGCAGGGTGCGCCGCGGGCCGAGCTGCGGCCGGGCGCGTCGCCGCTGGAGATGCACATGGCGGTGCCGCTGCCCGATGGCCGCCGCCAGCGCCTCAGCGCACGCGTGCGTGGCTTCGCCACCGACCAGGGCCAGCACCGTTTCATGGCCGTGGTCGAGGACCGCAGCGCCGAGGAGGAGCGCGACCTGGCACAGCTGGAGATCGGCGCGCTGATGGACACCGCCGGCGTCGGCGTGGCCACCTTCGACAGCGCCCGCGGCTGGCTGCGGCCGCGCGCCGAGCGCCGCCGCGCAGCGGCCAAGTCGGCCGGCCTGCAGTCGATCGCGCGCGACATCGTCGCACCGGAGTCGCTGCCCGAGTACGAGCAGCTGCAGCAGGCGTTGCGCCTGGGCCAGCGCACCGAGGTGCGCTATGCGGTGAACCATGCGGAACTGGGGCGTCGCTGGCTGCTGACGCGCGTCGAACCCGGCGACGCCGATTCGGGCCGCCGCACGGTGGTCACGGTGGACGTCACCGACCAGGAGAGTGCACAACGCCAGAGCCAGCAGCTGCTGCACGAGCTGACCACGCTGCTCGACGGCACCACGGCGGGCATCGCCTACCTGCGCGGCGCGAGGCTGGTGCGCTGCAACCACCGCTTCGAGGCCATGCTGGGCCTGGCGGCGGGCGCGGCGGCCGGGGCCACCGTCGGCGAGCTGTTCGGCCGCTTTCCGCAGGCCCTGGCCGCGCTGCAGGCGGGGCAGAGCTTCGAGACCGAACTGGCGCTGCCGCGGGACGACGCCGCCGTGGCCTGGTATTCGCTGTCGGTGCGGCGCGCCGAGGCCGCGCCGGCCGAACACGAGGCGGTGGCGGTGCTGACCGACATCTCGCGGCTGAAGTCGCAGCAAAGCGAGCTGGAAGCGCTGCTGCGCGACCGCGAGCTGATGTTCAGCCTGTCCGACGTGGGCATCGTCTACCTGCGCGGCGGCCGCATCGAGCGCGCCAACCAGGCGATGGCCGTGCTCACCGGCTATGCCGATTCGGAACTGACGGCGCTGGACCCGGCCGAGCTGGCCGCCGACCGCGACACCCACGCGGCGCAGGAGCTGGATGCGCTGCGCATGCTGCGCCAGCAGGGCCGCTACCACGGCGAGCGCCCGCTGCGCCGGCGCGACGGCAGCCTGATCTGGGTGCAGGTGGCGCAGCGCCTGGTGGACGAGGCCGACGAGCAGGCGGGGCGCATCTGCTCCTACGTCGACGTGCAGGAACGCCACCGCGCGCGCGAGGAACTGATGCGCCAGGCCGGACGCACGCGGGCCATCCTCGACTCGGTGCTGGTGGGCATCGTCACCGTCGGCGACGGCGGCATCGAATGGATGAACCGCTCGGCACGGCGCATGTTCGCCGGCGACCTGGCCGACTTCGTCGGCGAGCCCATCGCCACCGTGGCCACGCCCGAGCCCGACCACCCGCTGCGCCGCACCGATTACCTGCACACGCTGGCCGAGGGCCATGCCCACACCTTCGAGTGCCGGCTGAGGGGCCGCGACGGCCGCGAGTTCTGGGTGGTCGGCAACGCCGTGCTCACCGGCGGCGGCGCCACCGGGCAGCAGGTCACCTTTGCGTTGCTGGACATCGAGCGGCGGCGCCAGGCCGAGGTGAGCATCGCGCAGGCCCAGGCGTCGCTGCAGCGCATCATCGAAACCGCGCCGCTGGCCATTGCGCTGTTCGACGCGCATTCGCAGCGGGTGCTGCAGGTCAACCAGATGGCCGCGGCCTTCTTCGGCCGGCCGATCGAGGCGCTGCCGGGCGCCACGCTGCGCGAGGAGTTCGGCAGCGACGTGGAAGCCGCAGCGGCCCGCAACGAGGTGCTGCGCCGCGAGCTGCTGCGCGCCGGCAGCACCGGCCACCGGCTGTGGGACACGCGCTTCGTGCCGCTGCCGGCCAGCGCCGGCGCGCGCGAGCAGGTGCTGCTGGTGGCCAGCGACGTCACCGAGCAGCGTGCCGAAGCCGAGCAGCGCCTGGCGGCCGCCATCGCGCAGCGCGAGATGCTGGTCAAGGAAGTGCACCACCGCATCAAGAACAACCTGCAGGGGGTGGCCGGCCTGCTGCAGCAGAACGCCGCACGCCACCCCGAGGTGGCGTCGATCCTCAACGAATCGGTGGGCCAGGTGCAGGCCATCGCGCAGGTCTACGGGCTGCAGGTCGGGGCCGGCGGGCCGCTGCGGCTGGCCAGCGTGCTGGAGGCCATCGCGCTGTCGGTGCAGCGCACCTTCGGCCGGCCGGTGCGGGTGCAGCTGGACGGCGACGCGACGCGCCAGATGCTGTTGCCCGAAGCCGAGTCGATCCCCATCGCGCTGACGGTCAACGAGCTGCTCACCAATGCCGTCAAGCACAGCCCCGAGGACGACGTGCAATGCCGCCTGAGCTGCGCCGGCGAGGACGTGCGCGTCGCCATCCGCAACCGGGGGCGGTTGCGGGCCGACTTCAATCTGGCGCAGTTTCCCGGCGGTGTGTCCGGCCTGGGGCTGGTGCGGGCGCTGCTGCCGCGGCGCAGCGCGGCCTTCACGCTGACCCAGCAGGGCGACGAGGTGCTGACCGAAATCGTGCTCAAACCGCCCAGTGTGCAGCGCGCGCCCTGATTGGGTGAGAATGGGCCCGCTTCTCACCGCAACGCCGCCAAGAGCCATCACCTGCATGAACGCCAAGGGCAAGATCCTGGTCGTCGATGACGACCGTCTGGTGCTCGCCACCGTGACCCACGGCCTGACCCAGGCCGGCTACGAGGTCATCGATGCCGACAACGGCGACGACGCGATCCTGCTGGCGCGCAAGCACAAGCCCGAGCTGGCGCTGCTGGACATCCGCATGGAAGGCAAGAGCGGCTTCGACGTGGCCGAGTACCTGCGCGACGCCTGCCACGTGCCCTTCATCTTCCTGTCGGCCTTTGCCGATGCCGACACCGTGGCCCAGGTGGCCGCGCTGGGGGCGGTGGCCTACATGGTCAAGCCGCTGGACGTGGGCCAGATCGTGCCCACGGTGGAGGCGGCCTTCGAGCAGCTGCGCGCGCAGCGCACGCAGGCCGCGCCGCAGGCCCTGCCGCTGAGCGCCGACGTGGTGTCGCTGGCGGCCGGCGTGCTGATGCACCGCTATTCGCTGTCGCGCGGCGATGCGCTGACCCGGCTCCACCGCATTGCCGGTGCTGCCAACGTGCCCCTGGCCGAGCAGGCCGAACGCCTGGTGCGCGCGGTGGAAGAACTGGCGCGGCCGGGTGCCAGCTGAGGCGCCAACGAAGATCTTGCCCCAGGGGCGAGGGCCGGCGCCTGCCCAGCGGCCGGGGGCCGTCAGCTCAGCGTGAAATGGAAGCGCGCGCCGCGGCCCGGTTCCGATTCGGCCCAGATGTCCCCGCCGTGGCGGCGCACGATGCGCTTGACCGAGGCCAGGCCGACCCCGGTGCCCGGGAAGTCGTTGGCGCTGTGCAGCCGCTGGAACACGCCGAACAGGCGGTCGGCGTTGCGCATGTCGAAGCCCGCGCCGTTGTCGGCCACATGGAACACCGGACGCCCCTCCTGCACATCGGCGTAGCACTGGATGCGCGCCTGCGCATTGCGCGCGCTGTACTTCCAGGCATTGCCGAGCAGGTTCTCGAGCACCAGGCGCAGCAGCGTCGGGTCGCCGTCGGCGAGCATGCCCGGCGCGATCTCCACCTCCACCTGGCGTTCCGGCGCCGCGCGCCGCAGGTCGTCGACGACGAAGCCGGCCAGCTGTGACAGGTTCACCGGCTGGCGCGCCAGCGGCTGCGCCGACAGGTTGGCCAGCGTCAGCAGCGCGTCGATCATGCTGTTCATGCGCGCCGCCGCGGCCAGCACGCGGTCCAGGTGGTCGTTGCCGATGCGGTCCAGCGCCCGGCCGTAGTCTTCCTTGAGGATGCGCGCGAAGCCCTCGACGACGCGGATCGGGGCGCGCAGGTCGTGGGTCACGGTGTAGCTGAAGGCAGCGTGCTCGCTGAGCAGCCCGGCCGAGTCGGCGCCCTCCAGCGTCAGGGCGGCCGTGCCGGCCGCCGGCGGCGCGGCATGCGGCCGCGCGGTGCCCACATAGCCCTCGAACTGCCCCTCGTCGTCGAAGCGGGGCACGCCGCGCAGCAGCCAGGCTTCGGCCTCGGGGGCGCCCAGCGGGTGCACCGGCACGTCGCTCAGGCCCATCATCGATTCCAGGGGTGCGCGCAGCGCGTCGCCGTCGGCCACGAAACGCTCCCACAGCGGCTGCCCGCCCCATTCCGCGGGACCCCATGCCGAGGCCGGCGCGCCGGCCGGCGGCTGCAGGCCGACCAGGCGGTGGTGGCGGTCGGTCTGCCAGCGCCACACGTCCAGCAACTGCCCCAGCAGATGGCTGCCGGCCCGGGCCTCGCGCAGCGCCTGGCGCTGCAAGGCGCGCTGTTGCAGACGGCCGGCACCGTAGCCGGCCAGCGCCACCACCAGCAGCAGCACGCAGGCCAGGAACCAGAAGGCAACGCTGGGCGCTTCGCTGGACACGGGCATGCGGCCGATTGTAAGTAGCGCATTTCGCCGCTTCCGGGGGTGGCCTGCGTGGCGCAAGCGCCTCCCCCAAGCCCAAAGTGCGAAGGACCGGGGCAATAGCGTGACATTTGCGGTGATGCCCAGGGGCGGGGCTCCTTATCATCGTCCGCATCCCATGTTTGTCATGACCGCCCCTCCCACGCCCCGGTCACCGGCGCTCGCGCCGGTGCTGGACGCGGCGTCGCTGCAGCGCTTGCACGAGCTGGACCCGCAAGGCACGAACCGCGTGGTCGAGCGTGTGCTGCGTGCCTTCGAGGGGTCGCTGACCCGGCTGCTGCCGCAGGCGCGCCAGGCTTATGCCGGTGGCGACCACGAGGCGGTGCGGCATGTGGTACATACGCTGAAATCGTCGTCGGCGAGCGTCGGCGCCCTGGAGCTGTCGCGTTGCTGCAGCGAAATCGAGAACCGGCTGCGCGCGCTGCAGTCCGAAGGTCTGGACGGCCGGCTGTCCGAGCTGGAAGCCGAAGGCGCGCGCGTGCTGCAAGCGGTGCGCGCGCTGCTGCCCGACTGAGCCGCTGCATTCCCCCATGCCCACGCAACTGCTAGCCGACGAGCACCCAGACAAGCCGCCCGAGGTGCTGCTGGTCGACGACGACGAGGTCAACCTGCTGCTCACCGCCGCGGCATTGCGCGAGCGTGGCTTTCACATCACCGAATCCAGCGGCGGCGAGCACGCGCTGAAGCTGTTGGCCAGCTGGGTGCCCGACGTCATCGTGCTCGACGCGATGATGCCCGGGCTGGACGGCTTTGCCACCTGCCGCCGGCTGCGCGCGATGCCCGGCTACGAAAACGTGCCGGTGCTGATGCTCACCGGCCTGGACGACGATGCGTCGATCACGCGCGCCTACAAGGCCGGCGCCACCGACTTCTTCGTCAAGGCCAACCAGTGGAGCCTGCTGGCCGGGCGGCTGCAGTATCTGTTGCGTGCCTCGCGCACGCGCATCGAGCTGGAGCGCAGCGAGGCCAGGCTGGCGCGTGCGCAGGACCTGGCGCGCATGGGCAGCTTCGACTGGCGCCGCGGCGGCGGGTCGGGCGGCGGTTCCCTGCTGCTGTCGGCGCAGGGCCTGCGCGTGCTGGGCCGCGGCAGCGGCGACAGCCTCAGCCTGCGGGCCTTCCTGCGCCTGGTGCAGAGCAGCGAGCGGCGTGCCGTGCTGCGCAAGCTGCAGGGCGACGTGCAGCGCAATGCGGTGCTGGCGCACGACGTGCCGGTGATGCTGAGCGACGGGCGCCACATCATTCGCGTCGAGGCCGAGCCGGAGTTCAACGAGCACGGCCACAGCGCGGGCTATACCGGCATCGTGCAGGACGTGACCGACCGGCGCGCCGACGAAGACCGCATCCGCCACCTGGCCAACTTCGATTCGCTGACCGGCCTGCCCAACCGCCGGCAGCTGGTCTGGCGCATGGAGCGCGCGATCGAGCATGCGCGTCACCTGGGCCACCCTTGTGCGTTCCTGATGATCGATCTGGACCGCTTCAAGCTGATCAACGACACGCTCGGCCATGCCGCCGGCGACGAACTGCTGATGGAGGTCGCGCGCCGGCTGCGCGCCTGCGTGCGCCACAGCGACCAGGTGATGGAAGGGGCGCTGGAGGCCGTCGGCTCGCGCGCGCACCGCTCGCTCGAGGCGGTGGGGCGGCTGGGCGGCGACGAATTCATCGCGCTGCTGCCGGAGATCAACGACGAGCAGCACGCGCAGAGCGTGGCCGACCGCATCCTCGAGGTGATGCGCAATCCGGTGCTGGTCGGCGGCCAGGAATGCTTCGTCACGGCCAGCGTGGGCATCGCCATCTTCCCGCGCGACGGCAGCACCGTGGCCGACCTGATGCGCAACTCCGACGTGGCCATGTTCTCGGTCAAGTCGCAGGGCAAGGACGCGTCGGCGATCTACAGCCCGCAGCTCGCCGGCCGCGGCCGCGAAAAGCTCGAGCTCGAAAGCGCGCTGCACAAGGCCATCGAGCGCGACGAACTGGTGCTGCACTACCAGCCCAAGGTGGACGTGCGCTCGGCACGCATGGTCGGTGCCGAGGCGCTGATGCGATGGCAGCGCGGCGGCACGCTGGTGCCGCCGGGCGACTTCATCCCGCTGGCCGAGGAGTCGGGCCTGATCCTGCCGCTGTCCGAATGGGCGCTGCGCGAGGCCGCGCGCCAGGCGCGCATCTGGCAGAACAGCTTCGGCTTTGCCGATTCGATCGCCGTGAACCTGCCGTGCCGGGTGTTCGAGCGCTCCGACCTGGTCGACCAGCTGCACAAGAACGCGATGACCTACGGCATCCCGCACCGCATGGTGCAGCTGGAGATCACCGAGACCGGGCTGATGAAGGAGCTGCAGAGCGTCATTCCGTCGCTGCACAAGCTCAAGGACATCAACGTCGAGGTCGCCATCGACGACTTCGGCACCGGCTATTCGTCGCTGGCCTACCTGACGACGCTGCCGATCTCCGAGCTGAAGATCGACCGCAGCTTCGTGCACGACCTGGGGGTCACGCCGCAGAGTTCGGGCATCGTCACCGCGATCATCGCCGTGGCGCGCTCGTTGAACCTGCGCGTCATCGGCGAAGGCGTGGAAAGCCTGCGCCAGATGGAAGTGCTGCACCGGCTGGGCTGCAGCCTGATGCAGGGCTTCCTGTTCAGCCGGCCGATTCCGGCGGACGATCTGGAGCGCTGGCTGCAGCAGACCGTATTGCCGCGCCGCGCGCCGTGGATCGGCCAGGCGGGCGGTTTGGACTTCGGCGAGGCGCCCGTGCGTTCGGCGGGCGGCCGGCCGTACTGACGCGGGGAATCGCAGCATGGACATGTCGCACGGCGCATCGCAACACGCCGCGGCTTCCACTTCGCCGGTGCAGGTGGCCAAGCTGGCCCTGCGCCGGCTGGCCCTCGAGAAGATCGAGCCGACGCCGCAGAACTACGCGCGTGCCTACGCCGCCGAAGGCGGACACGCGCCCGAGACCCTGCCGGAGCGCGCACGGCCGCTGCTGCAGCGCTTGGCGGCGCCGGTGGCCGAGAGCAATGCCGCCGCCGACGCGCTGGTGCAGGCGCTGATGGCCGGCCAGTGGACGGTCGCCGGCGACGTGCTCGACCAGGCGGCGACCAAGTCGCTGGGTCAGGCGCAGGACTGGTCGGATCTCTTCCAGCGCCTGGCGCAAGGCCTGGAGCGCGGCAGCCGCCTGTGGACGGCGGCGCGCAAGAAGGACGGCCTGGCGCGCGTGCTGGCCAGCAGCCGCAGCGACCCGCGGCGCCTGCGCGAACGCATGCGCCACCTGCTGGCGGCCTGGGAGGCCGAGACCGAAGTCCCGCTGACGGACAGCGCGCACGGCGCGCTGGACGCCGCCGAGGCGGCGGCATCCGCGGCCACGCCGGAGGCGCCGACTGCCGCGCCTGCCACGCCGCCGGCCGACGCGCCGAACGGTGCGCCGGACGGTGAATGGCACACGTTGGTGCATCACCTGGAGCGCACCGTGCGTGCGGCCTTGCCGGATGGCGAGGCGCGCGCCGAAGAACTGGCGCAGGAACTGATGCAGCTGTCGGCGCAGGTGGCGGCCGACGGCGCCACGCCTGCCCTGCTGCGCCAGGCCGACGAGCTGTGCCAGCGTGCGCGGCGCCTGCTGGGGCACCGGCATCATCTGCTCGACGAGCTGGGCAAGCTGTGCGTCGAGCTGACCGAAGGGCTCACCGAGCTGGCCGAGGACGACAGCTGGGCGCGCGGCCAGTGCGAGGTGCTGCGCTCGCGGCTGGCCGAGGGCCTGAACGTGCGCAGCATCCGCGCCGCCAGCGAGGTGCTGGCCAGTGCGCGCAAGCGCCAGGCGCTGCTGCGCGGCGAGCGCAACCAGGCGCGCGACGCGCTCAAGGAACTGATCCAGGGCATGCTCACCGAGCTGGGCGAGTTCAGCGAGCACACCGGCCGCTTCCACGCCAATGTCGGGCGCCATGCCGAGGCCATCGCCAAGGCCGATTCGCTGGGCAGCCTGGCCGACGTGGTGCGCGAGATGCTGCGCGACAGCTCCGAAGTGCAGGCGCTGGTCAGCCAGACACAGAGCCGGCTGCAGGCCGAACAGGCACGCGCCGGCGACATGCAGCTGCGCGTGCGCGAGCTCGAAGGCGAGCTGCGCCGCCTGTCCGACGAAGTCTCCACCGACGCGCTGACGCAGGTGGCCAACCGCCGCGGCCTGACGCAGGCCTTCGAGACCGAGCGGCTGCGTCTGCAGCGCGCGCACGCGGAGAGCAGCCCCGCCACGCTGGCGGTGGGCCTGATCGACATCGACGACTTCAAGAAGCTCAACGACACCTTGGGCCACGCCGCCGGCGACGTGGCGCTGCAGAAGCTGGCGCAGCAGGTGCGCGAGCAGCTGCGCCCGCGCGACACGGTGGCGCGCTTCGGCGGCGAGGAGTTCGTCGTGCTGCTGCCCGACATCGACCCGGCCGAGGCGCAGAAGGTGCTGACGCGGCTGCAGCGTCAGCTGACCGCCAGCCTGTTCATGCACGACAACAAGGAGGTGTTCGTCACCTTCTCCGCCGGCGTGACGGCGCTGCGCGACAACGAGCCGCTCGAACTGGCGCTGGAGCGCGCCGACGAGGCGCTCTACGAAGCCAAGCACACCGGCAAGAACCGCACCTGCATCGGCTGACCCGGCGCCGGGGGCCGGCGGCCGTTGACGCGAGTCAACCAGAACTGGGAATCTGGGCCAATAATGCCGTCGGGCGCCGATGCCCGAGGGGATTGCCCATGAAGTCCGCCAAGGCCCGCAAGTCCGGTCATCCAGCAAGCGCCGAGGCTGCCGCCGAAGCCTCCGCCGCCGAGACCGCCGCGTCGACCGGCCCGTTGTCCACCAAGGCCTACGACAAGGCGCTGAAGGCGCTGCACGGCGAGCTGGTGGCCCTGCAGCAGTGGGTGCAGCACGAAGGCCTGAAGGTGTGCATCGTGTTCGAGGGCCGCGACGGCGCCGGCAAGGGCGGCGCCATCAAGGCCATTACCGAGCGCGTCAGCCCGCGCGTCTTCCGCGTCGTCGCGCTGCCCGCGCCGACCGAGCGCGAGAAGAGCCAGATGTACATCCAGCGCTACATCAAGCACCTGCCCGCCGCCGGCGAGGTGGTGATCTTCGACCGCAGCTGGTACAACCGCGCCGGCGTCGAGCGCGTCATGGGCTTCTGCACGGACGAGCAGGCGCAGGCCTTCCTGCGCGCGGTGCCGTTGGTGGAGAAGGCGATCGTCGAATCCGGCGTGATCCTGCTGAAGTTCTGGCTCGAGGTCAGCGCCGAGGAGCAGACGCGGCGCCTGAAGGACCGCATCGACGACCCGCGCAAGACCTGGAAGCTGACGCCGATGGACCTGCGCTCGTACAGCCGCTGGTACGACTATTCGCGGGCCCGCGACGAGATGTTCAAGGCCAGCGACTCGTCCTGGGCGCCGTGGTACGCCGTGCACTCCGACGACAAGAAGCGCGCGCGGCTGAACATCATCCGGCACATCCTCGACAGCGTGCCCCACAAGAAGCTGCCGCGCGAGAAGATCGAGCTGCCCAAGCGCCAGAAGCCCGGCAGCTACCAGGACAGCCACTATCCCTTCCGCTTCATCGCCGAAGCGTACTGAACGGACCCACAAGACGGACCCGCAGAACGGACCCCCCGGAAAGAGGAGCGCACCATGGCCGACCAACCCGCCGACCCACCCGCCTACCACACGCAGCGCTGGACGCATCATTTCGAGGCGATCGACCTGGAGATCGGGCAGCTGGCCAAGACGTGCCGCGTGCCGCTGCTCGACCCGGGCGTGATCGAGCGTGTGCTGCACAACGACGCGCTGGTCTGCGGCACGCAGAACGAACGTGCGTTCACCAAGCTGCGGCAGCTGCTGATGATGCATTACTCGGTGCGCGACAAGGCGGTGGTGGCCATCGGCCAGCAGGAGACGATGGCCATCATCGGCGACATCGTCGAGCGCCTGCGCGCGCGCTTCGGCGACCAGCTGGGCACGCCGCGCCCCGGCTGAGGCACGCGCGGGCCGCCGGCCCGGGCGGCGGCGTGCGGGCCGCCGGCGGCGGCGCGCCGGGCGTCAGCCCATGATGTGGACGCCGCCGTCCACGTACAGCGTCTGCCCGGTCAGGCGGCGCGCGTAGGGCGTGGCCAGGTAGGCGCAGGCGTAGCCCACGTCGTCGATGTCCACCAGCTCGCCCACCGGCGCGCGGCTGGCGGCTTCGTTGAGCAGCAGCTCGAAGTCCTTCAGCCCCGACGCGGCGCGTGTCTTCAGCGGCCCCGGCGAGATCGGGTGCACGCGGATGCCCCGGGGCCCCAGCTCGTAGGCCAGGTAGCGGCAGCAGGCTTCGAGCGCCGCCTTCACCGGCCCCATCACGTTGTAGTTGGGCACCACCTTGGTGGCGCCGTGGTAGCTCATCGCGAACATCGAGCCGCCGTCGTCCATCAGCGGCGCGGCCAGCCGGGCCATGCGCACGAAGGAATGCACCGATACGTCCATCGCGCGCTGGAAGCCTGCGGCCGAGCAGTCGAGCAGGCCGCCCTGCAGGTCCTGCTTCGGCGCGAAGGCGATCGAATGCACCAGGATGTCCAGCCGTCCCCACGTCTGGCGCACGGCCTCGAACACCGCTTCCAGCTCGCCCGGCTGCTCGACGTCCAAGGGCAGGCACAGCGGCGCGCCCAGGCCGGCGGCCAGCGGTTCGACGTGCGGCTTGGCCTTGTCGTTGAGGTAGGTCAGGGCCAGCTCGGCGCCCAGCGCGCGGAAGGCGCGCGCGCAGCCGTAGGCGATCGAGTGTTCGTTGGCCACGCCCACCACCAGCGCCTTGCGGCCGCTGAGGGCAGGGTGGGGAACCGGTCCGAGTCGTGTGCTCATGGGGTTGCCTTCGGGCGGGGTGGGGCGGCGACGCTCTTAGGGCGGGCCGGCGGACTCATGGGGCGGCAAGCAATTGGCGCGTGTGCCGCGCGATCATCAGCTCCTCGTTGGTCGGCACCACCCAGGCCCGCGTGCGGCTGGTGGCCGTGCTGATGCAAGGGCCGTGCGCGGCGTTGGCGGCGGCGTCCAGCTCCACGCCCAGCCACGCGGCGGCGCGGCAGACCTTCTCGCGCACCGGTGCCGCGCGCTCGCCGATGCCGGCGGTGAAGACGATCGCGTCCAACCCGCCCAGCGCCGCCGCCAGCGAGCCCAGCTCGCGGCCGATGCGGTAGACGAACAGGTCGATGGCCAGCGCCGCGCGCGGCTCGGCCGAGGCCAGCAGCGTGCGCATGTCGCTGGACACGCCGGACACGCCCAGCAGGCCCGACTGCTGGTACATCAGCTTTTCGACGGCGCGTGCGTCCATGCCGCGCTCGTCCATCAGGTACAGGATCACGCCGGGGTCGATGGCGCCGCAGCGTGTGCCCATCGGCAGGCCGTCCACCGTGGTGAAGCCCATCGTGCTGGCGACGCTGCGCCCGCCCTGCAGCGCGCACATGCTGGCGCCGTTGCCCAGGTGCAGCACGACGCAGCGACCGCGGGCCGCCACGGGGTCGATGCTGGGCAGCACCGAGGCGATGTACTCGTAGGACAGGCCATGGAAGCCGTAGCGCCGCACGCCGGCATCGCCGAACTCCGGCGGCAGCGCATACATCTGCGCCAGCGGCGGGTTGGTGCGGTGCATCGCGGTGTCGAAGCAGGCCACCTGCGGCAGCTGCGGCGCGCGGGCCAGCAGCTCGCGGATCGGTGCCAGGTTGTGCGGCTGGTGCAGCGGCGCCAGCGGCACGTAGCGCTCCAGCTTGTGCAGCACGCCGGCATCGACGCGCACCGGCGCGTCGAAGTCGGTGCCGCCGTGCACCACGCGGTGGCCGACGGCCGCCAGCCTGGCGCCTGGCGCCTGCGCGGTGGGCAGCCAGCCGAGCAGATGCGCCATCGCGCCGGCGTGGCCCAGCGTCTCGCCGGCGGGCCAGCGATGCTCGGCCAGCAGCTTGCCGCCGCCGTCCTTGGCCACGAAGTGCGCGGCGGTGTACAGGCTCTCGACCTGCCCGTGCGCCTGCGCCAGCAACTCGCCGCCGTGCTCGGCGAACAGCGAGAACTTGAGGCTCGACGAGCCGGCGTTCAGCACCAGGATCGAATCGCTCACCGGCCCCTCCCGCACTGCGCAGGCGCCGCCAGGCGCGCCGGGCCCTTGTCTGGCGCGCTCACCGGAGCACCTGCGGGCTGCGCCCTGCGGTATTCGTCCTTGGGACGGCCCGGCGGGCGCACCCGAGAACCTGCGGGCTGCGCCCTACGGTATTCGCCCTTGGGACGGCCCGGCGGGCTCATGCGGACTTGCGCCGTCGCGCCGGCTTGTCCAGGCCGAGCACGTGGGCGACGCGGCGGCAGCGCTCTTCCTGGTAGGCGCTGGGCTGGCCGCGCGCCGCCACCACGGTGCGCGCGGCGGCCAGGCCGCGGCGGCGTTCGTCGATGCCGGGCACCAGCCGCGGCAGCGCCTCGATGGCGCGCTCCTCGTCCAGCGCCAGCAGGTAGGCCTGGCGCTTGATCGCGGCCTTCAGCGCCGCCAGCGTCGGCGCACGCGCCGGCTGCATTTCGGCGATCAGGCGCTGCATCATGTTGAAGGGCCGCTCGTCGACCACGCGCTGCTCGTTGCCGATGTACAGCAGCATGCGCGCCCAGGCGTCGAGCAGCGTGCCCTGCTCGAACTGCGCCTCGGCGGCCAGGCGCTTCATGCGCCGCAGCTCCTGCTGCTCCCAGTTGGCCGCCTTGGCGGGCGGGCTGGCCGGGTCGTCGATGCCCACGGCGGCCGACAGCCAGGGCGAGCCGTACAGGGCCTTGAACATCCGCTCGGCCATCTCGTCGCGCGCGTCGCGCACCTGGTCCAGCGCCTGCTCGATCTGCGTCGACATGCGGCGCTCGGCCTGCCGCCAGGGGTTGTCGTCTGCCACCGGCAGGCGCTGCTGGCGCACCGCATCGGCGGCCCACTTGACCCAGGCCATGGCCGGGTTGGCGTCGGACAACAGCCAGCGCTCGGCGCGCGCCGGGTTGGTCTCGCGCAGCCATCGCGCCAAGGCTTCGCTGGACCACGCCTTGACGACCGGCGAGCCGAAGCGGTCGTACAGGCTCTGGTTGATCTGCGACACGCGCTTGACCACCTCGAAGGCCTGCTCGTCGCCCCGGCCGTCGTCCAGCGCCAGGATGTCGGCGATGTCGCGCGGCACGAACTGGATCAGGTAGCGCCCTTCCAGGTACTGCAGCCCGGGCATGTCGGGCGTGGTGTCCTGGATCACCGCCTCGTACAGCCCCGGCGGCAGCGTGTCGATCAGCTCCAGCGCGCTGGCCAGCTCGGAGGTTTCGCGCCGCGCCACGCCGGCCGACACGAAGATGCCCAGGTGGCCGATCTTCTCGTGCAGGCAGTAGACGATGGTCTGCTCGTTCAGGCGGATCTCGTCGACGCTGTCGTACAGGTCGGCAATCCAGTTCAGCGCCTGCTGCGGCGGCGTGATGTTGTCGCCCCACGAGGCGAAGACGATGATCGGCGTGCGGATGTTGCGCAGGTCCACGCGGTGCTGGCCGTCGAAGGACTGCACTTCGCCGCGCGACAGCTTGTTGCCGACGAACAGGTTCTGCGAGATCCACTCCATCTCTTCCTTGTTGAGCAGGTAGTGGCCGCCCCACCACTTCTCGAACTCCAGGAAGCGCTCGCCCTCGGTGTCCACCTTGGCGTACAGGTTGTAGAGCTTGCTCCAGTAGGTGTTGGACGGGTTCAGGTTCTCGAAGTTGTTGACCAGGTACGCGCCGTCGAACTTGCCGTGGCCGATGTCGCCGGCCAGCGACGCCAGCCAGGTGCCGCCCATCAGCCCGCCCGAATAGCGCATCGGGTTCTTGCCTTCCACGCCGGCCCAGTACGACACCGGCGAGCCGGCCAGCAGCAGCGGCCCCACTTCGTCCGGCGCCAGCGCCGCCAGCATCAGCAGCGCCCAGCCGCCCTGGCAGTTGCCGATGACGAAGGGCTTGTCCGCCTGGGGGTGCAACTCGTTCACCCGGCGCAGGAACTGCACTTCGGCGGCGCACACCGACTCGATGGTCTGGCCCGGCACCGGCTGCGGATAGAACATCACGAAGTAGCAGGGGTGGCCCAACTGCAGCGCGATGCCGATCTCGCTGTCCATCTTGAAGCCGCCGATGCCCGGGCCGTGCCCGGCGCGCGGGTCGATGACCACGAAGGGGCGCTTGGCCGCATCGGGCTTCGGGCAGCCGGCCGGTGGCTTGATGCGCACCAGCGCATAGTTGGCCGGCCGCGCCAGCTCGCGGCCGTCGAGCACCGTCTCGTAGTCGAAGACCAGCACCGGCGGGTTGCCGTTGCGCTCGTGCTCCAGGTATTGGTTGCCGCGCTGGCGCAGCAGGTCCCAGGTCAGGACCGAGCGCTGCCAGGCATCGATCCAGTAGTCGGTGGCGGCTTGCGCTGCCGGCGGCAGCGTCCATGGACCGGAAGGTGTCTTCGCCATCTGCATCCTCGACCCCGGGTGCGCCCGGCGCGCCCCCTCGCGCGGCCGATTATCCGCGTCTGGATGACGTTGATGTTGCGGTGCGGCAATCCGCTTGGCGCCCTCGGCGGAAGCCGCGCCTTCGCCGATACTCATGCCGCACGCCTCAGGAGTCGACGACCATGACCATGGATGCGCAGAAGCAGCGGCTCGACGAGGCGCGCGCGGGCCGCGCCGACTGGACGAAAGGGGGCCCGTGCCCGAGCCAGCACCGGAACCGCGTGCTCAGGCCGGGCGGGCGCATTTGGAGCAAGGCATGAGCCCCGCGCGCTACCCGTCGCTGCTGCAGATCAACACCCGCGTGCACCTCACGGCGCTGTCGCGCACGCTCGGCCGCGCCGCCACGCTGGACGACATCGCCGATGCCGAGCTCGACCAGCTGGCGGCGCAGGGCTTCGACTGGGTCTGGCTGCTCAGCGTGTGGCAGACCGGCCCGGCGGGCCAGCGCGTGTCGCGCGGCCAGGCCGACTGGCGGCGCGAGTTCGAGCGCAGCTTGCCCGACCTGCGCGAGGAGGACATCGCCGGCTCGGGTTTCGCCGTGCAGGCCTACAGCGTGCACTCAGGCCTGGGCGGCGACGCTGCGCTGGCACGGCTGCGCGCGCGGCTGCGCGCGCGCGGCCTGAAGCTGACGCTGGACTTCGTGCCCAACCACGTGGCGCTGGACCATCCGTGGGTCGACGCCCACCCCGAGTTCTTCATCCAGGGCACGGCGGCCGAGATGGCGGCGGCCCCGCAGAACTGGGTGCGGCTGCGCACGAAGAGCGGCGTGCTGATCCTGGCGCACGGCCGCGACCCGTACTTCGACGGCTGGCCGGACACGCTGCAACTGAACTACGGCCGCGCCCAGCTGCAGCAGGCGATGATCGGCGAGCTGCAGCGCATTGCCGGCCAGTGCGACGGCCTGCGCTGCGACATGGCCATGCTGCTGCTGCCCGACGTCTTCGAGCGCACCTGGGGTGTGCGCAGCCAGCCCTTCTGGCCCAAGGCCATCGGCGCGCTGCGGCACCGGCAGCCGGACTTCGAGTTCCTGGCCGAGGTCTACTGGGACCTGGAATGGACGCTGCAGCAGCAGGGCTTCAATCACTGCAGCGACAAGCGCCTGCTCGACCGGCTGCGCGCGCTGCAGGCGCCGCCGGTGCGCGCCCACCTGCAGGCCGGGCTGGACTACCAGGACCGTCTGGCGCGTTTCCTGGAGAACCACGACGAACCCCGCGCGGCGGCCAGCTTCGCCGCCGACGTGCATGCCGCGGCGGCGGTCATCACCTACTGCACGCCGGGGCTGCGCTTTTTCCAGCAGGGCCAGTGCGAGGGCCATCGCGTGCGCGTGTCGCCGCATCTGGTGCGCGCGCCGCAGGAGCCGGTGGACGCCCGTCTGGCGGCCTTCTATGCGCGGCTTCTGGAACTGCTGCGCCGGCCGGTGCTGCGCGACGGGCAATGGTCGCTGCTCGACTGCCACGAAGCCTGGGGCGGCAACTCGAGCGTGCAGCAGTTCATCGCCTGGCAGTGGGAACGGCCCGGTGCGCCGCGGCTGTGCGTGGTGGTCAACTACGCGCCGCAGCAGGGCCAGTGCTTCGTGCAGCTGCCCTGGCCCGAGCTGGCCGGGCGTGGCTGGCGCTGGTGCGACCTGCTCGGCGACGCGGTCTACGAACGTCCCGGCGACGACCTGCAGGCGCGCGGCCTATACGTCGACCTGCCGCCCTGGGGCCACCATGTGTTCGAAGTGCAGAATGCCGCCGATGAGTGACGCGGCTTCCCCCCACTTCAGCCAGATGGCGCAGCTGCGCAACGGCACGCCGGTGTGCATCCGTTCGATCCGCCCCGACGACCGGCAGCGCGTCATCGCCGCCTTCCGCAAGCTGGAGCCGGAGACCATCTACACGCGCTTCTTCAGCGCCAAGAAGGACCTCAACGAGGCCGACCTGGGCCGCATCGAAGGCAGCGACTTCGTGCATGCGGTGGTGCTGGTGGCGACGATCGGCGAGGGCGCCGAGGAAACCATCATCGGCGGCGGCGCCTACACCGTGCTCGACCGGCCAGGCGCGCCGCCCACCGCCGAGGTGTCCTTCACCATCGAAGAGGACTACCACGGCCAGGGCCTGTCGGGGCTGTTCATGCGGCTGCTCACGCAGATCGGCCGCGAGCACGGCATCGGCCGCTTCGAAGCCGAGGTGCTGATGGCCAACAAGCCGATGCTCAAGGTCTTCCAGCGCTGCGGCCTGCCGCTGCGCTCGCGCATCGAGGACGGCGTGGTGCACGTGGTGATGGACCTGGATGCGGCCGCGCCGCCGGCGCCGGCGGTCTATCCCTGAGCCCAGGCGCAGCGCCGAGCCGATCATCGCGGGTCCAACGCAGCGCGGCGAAGGCCGCCGCGCGGGCCCGTCACGCGCGCCGGCGCTCCAGCCAGAAACGCAGCGCGCCGAAGGCGATGAGCAGGCCGCAGACCACGGCCACGATGCCGGCCACCTGCAGCGCCGAAGGCACCTCGTGCAGTACCGGAATGGCCAGCAGCGACGCGGCACCCGGCACCAGCGCGCCGAAGAAGGCGGCGCGCCCGGCGCCCAGCAGCGCCGCCGCGCGGCTGTAGGCGAGCATGGCCACGAGGCCTGCGCCCAAGCCCTGGGCCACGATCTGCAGCACCAGGAAGCCGACGCTGACCTGGGTCAGCCCGCGCAGATCGCCCAGCACCAGGAAGGGCGGCGTGAACATCAGGAAGGACATCACCACCACGACCACCGTGACGCGCAGCGGGTCGACCTGCCATTGCCGCGACAGCGTGCCGAACAGGCCCCAGCAGAAGCCGGCCAGCGCGAACAGCAGGTCCCCCAGCAAGGTGGCGCGGCCTTCGCCGTGCAGCAGGCTGTCGCCGCCCATGCACAGCAGGCCCAGCAGCACGAAGCCGGCACCCCACAGGCTGTCGCGGGTCAGCGCCTGCTGCTGCAGCGCGGTCGCCAGCACCATGCTGGACAGCATCTGCGCGGCCGGCGCGATGACCGCGCCATGGGCCAGCGGCGCCAGCGTGAAACCGCTCATGAACAGCAGGCTGAAGCCCGGCCCGGCCAGCGCCGCCAGCAGCAGCCCGCGGCCCCAGCCGATGCCGGCCAGGTTGCGCCAGCCCCAGCGCCACAGCAACGGCAAGGTCAGCAGCGCGCCCGGCGCGAAGCGCAGCAGGCTCATGTCGCCCGGGCTCAGCCCGGCCTTCACGCCCAGCCGCGCCAGCACCGAATAGCCGGCCCAGATGACGGCGGCCAGCAGGCCCCAGCCCAGGCCGGCCAGCGCGGCGCGGGAGGCGTGCTCAGGCGTCGGGCCCGTTGGCTGCCGGCGCACGTCGTCGTGTGCCTCTGCGGGCTCAGCGGCCGGGGTTGCGCCGCGGCCGCCACCGCCGGACGGACGCGCACGGCATCGCGGGCGCGGCGCGGCCGGCGAGCTGCGGCTGCTGGAGGTGCTACACTGCCGTTGCTGGTGGCGATCACTGCCGCTGCCGCCAAGTGACGATCGCCTCCCCTGCCGCCACCCGCACCGCCGCGCGGGCCGGCGCCGCGATGGCCACCGCCGCCCCCACCGGCATTGCGGCGCGTGCCGCCGACGCCGATGGTCATGCGGCCCAGCACGATGGGCTCGGCCTTCTCGTTCGGGTCGGGCGCGAAGCCGGGCACCACTTCGCGCGGGATGCTGCGCTTGATGAGTTTTTCGATGTCGCGCAGGAAGATGTCCTCGTCCACGCACACCAGCGACACGGCCTCGCCGGTGGCGCCGGCGCGGCCGGTGCGGCCGATGCGGTGCACGTAGTCCTCGGGCACGTTCGGCAGCTCGTAGTTGACGACGTGCGGCAGCTGGTCGATGTCGATGCCGCGCGCGGCGATGTCGGTGGCCACCAGCACCTGCAGCTCGCCGGCCTTGAAGTCGCCCAGCGCCTTGGTGCGCGCGCTCTGGCTCTTGTTGCCGTGGATGGCCATCGCGCTGATGCCCTGGTCGTTCAGGTACTCGGCCAGCCGGTTGGCGCCATGCTTCATGCGCGTGAACACCAGCACCTGGTGCCAGTCGCCCTGGCGGATCAGGTGCGCCAGCAGTTCCTTCTTGCGCTCGCGCGACACCGGGTGCACCTTTTGCGACACCAGCTCCGCCGTGGAGTTGCGCCGCGCCACTTCGATCAGCACCGGCTGGTTCAGCAGCCGGTCGGCCAGCGCCTTGATGTCGTCGCTGAAGGTGGCGCTGAACAGCAGGCTCTGCTTGCTCTGCGGCAGGATCGCCAGCACCTTCTTGATGTCGTGGATGAAGCCCATGTCGAGCATGCGGTCGGCCTCGTCGAGCACGAAGATCTCGACGTGCTTGAGGTCCAGCGTGCCCTGGCCGTGATGGTCGAGCAGCCGGCCCGGCGTGGCCACCAGAATGTCGACGCCGCGCTTGAGCTTGTCGATCTGCGGCTGCATGCCGACGCCGCCGAACATGACCATGCTGCTCAGGCCGCTGTGCTTGCCGTAGACGCGCACGCTCTCTTCGACCTGCGCCGCGAGCTCGCGCGTCGGCGTCAGGATCAGCGCGCGGATCGGGAGGCGGCCGCGCGCGTCGCGCGCCGGCTTGTGCGCCATCAGCCGCTGCAGCATCGGCAGCGTGAAGCCGGCGGTCTTGCCGGTGCCGGTCTGCGCGCCGCCCAGCACGTCGGCGCCTTGCAGGATCGTCGGGATCACCTGCGCCTGGATCGGCGTGGGCGTGTCGTAACCGTGTTCGTGCACCGCGCGCACGATGGGCTCGGCCAGGCCGAGGTCTTTGAAACTCATGTGGAAAGATCGGGCTCCTGCGGGAGCCATGTTCGCGGCCTGCGGCAGCCCGTGGCGGGCCCACCAGTCTGCAGGGCGAGGACGGACGAAATGTCGGAAGCGACTGCGGCACGGCGACTGGAAGCCACGCCACGGCGCGCATTCTAGCGGGCCAGGCCCGCGCGTGCCGGCTCAGGCCCGCGGCGCCGCTCAATCCCCGGTGATCTTGCGCTCCTTGATGATGGCGCCGAAGCGCTTCGAATCCTCGGCCGCCTTGGCGGCGAACTGCGCCGGGCTCATCGGCGCGGGCACGCCGCCGATGGCGGCGATGCGCTCCTGCAGCGCTGTCGTGCCCAGGCTGCGGTTGATCTCGGCGTTGAGCCGGCCGATGATCGGCTCGGGCGTGCCGGCCGGCGCGTAGAAGCCGAACACGGTGTCGGCGTCGAAGCCCTTCAGGCCCAGCTCGTCCAAGGTGGGCACGTCGGGGAACAGCGGCGAGCGCTGCGGGCTGCCCACCGCCAGCAGGCGCAGCTTGCCGGCCTTGATGTGCGGGATGGCGATGCCGGGGTCGAAGAGGAAATCGATCTGGCCGCCCAGCAGGTCGGTCAGCGCCGGCGCCGCGCCGCGGTACGGCACGTGCACCGCGAAGACGTTGGTCTGGCTCTTCATCATCTCGGCCGCCAGGTGCGGCGAGCTGCCGTTGCCCGGCGAGCCGAAGCTGCGCTGCCCCGGGTGCGCCTTCAGGTCGGCGAGGAAGGCCTTGAAGTCCTTGGACGGGTTCTCGCTGCGCACCACCAGGAACACCAGCACACGCGCCGCCGCGGCCACCGGCACCAGGTCCTTGGCCGGGTCGAAGGGCATCTTGGCGTAGATGTGCGGGTTGACCGAGACCATGCCGCCGCTGCTCATCAGCAAGGTGTAGCCGTCGGGCGGCGACTTGGCCACCGCCTCGCCGCCAATGTTGCCGCCGGAGCCCGCACGGTTCTCCACCACCACCGGCTGGCCCAGCGCCGCCTGCAGCTGCGGCGCGACGGCGCGTGCGATCTGGTCGGCCGCGCCGCCGGGCGGGAAGTTGACGACGATCCTGATCGGCTTGCTCGGCCAGGGCTGGGCCCACGCGGCGGGCGCGACGCTGCAGGCCAGCGTCAGCGCGATCAGTTGCAGCCATCGGGTCATCGTCGTCTCCTGGTTCGGTGGGGGACTCAAGCGATCTCGATCTCGAGCAACATCGGCGCGCTGGCGTTCAGCGCCCGCGGCAGCCACTCCTGCAGTTGCGCCGCCGTTGCCACGCGCTGCCCGGCCACGCCCTGGCCGGCGGCCAGCGCCACGAAGTCCAGGCCCGGCAGGTCGCTGCCTTCGACCCGGTCGCCCGCCGCGAAGCCGAACTGCGGTGCGAAGTTCTGCAGCGCCGCATAGCGGCGGTTCTTCAGGATCAGGATGGCCATCGGCAGCCGCGCCTGCGCGGCGTTCCACAGCGACTGGATGCTGTACATCGCCGAGCCGTCGCCGATCAGCGCGATGACGCGCCGCGTCGGCTCGGCCAGCGCCACGCCCACTGCGGCCGACAGGCCGAAGCCCAGGCCGCCGCTGCACATCTCGTGGAAGGTCTCGGCCTGCAGGATCGGCAGCCGCTCGTGCATCACCGGCCGCGAACTCGGCGCCTCCTCGACGATGATGCTGTCGGGGCGGCGCATTTCAGCCAGCGTCTGCAGCACGTAGTCCACCGACAGGCGCTCGCCCACGGCCGGCGGCTCGGCGCGCGCCGGCGGTGGCCGCGGCGGCGGAGGCGGCCGCCGCGGCGGCTTCGACAGCGCCAGCAGGTCCTGCAGGCCCAGCGCGATGCTGCACAGCGCGGCGTTGCCCACCGGCGCCCAGGCGGCGATGTCGGGGTCGTCGATGAGCTGGCCGAGCCGCGTGCCCGCGGGCAGGAAGGGGCCCGATCCGTCGACGTGGTAGGTGAAGGCCGGCGCGCCGATGACCAGCACGTAGTCGTGGCCGGTGAGCTTGTCGACGATGCGCTCGCGCATCGGCGGCAGGTAGCCGGCGAACAGCGGGTGGTCGCTGGGGAAGCCGCAGCGCCCCGACATCGGCGCGTGGAACACGCGCGCGTGGTGCGCCTCGGCCAGCTGCACGGTCGGTCCCCAAGCGCCGTCGCGGTCGATGGCCGCGCCGACGACGAAGGCCGGGCGTTCGGCCGCGTCCAGGGCCGCGGCGATCTGCCCGATCAAGGCCGGCTCGGGCCGCAGCGCGCGGCTCACCACGCGGGGCTGCACGGGCTCGGCCGGCAGGCTCCAGTCGTCGGCCGGCACCGACACCAGCACCGGCCCGCGCGGCGGCATCATCGCCAGGTAGTAGGCGCGGGCGATGGCCTGCGGCACATCGGCGGCGCGCGCCGGCTCCACCGCCCACTTGACGTAGGGCCGCGGCAGCTCGGTGGCGCGCACCGACGACAGGAAGGGGTCGTAGGGCAGGATGCCGCGCGCCTGCTGGCCGGCGGTGATGAGCAGCGGCGTGCGGTTGCGGTAGGCGGTGAAGATCGCGCCCATCGCATGGCCCACGCCGACGGCCGAATGCAGGTTGACGAACGCGGCGTTGCGCGTGGCCTGCGCATAGCCGTCGGCCATGCCGACGACCACCGATTCCTGCAGCCCCAGCACGTAGCGGAAGTCGCGCGGGAAGTCGAGGAACATCGACAGCTCGGTGGACCCCGGGTTGCCGAAGATCGTGGTCAGGCCGAAGGCCCGCAGCAGCCCGAAGGTGGTCTCGCGGACGGTGGGGCGGCGGGTTTCTGCGTCGGCGGTCACGTCCGATCCTCCATGCGGCGACAATAACGGGTTTCGCGCCGGCGCAAGGCCAGCGCTTTCCACGAGTCCGAGCTTAAGCAATGGCCCAGTACGTCTACACCATGAACCGCGTCGGCAAGATCGTGCCGCCGAAGCGGCAGATCCTGAAGGACATCAGCCTGTCCTTCTTCCCCGGCGCGAAGATCGGCGTGCTCGGCTTGAACGGCAGCGGCAAGAGCACGCTGCTGAAGATCATGGCCGGCATCGACAAGGACATCGAAGGCGAAGCCGTGCCGATGCCCGGCCTGAACATCGGCTACCTGCCGCAGGAGCCGCAGCTCGAGCCGACGCAGACGGTGCGCGAGGCGGTGGAGCAGGGCATCGGCGGCGTGCTCGCCGCCAAGGCGCGGCTGGACGAGGTCTATGCCGCCTATGCCGAGCCCGACGCCGACTTCGACAAGCTGGCCGCCGAGCAGGCCGAGCTGGAAGCCATCATCGCCGCCGCCGGCAGCGAGAACACCGACCTGCAGCTGGAGATCGCCGCCGACGCGCTGCGCCTGCCGCCGTGGGACGCGGTCATCGGCAACCTGTCGGGCGGCGAAAAGCGCCGCGTCGCGCTGTGCCGGCTGCTGCTGAGCAAGCCGGACATGCTGCTGCTGGACGAGCCCACCAACCACCTGGACGCCGAGTCGGTGGAATGGCTGGAGATCTTCCTGAAGCGCTACCCGGGCACCGTGGTCGGCATCACCCACGACCGCTACTTCCTGGACAACGCGGCCGAGTGGATCCTGGAACTCGACCGCGGCCGCGGCATCCCCTACAAGGGCAACTATTCCGACTGGCTGGACCAGAAGGAAAAGCGCCTGGAGCTGGAGCAGAAGACCGAAGACGCACGCACCAAGGCGATGAAGGAGGAGCTGAAGTGGGTGCGCTCCAACGCCAAGGGCCGGCAGAGCAAGAGCAAGGCGCGCCTGGCGCGCTTCGAGGAGCTCTCCGACGTCGAATACCAGAAGCGCAACGAGACCAACGAGATCTTCATTCCGGTGGGCGAGCGCCTGGGCAACCAGGTGATCGAGTTCAACGGCGTGAGCAAGAGCTTCGGTGACCGCCTGCTGCTGGACAACGTCAGCTTCAAGGTGCCGGCCGGCGCCATCGTCGGCATCATCGGCCCCAACGGCGCCGGCAAGTCCACGCTGTTCCGCCTGATCCAGGGCGTGGAGAAGCCCGATTCGGGCGAGGTGGTCATCGGCCCGACCGCGCGGCTGGCCTTCGTCGACCAGAGCCGCGAGAACCTGGCCAACGACAAGACGGTGTGGGAAGACGTGTCGGGCGGGCTGGACAACATCGTCGTCGGCAAGTTCACCATGCCCAGCCGCGCTTACCTGGGCCGCTTCAACTTCAAGGGCAACGACCAGCAGAAGCTGGTCGGGCAGCTGTCGGGCGGCGAGCGCGGCCGGCTGCACCTGGCCAAGACGCTGGCGCAGGGCGGCAACGTGCTGATGCTGGACGAGCCGTCCAACGACCTGGACGTGGAGACGCTGCGTGCGCTGGAAGACGCGCTGCTCGAATTTGCCGGCAGCGTGATGGTCATCAGCCACGACCGCTGGTTCCTGGACCGCATCTGCACGCACATCCTGGCGGCCGAGGGCGACAGCCAGTGGTTCTTCTACGCCGGCAACTACCAGGAGTACGAGGCCGACAAGGTCAAGCGCCTGGGCGAAGAGGGCGCCAAGCCGCACCGGCTGAGATTCAAAGCCTTGAAATGAGGCCGGCGGCCGCCGCGCCCGAGCGCGCCGCGGCGATCGTCATCCTGGCCGGCGTCAGCGGCGCGCTGCACGTGGCCAAGCTGCCGCCGGCGATCGCCGCGCTGCAGGCGGCGCTGGGCATCTCGCTGCTGCAGGCGGGTTTCCTGTTGTCGCTGGTGCAGGCCGCGGGCATGGCGGCCGGCGTGGCCTTCGGTGCGCTGGCCGACGGCCTGGGCCTGAAGCGCAGCATGCTCATCGGCCTGGGGCTGCTGTCGGCGGCCAGCGCGCTGGGCGCGATGGCGCAGAGCGTGGCGCTGCTGATGGCCCTGCGCGTGCTGGAAGGCTTCGGCTTCCTGCTGGTGGTGCTGCCGGCGCCGGGGCTGGTGCGGCGCCTGATGCCGCCACAGCGGCTGAGCCGCGTGCTCGGTTTCTGGGGCAGCTACATGCCCTTCGGCGCGGCGCTGGCGCTGCTGACGGGGCCGCTGTGGATCGCCGCCTTCGGCTGGCGTGCCTGGTGGTGGCTGCTGGCCGGCGTGTCGCTGGCGGTGGCGCTGTGGCTGGCGCGCGCCGTGCCCGACCTGCGCGCGCCGTCGGTCGCCGCTGCGGCCTCGCCGTGGGGGCAGCGCCTGCGGCGCACGCTGTCGGCGCGGGGGCCCTGGCTGGTGGCGCTGACCTTCGCGGTCTACGCCGGCCAGTGGCTGGCGGTGATCGGCTTCCTGCCGGCCATCTACCTGCAGGCCGGCATCTCCGGCGCGCTGACCGGCGTGCTGACGGCGCTGGCCGCGGCGGTCAACATGCTCGGCAACATCGGCTCGGGGCGCCTGCAGCACGCCGGCGTGCGCCCGACGCGGCTGCTGAGCACCGGCTTCATCGTCATGGGCCTGGCGGCGGTGGCCGCCTATGCCGAGGTCGGCGGCCACGGCCTGCCGGCCAGCCTGCGCTATGGGGCGGTGCTGCTGTTCTCGATGGTCGGCGGGCTGATCCCGGCGACGCTGTTTTCGCTGGCGGTGCGGCTGGCGCCCGACGAGAGCACGATGTCCACCACCGTCGGCTGGATGCAGCAGTGGTCGGCGATCGGCCAGTTCGCCGGCCCGCCGCTGGTGGCCTGGGTGGCCAGCCGCGCCGGCGGTTGGCAATGGACCTGGGCGGCGACCGGCATTTGTTCGCTGATCGGCCTGTGGCTCGCGTCGCGCATCGCCACCCTGTTGCGCGGCCATTGCGGGACAATGTCCGGGCGTTGAACCAAAGCCTTCGCGCGGACTCGTAAGGCGGGCCGCCACGCAGGCGCCGCTTCCCCGCAGCCGTTCGTCGATGCACCACTGTTTGCCTTCGCCCCGCTGGGCCGCTCCGCTGTCTTTGGCCTTGGGCCTGCTGGCCGGCTGTGCGTCGCCGCCGGCGGCCAGTCCGCGGGCCGCGGCGCCGGCCGTGGCCCCGGCCGCGCTGTCGAATGCCCAGCTGCCGCCGCCGGCGCCCGCGGTGGCCCCCGCGGCGGGGCGCAGTCCGACGGCGGCGCCGGGGTCCGCACCGGTACCGGCGCCCGCGGTGGCCTCGGCACCCATACCCGCACCCGCCGCCGCGCCGGTGGCCGCGGTGCCGCCGAGTGCGCTGCCGCCCTTCGCGTTGGTCGTCAAGGACGCGCGGCAGATCGACGGCCCGATCACCGCCTGGCAGAAGGACGACAAGCTCTGGCTCGAACTGGCGCCCGAACATTTCGACCGGCCCTTCATGCTGTCGCCCAAGCTGTCCAGTGGCATCGGCGAGGCCTTCATCCTGGGCGGGCTGATGGCCTACCCGGTCAGCGGCGCGGGGGGCGCGCAGGTGGTGGAGTTCGTGCGCGTGCACAACCAGGTGCGCCTGCAGGCGCGCAACGTCGACGTGTATGCCAAGCCGGGCACGCCGGAGGCGCGCGCCGCCGCGGTGTCCTACTCGCCCAGCCTGCTGGGCAGCGCGCCGGTGGTCAGCCAGCCGCACCCGCAGCGCAGGACCGTGCTGGTCGACGCCAGCGGCCTGTTCCTCAGCGACATGCTGGGCGTGGGCATGCAGCTGCAGCGCGCGTTCCGCCAGGGCTACACGCTCGACCCACGGCACAGCGCCATCACGGCCGTGCGGGGGTCGCCGCAGTCGCTGGAGATCCAGACACAGAACCACTACTACACGCCGAACATCGGCATTGCCCAGCCGGGCACGCCGCCGGGCCTGCCGGTGCCCACGGTGCCGCGCTACGTGCCCGACTCGCGCAGCCTCTTCGTCGGCCACCACTATTCGCTGGCGCCGCTGCCGGCCGAGCCGATGACGCCGCGCCGCGCCGACGCCCGCATCGGCCTGATGACGCAGACGGTGATGGACCTCAGCGACGACCTGGAGCGCTCGCCGCGCGTGCGCATGATCGAGCGCTGGCGCCTGCAGAAGAAGGACCCGCAGGCTGAGCTGTCCGAGCCGGTGAAGCCGATCACCTTCTGGATCGACCGCAACGTGCCGCTGAAATACCGGCCGGTGGTCGCCGAGGCCATCCTCGAATGGAACAAGGCCTTCGAGCGCATCGGCTTCAAGAACGCCATCGTCGTGCAGCAGCAGGCCGACGACGCCCCCTTCGACACGCTCGACCTGGGCTATGCGTCGGTGCGCTGGCTGATGTCCGCGGTGCCCAGCTTCGGCGCCATCGGGCCCAAGCACGTCGACCCGCGCACCGGCGAGATCCTCGACGCCGACATCGGCTTCGAGAGCCTGAGCGCACGGGCGCAGCGCAGCGTGCGCGCGCAGACCTTGTCGGGCGCGGCCGCGTTTGCCGCTGTGCTGGGCGGTGGCGACACACCGGCGCCTGGAGCACAAGCCCATGCGCACTGCGTCTACGGCGATCTGGCGGCCGAGCAGCTGAGCTATGCGCTGGACGTGTTGGAAGCGCGCGGCGACATCGCCCCCGACAGCCCCGAGGCCGAGCACTTCGTGCGTGACTACGTGAAGGACACGATCATGCACGAGGTGGGGCATGCGCTGGGGCTGCGCCACAACTTCCGCGCCTCGCGCGTCTACAGCGAGCAGCAGCTGTCCGACCCGGAGTTCACGCGTGTGCATGGCACCACCGGCTCGGTGATGGAATACAACGCCATCAACCTGCCGCGGCCCGGGCAGCGCGGCGGGCAGCCGTTCATGACCACGCTCGGCCCCTACGACTACTGGGCCATCGAATACGCCTACAAGCCGTTTGCGCCCGACCAGGAAGGCGCCGCGCTGCAGCGCATCGCCGCGCGCAGCAACGAGCCGCTGCTGGCCTACGGCACCGACGAGGACGCGGCCTTCGGCATCGACCCCGAGACGATCCAGCTCGACCTGGGCGCCGACCCGATCGTCTATGCCGCCAAGCGGCTGGAGATCGCCCGCGACCTGTTCCAGCGCCAGGAGCGGCGTGAGCTGAAGCCCGACCAGAGCTATGCAGTGCTGCGGCGGTCGCTGGCCTATGCCATTGCCGATGCCGGGCGGGCCGTCGGCGTGCTGGTGCGCCAGATCGGCGGCGTGCGCACGCTGCGCGACCACCCCGGCAGCGGACGCGACCCGCTGCAGCCCGCCGACGCGGCCACCCAGCGTGCGGCGCTGGACCTGATCGCGCGCCATGTGCTGGCCATCGACGGGCTGGCCGTGACGCCGACGCTGCAGCGCCGGCTGGCCCCCGACTTCGACGACCGGGGCGACAACCCGTCGCTGTCCACCGACTACCCGGTGCCGCAACGCCTGCTGGACCTGCAACGCGCGGTGCTGAACCAGCTGATGAGCGACGCCGTGGCGGCACGCATCCTGGACAGCGTGGACAAGACCGACCGGCCTTACACGGCCTTCCAGCTGTCCGAGCTGTATGAGCGGCTGACGCGCGAAGTCTGGCGCGAGCTGGTCACCGGCGGCAACATCAGCGCCACGCGCCGCGAATTGCAGCGCGACCACGTCAATCGCCTGGCCACGGCGTTGCTGCGCCCGAGCCCGCAGGCGCGCGCCGACGCGCGCAGCCTGCTGCGCCAGCAGGCGCTGCTGCTGCAGGGCCAGTTGCACAAGGCGCTGCAACGCGAGCCCAAGCTGGACGCAGCCACCCGCGCCCACCTGCAGGACAGCGCCGACACGCTGGCGCAAGCGCTGGAGGCGAAGATGCAGCGCGTCGGGGTCTGAGGCCGTCTTGCGATCAAGCGCATAGACATCCGTCGGCGGCTGCCGGCGCAAAGCCGAAGCCCAAGGACTGCGTGGCGTGCGACGTTTCGGGTGCGGCAAAGCCAGGCCCGGGCAGGCCGCGACGCTTCGCTGAGGCGGTCGGCTGCGCCGACTGCCCTGCGGTGCTCGCGCCCATGGCCTCGTCGCCAACTCACTGCGCGGACTGCGTCCGCTCCGTTCAAACAGTCGCGACGAAGTCAGAAGTTGTGGCGCGCTGCGCGCGCTGGCCATGGGCGCTGCGCTCCTCGGCGCCTCAGAGGCGCATCGCGTCCTGCCCGAGCCCGGCTTTGCGGCAGCGCTCGTGGTGTTCTGAGCGAACGCCTCCAAGGCCCCGACCTCGCGTCAGGCGGCACCTGGCAGGGGCGATTTCTGCGGCGACGAGGAGCGCAGCGCCGGGGTCGGCGCGCGCAGCGAGTTATGCGGCACGACCCCGGGGCGAGCACCGCAGTGCAGTCGGTCCGAAGGGCCGACCGCCGCAGCATGAGCCCGTGGCAGGTGCCGCCTGGCGCGATGCGCTGAAACCCCGCAAGAACGGCTGTGGGCTTCGACCGCTATGCGCCGGCCGAAGACCTTCGATCCGGCGCCAAAACGCGCCAGAGGCTCAAGCCTTCTTCTTGGGCTTCTGCGGCCGCTTCCAGCCCTCGATGACCGCCTGGCGCGCGCGCGCCACCACCAGCTTGCCGGGGGCCACGTCCTGCGTCACGGTGGAGCCGCCGCCCACGGTGGCGCCGTCGCCGATGTGCACCGGCGCCACCAACACGCAGTTGGAGCCGACGTGCACGTCGGCGCCGATCACGGTGCGGTGCTTGTGGGCGCCGTCGTAGTTGGCGGTGATGCTGCCGGCACCATAGTTGACGCGCGGGCCCACGCTGGTGTCGCCCAGGTAGGCCAGATGGTTGGCCTTGGCGCCCGCGCCGAGCGTCGAGTTCTTCACCTCGACGAAGTTGCCGATGTGCACCTCTTCGCCCAGCTCGGCCCCGGGGCGCAGGCGGGCGAAGGGGCCGATGGTGGCTTGCGGGCCGACCTTCGCGCCCTCGATGTGCGTGAACGGCTGGACCACCGCGCCGGCGCCGATGTCCGCGTCGCGGATGACGCAGTTCGCGCCGATGCGCACGCCATCACCCAGCGTCACCCGGCCTTCGAACACGCAGTTGACGTCGATCTCCACCTCGCTGCCGCAGCGCAGCGTGCCGCGCACGTCCAGCCGTGCCGGGTCGGCCAGGCGCACGCCGGCTTCCATCAGCGTCTCGGCGATGCTGCGCTGCAGGCGCCGCTCCAGATCGGCCAACTGCACCGGGCTGTTCACGCCCAGCACCTCGGTCTCGCTGGCCGGCTGCGTGGCCACCACCGGCACGCCTTCGGCCACCGCCATGGCGACGATGTCGGTCAGGTAGTACTCGCGCTGCGCGTTGTCGTTCTTCAGCGCCGTCACCCAGCGCCGCAGCGCCGCGGTGGGCGCGGCCATCATGCCGGTGTAGATCTCGCGGATCTCGCGCTGCGCCGCGCTGGCGTCCTTGTGTTCGACGATGCCGCGCACGCCGCCGCTCGGGTCGCGCAGGATGCGTCCGTAGCCAGTGGCGTCGGGCAGCTCGATGGTCAGCAGGGCCAGCTTCTCGCCGTCGCAGGCGCGCGCCAGGGCCGCCGCGGTGTCGGCGCGGATCAGCGGCACGTCGCCGTTGAGGATCAGCGTGGTGGCCGCCGCATCGTGCAGCGCCGGCAGCGCCTGCTGGATGGCATGGCCAGTGCCGAGTTGCGGCACCTGGCGCACGAACACCAGGCCCACGCCGCGGGCCTCGGCTTCCACCTCGTCGGCGCCATGGCCGGTGATGACCACCGTGCGCGCGGCCTGCAGCGCAGCGCAACTGTTCAGAACATGCTGCAATAGGCTGATGCCTCCCAGGCGATGCAGCACCTTGGGCCGCGCCGACTTCATGCGCGTGCCTTTGCCGGCCGCCATGATCACGATGTTCAGAGCCATGCGAGCTTTCTCGGGCAAAGCCGGAATTATCGGCGGCTGGCTGCTGGCCCTGCTGCTGCTCGGCGGCTGCAGCGCGGTACGAATTGGCTACAACCAGGCGCCGACCCTGGCCTGGTGGTGGCTCGATAGCTACATGGACTTCGATGCCGAGCAGGCGCCCCGCGTGAAAGCCGCGCTGGAGCAGTGGTTTGCCTGGCAGCGCCGCACGCAGCTTGCCGACTATGCCGAGCTGCTGGCCGTGGCGCAGACGCAGGTGATGCAGCCGGCGACGCCGCAGCAGATCTGCCGCTGGTCCGACGAGTTGCGCACGCGCGCCGCCACGGCGCTGGCGCACGGCGTGCCGCTGGCCGCCGAGCTGCTGCCGGCGCTGAAGCCGGCCCAGCTGGTGCATCTGGAGGAGCGCTACCGCAAGGCCAACCGCGACTTTGCCGACGACTTTCTGCAGCAGCCCGACGAACGGCTGAAGGCGTCGGCGAAGCGCGCCATCGACCGCGCGGAAATGCTCTACGGCCGCCTCGACACGAAGCAGCGGCAGCTGGTGGCGGCCGGCGTGGCCGCGTCGCCCTTCGATGCCGAGCTGTGGTTCGCGGAACGGCAGGCGGTGCAGGGCGAGACGCTGCGCACCTTGTCGCGGCTGACGGCCGGCGGCCCGGCGCGCGCCGACCGCGAGTCCAGCCTGGCCGGGCTGGAGACCCTGGCCGCGCGCGTGCTGCGCGCGCCGCCCGGGCCCTACCGCAGCTACCAGCAGCGGCTCATCGACTACAACTGTGCCTTCGTCGCGCAGCTGCACAACAGCACCACGCCGGCACAGCGCCAGGCGGCGCGCGAGCGGCTCAAGGGCTGGGAGGACGACCTGCGCGCGCTGGCCGCGCAGCAGGCGCCGCTGCGCGTGGCAACGTCGCCGTAGCGCGCGCTCAGCCCAGGTCCAGGCGGATCGGCACGGCCGCCGCAGCTGGCGTGGCGCAACCGTCGTCGTCGGCGTCGAAGGCCTTGTCGCCGGCCGGGTCGGCGATGCCGGTGGCCTTGAGCGTGCGGAAGGGATGCAGCTTGCCGTCCATCAGGTGCGAGGGCACCACGTGCCCCATGGCGCGCAGCATGTTGTCGCTGCGCCCCGGGTACTGGCGCTCCCAGTCGCGCAGCATCGCGCGGATCTGCACGCGCTGCAGGTCGTCCTGGCTGCCGCACAGCGTGCAGGGGATGATCGGGAACTGCCGGTGCTCGGCCCAGCGCTCCAGGTCGGTCTCGGCCACGTAGGCCAGCGGGCGGATGACCACGTGACGGCCGTCGTCGCTGGCCAGCTTGGGCGGCATGCCCTTCATGCGCCCGCCGAAGAACATGTTCATCAGCAAGGTCACCACCATGTCGTCGCGGTGGTGGCCCAGCGCGATCTTCGTCGCCCCCAGCTCGCTGGCCACGCGGTACAGGATGCCGCGGCGCAGCCGCGAGCACAGGCTGCACATCGTCTGGCCTTCGGGCACCAGCTTCTTGACAATGCTGTAGGTGTCCTGGTCCTCGATGTGGAAGGGCACGCCACGCTCGCGCAGGTAGCGCGGCAGCACGTCGGCCGGAAAGCCGGGCTGCTTCTGGTCCAGGTTGACGGCGACGAGCTCGAAGTCCACCGGCGCGCGCTCGCGCAAGGACAGCAGGATGTCCAGCAGCGCGTAGCTGTCCTTGCCGCCGGACAGGCAGACCATGATCTTGTCGCCGGCTTCCACCATGTTGAAGTCGGCAATGGCCTGGCCCACCTGGCGGTGCAGCTTCTTGCTCAGCTTGTTGGCCTCGAAGGCCTGCTTGCGCGTGTCGCGCAGGGGGAGTTCGGTGACGCTGTTCATGGCGGATTGATTCCGAAGACCTCGACGCCGACGGCGTCGCAGTCGGGGTAGACATCGGGCTTTTCGGTGGCGACGCGCGCGGCGCGCACGCGCGGGTGGGCGAGCATGGCGCGCAGCAGGTCGTCGGCCAAGGTCTCCTGCAGGTGGATGTGGCCGCGCGCCACGCGTTCGCCGATGCTGCGGCGGATGAAGTCGTAGTCCACCACCTCGTCCAGCTGGTCGGCCGTCGGCGTGGACAGCGCCAGCGGCACGAACAGCTCGACATTGATGACCACGCGCTGCTCGCCGGTCTTCTCGAAGTCGTGCACGCCGATGTTGATCCACACCTCGTAGTTGCGCAGGAACAGGCGCCGGCAGTCGACCAGCCGCGGGTGCAGGAGCAGGCTGCTCATCTCAGCGCCCTGCCAGGAACATCACGTCGCGCGGCTGGTGCGACAGGTGCTGGCCGCCGTCGACGAGCAGCGAGGTGCCGGTGATCGCCGGCGACTCCAACAGAAAGCGCACCGCGCCGGCGATGTCGGCGGCGGTGGACGAGCGTTGCAGCGGTGTCATGCGCCGCGCCTGCTCGAAGCCCTGCGCGTCCATCGGCCCCGACGGCAAGGTCACGCCGGGCGCCACGCCACACACGCGCAACTGCGGCGCCAGCGCCTGTGCCAGCAAGGTGGTGGCCGCTTCGAGCGCGGCCTTGGACAGCGTGTACGACAGGTAGTCCGGATTCGGGTTCCACAGCTTCTGGTCCAGCAGGTTGACCACGCAGCCGCTGCCGCCGGCCGCGACCAAGTGGGTATGCAGCGCCTGCGCCAGCAGCACGGCGGGCGCGACGTTGCTGCGCCAGTGGCGGTCCATCAGCGCCGGGCTGAAGCTGTGCACGTCGTCGTGCTCGAACAGCGAGGCGTTGTTGACCACCGCCTGCAGCCGCCCGAAGCGGGCGATGACCGCCGGCACCAGCGCGCGGCAGGCGGCTTCGTCGGCCAGGTCGGCGGCGAAGGCGTCGCCGTCGGCACCGTGCCCACGCAGCGCCAGCAGCGTGTCGGCCGCGTCGGCGGCGGAGCCGCGGTAGTGCAGCGCCACGTCCCAGCCGTGCGCCGCCAGCTCCAGCGCGATCTCGCGCCCGAGGCGGCGTGCACCCCCGGTGACCAGGACGACTGGGCGCTGCGGCATGCTTCCTACAATCGATTCATGGGCGAAAGCCAATCGGCAATTTTATCGGCGCCGCTGCCGCAGCGCATTCTCGAGGTGCTGCGCGATGAGGGCGGCTGGCTGCCCTTCGACCGCTTCATGTCGCTGGCGCTGTACGAGCCCGGTCTGGGCTACTACGCCAACCACCACCGCAAGTTCGGCACGATGCCCGACACCGGCAGCGATTTCGCCACCGCGCCGGAGATGTCGCCGCTGTTCGGCCGCGCGCTGGCCGTGCAGGTGGCGCAGGCGCTGCAGGCCTGCGCCAGCGGCGAGGTGTGGGAATTCGGCGCCGGCTCGGGCGCGCTGGCCGCGCAGTTGCTGGCGGCACTGGGCGAGCAGGTCACGGCCTACCACGTGGTCGAGCTGTCGGCCGTGCTGCGCGAGCGCCAGGCGCAGCGCCTGCAGCCGTGGGCGGGCAAGCTGCAGTGGCACGACCGCCTGCCCGAGCGCATCGACGGCGTGCTGCTCGGCAACGAGCTGCTCGACGCCCTGCCGGTGCAGCTGCTGCACTGGGACGGCAAGCAGTGGTTCGAGCGCGGGGTGCGCGCCGACGGCGACGCCTTCGCCTGGCAGGACCGGCCGACCGCGCTGCGCCCGCCGCCGCACGACGCGGTGCCTGGCGCGGTGGTCGAGATCCACCCGCAGGCCGAGGCCTTCGTGCGCACCCTGGCCGAGCGCATGGGCCGTGCGGTGGCGTTCTTCATCGACTACGGCTTCCCCGAGTCCGAGTACTACCACCCGCAGCGCAGCGGCGGCACGCTGATGTGCCACCGCGCGCACCGCGCCGACGCCGACCCGTTGTCCGATGTCGGCCAGAAGGACATCACCGCGCACGTCAACTTCAGCGGCATCGCGCTGGCCGCGCAGGACGCCGGCCTGACAGTGCTGGGCTACACCTCGCAGGCGCGCTTCCTCATCAACTGCGGGCTGCCCGCGCTGATGCTGGACGCACCGCTGCCCGAGGCCATCGCCGCGCAGCGGCTGATCCACGAGCACGAGATGGGCGAGCTGTTCAAGGTGCTCGGCCTGGCGCGTGGCGTCGAGCTCGACGCGCTGGGCTTTCGCAGCGGCGACCGCAGCCACCGACTGTGATGCGCTGGCTGATCGTCTTCCTGCTGGCCTGCTTGCTGGTCAACGGCCTGAAGGGCTGGCTGCAGCGCATCGGGCTGGGCCGCCTGCCCGGGGACTTCAGCTTCCGCCTCGGCGGCCGCGACTGGTTCGTGCCCCTGGCCAGCAGCCTGCTGCTGAGCCTGGTGGCCATGGGCATCGGCGCGCTGCTGTAGCTCAGCCCGCCGGCGGCTGCCGGTAGGGTTCGTCCTCGGCGATGAAGTCGTGTTCGGCCAGCGCGGCGTCGACCCAGGTGCGCACGCTGGGCAGCGCCAGCACGCGCGACACATAGGCCGCGGCCGCCTCCGGCAGCGGCAGCGCGTGGGTGACGATGCGCGAGCACACCGGCGCGTAGAACGCATCGGCCGCGCTGAAGCGGCCGAAGAGCATCGGCCCGCCGCTGGCCGCCAGCTGCTCGCCCCACATCTGGCCGATGCGTTCGAGGTCGCGGCGCAGTTCGGGCAGCTCCGCCACCAGCCGGCGGCCGACCTCCGGCAGATGGGCCTCGATGTTCATCGGGCAATGCTGGCGCAGCGCGCCGAAGCCCGCATGCATCTCGGCGCACAGCGTGCGCGCGCGGGCCCGCGCCTGCGGCGCCTCGGGCCACACGCCGGCTGCGGGAAAGCGCTCGTGCAGGTACTCGGCGATGGCCAGCGTGTCCCACACCGCGAAGCCGTCGTCCACCAGCACCGGCACCCGGCCGGCCGGGCTGACGCGGGCCACGGTGCGGCGGAAGGGCGAGCCCTCGCCGAAGTCGAAGCGCAGCGCGATCTCTTCGAAGCCGATGCCCAGCTGGCGCATCAGCACCCAGGGCCGCATCGACCACGACGAGTAGTTCTTGTTGCCGATGTACAGCTGCAGGGGCATGCCCGGCTCCTCAGGCCTCCTCAGGCCCCGTTAGACGTGGGCGCGTGCCGCGCGCCAGCGGTTCAGGCGGGCCACGCCCTGGCCCGGCGACAGGTAGCCCGGCGCCACGGCCTGCAACGCGGCCGGCTCGATGCCCAGCGCGCGCAGGCCGGGCAGCTGTGCGCTGGCGACGTTGGGCACGCGCATCGACCGCAGGTTGTCGCGCGACAGCAGCGGCACGCCGGGCAGCAGCTCCATCAAGCCGGCCTGCAGCCGGCCCAGCCACTCGGGCAGGGGCAGCAGCGGCCGCTCGTGGCCGCACAGCCGGCCGGCCAGGCGCACCAGTTCGGCCAGCGTGAAGACCTGCGGACCGGCGCATTCATAGGTCTGGCCGATGGTGGCCGTCTGCGCCAGGCAGCGCATCAGCGCTTCGGACACGTCCTCGACCCAGACCGGCTGGAAGCGCGCGTCGGCGCCGGCCAGCGGCATCAGCGGCGCCACCGACTGCAGCGCCGCGAACAGGTTCAGGAAATCGTCGCCCGCGCCGAAGATGACCGACGGGCGCAGCACGCTCAACGCCAGCGGGGCGGCGCGCAGCACCGCTTCGGCCTCGGCCTTGCTGCGCAGGTAATGCGACGGTGCGTCCGCCGACGCGCCCAGCGCGCTGACCTGCAGCACGCGCTTGACGCCGGTGGCCGCGCAGGCCGCCGCCAGGCGTTGCGCCAGGCGCACGTGCACCTGCTGGAAATCGTCGGCGCTGCCGTGCAGGATGGCGATGAGCTGGATGACGGCGTCGTGCCCGGCGACCAGGCGCGTCAGCTGGGCGTCGTCGTGCAAGTCGCACTGCACCGGGTCCACCGTCGGCAGGAACTGCACCGCCCTGGCCCGGGACAGCCGCCGCGTGGCCACGGTGATGCGCGTGTCGGCGTCGCGCTCGACCAGCCGCTCGCACACCGAGCGGCCGACGAAGCCGGTGCCGCCGAGCAGCAGGATGCGCTTGGGCCAGGCCGTCATGCCGCCTCCAGGGCCGCGGCGGCATCGTCCCGGCGCGGCGGCGCCCGCCGGCGGTGAGCGGCGGCGCACGGGCTCAAGGCAGCTCCTTGTCCGGCGCCGGCGCGCGCGCGTCGCGCGGCCCGATCTGCGGCCCGAGCTGCGCCTTCAGCGAGACCGACTTGCCGCCCAGCAGCGCGTTGTAGTACACGGCATTGGACAGCACCTTCTTCACGTAGTCGCGCGTCTCGGCGAAGGGGATGTTCTCGGCCCAGGCGGCCGGTTCGAGCAAAGGCCCCTCGCGCCAGCGGCGCGGCCGTCCGGGCCCGGCGTTGTAGGCCGCCGCGGCCAGCGCCTGCGAGCCGTCGAAGTCGTCGAGCACCAGCTTCAGGTAGGCGGTGCCCAGGCGCAGGTTGATGTCGCGGTCGGCGATCATGTCCGGCTTGTAGTCCAGGCCCAGCTTCTTGGCCGTCCAGCGCGCCGTCGCCGGCATGATCTGCATCAGCCCCGACGCGCCGACGTTGGAGCGCGCATCCATGATGAAGCGCGATTCTTGGCGGATGAGCCCGTAGATGTAGGCCGGGTCCAGGCCGATCGCGCGCGCCTGCGCCACCACCTCCTGGCGATAGGGCATCGGGAAGCGCTGCGCCATGTCGACCTCGGCGCGCGTGCGGTCGCTGGTGTTGATGCAGCGGTCCCAGACCTCGCGGTCGCAGGCCAGCTGCGCCGCGGCCAGCAGCTCGCGGTCGTTCAAGCCGCGCAAGGTGAAGTTCCACTCGCGCACGCCTTCGTTGCGCAGGCCGATGGCGATGAGCAGCAGCGCGCGCTCGAAGCCCGGGTTCTTGCGCGCGGCGTCGCGCTCGGCCGGCGTCAGCGGCGCCGGCTTGGGCGGCAGCTGCACCGTGCCGCCCAGGTCTTCGTTGGCCAGCTTGCCGTAGAAGTGCATCTGCCCGGCGATCGACTCCAGCTGCACGCGGGCCAGCTGGCGCTGGGCGTCGCCCGCCTCGCCCGTCTTGGCCAGGCCCTGCAGCGCACGGGCGCGCCAGTAGACCCACGTGGGCTCCTTCTGCTCGGCCGGGCTCATGGCGTCCAGGGCCTGGCTCACCAGGGCCCAGCGCTCCTCCTGGCGGCCGTCGTAGCGCAGCGCGGCACGCACCTGCCAGGCCAGGGTGTCGTCGGACCAGGGCGCCGGGTCGCGCCGCCCGTCGGCCACGTCCTTGCGCAAGCTCCAGGCGCGCTGGTACCACGGCACGGCCTCGGGCATCAGCTTGGTCGCGGCCTCCTTGGCGGCGGTGGCCCAGGCCAGCGCGGCCAGCGGCGCGGGCAGCGCCGCCTGCCAGCGCTCCTTCAGCTGCAACGCGGCGGCCTGCGCATCGTTGTCGGCCAGGCGCATCAGCGCCAGCGTGGTCAGCTCGGCCGCGCTGCCCTTGTCCGCCGAGGCCTTGCGCGCCAGATAACGCGCCGGGTTGTCGGCCAGTTCGTTGACCGCCGTCGCCGCCGCCGGGCTGACGAAGCCGGCCGCGGCGCGCGCCGCACGCGGCCGGTTCTGCTCGATGGCCAGCCGCGCCTTCTGCCACGCGTCGGCGTCGACCAGCTGGCCGGCGGCGAACAAGGTGCTGGCCAGCAGGTTGCAGCCGTCGTCCAGGTCGCGCTGCGCAAACCAGGCGGCACGCGCGTCGTCACGCACGTCCTGCCCCGACAGATGCCGCGTCAGCAGCGCATAGCAGCTGACCTCGCGGTCGTCGTTCATGCGAAAGCGCGGGTAGTCGCGGCTGAAGTTGGCCCAGTCGCGGCGCCGGCCCAGTTCGAGCAGCCAGTCGTTGCGCAGCCGGTCCTCGACGTAGGTGCCCGGCCAGCGCGCATAGAAGGTCTCGATCTCGTCGACCTGCGCGGCGCCCAGCCGGTTGGTCAGCTCCCAGTATTCGACCCACGAGGCCAGCGGATGCTGGCGCGCGGCCACGCCGGCGTTGACCAGCTGGACACGGTCCTTCTTGCGGAAGGCTTCGCGGGCATCGAGCACCACCTGGTGCTCGGACTGCGCGCGCGCGACGGGCGCCGCCACCGACAGCAGCAGCGCGAGGACCACCCAGCCGCTGGTGCGGGCCAGGGGGTGGAACACGGATCGAAGCGTCATGGCTCTGGGCAACGAAGGGAATCTAGCGCTTCGACGCTGGCGCATGCGGCATTTTCTCACTGCGTCCGGGGGCGCGGCGCCTGGCGGGCTGGCTGCGCGCGCGCAAGGCGGCCTCCAGCGCCAGGCGCGCCCAGGGGCGCATGTCGTCGGGCGACTCCAGCGCCTGCGGCGGCGCGGTCCAGTAGCCCAGCGACACGCGCTTGCCCTTGGCCTCGTAGACGAAAGCTTCGCAGCCGGCGGCCTCGAAGCGCGGGCGGGTCTGCGCGTCGACCTTGAGGTACAGGCGCTCGAAGGCGATCAGCGCCATGAACACGCCGTCGATGCGCAGGCCGTGGCCGCCGAACATGCGCTGCGCACTGACCGCGCCGCAGGGGGCCAGCAGTTCCAGGCAATGCTCGACGAGAGCGTCGCGGGGCGGCATGCGCGACTGTGGCATGACCGCGGGCCGCGCGTCCAGGGGTGGCCCGTCACAATAGCGGCATGAGCGACCCCTTCAAGCTGCCCCTCGAGCCGACGCGCGACAAGCTCACGCTGCGCCGCCAGCTGCAGGCCGAGCGCCTGGCCATGGCCGACCGCCACCAGCGCTCGGTGCACCTGCAGGAGGTGCTGCGCGTGTGGCTGGTGGGCCGCAGCGAGCGCAGCATCGGCGCCTACTGGCCGATCAAGGGCGAGTTCGACGCGCTGCCGGCGCTGTTCCGCTGGAGCGAGGCCGACCCGGCCCGGCGCATCGGCCTGCCGGTGATCGACCGCGACACCAAGCAGCTGCGCTTCCACGTGTGGTTCCCCGGCTGCCCGATGGAGGAGGACGCCTACGGTATCCCCAAGCCCAAGGACACCGCGCAGTTCGAACCCGAACTGCTGCTGGTGCCCTGCGTCGGCTACGGGCCGCAGGGGCTGCGCCTGGGCTACGGCGGCGGCTTCTACGACCGCACGCTGGCCGGGCTGCAGCCGCGGCCCGCCACCGTCGGCGTGGGCTTCGCGCACGGCTTCGTGCCGTGGCTGCAGGCCGAGCCGCACGACGTGCCGCTGGACGCGATGCTGGTCGAGGACGGCGTGGCCTGGCAACGCGGCTGATCAGCCCAGCCGCAGGCGCCGGCACAGCTCCAGCGTCAGCGCGGACTGGTTCATCGTGTAGAAGTGGATGCCCGGCGCGCCGCCGGCGATGAGCCGTTCGCACAGCGCCGCGACCACGTCCAGCCCAAAGGCGCGGATCGACGCCGCGTCGTCCATGTAGCCTTCCATCTTCAGCGCCACCCAGCGCGGGATCTCGATGCCGTCGCGCGCCGCGAACTGCGCGATCTTCGCGTAGTTGTGGAACGGCATGATGCCCGGCACCACCGGCACCTCGGCGCCCAGCTTGCGCGACTGCTCGACGAAGTGGAAGTAGGCGTCGGCGTTGAAGAAGAACTGGGTGATCGCCGATGACGCGCCGGCGCGCACCTTGTCGGCGTAGTGCTGCAGGTCGCGGGCGCTGTAGCGCGCGTCGGGGTGGTACTCGGGGTAGGCGGCCACCTCGATCAGCCAGTCGGGGCCCTGCGTCTCGCGGATGAAGCGCACCAGCTCGGCGGCGTAGCGGAACTCGCCGGCGGTGTGGGTGCCGCTGGGCAGGTCGCCGCGCAGCGCGACGATGCGGCGGATCTTCTGTTCGCGGTAGGTGGCCAGGATCTGGGCGATGCTCTCGCGCGTCGAGCCCACGCACGACAGGTGCGGCGCGGCCTCGTGGCCGGCCGCAGCGATGGCGCGCACCGTGTGCAGCGTCTTGTCGCGCGTGGCGCCGCCGGCGCCGTAGGTCACGCTGAAGAACTCCGGCCGCAGCGTGCCCAGCTGCTGCACCACGTCCTTCAGCTTCTCGTCGCCCACCGGCGTGTTCGGCGGGAAGAACTCGAAGGAAACCGGCAGCACGTCAGTACCTGTAGGTGTCGGGCTTGTACGGGCCCTGCACCGGCACGCCGATGTAGGCCGCCTGCTCCTCGGTGAGCGTGGTCAGCTCGGCGTTCAGCGTCTTCAGCTGCAGGCGCGCGACCTTTTCGTCCAGGTGCTTGGGCAGCACGTAGACCTTGCCCTGCTCGTAGTAGTCGCTGTGCGTGAACAGCTCGATCTGCGCGATCGTCTGGTTGGCGAAGCTGGACGACATCACGTAGCTCGGGTGGCCGGTGGCGCAGCCCAGGTTCACCAGCCGGCCCTTGGCCAGCAGGATGATGCGCTTGCCGTCGGGGAAGATGACGTGGTCCACCTGCGGCTTGATCTCCTCCCACTGGTACTTCTCCAGCGCGGCGACCTGGATCTCGTTGTCGAAGTGGCCGATGTTGCAGACGATGGCGTTGTTCTTCATCGCCGCCATGTGGCCGTGCGTGATCACGTCCTTGTTGCCGGTGGTGGTGACGAAGATGTCGGCCTTGTCGGCGGCCCAGTCCATGGTCACCACGCGGTAGCCTTCCATGCAGGCCTGCAGCGCGTTGATCGGGTCGACCTCGGTCACCCAGACCTGCGCGCTCAACGAGCGCAGCGCCTGCGCCGAGCCCTTGCCCACGTCGCCATAGCCGGCGACGACGGCGATCTTGCCGGCGATCATCACGTCGGTGGCGCGCTTGATGCCGTCCACCAGGCTCTCGCGGCAGCCGTACAGGTTGTCGAACTTGCTCTTCGTCACCGAGTCGTTGACGTTGATGGCGCGGAACATCAGCGTGCCCTTGGCGCTCATCTCCTTCAGGCGGTGCACTCCGGTGGTCGTCTCTTCGGTGACGCCGATGATCTTGGCGCTCTTGCGGCTGTACCAGGTGGGGTCTTCGGCCAGCTTGGCCTTGATCGCGGCGAAGAGCTCGCGCTCCTCCTCGCTGCCGGGGTGGGCGAGCAACGATGCGTCCTTCTCGGCGCGCTTGCCCAGGTGCATCAGCAGCGTGGCGTCGCCGCCGTCGTCGAGGATCATGTTCGGGCCTTCGGCATCGCTGCCCTTGGGCCCGAAGTCGAAGATGCGGTGCGTGTAGTCCCAGTAGTCCTTCAGCGTCTCGCCCTTGTAGGCGAACACCGGCGTGCCCTTGGCCACCAGCGCGGCGGCCGCGTGGTCCTGGGTGCTGAAGATGTTGCAGCTGGCCCAGCGCACCTCGGCGCCCAGCGCCTGCAGGGTCTCCACCAGCACGGCGGTCTGGATGGTCATGTGCAGGCTGCCGGTGACGCGCGCGCCCTTCAGCGGCTGGCTCTTGGCGTATTCCTCGCGGATGGCCATCAGCGCGGGCATCTCGCTTTCGGCGATGCGGATTTCCTTGCGGCCCCAGTCGGCGAGCGACAGGTCGGCCACGGCATGGTCTTGCGGGGATTTGAGAACGGCATTCATCGGTCAGGGCTCCAAACGTGAAGACCCTGCACGGCGGACGCGGTGTTCGACAGACTCACCCACGCCGATCGTGCAGGTGAGCGCGGTTGCAGAAGAAGGCCTTCCGAGCCTGGCCTCAGCGGACGGAGGTTGCAACGCTCCTCGGAAGGAGCCGCAATTGTAGCGGGGCTCAGCTCTGCGTGCTGACCGGCGAGAACTCCTCGCTGCGGCCGGCCACCAGCGCCGCCCGGCCGACCAGCAGGGTATCGACCGGCCCGATCACCGCCGCGTCCTTGTTGGCGTAGGGCAGGCTGTGCAGCAGGTAGCGCATGGCGTTGAGGCGCGCGCGCTTCTTGCAATCGCTCTTGATCACGGTCCACGGCGCATCCGAGGTGTCGGTGTGCAGGAACATCTGCTCCTTGGCCACCGTGTAGTCGCCCCACTTGTCCAGGCTCGCCAGGTCCACCGGGCTCAGCTTCCACTGCTTCAGCGGGTGCGCGCGCCGCTCCTTGAAGCGGCGGCGCTGCTCGTCGCGGCTCACCGAGAACCAGAACTTGAACAGGTGGATGCCGCTCTTCACCAGGTGGCGCTCGAACTCCGGCGCCTGGCGCATGAACTCCTCGTACTCGGCGTTGGAGCAGAAGCCCATCACGCGCTCGACGCCGGCGCGGTTGTACCAGCTGCGGTCGAAGAGCACGATCTCGCCGCGCGTCGGCAGGTGCTGCGTGTAGCGCTGGAAGTACCACTGGCCGCGTTCCACCTCGCTGGGCTTTTCCAGCGCGACGACGCGCGCGCCGCGCGGGTTCAGGTGCTCCATGAAGCGCTTGATCGCGCCGCCCTTGCCGGCCGCGTCGCGGCCTTCGAAGAGGATCAGCACCCGCTGGCCGCTGTCCTTGACCCAGGCCTGCAGCTTCAGCAGCTCCACCTGCAGCTTGTACTTCTGCGTCTCGTAGGTCTTGCGCGACATCAGGTTCTTGTAGGGGTAGCCGCCTTCGCGCCAGCGCGGCGCCAGCTCCAGGTCGGGGTCCTCGGCCGGCGCTGCCTTGCGCTTGGCATCGGCGAAGAGCATGCGCCGCAGCGCCACCACGTCGTCGCCGGACGCGCCGGCCAGCAGGGTCTTCAGCGCCTCCAGCGACTCGCCCGGCGCGGCCTTGGCCGCGTGCTGCAGCAGATCGTTCAGCGCCGCCGCCTGGGCATCCTGGCGCGACAGCGTGGTCTGGCGCACCACGTGCTTCTCGATGGCCTTGCGGCCCAGCCGTGGCGCGGTGTCGCCGGCTTCGGCGGCACGCAGGCCGGCGGGGCGCGCGCGCTTGGCGCGGCTGGGGGGGCTCTTGCGTACCGGAAGCGGCGTGTCCTTGGCCATGGTGTCTGCACAACGCTGGGGTGGGCCTGACATTATGGGAAGCGCCGTGGCACCGCGTTTGCGTTGCATCAAGGCGCGGCGGGCCCTGTGCGAGACTGGGGCGATGGATTCCGCGCGCATGCAGCCCCTGGCGCAACTGCCCGACGCGGCGCTGCGGCGCGTGCAGGGCCTGTTGACCGACATCGACGACACGCTCACCCGCGACGGCGCCATCGAGGCGCCGGCGCTGCAGGCGCTGCACGATCTGGCGGCGGCCGGGCTGCCGGTGATCGCGGTGACCGGCCGGCCGGCCGGCTGGAGCGAAGCCTTCGCGATGGCCTGGCCGGTGGTGGCCATCGTGGCCGAGAACGGCGCGGTCATGCTGCGCCGCGACGGCGGCCATCTGCGGCAGGACTTCGTGCAGGACGCGGCGACGCGCGCCGCTCACCTCGAACGCCTGCGGCGCTGCGCCGCCGAGTTGCGCACGGCCGTGCCGCAGGCCCGGCTGGCGCGCGACAGCGCCGGTCGGCTGACCGACATCGCCGTCGACCACAGCGAGTTCGAGCACCTGGACGCGGCCGGCATCGACGCCGTGCTGGCGCACATGCACGCGCACGGCCTGCAGGCCAGCGTCAGCTCGATCCACGTCAACGGCTGGATCGGCACGCACGACAAGTGGAGCGGCGCGCGCTGGGCCGTGCAGCAGACGCAGGGCCGGCCGCTGGACGCCGCGTCGTGGCTGTACGTCGGCGACTCGGCCAACGACCAGCGCATGTTCGAGCAGCTGCCGCTGTCGGTGGCGGTGGCCAACATCGCGCGCTTCGTGCCGCAGCTGCAGGTGCTGCCGGCCTACGTCACGCCGTCCGAGCGCGGCCGCGGCTTTGCCGAGCTGGCGCAGCGCCTGCTGCGCGCGCGGAGCGGCCCTTGAGCGGACGCGCCGGCGTGCTGCGCCAGGCGGCGGCGCTGGCGCTGGGCGCCGCGGTGTCGCTGGGGCTGTCGCGCTTCGCCTATGCGCTGCTGCTGCCGCCGATGCGCGCCGACCTGGGCTGGAGCTACCTGACGGCCGGCGCGATGAACACGGTCAACGCGCTCGGCTACCTGCTGGGCGCGCTGTCGGTGCCGCCGCTGCTGCGCCGTGTCACGCCGCGCGGCCTGTGGCTGGCGGGCGGCGCGGTCACGGCGCTGCTGCTGGCCGGGCATGCGCTGGTGCGCGCCGACGCGGCGCTGCTGGCGCTGCGCCTGCTGTGCGGCGTGGCCAGCGCCTGGAGCTTCGTCTGCGGCGGCCTGCTGGCCGCGCGCCTGGGGTCGGCGCCCGCAGCGGCGGCGGCCGAGGCGCGGCGCCCCAGCGCGGCGCTGGTGCTGGGCCTGTACTACGGCGGCACCGGGCTGGGCATCATCGCGGCGACCTTGATCGTGCCGCCGCTGACCGAACTGGCCCGGCCGCATGCCTGGCAAGGGGCCTGGTGGGCCTTGGCCGGCGCGGCACTGCTGGCCACCTTGGCGATGCGCGCCGGCACGCGCGACCTGCCGGCGCCGCCGGCCCCCGGCGCGGCGGCCACCGGCCGCTTCGCCTGGCGCGACTTTGCCGCCGCGCTGGGCGGCTACCTGATGTTCGGCCTGGGCTACATCGGCTACATGACCTTCAACATCACGCTGCTGCGCGCGCAGGGCATGGGGCGCGGCGGCATCACCGCCTTCTACCTGGTGCTGGGCGCCGGCGTGGTGGCCTCGTCGTGGCTGTGGGCCGGGCTGCTGCAGCGGCACCGTGGCGGCGTGCCCATGGCCGTGCTGAATGCGCTGCTGGCGCTGGCCACCGTGCTGCCGGTGCTGTGGCCGGCGCCCCTGGCGGCCTTTGTGTCCGGCGCGCTGTTCGGCAGCGTGTTCCTGTCGGTGGTGGCCTCGACCACCGCGCTGGTGCGGCACAACGCCGACCCGGCGGCGTGGCCCGCCGGCATCACCGCGTTCACCATCGTCTTCGCCGTCGGGCAGATCGTCGGCCCGGCGCTGGTCGGCTGGGTGTCCGACGGCGCGGGCGGGCTGGAGGCCGGCTTCCTGTGCTCGGCGGCGGCCCTGGCGCTGGGCGCGCTGCTGGCCTGGCGCCAGCGGCCGCTGCCGGCGCCCTGATTCAGCGCGGCTGCAGGAAGGTCTCGAGGCGCGCCAGCTCGTCGTCCAGCGCGCGCCGGTAGCCGGCGTCACGCGGCGCCCGGCCGGCGACGTAGCCGATCTGCGCGTGCACCCGGCCCTCGCGCTGCGCCAGGTTGCCCCAGCCGATGACCTGGTCGCGCCACAGCAGCGGCAGCGCGTAGTAGCCGAGCTTGCGCTTGGGTGCCGGCGTGTAGGCCTCGAAGCGGTAGGCCCAGCCCCACAACAGCTCGAAACGCAGGCGGTCCCAGACCACCGGATCGAAGGGCGCCAGCAGGCGCACCGCGTCGTCGGGCGCATGGCGGCTCGACGCCGGGTTCTCGCCCGCCGGCCAGTACCAGGCGACGCCGTCGACCAGCCCCTGCGCCAGGCGCGCGCGCACGCGGGCGAAGGCCGCCGGCCGCCGGTCGCGCCATTGCGGCACCGCCACCGCCAGGCGGCTGACCAGGTAGCTCAGCGTGGCCTTGGGCAGCGGCGCGTACTTGGCCACCGCGATGTCGATCAGCGCATCCAGCGCGGCTTCGGGGTCCGCCGGCGCGTCGTGCGGCGGGCGCGGTGCGTAGCAGCGTGTGCCGCCCTCGCGTCGCGCCACGCGCAGCAGGCCGCGGTAGTGCATGGCGTCGAGCAGCTGGGTGCTGGCGTTGGCGGTGCCGCCGAACCAGTTGAGCGCCTTGCCGTGCTGGAAGAAGGCCTCCACCTCGCGCGGGTGCACGCTGCCGCGCTCGTGCACGAAGGCCAGCACCTGGCGGGCGCGCTCGCGCTGCGCCCGGTCCCAGGGCTCGCGCGCCTGGCGCGGGTGCATCAGCGCATGCACGTGCCGCGGCACGAAGCCGTAGTTGACGAAGAAGTCCTCTTCCAGCGCCAGGCGCGGGAAGCGTTGTTCCAGGTCGCCGGCGCGGTAGTCGCGCACGCGGTGGCGCAGCGTCAGGTCCTGCGCGCGCGCCGGCGCGCGGATCGGGTCGGCCTGCACGAAACCCAGGCGGCGCAGCGCCTGCGGCAGGCTGATGGGCGGGAACAGCGAGCGGGCCACCGCATGGCGGCGCAGCGCGGGCAGGTCGATCGGCATGGCCGGATGATGCCCCCGCCGCCCCGCGGCACGCTTTGCGCCTATTCTTGGGGTCCGCACAAGCCACAAGGAGGATGGAATGGCCAAGTACAAGGTGGGCTACATCGTCGGCAGCCTGTCGTCCAAGTCGATCAACCGGTTGCTGGCCAAGGCGCTGGTGCGCGTGGCGCCGGCCGACCTGGAGATGGTCGAGATTGCGATCAAGGACCTGCCGCTGTACAGCCAGGACTACGACGCCGACTACCCGCCGGTGGCGCGGGCCTTGAAGAAGGCCATCGCCGACGTGGACGCGCTGCTCTTCGTCACGCCGGAATTCAACCGCTCGCTGCCCGGCGGGCTGAAGAACGCCATCGACTGGGCCAGCCGGCCGTGGGGCCAGAACTCGTTCGCGCGCAAGCCCTCGGGCGTGATCGGCACCTCGCCGGGCGCCATCGGCACGGCGCTGGCGCAGCAGAACCTGCGCGGCGTGCTGTGCTTCTGCAATGCGCCGCTGATGACCACCGTGGAGGCCTACATCCAGTTCAAGCCCGGGCTGATCGCCGAGGACGGCCAGGTCAGCGACGAAGCCGTCGCCAAGTTCCTGAGCAACTACATGAACGAGCTGCACGCCTTCATCGTGCGCGTGCTGACGGTGCTGCCGCGCACCAGCTGAGGTGACGGCGCCGCGGCCGCGGCGGCGCGGGCTTCACGCAAGGCCGGCCTGTCGTCGAGACTGCGGCGGCCCACCTCGCTGCGCGAAGTGAGCCTGCGCCGGAAGACCGATCCCGCGCGTGCGCGCGGCGGGCTCAGAGCCCGGCTGCGGCGCGCAGCGCGGCGGCCTTGTCGGTCCTCTCCCAGCTGAATTCCGGCTCGGCGCGGCCGAAGTGGCCGTAGGCGGCGGTCTTCTCGTAGATCGGGCGCAGCAGGTCGAGCATCTGGATGATGCCCTTGGGCCGCAGGTCGAAGTGCTCGGCCACCAGCGCCGACAGCTTCTCGTCGCTGATCACGCCGGTGCCTTCGGTATAGACCGTGATGTTCATCGGCCGGGCCACGCCGATGGCGTAGGCCACCTGGATCTGGCACTGCTTGGCCAGGCCGGCGGCGACGATGTTCTTGGCGACGTAGCGCGCCGCATAGGCGGCACTGCGGTCGACCTTGCTCGGGTCCTTGCCGCTGAAGGCGCCGCCGCCGTGCGGGCAGGCGCCGCCGTAGGTGTCGACGATGATCTTGCGCCCGGTCAGGCCGCAGTCGCCCTGCGGGCCGCCGATGACGAAGCGGCCGGTCGGGTTGACCAGGTAGCGCGTCTCCTTCAGCCACTCCTTGGGCAGCACCGGCTTGATGATCTCCTCGACCACCGCTTCGATGAAGCTGGCCTTCATCTTGGTGGCGGTCTCGCTCTGGTCGGGGCTGTGCTGGCTGCTCAGCACCACGGTGTCGATGCTGTGCGGCTTGCCGTCGACGTAGCGCATGGTCACCTGGCTCTTCGCGTCGGGGCGCAGGAAGGGCAGGCGGCCGTCCTTGCGCAGCTGGGCCTGGCGCTCGACCAGGCGGTGCGCGTAGTGGATCGGCGCGGGCATCAGGTCGGGCGTCTCGTCGCAGGCGTAGCCGAACATCAGGCCCTGGTCGCCGGCGCCGGTGTTCAGGTGGTCGTCGCTGGCGTGGTCCACGCCCTGGGCGATGTCGTTGCTCTGCTTGTCGTACGCCACCAGCACCGCGCAGCCCTTGTAGTCGATGCCGTAGTCGGTGTTGTCGTAGCCGATGCGCTTGATGGTGTCGCGCGCCACCTGGATGTAGTCGACGTGCGCGTTGGTGGTGATCTCGCCGGCCAGCACCACCAGGCCGGTGTTGGTCAGCGTCTCGGCGGCCACGCGGCTGCGCGGGTCCTGCTTGAAGATCGCGTCGAGAATCGCGTCCGAGATCTGGTCGGCCACCTTGTCGGGGTGCCCTTCGGAGACGGATTCGGATGTGAAAAGGAAGTCGCTGGCCACTCTTAAACTCCTGTTGACGGTGACGGATCGCGTTGCCGGCCGTGCTGTGGGAGGAGCGGCGAACGCTTTAGCAGAACTTTTAGAGCGCCCCGCAAGTAGTTCATAACTCGGCGCTGCGTCCATTATAGGAAACATGCTCTTCCTGCTGCGCTGGCTATCCCGGCGGTCTTTGCGGTTTCTGCACGCGCTGGGCGCCGGCCTGGGCTGGCTGGCCTATGCGCTGTCGCCCGGCTACCGGCGGCGCCTGCGCAAGAACGCCCATCGCGCGGGCGTGTCGCCGCCGCAGTGGCGCCGCTCGGTGGGCGAGGCCGGCAAGATGGCCACCGAGGGCCTGCGCCTGTGGCTGCGCCCGCCCGACGAGCCGATCGGCGACCCGGTGCAATGGGAGGGCGAGCAGCTGATCGAGGACGCGCTGGCGCTGGGCCGCGGCCTGGTGTTCCTGACGCCGCACCTGGGCAGCTTCGAGCTCACCGCGCAGGCCTATGCGCAGCGCTACGGCGCGCGCAAGCCGATCACGGTGATGTTCCGCCCGGCGCGGCACCGCCTGCTGCGCGAGCTGCAGCAGAGCGCCCGTGCGCGTGCGGCGCTGGCCGCCGTGCCGGCTTCGATCGCCGGCGTGCGGCAGATGATGCGCGCGCTGCGGCGCGGCGAGGCCGTCGGGCTGCTGCCCGACCAGGTGCCGCCGCAGGGCATGGGCGTGTGGGCCGACTTCTTCGGCCGGCCGGCCTACACCATGACGCTGGCGTCGCGCCTGGCGCTGCAGTCGGGCGCACCGGTGGTGCTCGCCTGGTGCGAGCGGCTGCCGCAGGGGCGCGGCTTCCACCTGCGCCTGAGCCGGCTGGCCGAGCCGCTGCCGCCGCGCGACGAGCCGGCCCAGGCCGCGGCCATCAACCGCGCGATGGAGGCGTTGATCCGCCAGTGCCCGCAGCAATACCTGTGGGGCTACCACCGCTACAAGAAGCCGCGGGCCGCGCCGGCCGAGCCGCCGCCGTGAAGCACGCGCCGGCCTACGCGCTGCTGGCCCTGCTGTGGCTGCTGCATTGGCTGCCGCTGGCGGTGCAGGCGGCGCTGGGCAGTGCGCTCGGCCGCATCTTCTACACCGCGGCGCGGGCGCGGCGGCGCATCGCGGCGCGCAACGTGCAGCTGTGCCTGCCGGAGCTGAGTGCCTTGCAGCGCCGCCAGCTGCTGCGCGAGCACTTCCGCTGGCTGGGCCGCAGCGCGGTGGAGCGCGCGCTGCTGTGGTACGCCGGCCCGGCCCGCCTGCGGCGCCTGATCCATGTCGAAGGCGACGTGCATCTGGCCGAACGCGTGGCCGAGCGCAGCGGACGGTCGGTGATGTGGCTGGTGCCGCACTTCCTGGCGCTGGACGCGGCGGGTGTGGCCACGCAGCTGTTCCAGAGCCGGCCGGTGGCGTCGGTCTACCAGGCGCAGAGCCATCCGGTGTTCGATGCGGCCATGTGCCGCGGCCGTTCGCGCTTCGGCCGCGGCGAGCTGTTCGCGCGCAGCGACACGGCGCGGCCGCTGCTGCGCGCCATCCGCCGCGGCCATGCCTTCTTCAACCTGCCGGACATGGACTTCGGCATGAAGGACTCGGCCTTCGTGCCCTTCTTCGGCGTGCCGGCGGCGACCTTGCTGGCGCCGTCGAAGATGGCGCGCGCGCTGGACATGGTGGTGCAGCCGGTGGTGGCGCAGATGCTGCCCGGCGGCCAGGGCTACCGCGTGCACTTCCTGCCGCCGTGGGACGACTGGCCCACCGACGACCCGCTGGCCGACGCGCGCCGCATGAACGAGTGGATCGAAGCCATGGTGCGCGCCGACCCCGCGCAGTACCTGTGGGTGCACCGCCGCTTCAAGTCGCGGCCGCAAGGCGAGGGCGATCGCTACGCGCCCCGATAACGCAGGGTGGGCGTGGGGGGCGGGGCTCCTCTCGCGCAAGCGAGGTGAAGGCGGCGCGAGCCACCGTGCCGTAGCGATAATCGAGGCATGAAACTGCGCTTCACCAAGATGCAGGGCGCGGGCAACGACTTCGTGATGCTCGACGCCACGCGCTCGCCGCTCGAGTTGAGCACCGAGCAGTACCGCGCGCTGGCCGACCGGCACTTCGGCATCGGTGCCGACCAGATCCTGGTGGTCGAGCCGCCGCGTTCGCCGGGGGTGGACTTCGGCTACCGCATCTTCAACGCCAGCGGCGACGAGGTCGAACACTGCGGCAACGGCGCGCGTTGCTTCGTGCGCTTCGTGCGCGAGCGCGGGCTCACCGACAAGCGCCGCATCAAGGTCGAGACCGTCAACCGGCTGATCGAGCTGCAGCTGCGCGACGACGGCCGCGTCACCGTGGACATGGGCGCGCCCGAGTTCGCCCATGCGCGCATTCCGTTCCTGGACGCGGGCATGACGCCGCGCGCGGTCGGCAACTTCGAGCTGTGGCCGCTGGAGCTGATCGACGCCAGCGTCGAGGTGGCGGTGCTGTCGATGGGCAACCCGCATGCGGTGCAGCGTGTGGCCGACGCGGCCACCGCCGACGTCGCCAGCCTGGGCCCCGAGATCGAGGTGCTCGACTGCTTTCCGCAGAAGGTCAACGCCGGCTTCATGCAGGTGCTGTCGCGCACGCACATCGCGCTGCGCGTGTACGAGCGCGGGGCGGGCGAGACGCTGGCCTGCGGCACCGGGGCTTGCGCCGCGGTGGTGGCGGGCATCCGGCTGGGCTGGCTGGATGCGGCCGTCGAGGTCGACACGCGCGGCGGGCGCCTCAGCATCGAATGGGCCGGCATCGGCCAGCCGGTGCGCATGACCGGCCCGGCGACCACCGTTTTCGAAGGAGAGATCGAGCTGTGACCACAACCCAAGGCGTGCAAGGCATCACCGAGGACGACATCAGCAACTACCTGCTGAACACCCCCGGCTTCTTCGAGCGCCACGCCGAGCTGCTGGCGACGGTGCAGCTGACCAGCCCGCACGGCCAGCGCGCGGTGTCGCTGCAGGAGCGGCAGATGGAAATGCTGCGCGAGCGCATCAAGGGGCTGGAGCACAAGATCATCGAGATGATCCGCAACGGCCAGGACAACCTGGGCATCTACGACCGCATGCACCAGTGGACGGTGCAGCTGCTGCTGGTGGCCGATGCCGCGGCGCTGCCGCAGGCGCTGCTGGACGACCTGAAGGAGCGCTTCCAGATCCCGCAGGCGGTGCTGCGCGTCTGGGGCGTGGCCGAAGCCCATGCGGCGCTGCCCGTGGCGCAGCCGGTCAGCGACGACCTGAAGAGCCTCGCCTCCAGCCTGTCCTTGCCCTACTGCGGCGCCAACGCCGGCTTCGAAGCCTCGGCCTGGTTCGACGCGGGTGCGGGCGTGCAGTCGATGGCCATGGTGCCGCTGCGCAAGGGCGGCGCGCCCGAGGCCTTCGGGCTGCTGGTGCTGGGCTCGCCCGACCCGACGCGCTATGCGGCGCAGATGGGCACCGAATTCCTGTCGCGCATCGGCGAGGTGGCCGGCGCCAGCCTGTCGCGGCTGCTCGCCTAGGGCCTGCCCCCTCCTTGACGTTGGCAGGCCCTGGCGTGGACGAGGCGCTGGCGCCCGAGCTGCAGCGTTACGTCGAACACCTGCGCGTCGAGCGCCGCCTGGCGCCGCGCAGCGTGAAGATGGTGCACGACGCGCTGCTGCGGCTGCAGCAGGCGGCCGCGCAGGCACAGGTGGACCTGCGCCAGGTGCAGGTCCAGCACGTGCGGCGCTGGGCAGCCATGCTGCGCGAACGCCCGCTGGCGCCGCGCAGCATCGCCATCCACCTGTCGGCCTGGCGCGGGCTGTACCGCTGGTGGGGCCGCAATGGCGAGGTGCGCGTCAACCCGGTGGAAGGCGTGCGCGCGCCCAAGGCCGGCAAGCCGCTGCCCAAGGCGCTGTCGGTGGAGCAGGCGGTGTCGCTGGCTTCGTTCGAAGGCGCACAGGGCGACCCCGCGCTGCGCGCGCGCGACCACTGCATGGTCGAGCTGCTGTACGGCAGCGGGCTGCGCGTGGCCGAGCTGGTGGGCCTGAACCTGCGCGCCGGCGCCGACGCCACCGGCTGGATCGACGCCGCCGACGCCAGCGCGCAGGTGCTGGGCAAGGGCAGCAAGCGGCGCACCGTGCCGGTGGGCGCACCGGCGCTGGCGGCCCTGCGCGCCTGGCTGGCGGTGCGCGGGCAGGTGGCGGCGACGGACGAGCCGGCGCTCTTCGTCAGCCGGCGCGGCACGCGGCTGACCGCCAGCCAGGTGCGCTCGCGGCTGAAGAGCCTGGCGCTGCAGGCCGGGCTGCCGACGCACGTGCATCCGCACATGCTGCGCCACAGCTTCGCGTCGCACCTGCTGCAAAGCAGCGGCGACCTGCGCGCGGTGCAGGAGCTGCTGGGCCACGCCAACATCTCGACCACGCAGGTCTACACGCGGCTGGACTTCCAGCATCTGGCCAAGGTCTACGACGCGGCCCACCCCAGGGCGAAGCGCAAATGACGCTGGCATGCTGACGACGGGCGGCGCAGCCGCGGGCCGGGTGGCGCCGAGGCTGCTGCCACCACGCTGTCAGCAGCCCCAGCGCACGATGGCGGCTCCTTCATCCACCCCAAGGAGCCCTGACATGAAGAACGCCCTCAACTGGTTCGAGATCCCCGCCCGCGACATCGACCGCGCTCAGCGCTTCTACGAGACGCTGCTCGGCGTGGCGCTGCGGCGCGAGGCGATGGGCCCGCAGGCGACGCTGGCCGTGTTCCCCTATGAGCAGCCGGGCGTCGGCGGCTGCCTGATGCAGGCCCCCGGCCTGGAGCCGGCAGCCGGCGGCACGCTGCCCTACCTGGGTGCCACGCCCACGCTGGACGCGGCGCTGCAGCGGCTGGAACAGGCCGGCGGCAAGCTGCTGACGCCGAAGGTCACGCTGCCCGACGGCATGGGCGTGTTCGCGCACATCCAGGACAGCGAAGGCAACCGCGTCGGCCTGCACGCCGACGCCTGATAGCCCGTCGCCGATGCGCCGTGCCGACCGCCTGTTCGAGCTGGTGCAGCGCCTGCGCGGCAGGCGGCTGGCCACCGCCGAACAGCTGGCCGGCTGGCTGGAAGTGTCGGTGCGCACGGTCTACCGCGACGTGGCCGACCTGCAGGCGCGCGGCGTGCCCATCGAGGGCGAGGCCGGCGTCGGCTACCGGCTGCGCCCGGGCTACACGCTGCCACCGCTGATGTTCACCTCCCCCGAAGCGCAGGCCCTGGTGGCCGCGGTGCGCATCGCGCAGCCGCGGCTCGATGCGGCGATGGCCGCCGAGGCCGAAGCCGCGCTGGCCAAGATCCTGTCGGTGCTGCCGACGGACGCACGCGCCGCGGCCGAGAGCCTGGCGCTGTTTGCGCCCGATGCCGGCATCGCGCCCGAGGTGCGCGACGCGCTGCAGGCCATGCGCCGCGCCGTGCTCGACCGCCGCAAACTGCGCCTGCAGTACGTCGACGAGCAGGGCCGCGCCAGCGCGCGCGTGGTGCGGCCGCTGGGCTGCTTCTTCTGGGGCGCGGTGTGGACGCTGGCCGCCTGGTGCGAGCTGCGCCAGGACTTCCGCAGCTTCCGCCTCGACCGCGTGCGCGCCGTCGAGGCGCTGGACGAGTGCTTCCGCGACGAGCCGGGCCGCACCCTGGCCGACCTGCTGCGCGCGGTGGGTGCGCCGCCGCGCTGACCGCGCGCTCAAGGGAGAGGTGGCGGGAACCACGCCCACAATGGCGGCATGAAAGCCATCCGCCTGCGCGAGGGCAAGGAACGTTCGCTGCTGCGCCGCCACCCCTGGGTGTTCGAGGGCAGCATCGCCAAGGGCCGTGCCGATGCCGGCGAGACGGTGCGCGTCGAAGCCCACGACGGCCGCTTCCTGGCCTGGGGCGCCTACAGCCCGGCCTCGGCGATCCGCGTGCGTGCCTGGAGCTTCGACGAGGCCGAGCGGATCGACGCCGCCTTCTTCGCGCGGCGCATCGCTGCGGCGCTGGCGCTGCGGGCGCGGCTGGGGATCGACAGCGACGCGCAGCGGCTGGTGCACGGCGAGGCCGACGGCCTGCCCGGCCTGGTGGTGGACCGCTATGCCGAGGCCTTGAGCGCGCAGTTCCTGTTTGCCGGCAGCGAGCGCTGGAAGGCGCTGATCGCCGACGCGCTGCTGCAGGCCACCGGGCTGTCGCGGCTGTACGAGCGCTCCGACGTCGGCGTGCGCAAGCTCGAGGGCCTGGCGCCGGCCACCGGCTGGCTGCGCGGCGGCGGCGACACGCGCTTCACCATCCGCGAGCACGGCTGGCAGCTGCAGGTGGACGTGGCGCAGGGCCACAAGACCGGTTACTACCTCGACCAACGCGACAGCCGCCAGGCCTTCGCGCGCTGGGTGCGCCGGCTGGGCAGCGCCGAGGTGCTCAACTGCTACAGCTACACCGGCGGCTTTTCGCTGGCCGCGCTGGCCGGCGGCGCGCAGCGCGTGGTCAGCGTCGACTCGTCGGCGCCGGCGCTGGCGCAGGCCACCGAGCACGTGCGCCTGAACGGCTTCGACGCGGCCCGGCACGAGGCCGTGGACGCAGACGTCAACGCCTACCTGCGCGAGCAGCTGCAGCGCGGCCGGAGCTTCGACGCCATCGTGCTGGACCCGCCGAAGTTTGCGGCCAGCGCAGCGCAGGCCGAGCGCGCGGCGCGCGCCTACAAGGACATCAACCGCCTGGCGCTGCTGCTGCTGCGCCCCGGCGGGCTGCTGCTGACCTTTTCGTGCTCGGGCGGCATCGGGCCGGAGCTGTTCCAGAAGATCGTCGCCGGGGCGGCCATGGATGCCGGCGTCGACGCGGCCATCGTCGAGCGCCTGGCCGCGGCGCCCGACCACCCGGCGACGCTGTTCTTTCCCGAGGGCGAGTACCTGAAGGGGCTGGCGCTGCTGCGCGCGGGCTGAGGCCTGGGCTTCAGCCGGCCTGCACCGGCTGCAGGATGTGGATCACCCGCTTGGCCACCAGGTCCTTGACCTTCGCGCCATAGGCCTTCATGTGCGGCGCCGCCCCATGCGCTTGCAGCGCGGCCAGGCTGGCCCACTTCTCGACGACGATGAAGCTGTCCTCGCCGATGCTGCCGGGCGTGGGCGGCAGGCCCTCGGCGTCGATGGTGGCGGTGTATTCGATGCAGCCTTGCTCGGCGCGCACCGCGGCGGTGTTGGCCAGGAAGGCTTCCAGCACCTTGGCGCGCTGGCCGGGCTGGGCGGTGATGACGGCGACGACGTGGATCATGCGGGCGCTTTCCAGTTGAGGGTCGGGGGAGCGCCGATTCTGCGCCCCCCCCCGCCCGGGCACGTCAGCGCGCGGCCGGCAGCCCGATGGCCGGCGCGAACTTGGCGCGCTGCACGCTGAAGTAGGCCTTGACCTGGCGCACGTTGGCGTCCTGCGTGAACAGGCGCTGCACCAGCGCCTGGTAGGCCGGCATGTCGGCGGCCCAGACGACGAGCACGAAGTCCGGCCCCGGCGACACGCGGTAGCACTGCTGCACGGCCGCGTCGGCCACGGCCCGCTGCTCGAAGGCCGCCAGGTGCTCGGCGCCCTGGCGGTCGAGGGTGATCTCGACGATCGCCGTCAGGCCGTGGCCCAGCCGTTCGTGCGACAGCAGCGCCACCCGCCGCTCGATCACGCCGGCCTCGACCAGCCGGCGCACGCGGCGCAGCCCGGTGGCCGGCGACACGTGCGCGGCGGCGGCCAGGTCCTGGTTGGACAGCGAGGCGTCCTGCTGCAGCAGTTCCAGCAGGCGCAGGTCGGTGGCGTCGAGTGTGATGTTTTGCACGAAATCAATGGGCCATATATGCGCGAAGAATAGACCGATTATTTCACGCAGTAGATATGCAATTGCAATTTGATCGAATCATTCATTGATTTGAAAGCATATTGCATGACGACCTGCCTACCATTCCCGCACTCTCTCACTCGACCCAAGGCTTCCCATGTGTGGCATCGTCGGCGCGGTCAGCAACCGCAACATCGTCCCGATCCTGATCGAGGGGTTGAAGCGGCTGGAATACCGTGGCTACGACTCCTGCGGCGTCGCGGTGCACCAGGGCGGCGAACTGAAGCGCGCGCGCAGCACGGCGCGCGTCGCGCAGCTGGAAGCCAGCGCCGATGAAGCCCGGCTGAACGCGGGCACCGGCATCGCCCACACCCGCTGGGCCACGCACGGCGCGCCCGAGGTGCACAACGCGCACCCGCACTTCAGCCGCGGCCGCATCGCGCTGGTGCACAACGGCATCATCGAGAACCACGACGAGCTGCGCGACGAGCTGATCAAGCGCGGCTACGAGTTCAGCAGCCAGACCGACACCGAGGTCATCGCCCACCTGGTCGACCACCTGTACGACGGCGACCTGTTCGACGCGGTGCAGCGCGCCGTGCTGCGCCTGAAGGGCGCCTACGCCATCGCCGTGTTCTGCCGCGACGAGCCGCAGCGCGTGGTGGGCGCGCGCGAAGGCTCGCCGCTGATCCTGGGCCTGGGCCAGGGCGAGAACTTCCTGGCCAGCGACGCCATGGCGCTGGCCGGCGTGACCGACCAGATCGTCTACCTGGAGGAGGGCGACGTGGTCGACCTGCAGCTGGGCAAGACCTGGATCGCTGCGCGCCAGGCGGATGGCCGCTACAAGGACGTGAAGCGCGAGGTGCGCACGGTGGTGGCGCACAGCGGCGCGGCCGAGCTGGGGCCGTACCGCCACTACATGCAGAAGGAGATCTTCGAGCAGCCGCGCGCCATTGCCGACACGCTGGGCGACCTGGGCGAGACCACCGGCATCAGCCCCGAACTGTTCGGCGACGGCGCCTACAAGGTCTTCAAGGACGTGCAGCAGGTGCTGATCCTGGCCTGCGGCACCAGCTACTACAGCGGCAGCACCGCCAAGTACTGGTTGGAGTCCATCGCCGGCATCCCCACCAGCGTGGAAATCGCCAGCGAGTACCGCTACCGCGACAGCGTGCCCAACCCGAAGACGCTGGTGGTGACCATCAGCCAGAGCGGCGAGACCGCCGACACGCTGGCGGCGCTGAAGCATGCGCGCGGGATGGGCATGGAACACACGCTGACCATCTGCAACGTGGCCACCAGCGCCATGGTGCGCGAGTGCCGCTTCGCCTACATCACGCGCGCCGGCGTGGAGGTGGGCGTGGCCTCGACCAAGGCCTTCACCACGCAGCTGGTGGGCCTGTTCCTGCTGACCCTGGCGCTGGCGCAGGTGCGCGGCCGGCTGACCGAAGCGCAGGAGCAGCAGCACCTGAAGGCGCTGCGCCACCTGCCGGTGGCGGTGCAGGCGGTGCTGGCGCTGGAGCCGCAGGTCATCGCCTGGGCCGAGGACTTTGCGCGCAAGGAGAACGCACTGTTCCTGGGCCGCGGGCTGCACTATCCGATCGCGCTGGAAGGCGCGCTGAAGCTCAAGGAGATCAGCTACATCCACGCCGAGGCCTACCCCGCGGGCGAGCTGAAGCACGGCCCGCTGGCGCTGGTGACCAATGCCATGCCGGTGGTCACGGTGGCGCCCAACGATGCGCTGGTGGACAAGCTGAAGAGCAACATGCAGGAAGTGCGCGCGCGCGGCGGCGAGCTCTTCGTCATCGCCGACGAAGGCACGCGTATCGACAGCGGCCCGGGTGTGCGCGTGATCCGCATGCCCGAGCACTACGGCGTGCTGTCACCGATCCTGCACGTCGTGCCGCTGCAGCTGCTGGCCTATCACACCGCCTGCGCGCGCGGCACGGACGTGGACAAGCCCAGGAACCTGGCCAAGAGTGTGACCGTCGAATAATCGCGAGCCCCTCTGTGCGCGCGTACTCCGACCAAAAAAAATGCTCGTAAACAGGCCATTAAGGTCGAAAACTGATCAATAGAGTCGAAAACAACCGAGGCCGACACCGGCCCCGTGCGTTCGACTCAGCCGATCGGTCGCGTCCCCCTGCATGAAGGGTAGACCGAGCATCCCCAGAACTCGCTGCCGGCATTCGCGCCGCGCTTCGCGGTACGGCGAACCATGCCTTCGCACAGATGGGGCAGGAGGGCGCCGCAGCCGCAGGCGCGGCGGCACTGGGAGCAACAGCAGCGGGCCTGCCAGGGACTTGCTGTGTGGTTCCTGCTGCCTGCTTGATCAGCGCGCGCAGCCGAGTGCCACCGATCAGCTGGACGTTTCGGCCTTCGGCGAACTTGCGCGCCTCGTCTGTGAAGCGTCCCGACGTCACTACAAAACCACCAGCTGCCCCTTTGGCTGCCATCACGCCATACAGTTCGCGCACGACTTCGATGCCCACTCGAAACGCGCGCCACTGTTTGCATTGAACGAGGTACTTTTCGCCGTCCTTGTTCAGCACAAGATCAATGCCGCCGTCTGCCCCGCCGCCGCCAGTTTCCATAACGCGATAGCCCTGGAGACGAAAGCCCTCGCCGACGAGACGTTCGAACTGCTGCCAGCTCATCCCGTCAAGAGCATCAGCCGCCTCGCTTCGGGCCACGGTGCCGATCAACTGCTTGCGCTCTCGGCGGCGCCATGCCGACATGGCAGCGCCCGCGAGACAAAGGAACGGCAGCACGTACTGCCCAATCGATGCCAGCGTGCGCCAAAGCGTCTGCGTCACGATTGCGCCAACTTGCCCTGATTGCACCGCGGCCGCCGTCGGCTGGCTGGCGAAGTGGTGCAGCGCGAGATACGCCAATCCGGCCAGCAGCACGCCTGCCCACCACGGCAGCATTGCCACCAAGTCCATCACATCTTCAGCTGGACTTGTCTTCCTCCTTGCCATGTCGCTTCCTTCTTCGTCAGTGGCTCACCCGATACCAGCAGTCGGCGTTGCCAAGGTTGCCTTCGATCCGATTCAGCCAGGCGTGGACCCAGGGTGGTATCGCCTCATCTTGATCGAAGCTGAGAAGGAACGCATCGAAGGGCGGCCGTGCGGGAGGGCTCACGGTGCGATGCGAATCAGTCTTGTCCGCCCGGCGAGACGACGCCATCCACATAGAGCCAGGCATCGCCTTCGCGCACGAAGCGGCTCACCTCGTGCAGCTTGCTCGAGCGGCCGTTGACCTTGTGGTGCGCCACGAACTCCACCACAGCGGCGTCGCTGCTCGCTTCCTGATGTAGCACGTCGAGTCCGGTCCATTTGATGGGCCCCAGTTCCAACTCACCTGGCGCGGTGGACGGATGCCAGGTCTTCATCAGGTACTCAAGGAGGGGCAACGGCTCGGTGCCGTGGCCCTGCACCAGGGCGTAGGCGCTGTATCGCGAGCGCATCAACGCCTCGGGCGTGGGGGCGTGTTCGCCGCGCGCCAGCCCATCGTGCCAACGCCCGCAACAGTCCGCATAGCGAACAGGCGTGGTCTCGCGCGCACGGCAAGGGCAGGTGAGATCAGGGCTGCGGGCCACGTAGGGATTGTGCGTGACGCCCGTGGCAGGCAGACAGCTACCAGCAGCCGCTGGTCCTCTCCTGCCCACATCGAGGCCAGCACCGGCGCCGAGTTGCCCCGGTTCCCAATGGACAAGGTCGAGGCCTTGATGGAGCGGCGGCGATCGTAGCCCGCGCTGCCGCACCCCTAGATTGTGTGAGGGATGGCTTGCAGCCCGGAGCTGCCGATACTCAAGCGCTCTCTCCGACGAGGCCGCACGATGCATGAGCGCTGCGAACGCCTGAGCCGGCTGCCCGCGCTGCCGTGGCTGCTCACGTGCCTCGTTCTGCTCGCATCGGCGTGGGCGCGCCCAGTGGCGGCGCAGGTTGCCGTGCGTACCGTCGAGCCTGCCGTGGTCCTGCCACGGGTGCAGGTCCAGCCACAACCACAGGCGCAAGCGCAAGTGCAAACGCCAGTGAAACCGAATCCGGACCCGCGGCACGTCATCGTCCCGCCGCGCACGTTCACCGTCCCCAGTGTCTCCGGCATGTCGCTGGCGGCGGCGCAGCGCAAGATCACGGGCGCTGGCTTCCAGAGCCGTCTGGCGCCGGGTCAATACGACGCATCGGCTGAGACCGTCGAGCGCACCGAGCCCGATGCCGGTCAAATTTACACCGCCGACCAGCGCCCCGTCGTGCAGATCGTGCTGGCCGCTTCGCCGCGCAAGATGCCTTCGATCATCGGCATGACGTGTGACCAAGCGCGCAGGCGCCTTGAGAGCGAAAAGATCCAACTGGTCCAGTGCAGCGTCGGCACCTACAGCGGGAGGACAAGCGCGAACACCATTCACACGCAGCAGCCGGCAGCCGGTACGACGATTGCGCGCAATCTGCGGCAAGCGACCGCCGTCGTCGAGCCCGACACCGTCGAGGTGCCTGAGGTCCGCGGCCAAGCTCTGAACCAGGCGGTGCAAAGGCTGGAACAGTCGCGCCTGCGCGCGCGCCATTCACTGCCGCTGCAAGCGGCGCAACGCGTGCTCGCTCAGGAGCCGAACGGCGGAGACCGCGTGGCGCCACGCAGCGAGGTCAAGCTGACCTTAGGCTACGCCGTGCCTGCACTCACCGGACTCGAATGCGACGAGGCGCGCCGCCGCGTGCTGGCGGCGGGTCACCGAAGCCTAGACTGCCGCACCGAGACGACGCCCTCGGCATTGGGACAGCCCGGGCGCATCTTCCGCCAGCAACCTGCTGCCGGCACGTCGGTCGAGCCGCTGGCGATGCAGGCCTTCACGCCGTTGCTGCGGGTGCGCGTGCCGGCACTCGTCGACAAGCCGGAAGAAGCGGCGGTGTCGGCATTGCGCCAGGTTCGCTTGATACCTCGCGCCGAGGGGCCGGCTGCAGCCGCCGGGCGCGTCGTGGCTGCGCAGTCGCCGGCACCGCAGACGCTGGTCGAGCCCGGCAGCACGGTGGAGATCACGCTCGCACTCAGCGTGCCCGACATGCGCGGTGCCTCATGCGACGCAGCGCGCGCACTCTCGCAGCGGCATGGCTTCGCTGCCTTCGAGTGTCGGCGCCGCGTCGCTGCGCCCTCGGCGGCCTTGGGACGCGTCTTCGTGCAGGAGCCGGCAGCGCGCACGCTGTTGACGGCAACGCGGCCGATCGAAGCCACTGTGGCGCAAGGCATCCTGGTGCCCAAGGTGACTGGCCTGGATCTGCCCGATGCGCTGGAGCGTGTGAGCGCCGCCGGTCTCTCGGGCCACAGCGATGCCAGCGGCGGCGAGCGCGTCGTTGTCGCGCAGCGGCCGCCGGCCAACAGTGAGGTGCAACCCGGCGCGGCCGTGGCCTTGACGACGCAGCGCATGACCGAGGTCCCGGCGCTGGTTGGCCGCACGCTCCAGGAGGCGCTTCCGCTGATCGACGCGCGCGAACTGCGCGCTCGCCCCGACTCGGCCGATGAACCCGCGCTGCGCCGCGCGCAGGCGCAGCAGCCGCCGGCCGGCACGCGCGCTGCCGTCGGCACCGCGGTGGGGTTGAAGACGCTGCTCGAAACGATCGTGCCCGAGGTCACGGGCCGCTCTCTAGATGAAGCTCGTGCGAGCGTCGATCGCGCGCGACTGCACGCACAAGTAGAGACCAGCCCTCGCGTCGGAGCGAAGACGGTGCGACGCCAGCAACCGGCGGCGGGCGAGCGCGTCGCGGTGGGCAGCGCGGTCACCCTGCACGCGATCACGCGCGTCGAGGTGCCCGAGGTGCGCCGCATCGGCTGCGAAGAAGCACAAGCGGCGATGCGAAACGCCGGCCTCGTTGCCGGGCCCTGCCGCGTCGAGGGCTGGCTCGGCGTGCGGCTTGGCACGCCGACGGTCGAGCGGCAATCGGTCGCCCCCGGCAGCCTGGTCGACGAAGATAGCGTGCTGGTGCTCGAAGCGCGCACTCCGCTGGCGCCGGTCGTGGCCCTGGGCTCCACGCTCACGGCGCTGCTGTCGGCGGGGTTTTTCTGGTGGCGCCGGGCGCCCCCGGCGCCTGGGGTGGCAGCACCGCCTGCGCTGTCTGTGCGCATCGAACCCGACCTCGCACCGCGCGTCGATCTACGCGCGCCACAAGACATGGCTGCAGCCGAAGACGGCACGCCCGACGCGCACGACGAGGAATCACGCCGGCGCGCCTTCGAGCGGGCACTGAAGCTGCGCATCGAAGGCGCCGAAGCACGCACCTCGATACGCGCCTGGCACGAGAACGATCGCCATGAGGAGCCCAGGCCATGACCGACACGACCGCAGCCGCCCTTGTCGAAAGCGACGGCCGCCTTTTCGACCTCGCCTTTCCGTCCACCGCCGACGGCGTGACGATGGAAGTGCGCAACAGCGCCGCGCTGCATCTGCGCAACATCGACTCCGAGCATGCCTCGGTGCTGGGCACCAAGGTCAGCGAGTGGCCCGACCGTGATCTCGGCGACGAGCTGCGGAAGGCGCTCGATATCGATCCCTACCTGCTGTTGCTCAAGGCATGGTCGCAACTGATCAAGGTGCGCGAGGCCCTCGACAAGAGCAAGACCAAGGACGAGGCGCAGAACGTAGCGCTTGCCAAGCACGAGATCGACGTGCAGGTTGAGCCGAGCATCGTCATCAGTGCGTTCGGCGTCGACTGCCGCACCGTCAAGCTCGGTCTGACGCTGGCCGCCAGCCTCGAATCGGCGCAACTGGTGTTCGTGCGCGGCGCGCTGACGGAGGTACGCATGGGCGAACCCACCGGCACACTCAGCCTCTCGGTCGAAGGCCAACCGATCAAGTCTGGCAAGCGGCAGCTGAAGTTCCATCCGAGCATCAAGTTCAAGACGCCGTTGCGCTTGGCGCAGCCCTCCCCGTCGGCCCCTGCGTGAACCAGGCCCTGCGCGGCGCTCGGTGCAAACCTTCGATGTCAAGTGGGGATCTCCCAGGTACTGCGTAGCGCGCACGCGTGCGCACACTCCCAAAGCCAGACGTGGAAGACATCGGACTGGCAAAAAAAGAACAGAGACGACAGGGAGGGGAGCATGGATCTGCTTGCGGATCAACGCCGGTGCGCGGTCGCGTACGGGTTGCGGCTTGTGGGCGCCGCGGCCTTCACGGCCGCCTTGTGGCTCGCTGGCGCGGCCCCCGCCGCAGCGGCCGAGGTGGCGCGGCAGGGGGTCCAGGCCGTGCCGACCGATGCCACGGCCTACCCGGCCGGGGTGGTGCGCCAGCCCGCGCTGGCCAGCCAGTGCATGCCCTGCCATGGGCCCAACGGCAACAGCCAGAACCCCGACTGGCCCAAGCTAGCCGGTCAGCGGCAGCCCTACCTGCTGCAGCAGCTGCAGGACTTCAAATCTGGCCAGCGCCGCAACCCCATGATGGACGCGGTGGTCGTCAACCTGCAGGCCGCGGACCTGAAGACGCTGGCGGCGCATTTCCATGCCCAGACACGCTCGCAGCTGCCGTCGCCGGCAGCCCGGCCGCCGGGCGCGGCGGTGCACCCGGCCGTCGCGTCGTGCACGGCCTGCCATGACAACGCGGCGCTGCCCGGCACCCCCGACCTTGTCGGGCAGCAGCAGCCCTATCTCGCGCAGCAGCTGCGCGCGTATCGCGCCGGCACGCGCAAGAACGCGATCATGGAGCCGCTGGCCAAGGGCCTGAGCGACGCGGACATCACCGCGCTCGCCGCCTACTACAGCACGCTGGCCCCCGCGGCGCCGGCGCGTTCGCGTTAGTGCGCCTCCTGGCGCGCCCGCTTCAGCAAAGGCCCACCATGCTGCCTACCGATTCGCGTGTATCCGTTCGGCGCCGCCTGCTCGAGCTTGCGGGCTGGTGCGCCGCCACCGCGGCCCTGCCGGCCCAGGCCTGGGCGCAAGTGGCCGGCAAGGCCTCCGGCGGCCGCCGCCTGCCCGAGGGCCTGGCCGGCTTCAAGGGGGAGATCGTCACCCGCCGCGATCCGCGCTACCTGGGCTGGTTCTGGGCCATGTCGTGGTACCGCGTCAAGCCCGACCGCTATCCGGCGCTGTTCGCGCAGCCGGTGGATCGTGCGGACCTGGCGCTGCTGATGAAGCACGCCGCCCGCGCCCGTCTTCGCGTCGTGCCGCGCAGTTCGGGTCACAACATCACGGCCGCCGTGCTCGCGCAGGACGCGATCACGGTGGACATGTCGCGCTTCGACAAGATCGAATCGCTGGACACGCAGCAGCAGTCCGTCTGGGCCGGCCCGGGCGTGACGAGCCAGCCGCTCAACGAGCTGCTGTACGCGCACGGCTATGCGTTCCCGTCGGCGCACACCGGGTTCGTGACGATCGGCGGCTTTCTGCTCGGCGGCGGCATGGGCTGGAACATGCCGCAGTGGGGCATGGGCTGCGGCTCGGTGCTCGCCGCCGAAGTGATGCTGGCCGACGGCAGCGTCGTCACCGCGTCGGAGTCCGAGCACCCCGAGCTGTACTGGGCCATCCGCGGCGTGGGCCCCGGCTTCTTCGGCATCGTCATGCGCTACAAGCTGCGCATCCACCGCTGCCCGGTGATCGTGAAGAACACCTACTTCTACACCGTCGACAAGGCGGAGGCGGCGGTGGCCGAGTTCGTGAAGCTGCTGCCGCAAAGCGCCAACCGCACCGAGGTGCTGGGTGCGATGGGCCTGTTCAACCCGCCCGGCACCCCCAGCGGGCAGGAAAAGTGGCACTGGGCGGTGAACCTCATGTCCTACGGCGCGACGCCGGCCGATGCGCAGGAGGCCGCCAAGGTCTTCACGCAGAGCGCGGCGCTCAAGGAGCTGGCGGCGGCCACCATCCTGCAGAACACGCCGCTGACCTATCTGGACCTGTACACCCAGCTGTCCACCGACGCCTACAGCGAGTTCCGCACGACCGAGATCGCGCTGTTCACCGACGAGCCGGCCAAGGCCCTGTCGACGCTGGGCCGCATGCTGTCGGAGCGCGCCGTCGACGCGCGCTCCTTCGGCTTCTGCGTGCTCGGCACCAACCCGACCGTGCCCGAGCCCAGCTGCTTCACCTATGCGGCGCCGCACTACCTGTCGTGGTACCTGATCGGCACCAGCAACGCCGACGTGGCCCGCAACGGTGTGCTGGCCGACGACCTGCGGCGCGCGCTCGACCCCTACGCGCGCGGCTACTACATGAACGAGATCGACCTGGGCCGCTATCCCGAGCTCGCGCAGAAGTGCTTTGCCCCCGACAAGTGGCGCAAGCTGCTGGCCGTGCGCAAGCGCTACGACCCCGAGCACCGCTTCGTCAGCTATCTGGACGACGCCGGCTGATCTGCCCGTGGGCGCCGAGCGCGGTACAGGCCCTGGACTCGTCGTGCCGTCCGCGGCGCTGCTTCTGGAGGCGCACCATGAACCCTCGCTTCGAGATCGGTGATCACGTCAGCTGGAACTCCGAGGCCGGCCGCGTCAGCGGGACGATCATCAAGATCCATACGCGCGATTTCGACTACAAGGGCCACACACATCATGCGTCGGCCGACGAGCCGCAGTACGAGATCAAGAGCGACAAGACCGAGCACATTGCGGCGCACAAAGGGCGCGCGCTCACCAAGCTGCCGACATGACGCAGCCGTTTTTCAGCATCGGCCATTCCACGCGCAGCATCGAGGCCTTCGTCGCACTGCTGCGGCTTGGCGCGGTCACGCAGGTCGTCGACATCCGCAGCTTCCCCAGGTCACGCAGCAATCCGGCCTACAACGAAGACGTGCTGCCAGGCCACCTCGGCAACTTCCAGATCGAGTACCTGCGCATTGCCGAACTGGGCGGCCGGCGCAGCAAATCCAAAACCGTGCCGGCCGAGGTGAACGGATTCTGGGACAACCCGAGCTTTCACAACTATGCCGACTACGCGCTTTCAGACACTTTCCGGCTGGGCCTCGATCGATTGATCGACATCGGGCGCGACCGGCGTTGCGCCATGATGTGTGCCGAAGCGGTCTGGTGGCGGTGCCACCGGCGCATCGTCGCCGACCATCTGCTCGCAAGGCACCAGCAGGTCTTCCATCTGATGGGCGACGACCGCATCGAGGCAGCCCGGTTGACGCCCGGCGCGCAGGTGCTGGCCGACGCCGCCGTGGTCTATCCGAAGGACGCGTAGCGCGCGGGCTGCGAGAGCGCGGTCAGGCGGCGCCGTGGCCGGCCTCGTCGCGGATGCGCTCCAAACCTGCTCGATAGGGCGTCACCTCGAAATCGCCGAAGCGGCGCTTGAACTTGCTGGAGTCGAAGAGGTTGTCCTGCGCGTAGCGCGGCAGCAGCTCGCGAAGCTCGCGCACCTGTCGCGAGACGAGCCCCGCGGCGGTCAGCGTCCATCGGCCCAGCACCTTGTACGACGGCGCGGTGCCGAAGACCTGGGCCGCCAGCGCCACGAACTGCCGGTAGGTCGGGCGCTCGTCGTCGCAGGGCAGATGCCAGGTCTGGCCGAACGCGTCCGGCGCATTGCCCAGCGCCGCCAGCGCGCGGCTGGCGTCGGGCGTCCAGATGAGCGTGCGCCGCGTATGGTCACGCACGGGCACGCGCGGCACTTGGCCCGCCTTGAGGGGGTCGATGATCAGCGTGTTCGTGATGCTCTGCGTCTTGCCCGGGCCGTAGAACTCGGGCGCCCGGCCGATGACCACGGGAATGTCGCCCCGCGCCATCTCCTGCAGCACCATCGACGCCATGGCCGCGCGCACGCGGCCCTTGCGGCCGACCGGTTCGAACGGCGCGTCCTCTTTCAGCACGCGCTCGTCCTGCGGGTACATGTAGGTGTTGTCGAAGTAGACGAACTTGGCGCCCGCGGCGCGCGTCGCGTCGATGGCGTTCTTCAGCATCACCGGGAACTGCGCCTCCCAAAGCGCCGTGTCCGGCGGCAGGCCGGCCGTGAAATAGACGATGCGGCTGCCCTTGACGGCCTGGGCCGTCTGGCCCGCGTCGAGCAGGTCCGCCGCGGCCAGCGTGTCGGTGTCATTCACCTTGCGCGGGCTGCGGCTGACGAGCCGCAGGTCCGGGGTGTACGCACGCCGCAGTTCGCGTGCGAGCTCCGTGGCGATCTGTCCGGTGGACCCCAGGATGGTTTGCATGATGGCTTTCCGAAACGGCGCCGTCAGAGCGGCTGGGGCGCGTACAGCGCGCTCTGGAACTCCGGCACGTAGTCGTACCTCAGCAGCTTGCCCAGCTTCAGCGCCTTGATGTAGGTCGACAGGCTGCCTGCGGTGAGCGTCAGGGCCACCGAGCCCGCGTCGGCGCTGCTGGCATGGCGCAGGTCGCGCGAGACCGCATAGCCCGTGGTCAGCCGGCCCTGGCGGTCGACGTTGGTGAAGCTGTTCCTGACCATGGACACCTTGCTGGACAGTCCGGCAAGCTTGCGCGTCTGCAGCGTGACATCGACCTGGCCCGTCCGTGCGTCGAAGATCTCGACGACGACCGAGCGCTCCGTCTCCTTGTAGCGGATGTCGGTGAGCCACTTGGGCAGGTTGTAGCCCACCACGCCGCGCACGCGCGCCAGCTCGGTGTTGACCGGCAGCTTGAGCACGTAGCCCCAATAGTCGTTCGTCAGCGACTGGCCGAGCAGCGTCAACGGGCCCAGGTTCCGCGCGTGGGGCTTGTGGGTGACGACGGACAGGCCGATCTCCTCGTAGCTGTCGTTGTCGCAGTAGCGGTAGGTGTAGGCCGTCAGCGCGACCAGGCCGCGGCCGGGCCACACCTGGATCGGCCGGACATGGGCCCGCACTTCGGCAGGGATCAGTTCCCGCAGCTTGTCCAGGTCGGCGGTGTAGATCGCCGTGACGCGGCTGTTGCGGTAGTAGAAGTTCGGCGAATAGGACTCGAAGCCGATGTCCACGCGCTCCTTCTTCAGCTGCTCGAACCAGCGCAGGTCGATGTCCGGCGCTGCCGCGGCGATGGCCGACAGCGGCGGGTTGGAGCGGTAGCGGTCGTACAGACCGCCCTTGAGCACGGGCACGTCCTGGCCGGCGAGGGTGATCGTGGTGGTCTCCGGCTGCGGGGTCGGGGCGGCGGCCCGGGGTGCGCCTCCAGGCAGACGCTTGGCGACGCGGGCCGGGGTGGCGGGACTTGCGGTGCGCATGAAACGACTCGTGGAGTTGACGATGACGAAACTCTAAGGTTAAAGTTAACTTCAATGTCAAGCGATTCCCGAGGCGCGCAATGAACATCGGCGAACTGTCCAAGCGCACCGGTCTGGCGGCCTCGCGCATCCGCTTCTACGAGAAGAGCGGCCTGCTCAGCATGGTCGAGCGCAAGGACAACGGCTACCGCCAGTACGGCCCCGAGGCGATCTGGATGCTGGAGATCATCGCCAGCGCGCAGGGCGCGGGCTTCTCGCTGGACGAGATCCGCAGCCTGCTGCCGGATGCGAAGGCGACCTGGCGCCACGATGCCTTGCTGCAGAGCCTGCAGCGCAAGGTCGCCGAGATCGAGCTGCTGCAACAGCGCCTGGCCCACAACAAGGCGCAATTGCTCGTGGCCATCGAGAGCATGAAGAAGCGCCCCGACGAAATGGCCTGCGCCGACCGGCCCCAATGGGTGCTGAACAAGCTGCGCGAAGCCGCCGGCCCGGCGCCCCGCCGGTCACGCGCCAGGCCGGCGGCATGACGCACTGAGACGGCGCGGCGGCGCGGCCTCTGCCGCCGCGGCATCCGGGGCGGTACATCGCGCGAAGCCGCGGCCGTCTGGGATGTGCCCGGGACGTGCCTGGGACGTGCCTGGGGTGGGCACACCTGAGAATGCGGCCATGCAGGCGCTCGACCGCCCCGTCTGGGCCAGCCTGGCCAGCCACCATGCGCCCTTGTCCGTCGGCGACGCCTGGGCGCGGCGCTTCGACCCCGAAGTCAACGTGTTCGCCTCGGCGCGCGACGACAGTCCACAGGCCCTCACCGCGCTGGCCCGTCTGCTGCGTCCGGGCGAGCAGGTCTTCGTGCTGCAGGTGCCGCAGGTCGTGGTGCCCGAGGGCCTGGTCGTCGTCAAGCAGGCCCGGGGCGTGCAGATGGTGGCGACGCGGGCGCTGCGCGACGCACCGCCGCTGCCCGGCTTGGCGGCCCTCGGCGAGGCCGACGCCGACGACATGCTGCAACTCGCGCGACTGACCGAGCCCGGCCCCTTTCTGCCGCGCACCCACACCATGGGCGCGTTTGTCGGCGTGCGCAGCGGCGCACGGCTGGCCGGCATGGCCGGCGAGCGCCTGCGCCTGCCGGGCTACGCCGAGATCAGCGGCGTCTGCACGCACCCCGACAGCCGCGGCCAAGGCCTGGCGCGCGGCCTGTCCGCTTTCGTCGGCCAGCGCATCCAGCAGCGCGGCGAGCAGCCCTTCCTGCACGCCTGGGCGGCCAACGTCGCCGCCATCGCGTTGTACGAATCCCTGGGCTTCGCGGTGCGCACCGAGGTTCAGGTTGCGGTGCTGCAAAGGCGATGACCCGGCCGGGACCGGTATTGCAGGGATACTTCGATCCGAAAGATCGGCTTCGGCAGCCAGCCAGATGAGCGTTCACCCATGACCCCCTCGCACGCCATCCGCCACGTCCGCATCACGCCCATCGCCTTCCGCGATCCGCCGCTGCTCAACGCCGCGGGCATCCACGAGCCCTGGGCCTTGCGTGCCGTCATCGAGATCGAGACCGCCTCGGGCCTCGTCGGCATCAACGAGACCTATGGCGACCTGCCGATGCTGCAGGCGCTGGCCAAGGCGGCACCGGCGCTGCAGGGCCTGTCGCCCTGGGCGCTGAACGAGATGGAAAGCCGCGTCGCGGCCTTGGTCACGCCGCCGGTGCAGGCGCCATCGGAATTCCTGACGCAGCAGGTCTCGCTGGCGCCCGGCACCCACGTGTCCAAGACCGTGGCCAAGGTGGTCAGCGCCTTCGAGGTGGCGATGCTGGACCTGCAGGGCCAGCTCGCCCAGGCGCCGGTGGTCGACCTGCTGGGCGGCGCGGCGCGCGACCGGGTGCCCTATTCGGCCTACCTGTTCTTCAAGCCCGCCGAGCACATCGACCGGCCCTACGCGCCCGACCCCTGGGGCGAGGCGCTCACCCCGGACCAGCTGGTTGCGCAGGCCCAGCGCATGATCGACCAGTACGGCTTCCAGAGCATCAAGCTGAAGGCCGGCGCGCTGCCGCCCGAGCAGGAAGCCGCCGGCATGCTGGCGCTGGCGCGCGCCTTTCCGGGCACGCCGCTGCGCATCGACCCCAACGCCAACTGGAGTGTGGCCACCAGCCTGAAGATCGTCGAGCAGCTGCACGGCTTGCTGGAGTACTACGAAGACCCGGCCCCCGGGCTCGACGGCATGGCGGCCGTGGCGCGGGCCTGCGACGTGCCGCTGGCCACCAACATGGTGGTCACCGACTTCGCCGAATTCCGCCGCAACACCGAGCTCGGCTGCCCGGTGCGCATCGTGCTCAGCGACCACCACTACTGGGGCGGCCTGCGCGCCACGCAACGCCTGTCCACGCTGTGCCGAACCTTCGACCTGGGGCTGTCGATGCACAGCAACTCGCACCTGGGCATCAGCCTCACGGCCATGACGCACCTGTGCGCCAGCGTGCCGCAGCTGACCTACGCCTGCGACACCCACTACCCCTGGCAGGACGACGAAGTGGTCAGCGGCGGGCGCCTGAAGTTAGAGCACGGCAGCCTGCGCGTGCCCACCGCCCCGGGCCTGGGCGTGACGCTGGACCGCGACGCGCTGGCGCGGCTGCACGACAACTACCTGCGTTGCGGCATCCGCCACCGCGACGACCTGGGGCAGATGCGCAAGTACGATCCGAGCTTCACCGGCATCCAGCCGCGCTTCTGAGTTCCCCGTCGGCACGGGCCGAGCCGCAGCCCGGCCCACGCTTTGCTCTCAACCGCCAGGAGACTTCCATGCCCTATCACGCGTCCATCCGTCGCTCCTTCGTCGCCGGCAGCCTGCTGCTGGGCTGCGGGCTCGTCGCCTTCACGCCGGCCGCGGCGCAAGGCACCTGGCCGACCGGCAAGGCCATCACCTACGTGGTGCCGTTCCCGCCCGGCGGCAACACCGACACGCTGGCGCGCATGATCGCGCCGGCGCTGTCGACGGCGCTGGGCACGCCGGTGGTCATCGACAACAAGGCCGGCGCGGGCGGCAGCGTCGGCTCCGGGCTGGCCGCGCGCGCCGCGCCCGACGGCTACACGATGCTGGGCGGCACGATCAGCTCACACGCCATCAACGTCAGCCTGTACGCCAAGCTCGACTACGACCCGATCAAGTCCTTCGAGCCGGTGGCCATGCTCGGCTCGGGCCCGCTGGTGCTGGCGGTCAACGCTTCCAGCCCGTACAAGACGCTCAACGACGTGCTGGCCGCCAGCAAGGCCAAGGCGGGCGGGCTGTCGTCGGCGTCGCCGGGGGTGGGCACCTCGCCGCACATGGCGCTCGAATTGCTGAGCTACCAGTCGGGCGTGAAGTTCACGCACGTGCCCTACAAGGGCAGCGGGCCGGCGGTGCAGGACCTGATCGGCGGCCAGGTGGACATGATGTTCGACACCATCCTCATCATGGGCCCGCACATCCAGTCGGGCAAGCTGCGGCCCATCGCCGTCAGCAGCTCCAAGCGGCTGGAGGCGCTGCCCGACGTGCCGACCATCGCCGAGGCCGGCCAGAAAGGCTTCGACATGGGTTCCTGGCAGGCGGTGTTCGTGCCGGCGGGCACGCCCAAGCCGATCGTCGACCGCCTGCATGCCGAGATCATGAAGATCATCGCCACGCCCGACGCGCAGGCGCGGCTGAAGAGCTTCGGCATGCTGCCCTCCGACATGACGCCCGCGCAGCTGCACGACTACCAGAAGAGCGAAGTCGAGAAGTGGGCGAAGGTGGTCAAGGCGGCGGGCATCAAGGCGGATTGAGCCCAGGCGGATTGAGCCGGTCCCGCCGCGCTGACGCATGTCCGAGCCGACGCTGCTGTCCGCGCTCGATGAGGGCGTGTTGACGCTGACGCTCAACCGTCCGGCCAAGCTCAACGCCATCGACCACACCTTGGCGGCGGCCTTGCTCGACGCGCTGCAGGCCGCCGCCGACGACCCGCAGGTCCGCGTGATCCGCCTGTGCGGCCAGGGCCGGGCCTTCTGCGCGGGGCGCGACCTGGGCGCGCCGCCCACCGAGCGCGACCTCGAACTGGTGCAGGGCGTGGCCCTGGCCATCGTGCGGCATGCCAAGCCGGTGCTGGCGGCGGTGCACGGCTGGACGGTGGGCGCGGGCTTCGAATGGGCGATGGACGCCGATGTGGTGGTGGCCGCGGACGATGCGCGCTTCAAGCTGCCCGAAGCCTCGCTCGGCGTCTTCGTCACCGGCGGTCTGGTGGCCACCTTGCCCGCGGCCGCGGGCCTGCCGCGCGCCAAGGCCCTGATGCTGCTGGGCGAGGCCTTCGACGCTGGCCAGGCCGTCGACTGGGGCCTGGTGCACCGGGCGGTGCCGCGGGCGCAGCTGGACGAGGTGTCGATGGCCACCTGCCGGCAGCTGGCGGCCCTCGAACCGGCGGTGGTGGCGCGCTACAAGCGCGTGCTCAACGCCGTCGGCCTGGGGCGCTTCGACCGCGCCATCGAAGAAGAATCACACGCCACCCGCGCGCTGACGGCAGCGCCTCCGCCGGGGGCCTGAGCGCCGTCGCGGCGCGCGGCGGGCGTGCCCGACCGGCGACCTGCGTGGCGCGCGCCGCCCAGGCACCTAGGGCTAAGGCAGCGGCCGGTCCGTGTGGCCGGCCAGGCGCGCCAGGAGGTCTGCGGCGCGCGCCGTCGCGGCTTCGTCGAGGCGCGCGCGAATGCCGTCGAAGTTGGGACCGCGCGTCGCATCCAGCCCCATGCGCGAGGTGGTGCCGGCGCCGGACGCCGACGGGTCGAGCGCGCTGCCCGGCAGGCCGCCGACCATCACGATGTCCAGGTGCGGCTGGAAGTGCGTGGCCAGCGCCCACAGCACCTCTTCGTCGCGGGTGATGTCCACGTCCTCGTCCACCGCGATCACGGTCTTCAGGTACGGGTCCCAGCCCAGCAGGCCCAGCATCACCTGGCGGGCTTCGCCGGGGCGGCTCTGCTTCAGCGCGACGTAGGCGTGGAAGTGGGTGCCCGAGCTGGGGTAGTGCACGGCGGTGACGCCGGGGAAGCGTTCCTTCAGCTTCTCGACCATCTCCGACTCGCGCGGGATGCGCCCCAGGTTCAGGTGCTCGGCCGAATTGCCGCCCACCACGTCCAGCAGCCAGGGGTCGCGCCGGCGCATCAAGGTCTGCACGCGCAGCAGGTTGTTGGTGGAGCGGTCGGACGAATAGCCGGTGAATTCGCCGAACGGGCCTTCCTCGGCACGCGCCTCGGGGTCGATGACGCCTTCCAGCACGAACTCGGCATGGGCCGGCACGGCGATGCCGTGGCGCGGTGTGCGCACCACCTCCAGCGGCGCGCCGAACAGGCCGCCCGCCACCTGCCGCTCGTCCACGCCGTAGGGCAGCCGCGCCGCGGCGGCCAGCATGAACAGCGGGTGTGCGCCGATGACCATGGCTACCGGCAGCGGCCGGCCCTTGGCCTGCGCGGCCTGCAGCATGCGCCACAGGTGGCCGCGCGAATGCAGGCTGGTGCCGATCTCCTGCGGCCCGTTGAGCATCGAGCGGTGGTAGCTGACGTTGCCGAAGCCGCCTTCGCCGTCTTCGGCGATGACCACCGCGTTGGTGATGTACGGCCCGCGGTCGGTGGCGAAGTGTTTGATCGTCGGCACGCTCGCCAGGTCGAAGCCTTCGCTTTGCACCACTTGCGTGACGGCGCCTTCGCTCACCTCGCGCGGCGCCAGCAGGCGCCGGCTGCGCGCCTGGTATTCGGCATGGATGCCCGCGGGCGGTACGCCGCCGAGCATGCGGCCGACACGCTCGCGCGAGGCGAACAGGTTGGTGACCAGCGGCGTGTCCAGGCCCTGCACCTGCTCGAACACCAGCGCCGGATGCCGGCCCTGCGCGGCCAGGGCCCAGACCACGGCGGTGACGTCCTGGTCGCGCCCCACCGGCTCGCGCACCGTCAGCAGGTCCTGCGCGAAGTGCTCGCGGTAGGCCGCGATGAAACGGTGCAGGTCCTGCCCGGTGTCGGCCAGCGGGTCGGTGCGCGCCATGGTCAGAGCGTGGCGTAGGAGTCGGTCAGGCGCAGCTGGGCTTCTTCGGCATTGCGCGGCGGCGGCGAGGTCTGGATGCCGGCCAGGCGCGCGATGTTGTTGCCCAGGTAGTCCTCCAGCGTGTCCTCGTCGATGCCGATGCCGTGCGGCGGCTTGCGGCACAGCATCTCCAACTCGCGCAGCCACATGCCGGGCTCGTTGGGCGGGCTGTCGGTGCCGAAGACCAGCTTGTGGCGCGGCAGTTCCTTGGCGAATTCGGCGATGCGCGCCTGGAAGCACCAGCCCGACTCGACATAGACGTTGGGCGTGTCCATGGCCATCCAGAAGGTCTCGAACGAGTAGTTGCCGCCGGTCTGGATGCCGAAGTGCGCGATGACGAAGTTGACCATCGGGAACTCGCGGATGATCGGATAGAACATCGTCGGGATGGTGAAGGGCCCGTCGCCGGTGTGGATCAGCACCACGATGTTGTACTTGGCGCACATCTTCATGGCCGGGCGCAGCCAGTCCAACGCGCGGTCGGGCCGGTAGCCGTGCATGTTGGCGTGCAGCTTGATCATCTTGAAGCCGTAGGCCTTGTGGTGGTGCTCGATCTCCAGCGCGCCGTTCTCGGGGCCCCAGCGCGGGTTGTAGGTGAAGTTGCCGATGAAACGGTCGGGATACTTCTGGCACAGCTCGGCGATGTAGGCCATGTAGTCGCGGATGCCGTCGCGGCCGCGGCGGTTGGTGTCGCGGTAGCCGGTGTTGCCGGGCGGCGGCTGGATGAAGCCCATGTCGATGCGGCGCGGCTTGCCGTTGATCATGTACGGCCCGTCCATCAGCTTGAGCATGCGCTCGCCGTTGAAGGGCGTGCCGGTGTGGCGCCAGGCCTCGTCGACCAGGTTGGTGGGGTGCAGGTGGGTGTCGATGATCATGTGTCGTTCTCCCTTCAGTACAGGCCGATCACCGGCTGCGGCTCGACCTTGCGGCCCAGCTGCTTTTCGGCCTCGGCGAAGGTCTTGGGGTAGGGCGTGGGCTCCAGGCCGATCATCCGGGCGATGTTGTTGCCCAGGTAGTCCTCGAGCGTCTCTTCGTCCAGGTTCAGGCCCTGCGGCGGGTTGGTGCACAGCACCTCCAGCAGCCGCAGCCACATGCCGGGCTCGTTGGGCGGCGTGTCGGTGCCGAAGAGGATCTTGTGCTTGGGCAGCGTCTTGGCGAACTCGACGATGCGCGACTGCAGGCACCAGCCCGATTCGCAGTACACGTTGGGCAGCTCCATCGCCCACTGGTAGGGCTCGAAGCAGTAGACGCCGCCGGTCTGCACGCCGAAGTGCGCCATGATGAAGTTCACCGTGGGGAAGGCCTTGATCATCGGGATCCACTCGGTGGGGATGCTGTAGGGGCCGTCGCCGGTGTGCAGCTTCACCGGCACGCCCAGCTCGGCGCATTTCTCGAAGGCCGGGCGCACCCAGTCCAGCGCGCGGTCGGGGCGGTAGGCGTGCATGTTGGCCTGCATCTGCACCATCTTGAAGCCGTGCTCCTTGACGTAGCGCTCGATCGCCTCGACGCCGTTCTGCACGCCGCAGCGCGGGTTGTAGACGAAGCAGCCGATGAAGCGGTCGGGGTGTTGCTGCACGCACTTCAGCGTGTAGGCCATGTAGGCGTCGATCGACTCGCGGCCCGACTTCTCGCCGTCGGTCCAGGTGTAGATGGTGTTGCCCTGCGGCGGCTGGATGAAGGCCTTGTCGATGCGGCGCGGCTTGCCGTTGACGAAGTACGGGCCGTCCATCGTTTCCAGCAGGCGGTCGACGGTGTAGGGCTCGCCTTCATGCCACCACGCCAGGTCGACCTGGTCGGTGGGGTAGCAGCTGATGTCGATGATCATGGGTCTCTCTCCTTGTGGGTCAGGCGGCTTGCAATTCGGGTGCGGCCAGGCAGGCCTGCAGGCGCGCCAGCAGGGCGTCGCGCTGCAGCTGGCGGCCGATGAACACCAGCTTGCTGGTCGGTGTTTCGTCCCACCAGGGCAGCGAAGGCTTCAGTTCCAGGATGCGGTGCACGCCCTGCAGCACGTGGCGGCGCTCGTCGCCCCGCGCCTGCAGGATGCCCTTGACGCGATAGATGTCGTCGCCGTGCTCGGCCAGCAGCGCGTTCAGCGACGCCATCAGGCGGGCGGTGTCGAAGGGCCGGTCGAAGGTGAAGGACACCGAGCCCACCGACGGGTCGTGGCGGTGCGGCGCGGCCTCGTGGGCAGGTTCATGCTCGTGTGCGCAGTGCTCGTCGCACACATGCTCGTGGTCGTGGTCCAGGAAGTCCGGGTCGGTCATCGACAGCGCGTCGGATTCGTAGGACTGCAGCCCCAGGATCTGCGACAGGTCCACCTGGGCCTGCACGCTGCGCAGGATCGGCGCGCTGCTGTTGAGCGTACGGATGCGGCGCTCGATCTCGGTCAGCGTGTCCGGTGCCACCAGGTCGGCCTTGTTGAGCAGCACGCGGTCGGCGACGACGATCTGCGTCACCGCCTGGTTGTCGTGCTCGGCCAGCGCCGGATCGTCCAGGTGCGGCTGGATGTGCAGCGCGTCGACCAGGGTGACCACGCCGTCCAGCACCACCTTCTTCGCCACCTCGTTGTCCATGAAGAAGGTGGCGGCCACCGGCGCCGGGTCGGCCAGGCCGCTGGTCTCCACCAGGATGTGGTCGAACAGCTCCTGGCGCTCCAGCAGCTTCTGCAGCGTCTGCACCAGGTCGTTGCGCACGTCCACCGTGCAGCAGATGCAGCCGTTGACGATCTGGAAGATCTCCTCGTCGGAGGCCATCACCAGGTCGGAATCGACGTCCACCTCGCCGAACTCGTTCTCGATGACGGCGATGCGGTAGCCGTGCTTCTCGGTGAGGATGTGGTTCAGCAGCGTGGTCTTGCCGGCGCCGAGGAAGCCGGTGAGGATGGTCACCGGCACCGGCCGCTTGCTGTCGTGATGGGTCATGCGGCGACTCCTTCTTTGCTGGGGGCGGTGGCGGCGGCGCGCTGCTCGCGCAGCGCCTGCAGCACCTGCTCGGGCTTGATCGGGTAGTGGCGGAAGCGCACGCCGATGGCGTCGTACACCGCATTGGCGATGGCCGGGCCGATGGCGACGATCGGGTCTTCGCCCACGCCCTTGGCGCCGAAGGGGCCGCCGGGGTCGGGCGCGGTCTCCAGGATCACCGTGCGGATGGGCGGCATGTCCATCGACAGCGGCATCTTGTAGTCGACGAAGTTGGCGTTGAGCGAGCGGCCGGTCTTCAGGTCGATCTGGTAGTCCTCGTACAGCGTGTGGCCGATGCCCTGCTGGATGCCGCCCTCGATCTGCCCCGCCGCGGCGATGGGGTGGATGACCTTGCCGATCTCGTGCACCGGCACCACCTGCCGCACCGTGATCTGGCCGGTCTCGGTGTCCACCTCGACCTCGACGAAGTGCGCCGCGAACGAATAGGACTTGGTGGGGTGGTAGGTGGCGCTGCCGACGAACTGCGCCGCCGGCACGCCCTTGCGCGGCGCCACCGCGTCGCGCACGCTGATCGAGCGATCGCTGCCGCGCACGCGGATCACGCCCTGCACCGATTCCAGGTCCTTGGGCGCCGCCTCCAGCAGGTCGGCGGCGCGCTCGAACAGCTGGCGCTTGATCTCCGCCGCCGCCAGCTGCGCCGCCTTGCCGCCCAGGTAGGTGGTGTGGCTGGCGAAGGCGCCGATGTCCCAGGGCACCACGTCGGTGTCGCCATGCGTCACCGACACCGACTCGAAGCGCAGGCCCAGCTCCTCGGCGACGATCTGCGCCAGCGCGGTGTGCGCGCCGGTGCCCAGCCCGGCGGTGCCGGTGAGCAGCACCACGGTGCCGTCCTCGTTCATCTTGACGATGGCGTTGCCCTGCTCCTTGATGCCGGGGTAGGCGCTGCTGCCGTGCATCTCGCAGCCCATGCCCCAGCCGCGGCGCAGCACGCCGGCGTCGCGCGCACGCTGGCGCAGCGCGGCCCAGCCCACTTCCTGCATGCCGCGGCGGATGCAGTCTTCCAGCCCGTGGCCGATCAGCGCATGGCCCGAGGGCGCGATGTCGCCGTCGCGCACCGCGTTCTTCAGCTTCAGTTCGGCCGGATCCATGCCGAGCTTGTGCGCCGCCTCGTCCATCTGGATGTCGATCGCGTAGTAGGTCTGCACCACGCCGTAGCCGCGGAAGGCGCCGGCGATCGGGCTGTTGGTGTAGAAACAGCGGCCTTCGAGGTCGACGTTCTCGCAGCGGTACAGCGAGGTCATCGCCGTGGTGCCGACGATGGTCACGCCCGGCCCATGCGAGCCGTAGGCGCCGGAGTTGAAGACCACACGCGCCTGGCGCGCGACCAGGGTGCCGTCCCTCTTGAAGCCCTGCTTCAGCCAGATCTTCGCCGGGTGGCGCGTGCGCCCGCCCAGGAAGGTTTCTTCGCGCGTGTATTCCATGCGCACCGGCCGGCGCGTCTGCTTGGCCAGCAGCGCGCACAGGAACTCGCTCTGGAACAGGTCCTGCTTGGCGCCAAAGCCGCCGCCCATGTGGTCGACCAGCACGCGCACCTTGTGCAGCGGCAGGCCCAGCACCTCGGCCATGATGCCGCGCACCATGAAGGCGGTCTGCGTGGAGATCCACACCGTCAGGTTGCCGTTGCCGTCCCACTGGCACATGCAGGCGTTGGGCTCCATGTAGGCCGGCGTGGGGCGGCCGCCTTCGTACTCGCCTTCGATGATCAGGTCGGCCTCGGCGAAGCCGCGCTCGATGTCGCCGCGGCTGACCTTCACCGGCGGCAGCACCAGGTTGCCGCCGGGCTCGCGCTCGTGGATCAACGGCGCGCCTTCGCGGGCCGCGTCCTCGGTGGTGAAGACCGCCGGCAGCGGCTCGTACTCGACCTCGATCAGGTCGAGCGCGGCTTCGGCGATCTCTTCGCTGGTGGCGGCGACCACGGCCACGGTCTCGCCCCAGTAGCGCACCTTGTCGTCCAGGATGTACTGGTCGCACGTCACCGACGCGGAGCGCGGATGCGGCGACCCGGCGTGCAGCACGCGCGGCACGTTCTCGTGCGTCAGCACCGCCTTGACGCCGGGCAGCGCCAGCGCGCGGCTCGTGTCGATGCGGCGGATCAGCGCGTGGGCGATGGTGCTGCGCTTGCTGCGCGCGTACAGCAGGCCGGGCAACTGCATGTCGGCCACGTACTTGGCATCGCCGGTGACCTTGGCCAGCAGGTCCTGGCGCTTGACGCTCTTGCCGATGACGGCGTTGTCGCTCATGCGGAGGCCTCCTGCGCGGTGGCTGCCAGGGCGATGGCGTCGATGACCTTGCTGTAGCCGGTGCAGCGGCAGATGTTGCCGGCGATGGCGAAGCGGATCTCGTCGGTGGTCGGGGCCGGGTTGCGGTCCAGCAGGGCCTTGGCCGCGACCAGGATGCCGGGGGTGCAGAAGCCGCACTGCGCCGCACCGCATTGCATGAAGCAGTCCTGCAACGGGTGCGGCGTGCCGTCGGCCGCCTGCAGGCCCTCGACGGTGGTGATCCGCGCGCCCTCGGCTTCCACCGCCAGCACCAGGCAGGCATTCACCGGCTCGCCGTTCATGATGACCGTGCACGAGCCGCATTCGCCGACGTCGCAGCCCTTCTTGGTGCCGGTCAGGCCGGCCTCGGTGCGCAGCGCGTCGAGCAGGCTGCGGTTCGGCGCGACCGTGATCTCGCGCGCTTCGTCGTTGACGGTGAAGGAAACCACTCTCTTCGTCATGGCCGGATCTCCTGCAGGGCTTGCTCCAGCGCGCGCCGGGTCAGCACGCGCACCATCTCGCGCCGGTAGTCGGCGCTGCCGCGCACGTCGCCGATGGGCCGTGCCTCGTCGGCGGCGGCCTGGGCGGCAGCGGCCAGGCTTTCGGGCGTGGGCCGGTGGCCGCGCAGCACGGCCTCGGCCTGCTGCGCGCGCAGCGGGGTCGGCGCCACCGCGGCGAGCACGATGCCCAGATCGGCCACGCGGCCGTCGCCGGCCAGCGTCAGGCGCACCGCCGCGCCCACGGTGGCCAGTTCCATCTGCGCGCGCCGGCCGTGCTTGAGGTAGACCTTGCCGGTGCGCGGCGGCGGCGCCGGCACGTCGATGTGCGTGACGATCTCGTCGGCCGCCAGCGTCGTGCGGCCCGGGGCGATGCAGAAGTCCTGCACCGCGACGTGGCGCGTACCGGCAGCGCCCTGGATGCGCAGCACCGCGCCGTCGGCGATCAGCGGCGGCAGCGTGTCTGCCGAAGGCGAGGCGCGGCAGACGTTGCCGACCACGGTGGCGCGGTGGCGCACCTGGATGGAGGCGAAGTCGGTGGCCGCCTTGGCCAGGCCGGCGTAGTGGCGCTGCGTGATCGGCGAGGTCTCCACCTGGCGCGTGGTCACCAGCGCGCCGAGCCGCAGGCCGCGCTCCGCGTCGAAGGCGAAGTCGTCCATGCCGGGAATCTTCTTGATGTTGATCAGCTGCGCGGGCTGGCGCACGTGCTCCTTCATCTGCACCAGCAGGTCGGTGCCGCCGGCGAAGAGGCTGCTGCTGCCGCGGTAGCGCTGCAGCAGCGCGAGTGCGTCGTCCAACGTGTGCGGCTCGAAGTACTCGAAGTCTTTCATGGCATCGCGCAGTCGAAGGTGGACCTGGAGGACATGCAGCGATGCTCGCAGCCGATGTTTGATCGGTAAACCGCACGCGACGTATATATCCATCGGTTGTGCCGATGACTGGCGGGCTGCGCCACCCGCAGCGTGTTCGACGGCGTCAGTTCGACGGACGCGAGGCGATGCCGTCCCAGCGGCGCACGCTGGCGCTGTCGAGGTCGAACAGGTCGAGCACGCGGCCCAGCGTGTGGTCGACCATCTCGTCCAGGTTCTGCGGCCGCGCATAGAAGGCGGGCACCGGCGGCGCCACGATGGCACCCATCTCGGTGACGCTGACCATGTTGCGCAGGTGCACCAGGCTCAGCGGCGTTTCGCGCGCCAGCAGCACCAGCCGCCGGCGCTCCTTCAGCACCACATCGGCCGCGCGCGACAGCAGCGAGCCGGCGTTGCCGGTGGCGATCTCGGCCAGCGTCTTCATCGAGCAGGGCGCGATGACCATGCCCAGGGTGCGGAAGGAGCCGCTGGCAATGCTCGCGCCGATGTCCTCGTTGCGGTGCAGCTGGTGGACCATGGCGCTCAGGTCGGAGAGCTTGGCCTGGGTCTCGCAAGCCATCGTCTGCAGCGCCGACTTGCTGACCACCAGATGCACTTCCAGCTCAAGCGGCTGCAGCATCTGCAGCAGCCGCTGGCCGTAGACGAAGCCCGACGCGCCGCTGATGCCGACGATCAGGCGCCGGCTCATGTCAGCACCGCCCGGGCGCCGGAAGTGACCGGCGCGCCCCTTCGACGGCCGCGCACGACCAGCCGCCGGGGACGCGTCACGCCAGCGCGCTCAGCCGCTTGACGGCGGCACGCGCCTGGGCGTTGAGTTCGTCCAGGTCCAGCCCGGGAATCTGGTCGTCCTGCACGCGCACCTGGCCGCCGCACAGCAGCCACTTCAGGCGCGGCCGCGCGCCGCTGACCACCGGTGCGATGGCCGGGTCGTGCAGGCCGAAATGCCGCGGGTCGTCGAGCGCATAGATCGCCAGATCGGCCGCCTGGCCGACCTCGAGCGTGCCCACGCCGTCGAAGCCCAGCACCTCGGCACCGCCGGCGCTGGCCCAGTGCACCAGTTGCTCCACCGTCACCGCGTCGGCACCGCGTTCGCCGTCGCCGCCGGGCCGCGGGCGTGTCGCCGCGCCGGCATGGGCGCGGTGCATCAGCCAGGCGAAGTGCAGTTCGCTCAGCATGTCGGCGGCTTCGTTGGATGCCGCGCCATCGACGCCGATGGACACGCGCGCGCCGGCCTTCGCCAGCGCCGGGGCGGGGGCCACGCCGCTGCCCAGCCGGCCGTTGCTCTGCGGGCAATGCGCCATGCCGCTGCGGGTTTCGGTTAGCAAGCGCCGTTCGCCCTCGCTCAGGTGCACCAGGTGCGCGAACCACACGTCCGGGCCCAGCCATTCGTGCTCGGCCGCCACCTCGATGGGCAGGCGGCCGTAGCGTTCGGCGCAGTGCTCGTAGTAGCTCACCGTCTCCGACATGTGGGTGTGCATCGGCACACCCAGCGCGCGCGCGGCGCGGGCCAGCGGCTTCAGTTCGTCGGGGCGCAGCGAGATCGTCAGGGTCGTCGGCGCCACGGCGACGCGCGTGCGCGCCTGAGGGCCCGGCTGGTGATAGCGCCGCACGGTGCGCTCGATGTCGGCGAGCATGCCGTCCAGCGTCTCGGGGCGCAGGTGCGCGGGGGCGTTGGCTTCGGCATCGCGCGTCTGCGTGGCGCCGCCGCGCAGCAGCATGAAGCGCACGCCCAGCTTGTCGGCCTCGTCGAAGAGCGCGGCCGACGGGTCGTAGCCGATGCCGGGGTAGTAGATGTAGTGGTGGTCGCCGATCGTCGTGCAGCCCGAGCGCATCAGCTCGACGATGCCGATGCGCGCCGCCAGGCGCAGCGTCTCTTCGTCCACGGCGCTGCGGTAGGCATAGGGCACGGCCTTGAGCCACGGCGTGAGGGTGGCGTCGATGCCCGCCGGCACGCCCTTCAGCAGCGACTGGAACAGGTGGTGGTGGGTGTTCACCCAGCCGGGGTAGACCACACAATCGGTCGCGTCGAGCACGGGTTCGCCGGGCTCGGGGCGCAGGCCGCGGCCCATCTCCCGGATCAGCCCGTCGCTGCCGATGCGCAGGTCGCTGGCGGCGCTGCGCGCGCCGTCGTCGGCGGCGCGGCCGGTGAGCACGGCGCTGGCATGGCGGATCAGCATCAGTTCATCTCGCTTTCGTGCCAGCGCAGCGCCCACTTGGACAGCGCGGCCATGGCCGTGAAGAGCACGATGCCGGTCAAGGTGATCAGGAACAGCGCGGCGAACAGCCGCGGGATGTTCAGCTGGAAGCCCGACTGCAGGATCTGGTAGGCCAGCCCCGAGGCCGTGCCGCCGGTGCCGGCCACGAACTCGGCCACCACCGCGCCGATCAGCGCCAGGCCGCTGGAGATGCGCAGCCCGCCGAAGAAGTAGGGCAGCGCGCTGGGCACGCGCAGGCGCGCCAGCGTCTGCCAGCGCGTGGCCTTGTTCAGGCGGAACAGGTTCATCAGCCCGGGGTTGACGCTGCGAAGCCCGAGGATGGTGTTGGAGATGATCGGGAACAGCGCCACGATGGTCGCGCAGATGACCATCGCCGGCGTCGGGTCCTTGACCCAGATGATGATCAGCGGCGCGATGGCCACGATCGGCGTCACCTGCAGGATCACCGCGTAGGGGAACAGGCTGATCTCGACGATGCGGCTCTGCACGAAGACGAAGGCCGCCGCGACGCCCAGCACCACCGCCAGCGCGAAGGCCAGGAAGGTGATCTTCAGCGTGGTCATCAGCGCCGACGACAGCAGCGTCCAGTCCTCGGCCAGGGTCTGCGCGATGCGCAGCGGCGACGGCACCAGGTACTCCGGCACGGCGAAGGTGGTGCAGACCAGTTGCCAGACGGCGAGCAGCGCCACGCCCAGCAGGGTGGGCGCGGCGATGCGCACCAGCGCCGGGTTGGCCGCGAGGCCGGTGGCGGCAGGCTGGGGAAGGGCGGCGGTGGAGGCACTCATGGCAGTCTCCCGAAGTGGCGTCGTCAGCGCTCGCCGCGGTTGGCCCGCGTCAGATGCTCGGACAGGATGCGGCAGTTGTCGATGAAGGGCTGCGACACGCGATAGGCGTCGTCGCGGTGCGGCGGCGCGTCGATGGCCACGTCGGCGATGACGCGCCCCGGGCGCGCCGCCATCACCACCACGCGGCTGGACAGGAACACCGCCTCGTAGATGCTGTGCGTGACGAAGACGACGGTGAAGCCGCGCTGCTCCCACAGCTGATGCAGGTCGCTGTCGAGCTTGTTGCGCGTGAACTCGTCCAGCGCACCGAAGGGCTCGTCCATCAGCAGGATGCTCGGCTGCACCGCCAGCGCGCGGGCGATGGACACGCGCATCTGCATGCCGCCGGACAGCTCGCGCGGGTAGGACTGCCGGAACTGCGACAGGCCCACCATGTCCAGTGCGTCGGCGATGCGCGGCTCGCTCTCGCCGCGCGGCATGCCCGCCAGGTCCAGCGGCAGCCGCACGTTGTCGGCCACGCGCGCCCAGGGCATCAGCGTCGCTTCCTGGAAGACCATGGCCATCGAGCGGTGGCCGCTGGCGCGGCCGGCCGCGTCGTGCCCGTCGTGCAGCACGATGCGGCCGCTGGACGGCGCTTCCAGCCCGGCGAACATCTTCAGCAGCGTGCTCTTGCCGCAGCCCGACGGGCCGAGCAGCGAGACGAACTCGCCGCGCCGGATCTGCACGCCGGTGTCGTTGAGTGCGTGCGTGCCGTTCGGGTAGACCTTCTCGACGCGATCGGCTTCGAGCACGACGGGTGCATCGGCGAGCGATGCCACACGGCTGGCGGACGGGTCCATGGCGGGGCGCAGGGCGGCAACCGCGGCGTTCATGGCATGACTTTCACGTCCTTGACGAACTGCAGCGTGTACGCCTTGCGCCAGTCCGTCTCGGGCTTGAGCAGGCCCCACTCGACCATGAAATCGGCCGTCTTCTTCCAGCGTGCGTCGCTCATCGTGCCGATGCCCTGCGTGGCCGCGTCGCCGCCGCTCACCACCTGCAGCTCCTTGAGCTTGGTCATGGCGTAGGCCAGCTGGCCGTCGGTCATGTTCGGGTTGTCTTTCTTGATCAGCGCATTGCCCGGCGCGGGGTTGGCCATGTAGCTCTTCCAGCCTTCGATCGACGCGCGCACGAAGCGCGCCACCACGTCGGGCTTGTCGCTGATCATCTTCTGCGTGGTGGTGATGGCCTGGGTGTAGGGCGGGTAGCCCTCGGCCGAGAGCAGGAAGAACTTGGTCTTCAGCCCCTTCTGGTCGGCCTGGTAGGGCTCGGACGACGGGAAGGCCTGCTGCACGATGTTGGGGTCGGCGAAGAAGGGCTGCAGGTTGAAGGTGTAGGGCCGCATCTGCGCGTCGGTGTAGCCGTACTTCTTCTTCACCCACGGCCACCAGTAGGTGGTGCCGGTGCCCGCGACGAGGATCGTCTTGTCCTTCAGCGACGCCAGGTTGGGCACGTCCTCGCGGGTCATGATGCCCTGGATGTCGAACTGGAAGGGCGCCGCCACCGTGACCAGCGGGAAGCCTTTTTCCACGCCCTGCAGCACGGCGAAGTCGTAGTTGATGATGAAGTCCGACTGGCCGGCCAGCAGCAACTGCATGCCGTTGACCTGCGGGCCGCCCATCTTGATGGTCACGTCCAGGCCGTGCTTCTTGTAGATGCCTTCGGCCACGGCCTGGTAGTAGCCGCCGTGTTCCGCCTGGGCGAACCAAGTGGTTGCCAAGGTCACCTTGTCCTGGGCGTAGACGCCCTGTACCAGGCCGACGGCGATCGCCGCTGCGGCGAGCAGCCGGCGCCAAGTTCCCGAAACCTGTTCACGTCCGAGCATTCGTGTCTCCTTCACGTCGCAATAGGGTGGGCGGTCGCCGCATGGTTCCATCTTCGATCTCATCGGAGAATGGGCATACTCATATATATTCATCACCATCGCCCATGAATGTCACCCTGCGGCAGCTGCGCGCGTTCATCGCCGTGGCCGAAGCGCAGCACTTCACCCGCGCCGGCGAGCAGCTCCAGCTGTCGCAGTCGTCGGTGAGCACGCTGGTGCGCGAGCTCGAGGAAAACCTGGCCCTGCGCCTGTTCGACCGCCACACGCGCATGCTGCGGCTGACGCAGGCGGGCGCCGAACTGCTGCCGCTGGCGCGCCGCGCCATGGCGGACCTGGACCAGGTCATCGGCAGCGCCAACGAACTGAGCACGCTGGGGCGCGGCCGCGTCTCCATTGCGTCCGCCTCGCTGCAGGCGGCGCTGTGGCTGCCGCGTTTCATCCGCCTTTATTGCGACGAGTATCCCGGCGTCAAGGTCAACGTGTACGACCTGACCGAACACGAGGTCATCGACAAGCTGCGCGCCGGCGAGGTGGATTTCGGCCTGGGCTCCGCCGCGGCGACGCAGCAGGACATCGCCCGGCGCCCGCTGATGACCGACGAGTTCGTCGCCGTGATGCCGGCCGACCATCCGCTGGCGCGGCATGCCGAGCTGGCCTGGCGCACCCTGCAGGACATTCCGCTGATCGGCCCGCCGCCCGGCAACGCGGTGCGCGTGCAACTCGACGAGGCGCTGGCGCGCGAAGGCCTGTCGCTGACCCGGCAGTACGAGGTGGCGCTGCCGCTGACGATCCTGGGCATGGTCGAAGGCCGGCTCGGCATCGCCGTGATGACCTCGGCGATGACCCGGCTGGCGCACATGCTGGGGCTGGTGACGCGGCGCGTCACCGAGCCGGTGGTGCGTCGCGAGATTTCGCTGCTGTTCCACGCCGACCGGTCCTTGTCGCCGGCGGCCCAGAACTTCCGCGATCTGCTGCTGCGCGAAGCCCGGGACCAGGACTGAAGGTGCGGCGCTGGCCGGGCCCCGCCTGCGCACCACCGGGGTCGCCGCGCTCCGCAGGCATGACGGCCCCGTCCGCCCGCGGCCCGCGTTCAGAAGCGCCAGCCCAGCCCGGCGGTGGCGCCCCAGGCCGCCGTCAGCTGCACGCCGTTGACGTACTGGTACAGCGGCAGCTGGGCCACGGCAAAGACCTGCAGCTCGCGCCCCAGCGACCAGCTCAGGCCCGGGCTCAGGAACACGTAGCGTCCGCCCGAGTCCGCGGGTTCGGCCTCGGCACCGCTGTCCCGGCCGCGCCACAGCGCATTGAGCTGCAGCAGCAGCGCCCACTGCGGCGTGGCGTCGTAGCGCAGCCCGGCGTCGAGGGCGAAGCGCGTGCCGGGGCGGTAGTCGTGGTAGCTGTTCAACGACGAGCCATAGACGCCCTGCACGAACGTCGACCAGCCCTGCTGTGGCCAGGCCCGCTGGTAGAAGGCCCCGGCAAAGGCTTCGGTGGTGCCGGTGCCGGGCTGCAGCGAGCGTTCGGCCACGTCGCCGTCGTCGTTGCCGAGGTCGGTGCGGCCGGTCGGCAGCTTCAGCCCGCCGAGCAGGCCATAGGTCTGCGCCGACGTGCCGTCGTCGGCCAGCGTCTGCCACTGGCGCCGGGCGGCGGCGCGCACGTCGCCCAGGCCGCGCAGATCCCAGGACTCGATCAGCTCGGCGCCATGGTGGTTGTGCAGGTGCTCGTGTTCGCGCTTGACCACCGGCACGACCAGGCTCAGGCCCCAGTCGCCGAAGTTGTAGTCGAAGCTGCCGAACAGCGCCTGGTTCACGGTGAAGCGTTCCTCATGGTGGCCGCCCACCTGATCGGGCGAGACCTTGCGGCTGCCGGCACGCAGCTGGCCCTGGCGCAGGAACTCGTAGCGCAGTTCGGCGCGGCCGCCGGGTTCGGCAAACACGCCCTGCACGTTCCAGTCGGTGTTGACGCTGCAGAACGCCGCGCCGCAGGAGGCGCGGCTGGTCATGGGCAGCCAGGCGAGGGCCGCGAGCAGCGCGGCGGCAAGGGGATGAAGTCGAGGCATGGAAGTCTCAAAAAGGGGGTGCGGCGATGCCTGCGCGCGGGCAGGCATCGACCA
>JAHBZS010000089.1 GCA_019635285.1 Rubrivivax sp. | reverse complement strand
TGTTGACGCCGACCGAAAATTGACCAGCAAAGCCGGGTGATGCCGACCGAAAACTGACCAGGGTGTTCAACCTACCCTGCTGCTTTTTTGTGCAGCGGGGATGAAGGAGTGATCACCATGGCCATGATGGGCAAGATCCGCTCGATGCACTTCCGGCAAGGGAAGTCGATCAGCGAGATTGCGCGGCTGACGAGTCTGTCGCGCAACACGATCAAGAAGTGGCTTAAGGCGCCGCAGGGTGCCGAGCCGAGGTACCGGCGTCGGGAGATGCCGACGAAGCTGGCGCCGTTTGTTGAGGCGCTGAACAAGGCGTTGAAGGCCGACGGGCACCGCCCGCGGCACGAGCGGCGCACGGCGCGGGCGCTGCATGTGGAGTTGCAGGCCCTGGGTTACGAAGGTGGCTACACGCGGCTGACCGACTACCTCCGGGCTTGGCGCGACGAGCAAGGCAAGGTCAGCGCCACCAGCGCCTTCGTGCCGCTGAGCTTCGAGCTTGGCGACGCGTTCCAGTTCGACTGGAGTGAAGAAGGCCTGGTCATCGGCGGCATCTACCGGCGCCTTCAGCTCGCGCATTTGAAGCTGTGCGCCTCGCGTGCGTTCTGGTTGGTGGCCTACCCGACGCAGGGCCACGAGATGCTGTTCGACGCGCACACGCGCAGCTTCGCGGCGCTGGGCGGCATCCCACGCCGGGGCATCTACGACAACATGAAGACCGCGGTCGACAAGGTGAAGAAGGGCAAGGGGCGCGTGGTCAACGCGCGCTTCGCGGCGATGAGCGCGCACTACCTGTTCGACCCGGACTTCTGCAACGTCGCTTCGGGCTGGGAGAAGGGCCGGGTGGAGAAGAACGTGCAGGACAGCCGCCGGCGCGTGTGGATCGAGGCTGCGCGCCAGCGCTTCGGCTCCTTCGACGAACTCAACGCCTGGCTGGCGGTGCGCTGCCGGGCCCTGTGGCAGGAGATCCGGCACCCGGAGCACGGCCAGTTCAGCGTGGCCGAGATGCTCGAGCACGAGCTGCCGCAGCTCATGCCCATGCCCGAGCCCTTCGATGGTTATGTCGAGAACCCGGCACGCGTGTCCAGCACCTGTCTGGTGACGGTGCTGCGCAACCGCTACTCGGTGCCGTGCGAGCTGGCCGGGCACATGGTCTCGACCCGGCTGTACCCCACGCGCGTGGTCGTCGTGGCCGAGGACAAGATCGTCGCCAGCCATGCGCGCCTGAGCGACCGCGGCCAGACCAGCTATGACTGGCAGCACTACATCCCGCTGGTGCAGCGCAAGCCCGGTGTACTGCGCAACGGCGCGCCGTTCGCCGACATGCCCGCGCCGCTTCTGGCCTTGCAGCAGGCGCTGCTGCGCCGCCCTGGAGGCGACCGCGTGACGGCGCAGGTGCTCGCGGCGGTGCCCACCGCCGGACTGGACGCCGTGCTCGTGGCCGCCGAGCTGGTGCTGGAGAGCGGCGCTGTCAGCGCCGAGCACGTGCTCAACGTAATCGGGCGCCTCACCGCGAGTCCGCCACCAGAGAAGGTGGAGACGGCGCTGCGTCTGAACGAAGCGCCGCGTGCGGACACGGGCCGCTACGACGGCCTGCGCGACCAGGCCGGCCAGGAGGTGGACCATGCGTGACGTGACCGCCGAACTGAGGGCATTGCGGCTGCACGGCATGGCCGGCGCCTGGGCCGACCTCGTGGCCCAGGGTGGCGGCGTCGGCGTGGACAGCTCGCGCTGGCTGATCGAGCACCTGCTGCAGGCCGAGGGCACCGACCGGGCGATGCGCTCGGTGAGCTACCAAATGAGCGCGGCGCGCTTCCCGGCGCACCGCGACCTGGCGGGCTTCGACTTCGACGCCTCCAAGGTCGACCGGGCGCTGATAGACCAGCTGGCCGATCTGTCGTTCACCGAGGCCGCGCACAACGCGGTGTTCATCGGCGGGCCAGGCACCGGCAAGACGCACCTGTGCACCGCGCTCGGCGTGGCCGGCATCACGCGGCATGGCAAGCGGGTGCGCTTCTACTCGACGGTGGACCTGGTCAATGCGCTGGAGCGCGAGAAGGCCGAGGGCAAGGCCGGGCGGATCGCGGCGAACCTGATGCGCATGGACGCGGTCATCTTGGACGAGTTGGGCTACCTGCCGTTCAGCCAGGCCGGCGGAGCACTGCTGTTCCACCTGCTGAGCAAGCTGTACGAGCGCACCAGTGTGATGATCACGACCAACCTAACCTTCGGCGAGTGGGCCGCCGTCTTCGGCGACGCGAAGATGACTACCGCGCTGCTGGACCGGCTCACGCACCACTGCCACATCGTGGAGACCGGCAACGAGAGCTACCGCTTCCGGCACTCCAGCGCCACGGCCAAGACGCGCATTAAGGCGCGTGAGCAGGCCCGACGTGCCAAGCCGGCGCCGGACGACGAGCCGTTCTGACCGGCCGCCGCGCGGGGCAAGCCGCTACGGGCTACGCCCTGCGCGGCTTGCCCCGCGCACCATCGATGCCGAACAACGGAGTACCGACAACAGCAAAGACCTTAGACTTATCCACAGCTCGCCTCGATCGAGACGGGCTTCCCCCCCTGGTCAATGTTCAGTCGGCACGGGTGGTCAAAGTTCGGTCGGCGCGCACA
>JAHBZS010000088.1 GCA_019635285.1 Rubrivivax sp. | reverse complement strand
ATACCAGCCCTTCGATTCGCTCCGAAGCTGCCCGACGACCGGCGCGGATCCTTCACGTTCCGCGTCTGCGAAGCTGACGTTCGTGGCCTGCGGCGGTCGGCCATAACCGGTCCTTCCCGAAGCACTCGAGATTCTTGTCGCGGAGCATCTGCGGATGACAGGTTTCGGGCGACGAGTCTGAAGCTCTCTTCGGCTCGACCTGTTTAGGGTTGTCGGACACCTGCCCGCGTGCGCAGCCAGCCGTCAACCAGCACCGGCCTGAGGGCAGGTGTCGGACAAGCCTCGGGGGAGGAAACCGCGGCGCATGCCACGGGGGGCGTTGAATGCGCGGTCGCTATGGCGAATGCCCACACGCTGGCTGCATCGGAGCGTGAGATTGCAGCGTCCGCTGTGGGGGCAGCCCTCGCCAAGGCGGACATCGAGCCACTCTGCGCTGGCAAATCGGGCGCAGACACCCAGGAAGACATGCACCGTACGCGGCTTGGCGCGAGGCCGCCCGGCCACCGTGACGCGGCGGACGACGAAGAGTGCGGGCGCTGGTCATGCGGCGGCCCTTCTGGGTGGCGCACGGATGGCGGGGTCGGGCTCGAGCAGCCGCACGACCAGCATCGGCTTACCGCAGTGCCGGCACACGAAGGTGGGCGGCGCAGCGGCAGGCTCGGTGTTCGCCAGCGCTGCATCGCCGGTGGCGCTCTGGTCGCTGGCCGGCGGCATCAGCAACCGGCGAACCGTCGCGAGGTTGTTGCGTCGATGGCCGTTGGCCAGCAGCCCGTAGTGCCGGATGCGATGGAAGCCGCCGGGCAGCACGTGCAGCAGGAAGCGGCGCATGAACTCATCCGGCGCGAGCGTCATGGCCTTGTAGCGCGTGCGCCCCTTGGCCCGGTAGTCCTTCCAGCGGAACGTCACGCCGCGCTCGTCCAGCGCCAGCAGGCGGCTGTTGGAGATCGCCACCCGGTGCGTGTAGCGCGACAGGTAGGCCAGCACGGCCTCGGGTCCGGCAAACGGCCGCTTGGCATAGACCACCCACTCGCACCGACGCATCGGTGCCAGCCAGTGGCTGAAGGCCTGGCCGTCGGCAAGCTCGACATGATCACCGAAGAACCGCAGTTGGCCCGCCTCGTGCAGCCGCTGCAGTTCCTGGAGGAAGCGGCGCCGGAACAGTCGTGACAGCACCCGCACCGGCAGGAAGAACCCCGGCCGGCACGCAACCCAGCGCTGACCGTCCGCGGACAGCCCGCCGCCGGGCACGATGCCGTGCACATGCGGGTGGTGCGTCAGCGCCGAGCCCCAGGTGTGCAGCACCAGCATCGCACCGATGCGCGCGCCCAGGCGCTTGGGGTCTGCCGCAATGGTCTGCAGCACCTCGGCGGCGACGTCGAACAGCAGCCCGTAGATCGCGGCCTTGTTCGTGTACGCGATGTCGGCGATGGGTGCCGGCAGCGTGAAGACGAGGTGGTAGTACTCCACCGGCAGCAAGTCGGCCTGCCGCGCATCGAGCCAGCGCTGGGCGGCCGTGCTCTGGCACTTCGGGCAGTGCCGGTTGCGGCACGAGTTGTAGGCGATCTGGTCGGTGCCGCAGCGGTCGCAGCGCAGCACATGGCCTCCCAGCGCCGCCGTGCGGCACCGGGTGATGGCCGACATTACCTTGAGCTGTGCGAGGCTCAGGTGCCCGCGCTGCGCCTCGCGCCAGGCCGGGCCGTGCTCACGGAAGATGTCGGCGACCTCCAGGGCAGGCCGCCCCACGGCGGCGGCCTCACGACTTCGGTGGCAACTCCTCCAGCGGGCCGATCACCTCGCGCAGCAGATCGGTGGCCACGTGGGCGTAGATCGACGTCGTCTCGAGCTTCTTGTGGCCAAGCAGCACCTGGATCACGCGGATGTCGACCTTGCGCTCCAGCAGGTGGGTGGCGAAGGAGTGGCGCAGCGTGTGCGTGGTCACGCGCTTGGCGATGCCGGCGGCCGCCGCCGCGTCGTGCACGGCGCGGTTGAGCTGCCGCGCGGTGAGCGGCTCCATCGGATCGAGGCCCGGGAACAGCCAGCCGTTGGGGAAGATCTTGCCCTGCGCACGACCGATGCGCCACCAGGCGCGCAGACGCTGCAGCACCACGGGGCTGAGCATGGCGTAGCGATCCTTGGCGCCCTTGCCCTGCTCGACTCGCAGTGCCATGCGCTCGCTGTCGACGTCACCGACCTTGAGCCGGCAGACCTCGCTGGCGCGCAGCCCGGCGCCATAGGCCACAGACAACGCCGCCTGATGCTTGATGTTGCGCGCCGCGGCGATCAGCGCGGCCGCCTCCTGCATGCTCAACACGACGGGGACGGTACGTGGCAGCTTCACCGGCTGCATCCGCGCCATCAACTCGCCGCGGCCCAGTGTGATGTCGAAGAAGAACTTCAGCCCGGTCAGAGTGGCATTGAGCGTGATCGGCGACGTACCGGCGTCGACCAGGTGAAGTTGGAAGTTGCGCAGATCCTCGACGCTGGCGGTGTCGGGCGAGCGCTTGAGGAACCCGGTGAGCTTGCGGACGGCGCGGATGTAGGCATCCTGGGTCTTCTGCTCCAGCTTGCGCATGCGCATGTCTTCGATCATGCGTTGACGCAGCGGCGTGCCGGCGCGGGTGGTCGTGTCCATGGTTGCAGCTCCGTTGACGATCGAGGCGGATTGCCTCGATGCCAACTTGGCAGAACCAGTGGCGCTGCGGACTACCTCAACCTCACCCGGAGCGGGTACCGCGCGAGCGGTTTAGTCCCGCGGCCATGAGCTGTCGTAGGTGAAGGGCGGCTTCCTGGCATCTCACCCGGCCACGCTGAAGCCGGCGGCGGCGTGGAGTTAGCCACCCGAAGGTAGCCACCCGCAAGCAGGCCCCCACAGGTAGGCGCCCGACAGGGCGATTGCAACGCCGTGCGCGACTTGAGACCGTGCGGGCTCACCGCCTCGGGAGCCATGCGTGCAAGCCACGGCGAAGCAACCCCAGAGGGCGCCGGGTGGCGTCCCGATCCACTACGAGCGGCATCGCCCGGAGAACACGACGCTGTATCGCCTGGTGCAGCAGCACGCGGCTAGCTTCATTGCCCACACCGAAGCCAGCACCGGGGCCGAGCTGCCGCGCTTCATCAAGGACGAGTTCGACGCCTTCCTCGAGTGCGGCATCCTGGCGCACGGCTTCCTCAGGCTGCGCTGCGGCGAATGCGGCCACGACAAGCTGCTGGCGTTCAGCTGCAAGCGCCGGGGATTCTGCCCCTCGTGCGGCGCGCGGCGCATGTCGCAGACCGCGGCGCACCTGGTTGACCAAGTCATCCCGTACGTGCCAGTACGGCAATGGGTCTTATCGCTGCCAATCCCACTTCGCTTGTTGCTGGCCGCGCAGCCCGAGCTGGTCACACCGGTGCTGCAGGTGGTGCAGCGCGTGCTCACGCGCCATCTGCTGGATAGCGCCCAGATCAAGACCGACGAAGGCCACGGCGGCGCCGTCACGCTGATCCAACGCTTTGGATCCGCGGCCAATCTCAACATTCACCTTCACTGCCTCGTTCTGGACGGCGTGTACCGCTGCGACGCCGACGGCACGCCGACCTTCGTCGAAGCCGGTGCGCCCACCGACGACGAACTGGACGCGCTGCTGCACACAGTGATCACCCGGCTCATGAAGATGCTCACGCGCCGGGGCGTGCTGATCGAGGAGATGGGGCAGACCTACCTGGCCGAACCGCAAGCCGACGGGGACGAGGCGCGCACGCTGCGGCCGCTGCAGGCGGCGGCCATCACTTACCGCATCGCCTTCGGGCCCCGTGCTGGGCAGAAGCTGCTGACCCTGCGCGGTGCGATGCCGCGGGAGGGTGCGGCTCGGCAGCCCCTGTGCGCCGACATTGACGGGTTCAGTCTGCACGCCGCCGTGAGGGTCGAGGCACACGATCGCAAGCCGCTGGAACAGCTGTGCCGCTACATCACCCGGCCGGCGCTGTCCGACGAACGGGTACAGCTCAACGACGCCGGGCAGGTCGAGCTCAAGCTCAAGACCCCGTGGCGCGACGGCACCACGCATCTGGTCATGAGCCCGCTGGAGTTCATGCAGCGGCTGGCTGCGCTGGTTCCGCGGCCGCGGCTACACCTCATCAGATTTCACGGCGTTCTGGCACCGAACGCCAAGCTGCGCCCGCTGGTGGTGCCGCAGGGACCCGAGGTGCAAGCGCAGGCCACCGAAGTCGCAGTTGCCGGCGAGTGCAACGTCGAAACGACTCAGGCCCGGCCGCACCGCATCAGCTGGGCACGGCTGCTCAAGCGCGTGTTCGACATCGACATGCAGCACTGCCCGAACTGCGGCGCCGGGGAACTGAAGATCATTGCGGCCATCCTCGAGCGGCCGGTGATCGAGAAGATCCTCACCCACCTCGGGCTGGATCCGCAGCCGCCGCCCAAGGGTCGCGCGCGCGAGGCGGGGCCTGACTTCACCA
>JAHBZS010000087.1 GCA_019635285.1 Rubrivivax sp. | reverse complement strand
AGCGTGGCGATCTTGTACGGCGGGTGGATGCGCTCGTCGGCCGAAGCCCGGCTGGTGGTGGGTGCGGGCTTGATCGAGCCCTCGTCGAAAACCATGCACCGGTTATCGCGGCCCCGGCCCCCTTTGTCCATCGGGTGTCGACCTGACAGCCGTTACCCCCTCGAAGCCCCATTCATGAGCGACTTGACCCTGACCTCATCGCCGCAAGAGGCGGCGCTGATCGCCGAGATGGCCGGCATCCTGCAGCGCAAGATGGCACGCGACTACGCCGCCGGCGCCACCCGGCGCGACGCGCACCCCAAGTCGCTGGGCGTGCTGCGTGGCCGCTTCGTCATCGAGCCCCAGCTGCCGGCCCCCCCTGCGCGTGGGCGTGTTCCGCGAGGCCAAGACCTACGACTGCTGGCTGCGCGCGTCCAACGCCAGCGGCAAGCCGCAGTCAGACGCCGTGCCCGACCTGCGCGGCCTGGCGATCAAGCTGCTGGACGATGCCGGCCAGCCGCTGGGCCAGGACTTCGTGCTGATGAACCACCCGACCATGCCACTGGGCACGGTGAAGCTGTTCCGCGACGCGGTGTACTACTCGATCGAACGCTCGCCACTGCTGCTGTTGGCCAAGCTGGTGCTCACCGGCCAGGGCTCGGTGCTGAAGGCGCTCAAAGGCGCGCGCAGCCGGCCCACGTCGCCGCTGGACCTGCGCTACTGGGTAACCGGTAAGCCACCGGCGTCCTTCCCCTGCGCTTGATCGGTTTCGACAATCCCTCACATCGACATGACGTGAGGAGACGGCGATGGGTGAACAGCGGCGGCGGCGACTGGACACACGCAACTGGCGCGAGGTGATGCTGCGCTTCGGCGAAGCCGACATGACGGTCAGCGCGTTCTGTGCCCGTGAGGGGCTGAGCACGAGCAGCTTCTACCGCTGGCGCGAACGACTCGGCTCGGCCGGCGACGCAGAAGTTGCTGTACCTCACCGCGGTGGGCGATCGGAGCTGGCCGTGCCGCCTCAAACAGCAGGCTTCATCGACCTGGGACACCTGGCCACGCCGCCGCGTGATGCCGGTGCCGGCGTGGAGCTGCGCCTGGACCTCGGTGGTGGCGTCGTGCTGCAGATCGTGAGGCGGTGATGTTCTTCCCCGAGTCCCGCGTGCGCGTGTACCTGTATGGCCAGGCGGTGGACATGCGCAAGTCCTTCGACGGCCTGTACGCCGTGGCACGCGCAGCCTTCCCCCAGGACCCGACCGGCGGGGACCTGTACGTCTTCGTCAACCGCAGCGGCCGGCAGATCAAGGTGCTGTACTTCGACCGCAGCGGCTGGTGCGTGTGGGCCAAGCGGCTGGAGGCCGGGCAGTTCATCGGCGACTGGTCGCAGGCGCGCACGCGCGAGATCGACTGCACGCAGCTCAAATTGCTGCTCGAAGGCATCGAGCCGCGCCGTTATCTCAAGCGCTATCGACATGGCAGTTCACGCGATCAGCGGCACGAACATCAATTCGTCGATTCCGACGGCGCGCCCCGCAAGGAAGGCAATTCGGATCACTCCCGTGGTGCGCAGTTCGGGGCTTGCGTAGCATGACCCGCCATGTCAAACGCAGTGCTCACGCGCATGCCCGATGCGGCGGAACTGGCCGCCATGGACATGCAGCACGTGGCGCAACTGCTGCGCGCGCAAGCCGCACAGATCGAGGGGCTGCGCGCCCAGATCGAATGGTTCCGGCGCCAGATCTTCGGCCAAAAGAGCGAGCGCTACGCGCCGCTGCCCGACGCGCAGCAACTGCATCTTGGTCAATTGCTGGGCGAGCCGATGCCGGTGGAGCCGGCAACGCCCGCGCTCGAGCAGGACGTGCCCGCGCACAAGCGACGCCGTGCCCGCAGCGACTTCATCGACGACGCCGCCAGCGTACCGTTCTTCGACGAGGCCCGGGTGCCGGTGGTCAGCATCGAGGTGCCCAACCCCGAAGTGCAGGGCCTGAGCGCCGAGCAGTTCACCGCGCAGTACGAGATCGTCGGCCAGAAGGTCAGCCACCGCCTGGCGCAGCGCCCGGGCGCCTACGTGGTGCTGAAGTACGTACGACCGGTGATCAAGCGCCGCGACACCCAAACCCTGCACTGCCCGCCGGCGCCGGTGGGCGTCATCGAGGGCAGCCGCGCCGACGTGAGCTTCATCGCCGGCGTGATGGTCGACAAGTTCCAGTGGCATCTGCCGCTGTACCGCCAGCACCAGCGGCTGACCGAAGCCGGCTTCAAGCTCAGCCGGCCCTGGTTGACGCAGCTGGTGGCTCAAGGCGCGCAGTTGCTGGAGCCGATCTACGACGCGCAGCTCGAATCGATCCGGCGCAGCCGCGTCAAGGCGGTGGACGAAACACCGATCAAGGCCGGCCGGGCCGGACCGGGCAAGATGAAGGCGGGCTACTTCTGGCCGGTGTACGGCGAGCTGGGCGAGGTGTGCTTCCCGTTCTTCGAGTCGCGCCAACACGCCTGCGTGAAGGAACTGCTGGGCGACAAGGCGCAGCCGGGCGCGGTGCTGCTCAGCGACGGCTATGCGGCCTACAGCCGCTACGCCGAAGCCACCGGCGTGACGCACGCGCAGTGCTGGGCGCACACACGGCGCGGCTTCTTCGAGGCGCTGAATGCCGAGCCGCAAGCGGCCGATCAGGCGCTGAAGATGATCGGCCTGGTCTACGAGGTCGAGGCCGTCATCGGCCACAAGGGCTTGAGCGGCGAGAGCAAGCGGCTGCACCGGCTGGAGCACGCCAAGCCGCTGGTCGAGCAGTTCTTCGCCTGGGTCGACGAGCAGCTCGCGCGCCAGGGCCTGCTGCCGAGCAACAAGCTGACCCAGGCGCTGGCCTATGCGCGCGAACGCAAGGCGCAGTTGATGGTGTTCCTGGGCGACGAGGACGTGCCGATGGACACGAACCACCTGGAGCGGGCGTTGCGGCCGATCCCGCTGGGCCGCAAGAACTGGCTGTTCTGCTGGACGGAGGTCGGCGCCAAGCATGCCGGCATCGTGCAAAGCCTGATCACGACATGCAGGCTGCACGGCATCGAGCCGTACACGTACTTCGTCGATGTCCTGCAGCGCGTGGGCCAGCATCCGGCCAGCCGCGTGGCCGAACTCACGCCACGGCTGTGGAAGCAGCACTTCGCCGAGCAGCCGCTGCGCTCGGACTTGCACGGGATCGGCTGACAGGCAAGAACGCCGGCTGGTTACCGCTTACGCTACTGGAGCACCACACCCTATCGCTGGGGCGACAAGGACGTGGTGAAGTACGGGCTGATGCCCACGTCCAAACACCGCAGCACGATGCCCGCCACGCTGGCCGACGACTACCTCAGCCAGGCGATGCAAGCCCACCTGAACGGGCATGACGCGAGCTTCGACTTCGGCGTGCAGTTGCGCAAGGGGACGATGCCGGTCGAAGACGCCGCGGTGCGTTGGGACGAAACCGAGTCGCCCTTCGTCACCGTGGCGCGGCTGCACATCCCGCGCCAGACCTTCCGCACGCCGGAGCGCGAGGCGCTGGGCGAGACGCTGTCGTTCAGCCCCGGCCACGCCAAGCCCGAGCATGCGCCACTGGGCGGCATCAACCGCGCGCGGGTGGCCATCTACCAGCAGCTCTCGGCCTTTCGCCACCAGCGCGACCAACGCGCCAACATCGCCTGACCATGGATCCCACCCCTGCCGGCACCGAGCCGATCAAAGCCCCCGGCCTGATGAAGCTGCTGCTCGAAGCGCGCGCACCGTTCGAGTACGCCGCCAGCCTGGCTGCGGCGCCTTGGTTGTTGAGCGCACCGCGCGGCGACGGCCACGCGGTGCTGGTGTACCCCGGCTTCCTGGCCACCGACTTCAGCACCCGGCCGCTGCGCCGGCTGCTGCGCACGCTGGGCCATGACGCGCATGGCTGGGGCCAGGGCCGCAACGTCGGCCCGCGGGGCGACACCTTGCAGCAGGCGCTGCAACGCATCGAGGACCTGCACCGCAGCAGCGGCCGCAAGCTCAGCCTGGTCGGCTGGAGCCTGGGCGGGCTGTATGCGCGTGAACTGGCCAAGCAGGCGCCGCACGCGGTGCGTGCGGTGGTCACGCTGGGCAGCCCGTTTGCCGGCCCGATGCAGGCCAACAACGCCTGGCGAACCTACCAGTGGGTGCACCGGCACCGCCCGCCCGAGCCACCGTCGCGCGCCGAGCTGCAGACGCCGCCGCCGGTGCCCACCACGTCGATCTACAGCCGCAGCGACGGCGTGGTGGCCTGGCCCTGCAGCCTGCAGGTCGCCGGGCCGATGAGTGAAAGCATCGAGGTCGCCGCCAGCCACCTGGGCCTGGGCGTCAACCCACTGGCGCTGTACGCGCTGGCCGACCGGCTGGCGCAGCCCGAAGGCCAATGGCGCGCGTTCGATCGCAGCGGACTGCGCGCCACCGTATACCCCGCCAATGCCTCGCGCGCCTGACGGCGCCAGCACGAACACCCTCTTTCTGGAGAAACCCATGCAAGCCCTGAAAGCTCAATACGAACAGCGCGGCCCGGTGCCGCAAGACGTGATCAAGCCGGTGCCGTTCGACACCCCGGCGCTGGCCCCAGGCCAGGCCCTGGTGGCCGTGTTGGCCGCGCCGATCAACCCGTCGGACGTGCTGATGCTCACCGGCGGCTACGGCATGCTGCCGCCGCTGCCGGCCGTGGGCGGCAGCGAGGGCGTGGGCCGCATCGTCGAGCTGGGCGCCGACGTGGCCGGCTTGGCCGTGGGCCAGATGGTGTTGCTGCCGGCCGGCAGCGGCACCTGGGCCACGCACCTGGTGGCCGACGCGCGCCGACTGGTGCCGCTGCCCGAGGGCGCCGACCCGCAGCAAATGGCGATGCTGACGGTCAACCCGGCCACCGCGTCTTTGATGCTGTCGGAGTTCGTCGACCTGAAGCCCGGCGACTGGGTGATGCAGAACGTGGCCAACTCCGGCGTCGGCGGCTACCTGATCCAGCTGGCGCGCCAGCGCGGTTTTCGCACCGTCAACGTGGTGCGCCGCGAAGGCGCGGTGGCAGCGGTGCAGGACCAGGGCGGCGACGTCGTGCTGGTGGACGGCGACGACCTGCACCACCGGGTGAAACAAGCCACCGGCGGCGCGCCGGTGCGCCTGGGCATCGACGCGGTCGGCGGCATGGCCACCGAACGCCTGGCGCGCTGCCTGGCCGAAGGCGGCACCTTGGTCAACTACGGGCTGATGAGCGGCGAGCCCTGCGTGGTGTCGGCGCAGTCCTTCGTCTTCAACGACCTCACGGTGCGCGGCTTCTGGCTGGCCAAGTGGTTCCGCGTGGCCACGCGCGAGCAGCAGCGCGCGCTGTACGGCCAGTTGACGCAGGCGATGGCGCGCGGCCAGCTGAAGGCGCGCATCCACGCCACCTACCCGGTGCAGCGCATCCAGGAGGCCGTGGCCGCGGCGCAAGCCGGTGAGCGCGACGGCAAGATCCTGGTCGTCGGCCAAGGCTGAGCGCGATGGCCCGCCAACCCGTCGGACAAGGCCAGACCGCGCTGATCACCGGCGCCTCGTCGGGCATCGGTGAAGCACTGGCACAGCGCTTTGCGCGCGCCGGCTTCAACCTGGTGCTGGTGGCGCGCAGCGCCGACAAGCTCAAGGTGCTGGCCACCGCGCTGGCGGCTGAGCACGGCATCAAGGCCTGGGTGTCGCCGGCCGATCTGGCCCAGCCCG
>JAHBZS010000086.1 GCA_019635285.1 Rubrivivax sp. | reverse complement strand
CTAGCTCGCGCAGTTGGTCCCACAGTGGGTTCCAGTCACCCTTGGCGATGTGTGCCTGGCAGTTGGGCGTTGGAATGCTCTTATTTGCCATGAACGCGCCTCCTAGGGTCGCACCGTGTCGGCTAGAACGAAGTCGGCCAAGCGCTCGCCAATCATGATGGCCGGTGCGTTTGTGTTGGACGATGCAATCGTCGGCATCACAGAGATGTCCGCCACGCGCAAGCCAGCGATACCGTGCACCTTCAGCTTCGAATCGACCACGGAGTTGACCGAAGACGTGCCCATGACGCAAGAACCTACCGTGTGCCATGCCGTCTGACCGCAGTCCTTGGCGTATTCGAGGAGTTCCGCCTCACCGTCGGTGGCGGGGCCCGGACGCTCCTCGGCGAGGATCACGCTAGACAGTGCAGGTTGCTTCGCGATTCTGCGGATCAGGCGGAGCAGGCTAACGGTAGTGGCGCAATCGTCTCCATGTGACAGATAGTTCGGCTGAATGCTGGGGAACGCATGCGGATCGGCCGAAACGCAGTGCACGCTCCCTCGAGAGCGTGGGTACAACATGAAGCCACCAATGGAGAATCCTGAGAACGGATCGATTCCTGCACCGGGGCTGCGTGAGTAGCGATCTTTGCCGCTGATGTGATAAATGCGCACCATCACGTCGGGACGCTGCGCACCCGGCTGCGCGCGCGTGATCGCGTGCGCCGTCGACGACGTGCTGGCGAGTAGTCCGCGCCGCGTGAACATGTATTGCAAACCCGCCTGTGCCTTCTTCAGCGGGCTTCGCATCAGGTCGTTGATGGTCTCCGGGATGCTGCTGCGGTATGCGCAGCGCACCTGAAGGTGGTCGCTCATGTTTTCGCCGACGGCGCGCAGTTCATGCACCGGCTGGATGCCCGCGTTGCGAAGCACGTCGGGGTTTCCGATGCCTGACAGCTCCAGCAGTTGAGGTGACTGCACGGCACCGGCGGACAGCACGACCTCGCGCGACGCCTGCGTTGTGTAGACCTGGCCCTGCCATTCGTACTCGACGCCCGTACAGCGCGCGCCCTGCAGCACTACACGACGCACAAGTGCGCCTGTACGGACGACAAGGTTCGGCCGTTTGCGTGCGGGGCGCAGGTAGGCCACCGCGGCACTCCATCGGCGGCCGTTCCAAGCCGTCTGTTCCAAGTAACGGACGCCTTCGTAGCTCACTGCGTTGTAGTCCGGCGTCCTGGGTATGCCGCTCTCGCTGCATGCCTCTATCCAAGCGTCGGAAGTGCGATCTCGATCCGCAACACCGCGGTCGTTCACGCGCAACGGCCCATCGCGCCCGCGCAGCGGATTGATGGTGGATTCGATGCGCTCCATGCGTTTGAAATAGGGGAGCAGGTCTGTGAAGTTCCAGCCGGTCACGCCGTGGGTCTGCCAGCTGTCATACTCAAGTGGATCGCCCCACACGTATGCCATGCCGTTCAGCGCACTGGAGCCGCCCAGCACTTTGCCGCGGGGCCAGTAGATGCGCTGGCCTCGCAAAGACTGCTGCGGTTCGGTCTCGAAGCGCCACGCGTACCGGTCGTTGATGAGGAGCTTGCCAACGCCAAGCGGCATGTGAATCCACACGTTCCTGTCGGCGCCGCCACCTTCAAGCAGGAGTACGCGCCAGCGCCCCGACTCACTTAGACGATTGGCCGCGGCGCAGCCGGCTGAGCCCGCGCCGACGACGATAAAGTCAAAGGTCTCGGTATCAGCCATTCTTCGCGCGGTGCTTGAAGGAATCGCGGCGGAAGCTGTAAAGCGCATTCGGGTCGACGCTGACGTCCACGATCGCCGGCTTGCCGCAGGCGATGGCTTCGGCGACGGCACCTGCGAGGTCAGCCGCGCGGTCAACGCGAAAGCCACGAGCGCCCCAGAGTTCGGCAAGCTTGTCGTACGGCGGGTTCGGCACGTCCGCGCCGATGTAGCGCTCACCGAAGAAGTCGCGCTGATAGGCCTTCTCCGCACCCCAGCAGCCGTTGTTCATCACGATGCAGACGGTGTTGATGCCGTACTGCACGGCGGTGCCGATCTCGCTGTGCGCCATGCCAAAGCCTCCGTCGCCCATCAGGCTCACGACGGTGCGGTCGGGGCACGCGAGCTTCACGCCCAAGCCGCAGGCGTAGGAAAAGCCTACGAGGCCGAAATCGAGCGGCGTGAACAGAGAAGGAGGCCGCACGTAGCGCATGTTGTCGGTGGCCTGCAGACACAGGGTGCCGGCGTCCATCGTGAACATGGCGTCGTCGGGAATCACCTTGCGCAAGGTCTTGAAGAGGAAGCCCGGTTGCAGCGGATCGGTGCCTTCGCCGGCATCGGCATCGCGCTGTTCGAGCAACGCGGCGCGGGCCGCGACGAAGGTGTGCGTCCAATCCGTCACTTCCTTCGCAGGCTCATGGCCGCTGAGTGCCGCGACCAGGTCTCGTGTGACATCGCCTGCCGCTGCCAGCACGCCAACTTCCACCGGGAAGAACCGGCCGATCGCCGTAGGCTCCGACTCGACCTGGATGATGCGGGCGTCCTTGCTGAGGTTGTCGTAGGTATAGAACGTCGTGTTGAAGCCGAGTCGCGTGCCTAGCGCGAGGATCACGTCAGCGCGCTTGGCAAGATCGGACGCTACGGCATTGCCGCGCGGACCGACCTGCCCAGCGTACAGACGGTGATTGCACGACACGGCATCACCGTGGCCCGGTGACGTGACGACCGGCGCTTCCAGCAAGGCCGCCAAGTCGAGTACCGCTTCGCCGCAGCGTGAGTTCTTGACGCCGCCGCCCGCGAGAATCAGCGGGCGCTTCGCACCCGCCAGGAGTGCGCGTGCCTTCTCGAGAAGCGCGCGCGATGCGGTGAAGCCGCCGTCGGACCGACGGCACTCCGATGCTGGCGCGCCGGCGGACTCGAGGGTTTCCGCAAGGAGGTCACGCGGGAGGTTCACCACCACGGGGCCGCGCCGCGGACTGAGGGCCACGCGGAACGCCTCTCGCACCATCTCGGGAATTCGCGCACTTTGCGTGAGCATCAAGGTCTTTTTGGTAATCGGCTTGAAGAGAGACTGCTGGTCTACTTCCTGGAAGGCATCACGGTGGATATGCGAGGAGGACAGAGAACCTGCCAGCGCAACAACCGGCGAATACGCCGCATGAGCCTGAGCGAGGCCGGTGACCAGATTGGTTGCACCTGGTCCGTTTTGGCCGGCGAGAAAGACCCCAGCCTGGCCTGATGCGCGGGCGTAACCGTCGGCCATGTGTACGCCGGTGCGCTCGTCGCGCACGCCGATGAACCTGATGTCGGAGGCATCGAAGAGGGCATCGAAGATTTCCATGCCCGCGGAACCGATGAGCCCGAAGACGTGCGAAACGCCTTCGGCTTGGAGTGATTCGACGACGGCCTTGCCGCCTGTGATGCTTGCCATGTGAGAGCTCCTGAGTCGGAGCAAAGCGCCCCGGCACTTCAAACCAAGGGACGCACTGCGTCTATTCGAGGGTGATCCCGCCGTCGCGAACGAGCTTCGCCATCTTGCGAATGTCGCGGGCGATGAATTGATCAAACTGGGCTAGCGTGAGTTCGTCCTGGACCAAGCCCTGCGCCTTCAGCCGTTCGGCGACGTCCGGCAAGTTGGAGACTTTCTGTGCGTATTCCACGCCATCCCGGACGCCATTCCGCTCTGATGGCGGACAGCATTCCACCGTGAAGGCGGACACCGTTCCACGCTGAAGGCGGACAGCGTTCCATCTTGATCGTGGACACCGGCGGCGGTGTTCTGAGTGACCCAACGAGGCATAGGCTGCCCGGCTTTTTGGCCGGGAGAGGCGATGCCCACACCAAGGGTCCTCATGAGCAAGATCAGACAAGCACTGCAACTGCTGGCCGGTGACTCCGGCCTGAGCATGCGGCAGGTTGCTGCCGCGCTGGGCGTCAGCAAGACCACCGTCAGCGAGATCGCGCTGTATGCGCGCGACGCCGGCGTCGACTGGCCGCTGGCCAGCACGCTGAGCGACGACGAACTGCAGGCCAGGCTGTACCCGCCGCCACGCCCGCGCAGCACCACCCGGGCTGAGCCCGACTACGCCGCGTTGCACCAGGAACTCAAGCGCCCCGGCGTCACGCTGCAACTCCTGTGGGAGGAATACCGCGCCGCAGCTGGTGAGGCGGCCTACCGCTACAGCGCCTTCTGCGAGAAGTACCGTGCCTGGACCAAGCGGCTGAGGCGCTCGATGCGCCAGGTCCACCCCGGCGGCGAGCGGCTGTTCGTTGACTACGCCGGCCAGACGGTGCCGGTGGTGGACGCCTGCACGGGCGAGATCCGCCGCGCCCAGGTGTACGTGGCCGTGCTGGGCGCGTCGAACTACACCTACGCCTGCGCCACCTGGCAGCAGACGGCCGCCGACTGGGTGGGCTCGATCATCGACACGCTCGCGTTCATCGGCGGCGTGCCGCGGCTGCTGGTGCCCGACCAGCCCCGCGCGCTGATCGCCAACCCCGACGCCTACGAGCCCGCCACCGCGCGGCTGATGCAGGAGCTGGGCGAGCACTACGGCCTGGCCGTGCTGCCCGCGCGCCCGGGCCGACCGCAGGACAAGGCCAAGGTCGAAGTCGGCGTGCAGGTGGTCGAGCGCTGGATCCTGGCGCGGCTGCGCCATCGGCGCTTCTTCAGCCTGGCCGAGCTCAACCAGGCCATTGCCGAACTGCTGATGGAGCTGAACCAGCGACCGTTCAAGAAGCTGCCCGGCTGCAGGGCCTCGGCCTTCGCCGCGCTGGACGCGCCGGTCTTGAAGCCGCTGCCGGCCACCGCGATGGTGCTGGCGCAGTTCAAGCCTGCGCGCGTGAACATCGACTACCACGTCGCCTTCGAGGGCCACTACTACTCGGTGCCGCACCAGCACGTCGGCGCGGCGGTGGAGTTGCGCATCACGGCCAGCACGCTGGAAGTGCTGTTGCGCCGCCAGCGCATCGCCGCCCATGTGCGCAGCGCCAAGGTCGGCGCCTTCACCACGGTGGCCGAGCACATGCCAGCGTCGCATCGGGCGCACTTGCAGTGGACGCCGGCCAAGCTCATCAGCTGGGGTGAGCGCATCGGCGCGGCCACCGCCGGCGTGGTGCGCTGGCAGATGGCGCACCGTGCCCACCCCGAGCAGGGCTACCGCTCCTGCCTGGGCCTGATGCGGCTGGCTCGCGAATACGGCGACGACCGCCTGGAGGCGGCCTGCGCCCGCGCGCAGTCCATCCGCGCGCCGCACTACCGCAGCGTCAAGTCGATCCTGGCCTGCGGGCTGGATCGGCGCGACAGCAGCCTGCTGGGCGGCACCGCCGCGCCCATGCCAGCGCACGACAACGTGCGCGGGCCCGGCTACTACGGGCACCACTGATGGCCACCGTAACGACGACCCTCTGCGCCCCCAGCACAACCACGGACCACGATACCGCCATGCTGCAACAACACACCCTGGATCAACTGCGCGGCCTGCGCCTGGACGGCATGATCGCCGCGCTCGCCGACACGGGCACGCAAGCTGCCGCTGAGCAACTGCCCTTCGACCAACGCCTGGCGCTGTTGGTGCAGCGCGAGCTGGACTGGCGCGACGGCAAGCGCGTGGCGCGACTGCTGAAGGCCGCCAAGCTCAAGGTCAGCAGCGCCTGCGTCGAAGACATCGACTGGCGTGCCGGCCGCGGCCTGGACCGTCACCTCATCACCGCGCTGGCCGGCGGCGACTGGATCCGCCATGGCCGCAATGTGCTGATCACGGGGGCCACCGGTTGCGGCAAGACTTGGCTCGGGTGTGCGCTGGCCCAGCAGGCCGCACGCCAGGGCTTCAGCGTGCTGTACACCCGCGCCACAAGGCTGCTGCAGGAATTGCAGGTGGCCCATGGCGATGGCAGCTTCAGCCGCCGTCTGGCCCAGCTGGCGCGTCTGGATGTCCTGGTGCTGGACGACCTGGCCATCGCCCCCATCGGGGCACAGGAGCGGCAGGACCTGCTGGAATTGCTGGACGACCGGGTGGGCAGCCGCAGCACGCTCATCACCAGCCAGATGCCGACCGGCGCCTGGCATCAGTGGCTGGACGAGCCCACCATCGCCGACGCCATCATGGACCGGCTGCTGCACGGCTCGCACACCCTGGCGCTGAAGGGCGAGTCGCTGCGCCGGGCCAAGGCCCAAGCCTGACGGCATCCCGGGCGCACCACTGCAGTACCGCTTCGGCCCCGCCTTGCCCACCGCGGCGGCTGTTCGTCGCAGGCGACGCCGCCGCCGTGGACAAGGCTGATGCTGCAAACAACGACGCTATCGAAAACGCCTTCGGCACCGGGTTGTCCACCCGGCGCCAGGGCGCCGCGTGGACAACCCGGCAGGGCCTCGTTCCACGCCGATCGCGGACAGCGTTCCAAACTGATGGCGGACAGTTGGCCTACCATCCGAGCCGTCACTCAGACACCCCACACAGCGTGTCCGCGATCGCCTGGAACGCTGTCCGCAATCAGTCTGGAATGAGTGTCCGCGATCAGTGGAATGCGCACT
>JAHBZS010000085.1 GCA_019635285.1 Rubrivivax sp. | reverse complement strand
ACGTGTTATGGACAACAACCTTACGCCGCCTATCACGGCCGCTGTCGTCTAACTCGGCCGCTGGCCACGGCCGCAAGTGCTTGATCCATCGACACTTCCTCCCTGCTTGACTGGATATCCATCCAGTCCTAATCTGGACGCCGAAAACGGCGTTTTGCCTCCACCGGATTCTGCGGTTCGGGTGCCATGCGTGCAACGGAAGGACCGGCCGTATTGCCCACTCCGCACGGTGCAGGAACTGCTGGGCCATTCCGATGTACGACGATGATCTACACCCATGTGCTCAAGTTGGTCGGCATGGGCGCCCGCAGCCCGCTCGACGGGCTGGCGACGGCTTGAACGGAGATCGACATGAAGCTCGATGAGGATCGAATCGACGATGCTGTGTTGGCGTTGCTGATGCTGGGGCTGCACGATCGGGATCGCGCGTGGAAGTCCTTCGATTGGGAGGCGATGGGCCGGTTGCATGCCAAAGGCTTCATCTCCAATCCAGCCGGTCAGGCGAAGTCGGTCGTGTTCACGGCAGAGGGCAAGTCCAGGGCGGCAGAGCTGCTGGAAGCGTTATTCGGTGCGCCCGGGTGACGACCCGCAAGACGCGGCCCACGGCTCTCGGTGACTTGTGGGCCCTTGCGCGCCAGAGCTACCACTCTGGCGCCCCCTACGGCCCGCTGGGCCGACAATGGTGGCATGCAAGATCATCGACGTGTGCCCGGCCTGCAGGGCGCCAGCAACTTTCGTGACCTGGGCGGCTACCGCGGCCGCGACGGCCGGCCGCTGCGCTGGGGCCGCCTGTTCCGCTCCGACCAACTGAGCGGCCTGACCGCGGCCGACCGCGAGCGGCTGCGCCCGCTGGGCTTGACGCGGGCCTTCGACTTCCGCGGCACGCAGGAGCGCGCCGCCCAGCCCTACGCCCTGCCCGGCCTGACGCAATATTCGCTGGCCATCGAACCCACGGTGGCGCAGAACATGGCCGCGTTGGTGGCGGCCGGGCTGCCACTGTCGGCCGAGCGCATGACGGAGTTGATGGAAGAGCTGTACCGCCGCCTGGTCGACGACGAAGCGCATCGCTTCGCCGAATGGTTCGGCCATCTGCTGGACGACGACGCGCCGCAGGTGTTCCATTGCACCGCCGGCAAGGACCGCACCGGCGTGGCCGCCGCACTGCTGCTGCTGGCGCTGGGCGTGCCGCGCGACGTGGTGGCGCAGGACTACCTGCTGACCAACCAGCTGTACCGGCGGCCGGCCACGCTGAGCGAGCACGTGCCCGAGGACGCACTGGCCGTGCTGTGGAGCGTGCAGCCGCGCTTCCTGGATGCCGCGCTGGACGAGATCGACCGCGATCCAGGCGGGCTGGAACAGTACCTGGCACAGCGCATGAAGCTGTCGCCGGCGGCGCGCGAACGCCTGGCTCAGCTCTATCTGGAGCCCGGTCCGGCCTGAATAGTGCGCACATTGCCGCGCCACGCGGGGCGGCGTGCGCACTACAGTCATGGCATCCGTCAGGATCCGCCATGGACGATACCGTCATCTTCGTCAAAACCCCGGCCGGCAGCGAGGAAGTGGCCTCGCGCGAGCGCCGTCTGCCGCCGCGCCTGCGCACCCTGCTGATCATGGTCGACGGCGCACGTTCGGCGTCGCAGCTGCGCGACGCGGGCCTGCAACTCGGCGCGCCCGAGGACTCGCTTGACCGGCTCGAGGCGCAGGGTCTGATCGCACGCGGCGGCGGCGGCAGCGGCGCGGCCGCGCCGGCCGCCGGCTACGACGCCACGCGGCCGGAGGCGCCGGCCACGCTGCCATCGGCCGCCACGCTAGACCCGGTGCAGCGCTTCCTGGAGACCAAGAAGCTGATGAACGAGGCCGTGGTGGACGCCCTGGGCCTGCGCTCGTTCCTGTTCACGCTGAAGCTGGAGAAGTGCGCCACCCTCGCCGATCTGCAGGCCATCCTGCCCGACTTCGGCAAAGCGCTGTCCAAGTCGCTGGAGCCGCACAAGGTGCAGCGCCTGCTGGCAGAGTTCCGCACGCGCCTGCAATAGCCGGCCACGCGCCCTTCAGTGCGATGCGGCGGACGCCGGCGCGTCGACGCTGTGTTTCTCGCCGCCCAGATCGACCTCCGCGCCGGAGCGCGTCAGGACGTACATCGCCACACCGGCGAACACCAGAAATCCCACGATCAGCTTCCACATGGCCTTGTGCGTCTCCCACGGAAAATGAAGAAGGGCCGGCGTCGGGCCGGCCCTGCAGTCGGCGGGCCCGTGCCCGTCAGTCGTTGGCGTAGATGTCCACGTCCTTGGTTTCCCTGATGAACAGCGTGCCGATGATGAAGGTCATGCCGGCGATGATGATCGGGTACCACAGGCCGCTGTAGATGTTGCCCTGCGCCGCGACGATCGAGAAGCTGATCGCCGGCAGGAAGCCGCCGAACCAGCCGTTGCCGATGTGGTACGGCAGGCTCATCGAGGTGTAGCGGATGCGCGTCGGGAACAGCTCGACCAGCATCGCCGCGATCGGGCCGTAGACCATCGTCACGTAGATGACCATGACGGTCAGGATGACGATGATCATCCACCAGTTGCCGCTGCCGGCCGGGATCGGGTCGGCCTTGGCCGGGTAGCCGGCGGCGGTCAGCGCCTCACGCACCTCTTTCTCGAAGCGCGGCTTGGCTTCCTTGGCGTCGGGCTGCGTGGCCGAGTACGTGACGATCTGCTTGTCGCCGACCTTCACGTAGCCCTGCTGCAGCGACGCGTCCTCGACCAGGTCGTAGTTGACGCCGGCGTTGGACAGGAAGGTGCGGCTCAGGTCGCAGGCCGTCGTGAACTTGGCCGTGCCGGTGAGGTTCAGGATCAGCCCGCAGTTCTTCGGCGGCGCCACCACCGTCACCGGCGACTTCTCGATCGCCGCGGCCAGCTTCGGGTTGGCGTAGGCGGTCAGCGCGTGGAACAGCGGGAAGTAGGTCAGCACCGCCAGCAGGCAGCCGAGCATGATGATCGGCTTGCGCCCGACCTTGTCCGACAGACTGCCGAAGATCAGGAAGAACGGCGTGCCGATGATCAGCGACAGCGCGACCAGCACGTTGGCGGTCGGGCCGTCCACCTTCAGGAAGGACTGCAGGAAGAACAGCGCGTAGAACTGGCCCGTGTACCAGACCACCGCCTGGCCGGCCGTGGCACCCAGCAGCGCCAGGATCACGACCTTCAGGTTGCGCCACTGGCCGAAGGACTCGGTCAGCGGTGCCTTCGAGGTCTTGCCCTCGCTCTTCATGCGCGCGAAGGCCGGCGATTCGCTGAGCTTCAGCCGGATCCACACCGAGACCACCAGCAGGATGCCGCTGACCGCATACGGAATGCGCCAGCCCCATTCGGCGAAGTCCTTCTCGCCGATCCACAGCCGCGTGCCCAGGATGACCATCAGCGCCAGCATCAGGCCGACGGTGGCGGTGGTCTGGATCCACGCGGTGTAGGCGCCGCGACGGCCATGCGGCGCGTGCTCAGCCACGTAGGTGGCGGCACCGCCGTATTCGCCGCCCAGCGCCAGGCCCTGCAGCAGGCGCAGCGCGATCAGCGCCACCGGCGCGGCGATGCCCCAGCTCGCATAGGTGGGCAGGAAGGTCACCAGGAAGGTGGACAGACCCATGATCAGGATCGTCACCAGGAAGGTGTACTTGCGACCGACGATGTCGCCCAGCCGCCCGAAGACGATGGCGCCGAAGGGCCGCACCGCGAAGCCCGCGGCGAAGGCCAGCAAGGTGAAGATGTCGCGCGTCGCCGGGTCCAGCGCGGTGAAGAAGTTCGCCGCGATGATCGCGGCCATCACGCCGAACAGATAGAAGTCGTACCACTCGAACACCGTGCCGAGCGAAGACGCGAAGATCACGCGTTTTTCGTCAGCGGTCATCGGTCGTGGATCGGCGTGCACGCCGCCCACAGCCTTGGTCCCAGCCGTTGCCATGGTCTTGTCTCCTGGTTCGTTACGAGCCGTTGTGATGCGACCGTCTGGCGGTCCAGGCCAGTCTTTTGGCGCTGGCTGACCAATTCCTTACAGCGCCCGATCCTGACAACGGTATTGGGCGGCAGTCGGGGTTTCCCGCGTCATGGCTTTCCCTGAGCGCGGCCGCGGCCGCGCGCCGCTCAGGTCACCGGCGCCGGATTGAACAGCACCAGCTGGTTGTGCAGCTTCCAGTGCTCGGCCCAGGTCTTCTTGCGGCCGCTGGCCACGTCGAGCATCAGGTGGAACAGCTGCCAGCCGACGTCTTCGATGCTCGCCGTACCGTCGGCGATGGCCCCGGCGTTCAGGTCCATCAGGTCGTGCCAGCGCCGCGCCAGGTCGCTGCGCGTGGCCACCTTGATCACCGGCACCGCGGCCAGCCCATAGGGCGTGCCGCGCCCGGTGGTGAAGACATGCAGGTTCATGCCTGCGGCCAGCTGCAGGGTGCCGCAGATGAAGTCGCTGGCCGGCGTGGCGGCGTAGGTCAGGCCCTTGGCCTTGAGCTTCTCGCCCGGCGACAGCACGTTGCTGATCGGCGCCGAGCCCGACTTGACGATGGAGCCCATCGCCTTCTCGACGATGTTCGACAGCCCGCCCGCCTTGTTGCCCGGCGTGGTGTTGGCGCTGCGGTCGACGCTGCCGCGCTTCAGGTAGGCGTCGTACCAGGCCATCTCCTCGATCATGCGTTCGGCCACTTCGGGCGTGGTGGCGCGCGAGGTCAGCTGGTCGATGCCGTCGCGCACCTCGGTGGTCTCGCTGAACATCACGCTGGCCCCGGCGCGCACCAGCAGGTCGGTGCAGAAGCCCACCGCCGGGTTGGCGGTGACGCCCGAAAACGCATCGCTGCCGCCGCATTGCACGCCGACCACCAGCTCGCTGGCCGGCACCGTCTCGCGCTGTCGCGCGTTCAGCCGCTCCAGGTGCACTTCGGCCTGGCGCAGGATCGACTCGACCATGCTCATGAAGCCGACATGCGCCTCGTCCTGCAGGCGCACCACGTCCAGCGCTTCCTCCGCGTTGTCACCCACGTCGGACACGTTGCGCTCGTCGACGATGGCAAACGTGCCCGGCGGCAGCAGCCGTTCGGGCTGCAGTTTCTCGCAGCCCAGGCTGACGACCATCACCTCGCCGCCGAAGTTGGGGTTGAGGCTGATGTTGCGCAGCGTGCGGATCGGCACCGGCGCGTCCGGCGCCTCGATGGCCACGCCGCAGCCATAGCCGTGCTCCAGCGCGACCACGTCGTCGACGTTGGGAAAACGCGGCAGCAGTTCGGCCTTGATGCGCTGCACGGCGAAGTCGGTGACGCCGGCCACGCATTGCACGGTCTGCGTGATGGCCAGGATGTTGCGCGTGCCCACCGAGCCGTCGGCGTTGCGGTAGCCCTGGAAGGTGTAGCCCTCCAGCGGCGGCAGCGGCGGCGGCTTGACGGTGGCCAGCGGCAGGCCTTCCAGGCCGCGCGCGTCGGGCATCTGCAGCAGCCGCTCGTGCACCCAGCTGCCGGCGGCGATGTCCTTGAGCGCATAGCCGATGGGAATGCCGTAGCGCAGCACCGGCCCGTCGGCCGCGATGTCGGCCAGCGCCACCTTGTGGCCCTGCGGCACGCGGTCGCGCAGCACCAGGCCCGAAGGCAGCACGCTGCCGGCGGCCAGGCCGCCGTCGTTGGCCACGATGGCGACGTTGTCGCGCTCGTGCATGCGGATGGTCAGCGGGGTGTCGGGCATCGAAAGTCTCCTACGGCCGGGTGCCGCATTCGAAACGCGCCACCGTCCAGGCGCGGGCCTGCTCGCTCAGGCTCAGGCCCAGGCCGGCTCGCGTGGGCACCACCATGCGGCCGTCGCGGATGTCCAGGCGCTCGTTGAACAGCGGCTCCAGCCAGTCGAAGTGCTCGACCCAGGGCTCGCTGGGGCAAGCCGCAGCCAGGTGCACATGCAGCTCCATCGCAAAGTGCGGGGCCAGCATCAGGCCGGCCGCGTCGGCCATCGCGGCGACCTTCAGGAAGGGCGTGATGCCGCCGACGCGCGGCGCATCGGGCATCAGAACGTCCGCGGCGTGGTGGCGTATCAGGTCGGCATGCTCGGCCGCGCTGGTCAGCATCTCGCCGGTGGCGATGGGCGTGTCGAAGGCCGCGGCCAGCGCGGCGTGGCCGGCGTGGTCGTAGGCGTCCAGCGGCTCCTCGATCCACACCAGCTCGAAGTCCTCCAGCGCACGGCACATGCGCTGCGCGGTCGGCCGGTCCCACTGCTGATTGGCGTCGACCATCAGCGGCGCGTCGTCGCCCAGATGCCTGCGCACCGCTTCGACCCGCTTCAGGTCCAGCGCGCGGTCGGGCTGCCCCATCTTGAGCTTGATGCCGCCGATGCCGCGCTCGCGCGACGCGGCGGCATTCACCAGCAGCTGTTCCAGCGGCGTGTGCAGGAAGCCGCCCGAGGTGTTGTAGCAGGCCACCGAGTCGCGCCACGCGCCCAGCAGCTTGGCCAGCGACAGCCCGGCACGGCGCGCCTTCAGGTCGTACAGCGCCACGTCGAAGGCGCCCAGCGCCTGCACGGCCAAGCCGCTGCGCCCCACCGACGCACCGGCCCAGGCGAGCTTGTTCCACAGCCGCGCAATGTCGCTGGGGTCTTCGCCCAGCAGCACCGGCGCCACTTCCTTGGCATGCGCAAACTGGCCCGGCCCCCCGGCGCGCTTGGCATAGCTGAAGCCCAGGCCGCCGTGACCGTCGGCCGTCTGCAGCTCGGCAAACAGCATGACGACCTCGGTCATCGGCTTCTGCCGGCCGGTCAGCACCTTGGCGTCGCTGATCGGCGTGGCCAGCGGCAGCACGCAGGACGACACGCGCACCCAGGCGATGCGATCCTGCACGGTGCTCATGCCACGCTCCAGGGGCCTGCGGCGCGCGCCCGACGCGGGTTCACGCCTTGGCCACCTCGTGCGCGGCCATCAGCTCCAGCGCGCGCACCAGCGCCGAATGGTCCAGGTCCTGCATGCCGTTGGCGGCGCAGGCCTGCATCAGCTGGGCGGCACCGGCCGTCTGCGGCAGCGCCACGCCGATGGCGCGTGCGCCGGCCAGCGCCAGGCTCAGGTCTTTCTGGTGCAGCCCGATACGGAAGCCGGGGTTGAAGGTGCGCTTGATCATGCGTTCGCCGTGCACTTCGAGGATGCGGCTGGCAGCGAAGCCGCCCATCAGCGCCTGGCGCACTTTGGCGGGGTCGGCGCCGGCCTTGCTGGCGAAGACGAGGGCTTCGCCGACGGCGGCGATGTTCAGCGCGACGATGATCTGGTTGGCGACTTTGGTGGTCTGGCCGTCGCCGTTGCCGCCCACCAGGC
>JAHBZS010000084.1 GCA_019635285.1 Rubrivivax sp. | reverse complement strand
AAGGACAACCCGCTGCTGCACATGTGGTCGCTGGGCGTGGAGGAGCAGTTCTATCTGGTCTGGCCGATCGTCATTGCCTGGTGCGTGCGCGTCAAGAACGTCCAGCAGGCGAGGGCCCGCCTGGTCATCACGCTTGCGGGCTTGACTGCCGGCTCGTTTGCGCTGTGCCTGTTCATCACCTGGAAGGCTCAACCATGGGCCTTTTTCGGCACGCCCACACGGGCCTGGGAGTTCGGCCTGGGCGCACTGGTCATGCTGCTGGGCCAGCGGACAGAACGCTGCACGGCCACGACATTGCGCGCCGTCGGTGCGCTGGGCCTGCTGGGCGTCGTGGCCGGCGCGGCGTGGCTGGACGACACGCTCCTGTTCCCGGGGGCCTGGGCCCTGTTGCCGGCCGGCGGCACCGCGCTGATCCTGATGGCGCTGCACTCCGGCACCAGGGGCCTGCTGTGGCGCGGTTTGACGCTGCCGCCGCTGGTGCGCGCGGGCGACGTGTCCTATTCCTGGTACTTGTGGCACTGGCCCCTGCTGGTCATGGCACGGGCTTTGTGGCCTGAGATGTCGGCTCTCGCGGTGGCAGGCGCCATCGTCGTGTCGTATGTCGCCGCGGAGATCTCCTGGCGCTGGGTGGAACAGCCGATCCGCGCCGGTTGGGCGGCGCGTCTCGCCCCTCGCATCACGGTGGGCGCCGCCGCAACGGCAACGGCGGCGGCGGCGGCCGGGCTGACCGTCGGCCTGACGCACTTGCGCAACTCACCCGGGAACGAGCTGCAGCGTGTGTTTGCGCATGCCGCCAAGGACAACCCCATCGTCTACCGCATGGGCTGCCATGTGCCGATTCGCGCAACGCAGCCGCAAAGCTGTGAGTTGGGAGACGTCCGGGCGCAACGCACCATTCTGCTGTTCGGCGACTCGCACGCGGCGCAATGGGTGCCCGCGCTGGACGAAGCGGCACGCCAGCACAACTGGCGCTTGCTCTCGATGACCAAATCCGGCTGTCCGTGGGTGGATACACCCATCCGCCTCGGGCAACTGCGCCGCGAGTATGTCGAATGCGACGCCTGGCGAAAGGCGGCGCTGGACCGCATCGGCGCATTGCGGCCAGACGTCATCGTCCTGGCCAACAGCCACCATCGCACCTACGTCGCGCCGTCGGCGTGGTCGGACGGCGCGGGCAAGTCGCTGGCTCATCTGGCCGCGACCACCCCCCACATCGTGGTGCTCAGCGACACGGTGTGGCCGGGGTTCGACGTGCCGCGCTGCCTGGCCCGGGCCGAACAACGCGGAGCCGACCTCTCCAAGGCCTGCCGCTTCGACGTGCCATCGCGGCTGCAGGCGGTCCGGTCGATCCACGATGCCGAGCAACAGGCCGTGGCGCTGGCCGGTGCGTCCTGGGTGGACCCCGTGCCGTCGGTATGCCCGTCTGACCCCTGTCCCGTGTACGAGTCCGGCGTCGTCCATTTCAGCGACCAGAGCCACATGACGGCCAGCTTCTCTCGCAGCCTGTCGGCGGACATCTGGCCTGCGATAGATTCCGAGTTGTCGTCCGTCGTGCAAGCGGCGTCCACCCCGCCCCATCTCGCCGGCGGGCACCCGCCAGCGGCAGCAGACTCTGCCGGAAAGCCACTGCGATGAGCGACAGCACCTCCCGATCGCTGCGTGACAAGGTCGTCAAGAGCGCGCTCTGGCTGATCGTCACGCGTTGGAGCCATCGCCTCGTGGGCCTCGCCAGCACGATGGTGCTGGCCCGCGTGCTGATGCCCGAGGACTTCGGCGTCGTCGCTGCCGTCATGGCGGTCGTGGCCGTGCTCGACGGGTTCTTCGAATTTGGCTTCGACCTGGCATTGATTCGCGCGAAGGACGCGCGCCGTGAGGACTACGACACCGTCTGGACCATGCGCATCCTCAAGGGCGTGGTCTTCGGCCTGCTGGTCATGGCGGTGTCTCCCTTTGTCGCAGGGTACGCCGGCACCGGGCAATTGGTGCCGATCAGCATCGCCATCGGCGTGGGGTTGATGATCCGCGGCGCAGACAACATCGGCATCGTGCGCTTCGAGAAGGAGATGCAGTACGACAAGCTGTTTGCCGTGCGCCTGTACCCTCGTCTGGCGGGTGCGGCCGCGACCATCGTGCTTGCGCTCGTGCTGCGCTCCTACTGGGCCATCGTGCTCGGCACCGCGCTGCAGAACCTGTTCCAGACCGCCTTCAGCTATTGGCTCTGCGACTACAGGCCGCGTTGGCGCCTGCAGGGCGCGGGCGCGGTGTGGCATTACTCAAAATGGATTCTCGTCTCGAGCATCAGCCGCAAGCTCTACAGCGCGATGGATCGATTCCTGCTCTCCGGTTGGGTCAGCAGCCGAGAGCTGGGCTTCTACAGCGTCAGTTCGAGTTTGGCCTCGTTGATCACCAACGAGTTGATTGGCGCCGTCGGCAATGCGCTGATACCGGGCTATTCCAAGCTGCAGGACCAGACCGGCCGCTTGCGCGCAGCCTTCCTGATGTCGCAGGCGGCCTTTGTCGCACTGGTGCTGCCCACCGCGGTGGGGACCATCATGTTGGCAAGACCAATCACCGAAGTGGTGCTCGGCCCTTCGTGGTTGGATTCATCCTGGATGCTCGCCGCGTTTGCCGCCTTCTTCCTCGGCTATTCGATCGTCGAGAACTTGAATCGATTCATGGCCATCACCGGACTGCAGGTGAAGGCAGCGCTCAGTGGAATGGTCCGCAGCGTGATTTTCTTGGCGCTGGTCTACCCTGCATTCCAGTGGGGCGGTATGCCCATGCTGATTGGGATGAAGATCGTGCTTTCAGCGGTGGAGATCCTGTATCTCTCTTGGAAGTGCTGCACCCGCATCGAGGTGCCTCTGGTGCGCTATCTCTCGGGCTACTGGCGGCCCCTGCTCGCCACGGGGTGCATGGCTGCCGTGCTCTGGGCACTCGATCGCCACTTGCAGGCGCACGCACTTGTGCAGCTCTTCGCGGGAGCGGTCGCGGGCACGGCGGTCTACATCGCCACCTTGATGCTGGTCTGGCATATTTCGGGCCGCCCTGCCGGGCTGGAAACCTTGCTGCGCGATCTGGCGGCCCGCAAGCTGTTCGCCGGTTCGCGGAAAGTCTGAACGAGGATGCGAAATGCCGACGCCCGTGCCCCGAGCGCTTCCGGGGCCGTACTGGTGCTGGATGCCGACCAGGCATCTGCGCTGGCGATCGTCCGTTCGCTGGGCCGCCGGTCGATCGAGGTGCATGCCGCAAGCCATGCCGAGTCGCCCTTGGCAGCCTATTCCCGCCATGCGCGCCAGCGTCTGCGCTACCCGGATCCGATGCGCGAGGAAGCCGGCTTCCTCGACTGGCTGGCGGCGCGGCTGGCCGAGCCCACCTACGACCTGGTGATCCCGGTCACCGAAAGGTCGCTGGTGCCGATGACCCGGGGCCGGCAGCGCCTGGACGTGTCGCGCATCGCCATGGCCTCTGATACCGCCCTGGAGCAGGTGCTTGACAAGGACCGGACCCTCGCCTTGGCAGGGACGCTGGGGATTCCCGCGCCCACCTCGATCAAGGTGCAGAGCCTGGAAGACGCGGAGGCCGCCGTGGCGTCGCTGGGCCTGCCCGTCGTGGTGAAGCCGTCACGCTCGATGGGCAGCGACGGTTCGGCACAGGTGCAGTTGTCGGTGAGCTACGCGCGCGACCTCCGCGAACTGCGCCGCCATGTGCAGCATGCGCTGCGCTTCGGCGACGTCGTCTTGCAGGAATGGTTCCAGGGCGACGGCGTCGGCGTCGAGGTGATCGCGGACGAGGGACGCATTCGCTGCGCATTTCAGCACCGGCGCCTCCACGAGGTGCCGCTCACCGGCGGAGGGAGCAGCCTGCGCATCAGCGAACCCGTCGCACCCGCACTTCGTGCGGCTTCTGCGCAGCTGATGGAAGCCCTCAAGTGGCATGGCGTGGCCATGGTCGAATTCAAGCATCGGCCCGGCACCGGGGAGTTCCGGCTGATGGAGATCAACGGCCGCTTCTGGGGCTCATTGCCGCTGGCGGTGGCCGCAGGCGCCGACTTCCCCTACATGCTGCACGAACTGATGTGCCGCGGTGGCGTCACCGAACCCGCGCCCGCCAGGGACGGCATCGTTTGCAGGCATCTGTCGCGCGACATCGATTGGCTGGAGCACGTGCTGCGCAGGGCGGCGCCCGCCGGGCTGGCACGCCTGCCGACGTGGCGACAGGTGGCAAGGGACACGCTGCTGGTGCTGTCCCCCAGGCATCGCTTTGACGTGCAGTCGTTGTCCGACATCAGGCCGGGGCTGGTCGACGCGGGGCGCATCGCCCAGCGCCAGTGGCGCCGCATCGCCGACGCGGCGCGGATGCGGCGGCGCCTGCGCAGCGCCGTGGCCGCCGCCCGACCCTCGGGCCGGGGCACACAGCTGATGCGCCGCGCGACATCGGTGCTCTTCGTTTGTTACGGCAACATCAACCGCAGCGCCCTGGCGCATGCCCATGCCTGTGCACGGCACCCTTCCCGGGCGAAGTTCGCCTCTGCGGGCTTCCACGCCGAAGGCGGCCGGCCGGCCGATCCGACCATGGTGAGCACGGCCGCGGCGCAGGGGATTGACCTGCGCACTTGGCACTCGCAGCCGCTGACACCGGCGCTCGTCGCGGCGGCGGAAGTCATTCTGGTCATGGAACTCGCCCATCTGGATCGGCTGGCACGCGAGTTCCCATCCGCCAAGGACCGGGTGTTCCTGCTCGGGGCCCCCACGGCGGCCGCCACCGGCAAGGTCGAGGTCATCGACCCCTACGGCAAGCCTCCCGAGGTCTACGCGCAGGTGTGCAGGCAAGTCATCGAATCCGTCGATGCCTGGCTGCGAGAGCCAGCCCCTGGCTGAGACCCGACACGGATCTTGATTCGGCACCCATTCAATTCCTTGCCACCGGCCCATGTCCTCCAGCCCCGATCGACCGATGTTCAGCGTGGTCATCCCCACCCGCAATCGCAGCGCCCTGTTGCGGGCCGCGGTTGAGTCGGTGCTGCAACAGGATTGCACGGACTACGAGGTGGTGATCGTCGACGACGGATCCAACGACGACGAGCGCGCTCAATACAGTTCACTGGCCCACACCTGGAAAGGCAGGCCGATCGCCTTCCATGCGTTGGTGCACAGACCCAAGGGCCACGGCCCTGCATACTCTAGGAACTTCGGCGTCTCGAGGTCAGCCGGCCGATTCCTGTGCTTTCTGGATGACGACGACCTGTGGATCGATCCTCGGCACCTCAGTCGGTGCCGCGACTCCTTGGTCTCTCGCGGCGAGAGCGTCGACCTCTATTTCACCGACCAGCGCGCGGTGTACTCGAACGGACGACTTCACGAAGGTCGTCTCTGGATCAGTGGCATGGACCAGAGGTGCCATGGACCGCAGGACGCCCTTGGCAACAAGGTCGTCGACGTCGACACCCTGCTCGAAGTCTCCGGCTTCCCGCATCTAAACTGCAGCATCTATCGTCGAGAGTTCTATTCCGCCATCGGCGGCATGGACGAGACGATCCGCCATGAGGAGGATCGCGACATCTACCTGCGGGCCATCGACGCAGCCGCGACAACGCTCTACAACCCGGCGGTCATCGCGCAACATCACATTCCCGATGCGACGCGCGCGGACAACGTGTCGACCGCGGTCAACCGGCTCGAGAAAGCGCTGTTCCAGCTGCGCATCTTCGACAAGGCGCTGATTGCCGCGCGGCAACCCGCCGTGCGCAGCTTCGCCAGGCGGTCGAAGGGCTATACGCTCAAGCACATTGCGCACGCACTGGCCGTTGCAGGCCGGCATCAAGAGGCGGCCTACTACATGCGCGAGGCCTTGCTCGTTTCGTTCACCTTCAAGTGGCTCGCCTACACGGCCCTGGGCACCGTGCGCGCGGCGTTCGGCCGCGGCATGCATTGAAAGAGGAATCAGGATGTCCTTCATAAAATCCGTGGCCCAGCGACCGTCCCTGGTCCTGCGCCACCGCAACATCTTCCTGCTCAGCCACATGCGGGCCAACACCAGCCTCTTCGGCCACCTGATCGGCAGCCATCCCTGGGTGGAGGGCTACTACGAGATGCACATCGGCTACTACAGCTGGAAGAGCCTGTGGCGCCAGAAGCTGCGGCATTTCGCGAACCACGATGCCAAGCCCGATGCGCGCTACATGTTCGACAAAGTCCTGCACGACGGACACCATGTGGCGACCCCGATCCTGCTGCGGCCGGAAACGCGCACGATCTTCATGCTGCGCGAGCCCGACCAGTCCATACGCAGTCTGATCGCGTTGTACCGGCAGCGGAACCTTCAACTTCCCGAAGCCACGCCAGAGGGAGCCACGAGCTACTACGTCGGCCGCCTGGCCACGCTCACCGAACTGGCACGCGCCATCGGCCCGCGCTACTTCTACATGGATTCGGAGTGCCTGATTTCGGCATCCGGCGAATCGCTCGCGTCGCTTTCCAACTGGCTCGGCTTCGACTCGCCCATTCCGGCGGAGTACGGCACCTTCGCAAATACAGGCCGAGGGAAAAGCGGCGACCATTCTGCGCGGCTGCGTAGCGGGAAGATCCACGCCGCCCGTAGCGACTACACAGAAATTCAAGTGCCCGATGCGTTGATGCAGCAGGCCCGTGAGGCCTACGCGACGCATCGGCGCACGCTATCGGAAGGTGCCGAGGCCCGACGGGTGCTGGACGCGCCGAGCGCCCAGGCCGCATGAGCTCGACTCCGAGGCCCACCTGGCGGACCGAGGCGCGCTTTTTGCACGCCAATGGCAGGCAGCTCTTCGTACTGGACGTGATGCCCACCCAACCTTGCACGGGGACCGTGCTGTATCTGCCGCCGTTTGCAGAGGAGATGAACCGGCTGCGCTCGCACGTGGCAAGCACGGCGCGTGCACTGGCAAGCGAGGGGTTGCGTTGCGTGCTTCTAGACCCCTTCGGCACCGGCGAGAGCGACGGCCAGATCACCGATGCGGACTGGGAGCACTGGCTTGAGGACGCCGCAGCCGCCTGCCATTGGCTGGCCGAACAGGCTGGACACCCGCCGACCCTGTGGGGTGTGCGTACCGGAGCGCTGCTGGCCGCAGAAGTTGCCAGGCGCCCCAGCCTGTTCCCCTCGCCCGGTCGCCTGCTGTTCTGGCAACCCGTGCTCGACGGCAAGCTGTTCCTTACGCAGTACCTGCGCCTGCGCATTGCCTCGCAGGTGGTGAAGGAGTCGGAGCGCGAGACCACCGACCAGATCCGAGCGCGACTGACGGCCGGCGAGATCGTCGAGGTCGCGGGCTATCCGTTGACCGGGCGCATAGCCGATCAACTCGCCACACGCCGACTCGCAGACCTGACGCCGCCCGAGGGTTGGCAGGTGTCCTGGATCGAGGTGGCGGCCAAGCCTGAGCAACCCCTCGGCCCGGCCAGCCAGAAGGCGGTGGAGGCCTGGCGCGCGAAGGGCGTTGCGGTGCAGGCCATCAC
>JAHBZS010000083.1 GCA_019635285.1 Rubrivivax sp. | reverse complement strand
GAAGAATCCCAAATTGGGCATAATCGAGCCCAATATGGGCATGAAAGCCGTCCCAGTACCATCGCCCGCGGCCGAACCGGCCGCGGGCCGCGCGAGCCTGGCCGGTGCGCTGTTCACGGTGACCCAGCAACGCCTCCTGGGCCTGCTGTTCGGCCAGCCCGAGCGCAGCTTCTACGCGAACGAATTGATCGCGCTCACCGGCAGCGGGTCGGGCGCGGTGCAGCGCGAGCTGGCCCGGCTGGCCGGCAGCGGTCTCGTCGTCGCACGCCTGATCGGCCGGCAGAAGCACTACCAGGCCAACCCCGATTCGCCGATCTTCGCCGAGCTGTGCAGCATCGGCAGCAAGACGATCGGGCTGGCCGATCCGCTGCGGCAGGCGTTGGCGCCGTTGGCGTCGCGCATCCGCGCCGCCTTTGTCTACGGCTCGGTCGCCAAGCGGCAGGACACCGCGGGCAGCGACATCGACCTGATGTTGGTCAGCGACGAGCTGAGCTACCCGGATGTCTTCGGCGCGCTGGAGACCGCCACCCGGCGCCTGGGCCGCGAGGTGAAGCCGACGATCTATTCGCGGCAGGAATGGGCCGAGCGTGCCGCGCGCGGCGACGGCTTTGTCAAGCGGGTGCTGGCGCAGCCGCGCATCTGGCTGATCGGCAACAACGATGTCCTTGCCCAACCTTGAGCGGCTGGCCACGGCCGGTGTGCTGCATGCCGAAGCACCGGCGGCGGACGAGTTCGCCGGGCTGCTGCGCTCGGGGCTCGCCCGCCTGAACGACGCCGGCAAATCGACGCTGGCGCTGGAGAGCCGCTTCGACCTGGCCTACAACGCGGCCCACGCGCTGTGCCTTGCGGCCCTGCGCTGGCATGGCTACCGGCCAGCCAACAAGCGCTACATCGTCTTCCAGGTGTTGCCCGACACGCTGTGGCTCGGCCCCGAGGTCTGGCGCGTGCTGGGCAAGGCGCATGAGCTGCGCAACCGCAGCGAGTACGAGGGTGATCAGGGCGTCGATGCGCGCCTGGTCAACGACCTGCTGGCCGCTTGCGCGCAGGTGGCGAAGAAGGTGCAGGCGCTGCCGCCACCGGCGCCTTGATCGCCAGCACCGTGGCGTCAGGCGTCCCCGTCGTCATACAGCAGATACGGCCCCGTGCCGCTGTGCTCCGCCGTCGACGCCGCCACGAAGCTGCCGCTGCGCACGTCGAAGACATGCACCTCGCCGTCCTCGATGACGTAGTGCCAGCCGTGCAGCGTCATCGCGCCGGCTTCGACGCGCTCGCGCACCATCGGGTAGCCCATCAGCCGCTCCAGCTGCAGCACGACGGCGCGCTGCTCGGTGCGGCGCAGCGCCTCGGGTGACAGGCGCACCGGCAGCACGGCTTCGCGGCCCAGTTCCAGCCAGGCACTGAGGTTCGGCGCCTGCGCGGGCGCGCCTTCGTAGAGCGCGCGGATGCCGCCGCAGTGGCTGTGGCCGCAGACGACGATGCGCGTGACCTTCAGGTTCAGCACCGCGAACTCGATCGCTGCGGCGGTACCGTGATACCCCGCCGAGCCGTCCCACGGCGGCACGAAGGCGCCGACGTTGCGCACCAGGAACAGCTCGCCCGGGCCGGTGCCGGTCAGCAGGTAGGGCACCAGCCGCGAATCCGAGCAGCCGATGAACAGGATCGTCGGATGCTGCCCTTCCTTGACCAGGGTCTCGAAGGTCTCCTGGACTCCCGGGAAGGTGTGGTCGTGAAAGCGCCGCAGCCGGTCCAGCAGTTCGTCGGACATGGCGCGGTGTCAGGCCAGCTGCACCGGCTCGCCCGCGCGGTTGAAGGGCAGCAGGCCCTCGATGCGGCCGGCCTGGATGGCCTCGACCATGCGCTGCAGCGCGGCTTCGCTGTCGGCTGTGGAGGGCGGTTGGCCGCCGCGGCCCGACAGCGCGGCGGCGAAGACGATGGCCCAGGGCGGTCCGGCCTGGGCGGCCTCGGCACACAGCGCGTCGAAGCCGGCCAGCGTGTGCGCCGCCTTGTCCACGCACATCAGCGGCGTGAGCTCGCCGCCTTCCCCGGCGTCGAACTGCGCGCGCTGCGCCGCGCTGGCGCCGGCCGGCAGCTCGGCGCCGGCAAAGACGAACAGCAACTGCTGCGGCTCGGGCTGCGCGCGCGCCGCCCGCAGCAGGTCGTCGAAGCTGGCGATGTTCATGGGCGTGTCATTGCACCAGCGGCGTGTCGGCCTGATCCAGCGTCACGCCCTCGACGCGGGCGGCACCGGCCAGCAGCTGCAGGTACTGGCGCAGCGCGCTGACGAAGCTCTGCTGCCGCAGGGCCAGCGCCACCGCGCCGCGCACCGCCTCGAAGCGCGGCGTGTCCGCGCGCTCGCGCGCCAGCACCTCCACCACGTGCAGCCCGAAGCGGCTGTGCACCAGCCGCGGCAGCACGCCGATTTCGGGTCCGGCGAAGATTTCGCGTGCGAACTCGGTCGCGCAGTCCTCGTGCGTCAGCCAGCCCAGATCGCCGCCCTGCGCGCCCGAAGGGCAGTTGGACAGCTCGGCGGCCAGCGCCGGAAAGCGGTCGGCCTCGCCGTCGCGGTGGCAGCGCAGTTCCAGCAGCGCGGCCTCGGCGCGGTCGCGCAGCCGGCGTACGTCCACACCCGGTGTCACCGCGAACAGCAGGTGGCGCACCCGGGCGCGGTCGCCGCGGCGCCAGCGCGATGGCTGCGCGTCGAAGTGGCGGCGGCAGGCTTCTTCCGAAGGCTCGGGGATCTGCAGCTGCGTGTCCAGCAGCGCCTCGATCGCGGCGCTGGCGGCTTCGCTGGTGCTGCCGTCCAGGCCCGGCACGTCGTCGGCCGCGAGCAGCCCGGCGCGCATCGCCGCCTGGCGCAGCAGCTCGGTGCAGGCGCGCTGGCGCAGCGCTTCGTCGTCCAGCAGCTCGCCGGCGCGGTGCAGGGGCACGCCGTCGACACTGGCGGGTGCGGGGGTGAGCGTGGTGTCCATGGCGATCCTCAGTTGCGCAGCGGCGGCGTGTTGTGGCCGGCCGGCAGGTTCAGCCGCCGCGCGCGCACCAGCTGGTAGGGGCGGAACAGGTAGGCCACCGACGCGAAGCCGCTCCACACGTGCACCAGGCGGCTGAAGGGGAAGAGCAGGAAGATCGTCATGCCCAGCAGCATGTGCACCAGGTACGGCCAGCTGATGCCGGTCAGCAGGGCCGCGTCGGGGCGCAAGGTGGCGATGCCCTGCAGGTAGTTGGCCAGCACGAGCATGGTCGTCGCCTCCTCGCGGTGGCCCCACGAATAGGGCAGCGTCACCAGGCCCAGCACCAGCTGTGTCCACAGGATGATCAGGATCGCCAGGTCGGTGCGGTGGCTGGTCAGGCGGATGCGCGGGTCGAAGATGCGCCGGTGCAGCAGCATGCTCAGCCCGATGAAGCACAGCGCCCCGGCGACGCCGCCGGCGACGATGGCCACGAACTGCTTGTTCGCCGCGCTGATGAAGGGCTCGTACAGCCAGTGCGGCGTCAGCTGGCCGAACAGGTGGCCGAAGAACAGGAAGAGGATGCCGCCGTGGAACAGGTTGCTGCCCCAGCGCAGCTGGCCGGCGCGCAGCAGCTGCGACGAATCGCTCTTCCAGGTGTACTGGTCGCGGTCGAAGCGCGCCAGGCTGCCCATGAAGAACACGCTCAGGCAGATGTACGGGTAGACGTTGAAGGCGAACTGGTGCAGGTAGGTGGTGACAGTGTTCATGGACGCGCTCCTGCGGCGTTGCCGTGTGGCTTGCGTTGGATCTGGATCGGTTGCGGCTGGCCCGGCCGCGCTTGCCCGGCCGTGCTGCAGCCGTCGAAGGCCGCCGGCTCGGCCCAGCTGTCGTCGAGGGCCTCTTCGTCGGGCAGCGTGACCGCCGCGGCCTTCTCGCCGGCCAGCTCGATCAGCGCGCCCAGCGCGCTGGCATAGCGGCTGCCGCGCTGCTGCAGCGCGCTGAAGATGACGTTGAGGATGTGCGCCATCTCGGCCAGGAAGGCGCGTGCCTCGCCCGGCGGCTGGGTGGATGCGTACTCCAGCACCACCGGCAGATGGTCGGGCATCTCGCCTTCGGCGAGGTACAGCCCGGCCTTCTCGAAGGTCTGTGCCAGGTCGATCATCGCCGGGCCGCGGTCGCGCGAATCGCCGTGCACGTGCTCGAACAGATGCAGGCTGGTGCGCCGGCCGCTGTCGAACAGCTGCACGTAGTCGGCCTCGGCATCGATGTCGCTCTGCGCGGCGATGGCCTCGATCAGCGCGTCGATCTCGGCCGCGCGCGCTGCGGTCAGCGCGGCTTCCTGGCGCAGCGCCTGGCGCAGCTCGTCCAGGTGCGCGCGCAGTTCGGCGTCGGGGTAGCTGAGCAGCCGCGCCAGCACGCGCAGCGTCAGGCTCATGGGCTTGGGTGTTTTCATCAGACTTGTGCCTTGATGGGAATGGTGCGCTTCTTCTCGCTGCCGAACAGGCTGGTCTCGCCGATGCCTTCGGAGCAGCCGTTGCCGAAGCTGAAGCCGCAGCCGCCGCGCACGTTGAAGGCGTTCTCGGCGTACTCGCGGTGCGTGGTGGGGATGACGAAGCGGTCCTCGTAGTTGGCGATGGCCATCACCTGGTACATGTCCTCGACCTGCACTTCGCTCAGGCCCACCTGCCGCAGCACGGCGTCGTCGGCGTGGCCCCCCACGTGCTTGCCGCGCTGGTAGGCGCGCATCGCCAGCATGCGCTGCAGCGCACGCTCCACCGGCGCCGTGTCGCCGGCGGTCAGCATGTTCGCGAGATAGGCCACCGGAATGCGCAGCTGCTTCACGTCGGGGATGGCGCCGTCACCGGCCAGCTGGCCGGCGTTGGCGGCAGCGCTGATCGGCGACAGCGGCGGCACGTACCAGACCATCGGCAGCGTGCGGTACTCGGGGTGCAGCGGCAGCGCCACCTTCCAGTCCATCGCCATCTTCCACACCGGGCTCTTGCGCGCGCCCTCCAGCCAGGCCTCGGGGATGCCGTCGGCGCGCGCCTGGGCGATCACCTGCGGGTCGTTGGGGTCCAGGAAGATGTCGCACTGCGCCTGGTAGAGGTCGCGGTCGCGCTCGACGCTGGCCGCCTCCTGGATGCGGTCGGCGTCGTAGAGCATCACGCCGAGGTAGCGGATGCGGCCGACGCAGGTCTCGCTGCACACCGTGGGCTGGCCGGCTTCGATGCGCGGGTAGCAGAAGATGCACTTCTCGGCCTTGCCGCTCTTCCAGTTGTAGTAGATCTTCTTGTACGGGCAGCCCGACACGCACATGCGCCAGCCGCGGCACTTGTCCTGGTCGATCAGCACGATGCCGTCTTCCTCGCGCTTGTAGATCGAGCCCGAGGGGCAGCTCGCGACGCACGCCGGGTTCAGGCAGTGCTCGCACAGCCGCGGCAGGTACATCATGAAGGTGTTCTCGAACTGGCCGTAGATGTCCTTCTGCACCTCGTCGAAGTTCTTGTCCTTCGAGCGCTTGGAGAATTCGCCGCCGAGGATCTCCTCCCAGTTCGGGCCCCACTCGATCTTCTCCATGCGCTGCCCGGTGATCAGGCTGCGCGGGCGCGCGGTCGGCGCCGCCTTCATCTCGGGCGCCGAGTGAAGGTGGTCGTAGTCGAAGGTGAAGGGCTCGTAGTAGTCGTCGATCTGCGGCAGGTTGGGGTTGGCGAAGATGCGCATCAGCAGCTTCCACTTCGCCCCCTGGCGCGGCTGGATGGAGCCGTCGGCGTTGCGGATCCAGCCGCCGTTCCACTTGTCCTGGTTCTCCCACTCCTTGGGGTAGCCGATGCCGGGTTTGGTCTCGACGTTGTTGAACCAGGCGTACTCCATGCCCTTGCGGCTGGTCCAGACGTTCTTGCAGGTGACCGAACAGGTGTGGCAACCGATGCACTTGTCCAGGTTCAGCACCATGCCGATTTGCGCGCGAACCTTCATGCGTGTGCTCCTTGCGTGGCGGTGGCCGGCTCGTCGAGCCAGTCGACCTTGTTCATCTTGCGCACCACGACGAACTCGTCGCGGTTGGTGCCGATGGTTCCGTAGTAGTTGAAGCCGTAGCTCAGCTGCGCGTAGCCGCCGATCATGTGCGTCGGCTTCAACACGATGCGCGTCACCGAGTTGTGGATGCCGCCGCGCGCGCCGGTGATCTCGGAGCCCGGCGTATTCACGATCTTCTCCTGCGCGTGGTACATCAGCACCATGCCGGGGTTGACGCGCTGGCTCACCACCGCGCGCGCCGCGATCGCGCCGTTCAGGTTGAACAGCTCCACCCAGTCGTTGTCGACGATGCCCGCCTTGCGCGCGTCATCCTCCGACAGCCAGATCACCGGCCCGCCGCGGTTCAGCGTGAGCATGATCAGGTTGTCGGTGTAGGTGCTGTGGATGCCCCACTTCTGGTGCGGCGTGATGAAGTTCAGCAGGATCTCGGTGTTGCCGTTGGACTTCACGCCGTGGATGCCGGCGGTGGTCTTCAGGTCCACCGGCGGACGGTAGGTGCTGAAGCCCTCGCCGAAGGCGATCATCCAGGGGTGATCCTGGTAGAACTGCTGACGCCCGGTGAGGGTGCGCCAGGGAATCAGCTCGTGCACGTTGGTGTAGCCGGCGTTGTAGCTGACCTTCTCGCTCTCCAGGCCCGACCAGGTCGGCGAGGAGATGATCTTGCGCGGCTGCGCCTGGATGTCGCGGTAGCGGATCTTCTCGTCCTCGCGGTGCAGCGCCAGGTGCGCGTGCTCGCGGCCGGTGGCCTTGGACAGCGCCTCCCAGGCCTTCACCGCGACGTGGCCGTTGGTCTCCGGCGCGAGCTGCAGCACGACCTCGCAGGCGTCGATGTCGCTCTCGATCTTGGGCATGCCCTTGGTCACGCCCTCGTCGCGCACCACGCCGTTGAGCTCGCCGAGCTGGCGCACCTCGTCCTGCGTGTTCCAGGCGATGCCCTTGCCGCCGTTGCCGACCTTGCCCATCAGCGGCCCGAGCGCGGTGAAGCGCTTGTAGACGTTCGGGTAGTCGCGCTCGACCACCGCCATCTGCGGCGCGGTCTTGCCGGGGATCAGGTCGCACTCGCCCTTCTTCCACTCCTGCACGTCGAAAGGCTGGGCCAGTTCGCCCGGGCTGTCGTGCATCAGCGGCGTCAGCACCAGCTCCTTCTCGACGCCGAGGTGGCCGACGCAGACCTCGCTGAACTTCTTGGCGAAGCCCTTGTAGATCTCCCAGTCGCTCTTGCTCTGCCAGGCCGGATCCACCGCCGCCGACAGCGGGTGGATGAAGGGGTGCATGTCGCTGGTGTTGAGGTCGTTCTTCTCGTACCAGGTGGCGGTGGGCAGCACGATGTCCGAGTACAGGCAGGTCGTGCTCATGCGGAAGTCGAGCGTCACCAGCAGGTCGAGCTTGCCCTCGGGCGCCTTGTCGTGCCAGACCACCTCGGTGGGCTTGGCCTCGTCGCGGCCGAGGTCCTTGCCCTGCACGCCGTTGCTGGTGCCCAGCAGGTGCTTGAGGAAATACTCGTGGCCCTTGCCTGAGGAGCCCAGCAGGTTGGAGCGCCACACGAACATGTTGCGCGGCCAGTTGCGCGGCTCGTCCGGATCCTCGCAGCTCATGCGCAGCGCGCCGCTCTTGAGCGCGGCGGTCGCGTAGTCCTTCGGATCCTGGCCGGCGGCCGCGGCGTCCTTGACCACC
>JAHBZS010000082.1 GCA_019635285.1 Rubrivivax sp. | reverse complement strand
TGCCCTTCATCCTCGGCGGGCATCTGCCGGGTCTTCGCAGCGCCCAGAAACAGCCGCGCTGAGCCCCGCGGCAATGCTCGCGCGAAGCGGTGGTTGTCTTCGCGGCCTCGGCACGATCTGGCGGTGCCAAGCCGAGGTTGGTGGGTGAGCGCATCCGGGAAGTAAAGGAGGAGAGCGCGCCATTCATGGCGCGATCGGGGGACATGAGCGGATGCGTTCGCCCGCCAGCCTCGGCCCGCGCAGACCTCAGAAGTCAGTGGCCCCAGGGGCAGCAAAGCGCCGACAGCAGCCAACAACTCGCTCCTCAGCCGATGCGGCCGAGCAGCAGGTACTCCATCAGCGCCTTCTGCGCGTGCAGCCTGTTTTCGGCCTCGTCCCAGACCACCGACTGCGGGCCGTCGATGACCTCGGCGCTGACCTCTTCGCCGCGGTGCGCCGGCAGGCAGTGCATGAACAGCGCGTCGGGCTTGGCCACGGCCATCATCTCGGCATCCACGCACCAGTCGGCAAAGGCTTTCTGCCGCGCTTCGTTCTCGGCCTCGTAGCCCATGCTGGTCCAGACGTCGGTGGTCACCAGGTCGGCGCCGCGGCAGGCGGCCATCGGGTCCTTGAAGACCTTGTAGCAGCCGGTGCCGGTGATGCCGGCCACCTGCGGGTCGACCTCGTAGCCGCCGGGCGTGCTGACGTGCACCGTGAAGCCCAGGATCTCGGCGGCCTGCAGCCAGGTGTTGGCCATGTTGTTGCCGTCGCCGACCCAGGCCACCACCTTGCCCTGCATCGAGCCACGGTGCTCGATGAAGGTCAGGATGTCGGCCAGGATCTGGCACGGGTGGTACTCGTTGGTCAGCCCGTTGATCACGGGCACGCGGCTGTGCGCGGCGAAGGCGACCAGCTTGGCCTGCTCGTAGGTGCGGATCATCACCAGGTCGCACATGCGGCTGATGACGCGTGCCGAGTCTTCCACCGGCTCGGCGCGGCCCAGCTGGCTGTCGCCGGTGGTCAGGTGCACCACCGAGCCGCCCATCTGGTACATGCCGGCCTCGAAGCTGACGCGCGTGCGCGTGCTGGCCTTCTCGAAGATCATCGCCAGCGTGCGGTCGGTCAGCGGCTGGTACTTCTCGTAGTTCTTGAAGCGCTGCTTGATGATGCGCGCGCGCTCGAACAGGTAGGCGTATTCCTCGGCGCGCAGGTCCTTGAACTGCAGGTAGTGCTTCATCAGGGAGTCGCCGGGCTTCACTGCGGCTCGGCCAGGAAGGCCTTGATCAGCGGGCACAGGATGGCGGCGATCTCGCGCGCCTCGTCGGCGCTCAGGATCAGCGGCGGCAGCAGCCGCACCACGCGGTCGGCAGTGACGCTGATCATCAGCCCGGCCTCGGCGGCACGGCCCAGCAGCACGCCGCAGGGGCGGTCGAGTTCGATGCCGATCATCAGGCCCTGGCCGCGGAACTCGACCACGCCTTTCTCGCCCGCCAGCCCGGCCTGCAGCGCGTCGCGCAGCACCTTGCCGACGGCGGCAGCGTTGGCCATCACGCCGTCCTCTTCCATGATGCGCAGCGTCTCGACGCCGGCGCGCATGGCCAGCGGGTTGCCGCCGAAGGTGGTGCCGTGGTTGCCGGGGCCGAGCACGTTGGCCTTGGCGTTGACGACGACCGCGCCGATGGGCACCCCCGAGCCCAGGCCCTTGGCCAGCGGCATCACATCGGGCTTGATGCCGGCCCACTGGTGGGCGAACCACTTGCCGGTGCGGCCCAGGCCGCACTGCACCTCGTCCAGCATCAGCAGCCAGCCCTTGGCGTCGCACAGCTTGCGCAGGCCCTGCAGGTAGTCGGCGCGCGTCTGGTTGATGCCGCCTTCGCCCTGGATCACCTCCAGGAAGACCGCGACCACGTTCGGGTGGGTGGCGGCCACTTTCTCCACCGCGGCCAGGTCGTTCAGCGGCACGCGCACGAAGCCTTCGACCAGCGGCTCGAAGCCCTTCTGCACCTTCTCGTTGCCGGTAGCCGACAGCGTGGCGATGCTGCGGCCGTGGAAGGCCTTCTCGTAGACGATGATCTCCGGACGCTGGATGCCCTTGTCATGCCCGTACTTGCGCGCGATCTTCAGCGCGCACTCGTTGGCCTCCAGCCCGGTGCTGCAGAAGAACACCGATTCCAGGCCGGAGATCTCGCACAGCTTGGCCGCCAGCGTCTCCTGCAGCGGCACCTCGTAGTAGTTGGAGCTGTGGATCATCTTGCCGACCTGCTCCTGCAGCGCCGGCACCAGCTTGGGGTGCGCATGGCCCAGCGTGTTGACGGCGATGCCGCCCAGGCCGTCCAGGTACTTGCGTCCCTGTGTGTCCCAGACCCAGCAGCCGCGGCCATGGCTCAGCGCGATGGGCAGGCGGCCATAGGTGTTCATCACGTGCGGCATCGGCGGAACAACGGCCTTGTCTGGAGCGTTCATCGATAGTCCTCGGGCTGCAGAGGTGGAAGATAAATGAAAAAGAGCCTGCGATGCAGGCTCTTGATTGCGGGGAACCGGGGGTTCGCCGTGTCAGGCCGACAACGCCTTCAGCTTGGCCGAGAGTCGGCTCTTGTGTCGCGCGGCCTTGTTCTTGTGGAAGATGCCCTTGTCGGCGATCGAGTCGATGACGCTCTGCGCCGACTTGTACAGGTCGGTCGCCTTGGCCTTGTCACCGCTCAGCACGGCCTTCTGCACGTTCTTGATGGCGGTGCGAAAGCGCGAGCGCAGCGCGGTGTTGGCGGCGTTGAGCTTGACGTCCTGGCGGGCACGCTTGCGCCCCGATGCCAGGCGGACGGTCTTCTTCTTGGCTTTGGACGAGGTGGCCATGCGGTTAAAGCGTTGGGTGCAAAGCCGGAAAGTATAACACGGGTCGTTCGGCGCGCTGCCTATAATCCGCCCCCGCTGCTGCAGGGCGCCCGCCGTGCCGTCGGCCCAGCGACGAACCTGCCGATGAACCTGCTGAAGGCCGCCTCCACCGTTTCCCTGCTGACGCTGGTGTCGCGCATCACCGGGCTGGTGCGCGAACAGCTGATCGCCGCCGCCTTCGGCGCCAGCGCCGCCACCGACGCCTTTAACGTCGCCTTCCGCATCCCCAACCTGCTGCGCCGGCTGTTCGCCGAAGGCGCGTTCTCGCAGGCCTTCGTGCCGATCCTGGCCGCCGCGCGCGAGCGCGACGGCGACGAGGCCACGCGCCGGCTGATCGACGCCGTGGCCAGCGTGCTGGCCTGGGCGCTGCTGGCCACCTGCGTGGTCGGCATGGTGGGCGCGCCGGTGCTGGTGTGGGTCATCGGCTCCGGCCTGGCCGAGTTCGACCTGGCCGCGACGATGACGCGCTGGATGTTCCCGTACATCGCCTTCATGTCGCTGGTGGCGCTGTCGGCCGGCATCCTGAACACCTGGCGGCGCTTCGCGGTGCCCGCGGTCACGCCGGTGTTGCTGAACCTTGCGGTCATCGCGGCGGCCTGGTGGGGGGCGCCGGCGTTCAAGGCCTGGGGGCTGAACCCGGTGCTGGCGCTGGCCGCCGGGGTGATGCTCGGCGGGGTGCTGCAGGCCGCGATCCAGATCCCGGCGCTGCGCGCCATCGGCTGCATGCCGCGTTTCGCCCTCAGCCCCGGCGCGTTGCGCGCCGCCTGGCATCACCCCGGCGTGGGCCTGGTGCTGCGGCGCATGGCGCCGGCGCTGGTGGGCGTGTCGGTGGCGCAGCTGTCGATGCTGATCAACACGCAGATCGCCTCGCACGTGGGCGTCGGTGCGGTGTCGTGGCTGACCTATGCCGACCGCTTGATGGAGTTCCCCACCGCGTTGCTCGGCGTGGCGCTGGGCGTGGTGCTGCTGCCCCAGCTGTCGGCGGCGCAGGCGCGCCAAGACACGCAGGCCTATTCGGACATGCTCGACTGGGGCCTGCGCGTGCTGCTGCTGCTGGCGCTGCCGTGCGCGGTGGCGCTGATCGTATTCCCGAAGGCGCTGGTCGCGGTGCTTTTCCACTACGGCCAGTTCCAGGCGCAGGACGTGGCCCAGACCACCCGCGCGCTGATGGGCTACGGCGTTGGCCTGATGGGCCTGGTGGGCGTCAAGGTGCTGGCGCCGGGCTTCTATGCGCGGCAGGACATCCGCACGCCGGTGCGCATCGCCATCGTCGTGCTGGCCGCCACGCAGGCCATGAACGTCGTGCTCGTGCCCTGGCTCGGCCATGCCGGCCTGGCGTTGTCCATCGGCCTGGGCGCGCTGCTCAACGCGGCCTGGCTGCTGATCGGCCTGCGTCGCGGCGGCGCCTACCGCCCGTTGCCGGGTTGGCCGCTGTTCATGCTGCGCGTCGGCGTGGCCTGCGTCGCGCTGGGGCTGCTGCTGGCGTGGGCCGGCCAGGCCGTCGACTGGATCGGCCTGCAAGCCCACTGGGCCCTGCGCGCGGGCTGGATGGCCGCGGTGCTGGGTGGCGCCGCGCTGCTGTACTTCGTGGTGCTGGGCGTCTGCGGCCTGCGGCCGGCGCACTTCCGCCGTCGCTGACCCCGCCGCTGGCCGATACACTGCCACCATGACGCTGCGCTTCGAGGCACCCACCGCGCTGCAGTACTTTGCCTCGCTGGTGGCCGAAGACCCGGGCTTCGCGCTGCTCGAGGCAGCCATCTCGGTGGCGCAGGACTACTACCCGGGGCTCGACCCGCAGGGCGTGCTGGCGCAGGTGGACGCGCTGGGCGAACGGCTGAAGCGGCGCGTGCCGGCCGATGCCGTGGCGCTGCAGAAGCTGCGCTTCCTGAACCGCTACTTCTTCCAGGACCTGGGCTTCGCCGGCAACGTCAACAACTACTACGACCCGCGCAACAGCTACTTGCACGAGGTGCTGGCCATGCGGCGCGGCATTCCGATCACGCTGGCGCTGCTGTACATCGAGCTGGCCACGCACATCGGCCTGAGCGCGCGCGGCGTGTCCTTTCCGGGGCATTTCCTGGTCAAGCTGCGCACCGGCAAGGGTGAGGTGGTGATCGACCCGCTGACGGGCCAGTCGCTGTCGCGCAGCGACCTGGAGGAGCGCCTGACGCCCTACCGGCGCGCGCGCGGGCTGACCGGCGACTTCGAGATCCCGCTCGGCCTGTTCCTGCAGGCCGCCGCGCCGCGCGAGGTGATCGCCAGGCTGCTGCGCAACCTGAAGGAAATCCACCGCAGCGCCGACGACGCGCCGCGCCTGCTGGCCGTGTGCGAGCGCCTGGTGGTGCTGCTGCCGCAGGCCTGGGACGAACGCCGCGACCGCGGCCTGGCGCGTGCCGCGCTCGGCATGGACGACGCGGCGGCGGCCGACCTGGCGGCCTACCTGGAGCACCAGCCCGACGCCGAGGACGCGCCCGCGCTGCGCGAGCGCCTGCGGGCCCTGGCCCACGGGCGCGACGGGCCACTGCATTGACGGCGCCGGCAGGCTGCGGCGCCTAAAATGCGCCGGCATGCGAGCCCTGTCACGTCGATGAAGCAGATCCCGCTGGCCATCGGCCCGGACCCGCTGACCACCTTCGACAGCTATCTCACCGGAGCCAACGCCGCGGCGGTGGCGCACCTGCGCGCGCTCGGCCGGCCGGCCGCGCCGGTGTACTTGTGGGGCCCGCCCGGCAGCGGCAAGAGCCACCTGCTGCGCGCGCTGGTGCACGCCCATCAGCGCGCGGGCGAGCAGGCCGGCTGCTTCGACGCCGCCGACCCGGCGCCGTGGGTGCTGGAGCCGGCCTGGACGCTGGTGGTCGTGGACCGTTGCGACGCGCTCGATGCCGCCGCCCAGCAGGCCGCTTTCGCGCTGTTCGTGCAGGCCGGCGAGGCCGGCGTGCAGTGGGTGGCCGCCGGCCGCGTGCCGCCGGTGGACCTGCCGTTGCGCGACGACCTGCGCACGCGCCTGGCCTGGGGGCATGTGTTCGCGCTGCAGCCGTGCAGCGAGAGCGAGGCCCGCGCCGCACTGCGCCGCGAGGCCGACCGCCGCGGCATCTTCCTGGCCGACGAGGTGATGGACTATCTGCTGACGCGCTCGGCGCGCGACCTGGGCACGCTGATGCAACTGCTGGACCGCATCGACCACTTCGCGCTGGCGCACCAGCGCGGGGTCACGGTGCCGCTGCTGCGCCAGGTGCTGCAGGAAGACGCGGTCGAGGCGCAGCCATGAACCTGGCGCTGTTCGACCTGGACGGCACGCTGCTGGCCATCGACTCCGACCATGCCTTCGGCGAGTTCATGGTGCGCATCGGCTGGGCCGACGGCGAGGCCTTTCGCCGCGCCAACGACGCCTTCTACGCGCAGTACCAAGCCGAGAAGCTGGATGTGGCGGCCTATGTGCGCTTTGCCACCTCGGCCTGGCGCGAGCGCACGCCGCAGGAGCTGGTTGATGTGAGCCGGCGCTTCATCGACGAGGTCATCCGCCCGTCGGTGGACGAGCGCACGCATGCGCTGCTGCGCCAGCATGCCGAGGCGGGCGACCGCCTGGCCATCGTCACCGCCACCAACGAATTCGTCACGCGGCCGATCGCCAGGCTGCTGGGCGTAGACACGCTCATCGCCACCGAGCTGCAGCGCGACGCCTCGGGCCGCGTCACCGGCGAGCTGCAGGGCGTGCCGTCGTTCCGCGAAGGCAAGGTGGCGCGCGTCGACAGCTGGCTGGCGCAACAGGGGCTGCATGTCGAGGACTTCGAGCGCAGCTTTTTCTACAGTGATTCCACCAACGACCTGGCGCTGCTGGAGCGCGTCAGCGATCCGGTGGCGACCAACCCCGCGCCGGCACTGGAGCGCATCGCGCGCGAGCGCGGCTGGCCCATCCTCAGGCTCTTTGCATGATCAAAAAATTCATCGACCGGCTGCTCGGCAAGTCGGCCCCCACCAAGCCCGCCGTGCCGCTGGGCAAGCGGGTGGAGATCGGCGCCGCCGAGCACGGCATCGACCAGGGCCTGCTCGACGACAACGCGGTGCGCGTGGTGCGCACCTTGAAGGACGCCGGGCACCAGGCCTACATCGTCGGCGGCGCGGTGCGCGACCTGCTGGTTGGCCTGCGCCCCAAGGACTTCGACGTGGCCACCGACGCCACGCCGGAGCAGGTGAAGGCACTGTTCCGCCGTGCCTTCATCATCGGCCGGCGCTTCCGCATCGTGCACGTGATCTTCGGCCGCGGCCGCGAGCACGAGGTGATCGAGGTCTCGACCTTCCGCGCGCTGCTCGACGCCGCGGCGGCCGAGCAGGTCAGCGGCAACGAGAAGACCTCCAAGCAGGAGCTCAGCGGCAAGGTGCACGTGGTCGACGCCAGCGGCCGCGTGCTGCGCGACAACGTCTGGGGCCCGCAGATCGAGGACGCCGCGCGCCGCGACTTCAGCGTCAACGCGCTGTACTACGACCCCACCGACCAGATCGTCGTCGACTACCACCACGGCTTCCAGGACGCCAAGAAGCGCGTGCTGCGCATGATCGGCGACCCGGCCACGCGCTACCGCGAAGACCCGGTGCGCATCCTGCGCGTGGTGCGCTTCGCCGCCAAGCTGGGCTTCGCCGTCGACCCGAAGACCCGCGCGCCGATCAAGGAGATGGCCGCGCTGCTGGCCAACGTGCCGGTGTCGCGCATGTTCGACGAGATGATCAAGCTGCTGCAGACCGGCCATGCGCTGAAGAGCCTGGACGAGCTGCGCCGCCAGGGCCTCGACCGGGGCGTGTTCCCGATCCTGGACGCGCTGCTCAACCCGACGCAGCGCCACGAGGCGCGCGAGCGCTTCGTGCAGCTGGCGTTGTCCGATACCGACCGGCGCGTGGCCGAAGGCCTGCCGGTGGCCCCGAGCTTCCTGCTCGCCTGCCTGCTGTGGCACGAGGTGCTTGAACGCTGGCAGGCGCGCCAGGCGGCCGGCGAGCCGTCGTTCCCGGCGCTGCAGCAGGCGGTGGATGCGGTCTTCGATGCGCGCATCGGCGACATCTCCGGCCGCGGCAAGCTGGCGGCCGACATGCGCGAGATCTGGCTGATGCAGCCGCGCTTCGAACGGCGCAGCGGCAACACGCCGCGCGCGCTGGTCGAGCAGCCGCGCTATCGCGCGGCCTACGACTTCCTGCGGCTGCGCGCCGACGCCGGCGAGGTGCCGGGCGAGCTGGCCGAATGGTGGGAAGACTTTGCGCTGGGCGACGAGGACGAGCGCGTGGCGCTGCTGCAGGCGGTGCGCGATCGGCAGGGGCCGCGGCGCGTGCCGGCGGC
>JAHBZS010000081.1 GCA_019635285.1 Rubrivivax sp. | reverse complement strand
TTGGCGGGCTTCAGTGGCGGCGATGCCATCTCGATCTCCTCGGCCGTGTTGTCCTGGGTCCGAGGATAGTCGGGCCTGCGCCCCCATGTTGTGCCGGGCGGGCTAAAACTGATACGATCATGGCGTCATTGTCGCGGAAAGGGCTGCCCAGCGTATCGAGGTGGATCGGATGCGGCCTCTGTTGGAGAAGCTGACCGTTCCCGACGGCCAATCCTGGGCATTTCTGAACCGGCGGCTGGACGACGAGATTCCGTTCCAATGGCATTGTCATCGCGAGTATGAGCTGACGCTGACCCTCAACAGTCGAGGCCAGCGGTTCGTCGGCGACCATGTCGGCCCGTATGGCGATGGCGATCTCGTGCTGCTCGGGCCCAACCTGCCGCACACCTGGGCCTCGAGCGCCAGGATCGTCGACGCGGTGCCTCATGTGGCGCTGGTCATGTGGTTCCGATCGGAATGGATCGACCAGCTCGTCGCAAGCGTCGCCGAGCTTTCCATGCTTCAGCCGCTCCTCGGGGAGGCGTGCCGCGGCGTCCGCTTCTCCGATGTGGGCGCGGCACTGGTCCGGCCCACGATCGAGAGCATGGCGGAGCTGCCGGCGGCCAGGCGGCTGGTGGCTCTACTGGATGTGCTCGTGGCGCTGCCATGCGATGCGGACCGCGCGCTGCTGGCCAGCCCGAGCCGCGGGCAGCCGCCCTTCACTGGGTCCGATCGCCCGCGGATCGAGCGCGTCCTCGACCATGTTCATGCGCACTATCAGGAGCGCCTGAGCATCGAGGCGCTGGCGGAGCTGGCCCATCTCAGCCCGTCCGGCCTGCACCGCCTGTTCCGGCGCCACACCCGGATGACGCCGCTCGCCTACGTCACCCAGCTGCGCATCGGGCGCGCATGCCAGCTGCTGATCTCCACGGCGCAGCCGATCGCGCACATCGCGTGCAGTGTCGGCTTCGACAACCTGTCGAACTTCAATCGCCAGTTCAGGGCCCTGAAGCAGGCGACACCGCGCGAGTTCCGCCGGAAGCTCGCGCGGTAGCGCTCGTCTCGCTCAGGCGGCCAGCTTCAGGCTCTCCTCGAGCATGCCCAGGCCCTCGTCGAGCACGGCATCGCTGGCGGTCAGCGGCACGAGGATGCGGATGACGTTGCCGTACACGCCGCAGGACAGCAGGATCAGGCCGCGCCGGGCGGCCTCGGCGACGATGGCCTTGGTCAGGTCGGCGTCGGGCTGGTGCACGTCCCCGCTCTTGAACAGTTCGATCGCCAGCATCGCGCCCAGGCCGCGCACGTCACCGATGGCCCGGTGCTTGCCGGCCAGCGCCCTCAGGCCCGCGCTCAGGCGCGCGCCGACGGCGCGGCTGCGTTCGAGCAACTGTTCCTTCTCGAACACCTCCAGCACCGCCAGCGCCGCGGCGCAGCCCAGCGGCGAGCCGGCATAGGTGCCGCCCAGCCCGCCGGGCGCGGGCGCGTCCATCACCTCGGCGCGGCCGACCACCGCCGACAGCGGGAAGCCGCCGGCCAGGCTCTTGGCCAAGGTCACCAGGTCGGCGGCCACGCCCATCTGCTCCATCGCGAAGAAGGTGCCGGTGCGGCCGGCGCCGGTCTGCACCTCGTCGGCGACGAGCAGGATGCCGTGCCGGTCGCACAGCGCGCGCAGCCGCTGCATGAAGGCCGGCGGCGCGACGTAGAAGCCGCCTTCGCCCTGCACCGGCTCGATGACGATGGCCGCCACCTGCGTGGCTTCGATGTCGTTCTTGAAGATGGCTTCCACCGAAGCCAGCGCCGCATCGATGCTGACGCCGTGCAGCGCGTTGGGGAACAGCGCATGGAACACGCTGCCGGGGAAGGGCCCGAAGCCCAGCTTGTAGGGCGCGACCTTGCCGGTCATGCCCAGGGTCATCATCGTGCGGCCGTGGTAGCCGCCGCCGAAGGCGATGATGCCCGGCCGGCCGGTGTGGGCGCGCGCGATCTTCACCGCGTTCTCCAGCGCCTCGGCGCCGCTGCTCAGCAGCAGCGTCTTCTTGGCGAAGTCGCCGGGCGCCATCGCGTTGAGCTTCTCGGCCAGCGCCACGTAGGGCTCGTAGGCCAGCACCTGGAAGCAGGTATGGGTGTACCGATCCAGCTGCGCCTGCACGGCGGCCATCACCTGCGGGTGGCGGTGGCCGGTGTTGAGCACGGCGATGCCGCCGGCGAAGTCGATGTAGCGCTGGCCCTCCACGTCCCAGACCTCGGCGTTGTCGGCGCGCGCCGCGAAGATTTGGTGCATGTGGCCCACGCCGCGGGCCACCGCGGCATTGCGCCGGGCCAGCAGTGCGGCATTGGTGCTGGGGCTCAGTTCGGGCGGGACATCGCGTTGCATGGCATCGCTCCATCGGCATCGGGCGGCCATCGTGCCACAGAGCCCCGGCCGCCGGCCGGCGCGCCGCGCGGCCGCATCGGATAATGCAGCCCCCGCGCCCGGGATCAGCCTGGCGCACGACGGGCGACCGTCGAGACCCTCTGCACGCGCCCCCCATGAACGCCTCCGACATCCGCTCCACTTTCCTGAAGTTCTTCGAATCGAAGGGCCACCAGATCGTTGCCAGCTCGCCGGTGGTGCCCGGCGACGACCCGACGCTGCTGTTCACCAATGCCGGCATGAACCAGTTCAAGGACGTGTTCCTGGGCTTCGACAAGCGGCCCTACACGCGCGCGACGACCAGCCAGAAGTGCATCCGCGCCGGCGGCAAGCACAACGACCTGGAAAACGTCGGCTACACGGCGCGGCACCACACCTTCTTCGAGATGCTGGGCAACTTCAGCTTCGGCGACTACTTCAAGAAGGACGCCATCCGCTACGCCTGGGAACTGCTGACCGAGCACTTCAAGCTGCCCAAGGACAAGCTCTGGGCCACGGTCTATGCCGAGGACGACGAGGCCTACGACATCTGGCTCAAGGACATCGGCCTGCCCGCCGAGCGCATCGTGCGCATCGGCGACAACAAGGGCGGCCGCTACATGTCCGACAACTTCTGGATGATGGGCGACACCGGGCCCTGCGGCCCGTGCAGCGAGATCTTCTACGACCACGGCCCCGAGGTGGCGGGCGGCCCGCCGGGGTCGGCCGAGCAGGACGGCGACCGCTACATCGAGATCTGGAACAACGTGTTCATGCAGTTCAACCGCGACGACGCGGGCGTGATGCACAAGCTGCCCAAGCCCAGCGTCGATACCGGCATGGGCCTGGAGCGGCTGGCGGCGGTGCTGCAGCACGTGCACAGCAACTATCAGATCGACCTGTTCGTGCACCTGCTGGCGGCGGCCAAGGCGGCGGTGGAAAAGGCGGGCGGTACCGATGTCGACCCCGACGCGCCCAGCCTGAAGGTCATCGCCGACCACATCCGCGCCTGCGCCTTCACCGTGGCCGACGGCGTGATCCCCGGCAACGAAGGCCGCGGCTACGTGCTGCGCCGCATCGCGCGCCGCGCCATCCGCCACGGCTACAAGCTGGGCGCGCGCAAGCCCTTCTTCCACACCCTGGTGGCGGCGCTGGCCGATGAGATGGGCGACGCCTACCCCGAGCTGCGGCGCGACAAGCTGCGCATCACCGAGGTGCTGAAGGCCGAAGAAGAGCGCTTCTTCCAGACCATCGCCAACGGCATGGAGATCCTGGAAACGGCGCTCGCCGGCGGCACCCGGCAGCTGGACGGCGAGACGGCCTTCAAGCTGCACGACACCTTTGGCTTCCCGCTGGACCTGACGGCCGACGTCTGCCGCGAGCGCGGCGTCACCGTCGACGAGGCCGGCTTCAACGCGGCGATGCAGCGCCAGCGCGAGCAGGCGCGCGCCAAGGCCAAGTTCAAGATGGCGCAGGGCCTGGACTACGACGGCGCGCCCACGGCCTTCCACGGCTACCAGCACCTGGTGTGCGAGCACAGCAAGGTGACCGCGATCTACGTCGACGGCACGTCGGTGCTGAAGGCGCGCGCCGGCGACGACGTGGTCATCGTGCTCGACCACACGCCCTTCTATGCGGAGAGCGGCGGCCAGGTCGGCGATAGCGGCGAGCTGCGCAACCACCGCGCGCGCTTGCTGGTCGAGGACACGCTGAAGATCCAGGCGGCGGTGTTCGGCCACCACGGCCGCGTGGTCGAAGGCGAGCTGGAGGTCGGGGATGAATTCGTCGCCCGCGTCGACGCCGAGCAGCGCGCGCGCACCATGCGCAACCACAGCGCCACGCATCTAATGCACAAGGCGCTGCGCGAGGTGCTGGGTGGGCACGTGCAGCAAAAGGGCAGCCTGGTCAACGCCGAGCGCACACGCTTCGACTTCGCGCACAACGCGCCGGTCAGCGACGCGCAGATCCGCGAGGTGGAGCGCATCGTCAACGCCGAGATCCTGCAGAACGAGCCGGTCATCGCCGAGCTGATGCCCATCGAGCAGGCGCAGAAGGCGGGCGCGATGATGCTCTTCGGCGAGAAGTACGGCGACGAGGTGCGCGTGTTGGACATCGGCTCCAGCCGCGAGCTGTGCGGCGGCACGCACGTGCAGCGCACCGGCGACATCGGCCTGTTCACCATCGTCGCCGAAGGCGGCGTCGCCGCCGGCGTGCGCCGCGTCGAGGCGCTGACCGGCGACAACGCGCTGGCCTACGTGCAGCAGATGGAAAGCGCGCTGGGTGGCGTGGCCGGCACCTTGCGCGTGCTCAAGCCCGAGGTGCCGGCGCGCGTGCATGCGCTGGTCGACCAGGTGCGCTCGCTGGAGAAGGAGCTGGACGCGCTGAAGGGCAAGCTGGCCTCGGCGCAGGGCGACGAGCTGCTGGCGCGCGCGGTGGACGTGGCCGGCATCAAGGTGCTGGCCGCCACCTTGCAGGGCGCCGATGCCAAGGCGCTGCGCGAGACCATGGACAAGCTCAAGGACAAGCTGAAGAGCGCGGCCATCGTGCTGGCCGCGGTGGACGGCGGCAAGGTGCAGCTGGCGGCCGGCGTCACGGCCGACCGCATGGCCAAGATCAAGGCCGGCGAGCTGGTCAACTTCGTCGCCCAGCAGGTGGGCGGCAAGGGCGGTGGCAAGCCCGACCTGGCGATGGCCGGCGGCAGCGATCCGTCCCGGCTGCCGGCGGCGCTGGACTCGGTGCGCGGCTGGGTGGCCGAGCGCGCCTGAGCGCAGGCCTGAGGCGCCTCGCGGGCGGCGTGGCGCGGCGGGGTGCAAGGCGGGATCGCGCCTGCGTGTCTTGGGCGCCGAGCGGGCTGCCGCCGCGGATCAGCGCGGCGCCGAGGCGCCCAGGCTTTGCCGCAGGCCTGCGCAGTGATCGGCCTGCGGCGTGAGGCGGGCGTCACGCCACTCGTCGGCGACCAGCCGGCTGGACAACGGGCCGAACATCCGCACCTGCACCTGCAGCCCCGGGTCGGCCGCCGCCAGGTGCAGCGGGATGCCGCGGTCGCGCGACGCATGCTGCGCGCCGGCCAGCAGCAGCACCTGCTGCGTCGTGCCGGCCTCTCGGGCGGCCTGCGCTGCCGTGGCGGCCATCGAGCGGTCGCGGGCGATCTGGATGCGCACCATGCCCGGCACCTGCGCCTCGGGCAACAGGCCGCAGTGGCCGTCGCGCACTTCCTGCGCCAGCCGCTCGCGGACGGCGGGGCTGACGCTGGCCTCCAGGCCTGGATCGGCCATCGCGGCGCGCATCTGCTCGCGCGGCAGGTTGCCGCCGACCACCGGCACGCCGGCGCGCACCGCCTGCATCACCACCGCCGCATAGGCCGGCCAGGGCCAGCCGCGCCAGTGCAGCGCCTGCTGCACCTGCGCCTCGCTGGCGTCGCGCGGCAGGCCGGCGCTGGTGTGCGGCGCTTCGGCCATCTCCAGCACCAGCGCGGCCAGGCGGCCGTCCGCGGCCAGGCGCTGCACCTCGTCCGCGGCCTGGCGCTGCTGGTCCGGCTGGTCGTGCACCTCGCCCAGGATCAGCAGGTCGGCCGCGCCGGCGGCCATGGCGCACGCGCCCAGCAGGGCGGCAGCGAGGCGGGCCGGGGGCGTCATGCTCGGTAGCATAGGGTCCAATGACGATGCCGCCCGCCACCCACAGCACCGAAGCCGAGATCGAGGCGCTGGACCGCCTGTGCCAGCGCCTGTCCGGCTTCGAGCCCGGCATCACGCTGGAATGGCTGGACGGCGCGATGGCCGCGCTGCTGGCCGGGCCGCGCACGGTGCTGCCCAGCGAATGGATGCCGCTGCTGCTGGGCGACGCCTGGCAGCGCGCCATCGCCGACCCCGAGGACCTGGCGGCGTCGATGGACACGCTGATGCGGCGCTGGAACATCCTGGCCCTGCAGTTGCTGCCCGAGCGCCTGTTCGACGACCCCGACCAACTGCACTTCGTGCCGCTGATCGACGACTTCGACCCGGCGCAGCGCGACGCCATGCTCGCCGAGGGCCAGCTGACACCCGAGGAAGCCGCCGACTGGCCGCTGACGGGCGAGAGCTGGGCCATCGGTTTTCTGGAGGTCGTCGACCGCCTGGCCGATGACTGGCAGGCGCCGGGCGAGGGCGATGCCGGGCTCGAGCTGCAGGCCTGCCTGCGTTGCATCGAAGCGCTGGCCGAGCGCGACGAGGCCAGGCTGAAGGCCGACCTGGCCATCCGCTACCAGGGCAAGAGCCTGGACCGCGACGCGTTGATCGACGAGGCCTGCTTCGCGGTGCAGGACCTGCGCGCCTTCTGGCTCGAACATGCCACGCGCACGGCGCCGCGGCGCGTGGAGAAGGCACCCGGCCGCAACGACCCCTGCCCCTGCGGCAGCGGCAAGAAATTCAAGAAATGCCACGGCGCCGGGCCGTCGCTTCATTGAGATAGAGTGCGCGCCATCATGAGCGAGCCCCTCGACCTGCAAGGCCGCCACATCGTGCTCGGCATGAGCGGCGGCGTCGCCTGCTTCAAGTCGGCCGAGCTGGCGCGCGAGCTGCAACGCCAGGGCGCCACGGTGCAGGTGGTGATGACCGAAGCGGCGACGCAGTTCATCACCGCGCTGACCATGCAGGCGCTGACCAACCGCAATGTCTACGTCAGCCAGTGGGACACGCGCGAGCCCAACGCGATGGCCCACATCAACCTGACGCGCGAGGCCGACGCGGTGCTGGTGGCGCCGGCCAGTGCCGACTTCATGGCCAAGCTGGCGACCGGGCGGGCCGACGAGCTGCTGAGCCTGCTGTGCCTGGCGCGGCCCATCGAGCGCTGCCCGCTGCTGCTGGCGCCGGCGATGAACCGCGAGATGTGGGCGCACCCCGCGACGCAGCGCAACCTGGCGCAACTGCGCGCCGACGGCTGCACGATCCTCGGCCCGGCGGCCGGCGACCAGGCCTGCGGCGAGATCGGCGACGGCCGCATGCTCGAAGCGCTGGAGCTGTGCGCGGAGATGATCGCCTTCTTCCAGCCCAAGCCGCTGGCCGGCCGGCGTGTGCTGATCACCGCCGGGCCGACCTTCGAGGCCATCGACCCGGTGCGCGGCATCACCAACCTGTCCAGCGGCAAGATGGGTTTTGCCATCGCGCGTGCGGCACAGGAGGCCGGTGCGGCGGTGACGCTGGTGGCCGGCCCGGTGCACCTGGACACGCCGCGCCACGTGCGCCGCATCGACGTGCAGAGCGCGCAGCAGATGCACGACGCGGTGCTGCCGCTGGCGGCGCAGCACGATGTCTTCGTGGCCACCGCCGCGGTGGCCGACTGGCGCCCGGCCGAATGCGGCGCGCAGAAGATCAAGAAGGACGGTTCCGGCCGCGTGCCGACCATTCCGATGACCGAGAACCCGGACATCCTGGCCGCGGTGGCACGGCTGCCGGCGCGGCCCTACTGCGTGGGCTTCGCCGCCGAAAGCCACGACCTGGCCAGGCATGCGCGCGAGAAGCGGCTGCGCAAGAACGTGCCGCTGATCGTCGGCAACCTGGGGCCCGCCACTTTCGGCCGCGACGACAACGCGCTGCTGCTGGTGGACGAGCGGGGCGAGCGCGAGCTGCCGCGTGCCGGCAAGCTGGCGCTGGCACGCGCGCTGGTCGCCGAGATCGCGACCCGCCTATGAGCGCGCCGGGCCGTTGTCTAGCGCTCGTCCCGCAGCGCGCCACGTGCAGGATGTGCGGATGACCACCATCGACCTGAAGCTGCTCGATGCGCGCATGGCCGACTACCTGCCGGCCTATGCCACGCCGGGCAGCGCCGGGCTGGACCTGCGCGCCTGCATCGACGCGCCGCTGGTGCTGCAACCCGGCGGGGCGGCGCTGATCGCCACCGGGCTGTCCATCCACATCGGCGACCCCGGGCTGGCGGCGATGCTGCTGCCGCGCTCGGGCTTGGGCCACAAGCACGGCATCGTGCTCGGCAACCTGGTGGGGCTGATCGACAGCGACTACCAGGGCCCGCTGATGGTCAGCTGCTGGAACCGCGGCAGCGAGCCGTTCACCGTGCAGCCGATGGAGCGCATCGCGCAGATGGTCATCGTGCCGGTGGTGCAGGTGGCGTTCCGCCGCGTCGACGAGTTCGAAGCCTCGGCGCGCGGCGAGGGCGGCTTCGGCTCCACCGGCAAACGCTAGCGGGGCCTCGCGCGTGGCGCGCAACGTCGAGATCAAGGCGCGCATCGACAGCTTCGACGCGCTGGCCGCCCGGGTGGCGCCGCTGGCCGACCAGGGGCCGTTCGAGATCGCGCAGGACGACACCTTCTTCCGCTGCGCCCAGGGCCGGCTGAAGCTGCGCGCGTTCTCCGCCGGCGAAGGCGAGCTGATCTTCTATCGCCGCGCTGACGCGGCCGGGCCGAAGGAATCGTTCTATCTGCGCACGCCGACGGCCGACCCGGCCGGTCTGCGCGAGGTCTTGACGCTGGCCCACGGCCAGGCCGGCCGCGTGTGCAAGCAGTGGCGGCTGTATCTGGTCGGGCGCACGCGGGTGCATCTGGACCGGGTGCTCGGGCTGGGCGACTTCCTCGAACTGGAGGTCGTGCTGCAGGACGACGAGACGGCCGACGCCGGCCTGCAGGAGGCGCAGGCGCTGATGACTCGTCTGGGCGTCGAGGCCGGGCAGTTGGTGGCCGGCGCCTACGTCGACCTGCTGGCCGTCGGCTGACGGCGGCATTCGGCGCTTTGCTGTCCTTCTGAGGTCTGCGCGGGCCGAGGCTGGTGGGCGAGCGCATCCGCTCATGTCCCCCGAC
>JAHBZS010000080.1 GCA_019635285.1 Rubrivivax sp. | reverse complement strand
ACCTCGCGCAACGCGCTGCGCAGGTCGCGACCGGTCTCGCCCTGGCGCAGGTCGGTGAGCAGCGATTTGGCCTCGCTGGTGGCCTGGCGCAGGTCGGCGACCACCGGTTCCAGCCGTACGCCCTCGGTCGCCCGCTCGATGTTGATCGTCACCCGCGCGGCCGAGTCGCTGATGTTGGCGACGTTGTTGAGGATGGTCTGCACCCGCTCGTCGCGCAGCAACTGGTCGGCCGCCTGCAGCGTGGCACGCGCGTCGCTCGAGATGCCCTCGACGTCGACGCTCATCACCTTGGCGTAGATGTCCTCCAGCGCCTCCTGGATGGCCTTGAACTGCGACGGGGTCGACGGGATGAGCGGGTACTCGGGCTCGAAGGCCAGGGCCGGCGAGTTCTGCAGCGCCTCGCCCGACTGGCGGTCGATCTCGACGTAGCGCAGGCCGGTGATGCCCGAGAGCTGGAGCTGGGCGCGCAGCGTGGGATCCTGCACCAGCATGTCGGCGTAGCGGTTGTCGATGCTCATCACGACCTCGATGAGGTCGCCGTCGGGCGCGATGTCGATGTGGTCGACCCGCCCGGCCGGCACGCCGCGGTACTTGACGGCGGCGCCGCGGTCGAGGCCCTGGACGGACTCGGAGAAGTACGTCACCGCCTGCGATTCGTCGGCCAGGTAGCGGCTGGCGCCGAGCCAGATCGCCAGCCCCAGGCCGATGAGGATGGCGACGATGACGAAAATGCCGACGCGGAGCTTACGCGCCTCGGTGGCCACGGGGTGCCCTCCTCTGATGATCCTCGCCGGGCTGGCGGTTGAAGAAGGCGTGGACGCGCGGGTCGGTGCTCCGGTCGCGCAACTCCTTCGGCGGGCCCTCGGCGATGATCGACTTGGTCGACGGGTCGAGCATGATGCAGCGGTCGGCGATGGTGAAAATGCTCGGCAGCTCGTGCGAGACGACGACGATGGTGGTGCCGAGGCTCTTGTTGACCTGCACGATCAGCTCGTCGAGCTCGACGGAGGTGATCGGATCGAGCCCGGCCGAAGGCTCGTCGAAAAACAAAATGCGCGGATCGAGCGCCAGCGCCCGCGCCAGCGCGGCGCGCTTCTTCATGCCGCCCGACAGCTGCGACGGCATCTTCGCGCCGACCTCGGCGCCCAGGCCCGCCAGCGTCAGCCGCAGGTTGACCAGCCGCGGCAGCAGCCAGGGCGGCGTGTCGGCGTGCTCCCGCAGCGGCGTGGCCACGTTGCCGGCCACGTCCAGCGACGAGAACAGCGCGCCCTCCTGGAACATCATGCCGAAGCGCCGCCGCGTGGCCGCCAGCTGTGCTTCGCTGGCATGCCACATGTCGGTGCCCAGCAGGTGCACGGTGCCGGCGGTGGGCCGCTGCAGGCCGAGGATCTCGCGCAGCAGCACCGACTTGCCGCTGCCGCTGCCGCCGATCAGCGCCACCAGCTCGCCGCGGCGGATCTGCAGGTTCAGGCCGTCGTGCACGGTCTGCGCGCCGAAGCGCGTGACCACGCCCTGCACGTCGACGACGATGTCGGCGCTCACAGGTCCAGCTCCTGGAAGATGACCGCGAAGATGGCGTCCAGCAGAATCACCGCGACGATGCCCTGCACCACCGTGGAGGTGGTGTGGATGCCGATGGAGCGCGTGTCGCGGCTCACCGACAGGCCCATGCGGCAGCCGATGACGGCGATGAACAGCGCGAACACCGGCGCCTTGGCGATGCCGATGACGTAGTGGCGCGGGCTCAGCGCCACGTGCAGCCGGCCGATGAAGGCCTGCGGCGTGATGTCCAGCGTGGCGTTGGACATCATGGCCGCGCCGGCGATGCCGGCCACGTCGCCGACGAAGACCAGCAGCGGCAGCGTCATCACCAGCGCCAGCACGCGCGGCAGCACCAGCACCTGCGCCGGGTCCAGCCCCAGCGTGCGGATGGCGTCGATCTCCTCGGTGAGCTTCATCGTGCCCAGCTGCGCGGTGAAGGCGGCGCCGGAGCGGCCGGCCATGATGGTGGCCACGATCAGGGGCGAGAACTCGCGCGTCATGCCCAGCGCGACGCCGTCGACGACGAAGATGTTGGCGCCGTACTTCTCGGCCTGCAGGCCCAGCATGTAGGCCATGACCACGCCGATCAGGAAGGTCACCAGCGCCACCACCGGAATCGCGTTCATGCCCACCTGGCCGAGCTGGGCGAACAGCTCGTGCACGCGCAGCAGCTGCGGCTTCAAGGCCAGGCGGGCGAGTTCGGTGAGGGTGCGGCCGAAGAACTCGACGTGGCCGAGCAGCAGCTCGCCCAGGCCGGCCGCCGCCTGGCCGAAGCGGCCCAGCGCGTTCAGCGGCCGCGGCGGCGCGCTCACGGCGGTGTCGGCATAGCGGCTGCGCACCACCTCGACGACCCGTGCGTGGCGTTCGTCGAACTGCTGCAGTTGCAGTTGCGCCAGGTCGGCGCCGGCGCCGGACAAGGCGTCCAGCAGCAGCAGCGCCGCGGCGGTGTCCAGGTGTTCGAGCGCGCTGCCGTCGAGCCGCTGCACGGCGCCCGCCTGCAGCGCCGCGCGCAGCGGCTCGGCCAGCTCGCGCAGGCGCGCCAGGCCCCACGCGCCGGCCAGGTGCAGCACCGGCTGCCCGTCGTGCGCGTCGGTCCAGCAGGGGCGCGGCAGGTCCGGCATCGGGACAGGCTATCACGGCACGATGGCGCACAATGGGTCGACAACCAGAAGCAGGAGACGAGGTGATCGACGATCCGCAGCGCCTGCGCGCGCTCTATCCGGCGCCGGGCGAACGGGCGCTGCGCAAGCAGATGAGCGCGCTCGATGCGCATGCGCTGCGCTACATCGAACTGTCGCCCTTCGTCGTGCTGGCCACCTCCGACGCGGCGGGGCGGCAGGATGCCTCGCCGCGCGGCGGCGCCCCGGGCTTCGTGCGCGCCACGGCGCAGCAGCTGTGGATTCCCGACGCGCCGGGCAACCACCGGCTGGATTCGCTGGGCAACATCGTCGACACCGGCCGCATCGGCCTGCTGTTCCTGATCCCGGGCGTCGACGAGACGCTGCGCGTCAACGGCCGCGCCCGCCTGAGCGACGATGCCGAGCGGCTGGCCCCGTTTGCCGCCGACACGCGCGTGCGCCTGGTCATCGAGGTCGACGTCGAGGAGGCCTATCTGCACTGCGCCAAGGCGCTGATGCGCTCGAAGTTGTGGTCGGACGGCGCGCGGGTCGAGCGCTCGGTGCTGCCGACCATGGGCCAGATGATCAGCGACCAGACCGGCCTCGTGACGCCGGTCGAGAGCCAGGCGCAGATGGTGGCCCGCTACGCCAAGGACCTATGAGCCACTCGCCCGGACCCGAGTCGGCCTACGCCTGGTGGCGGCTGATGGCCTCGCTGGCGCTGATGACCATCGGCGGCGCCGGCATGTATGCGGTCACCGTGGTGCTGCCGGCGGTGCAGGCCGACTTCGGCGTCGACCGCGCCGACGCGTCGCTGCCCTACACGCTGACGATGATCGGCTTCGGCATCGGCGGCATCCTGATGGGCCGGCTGGCCGACCGCCACGGCGTGATGGTGCCGGTGGCCGTGGGCGCCGTCGGCCTGGGCCTGGGCTTCGTGCTGGCCGGGATGTCGGGCAACCTGTGGCTGTTCTGCCTGGCGCAGGGGCTGCTGCTCGGCTTGCTGGGCACGTCGGCCACCTTCGTGCCGCTGGTGGCCGACACCTCGCTGTGGTTCGACCGCCGCCGCGGCATCGCCATGGCCATCTGCATGAGCGGCAACTATGTCGCCGGCGCCTTCTGGCCGCCGGTGATCTCGCACTTCACCGCCAGCGCCGGCTGGCGGCCCACCTACATCGGCATCGGCATCTTCTGCGTGCTGACGATGCTGCCGCTGGCCTGGGTGTACCGGCGGCGCGCGCCGGTGCTGGCCGCCGCGCCGGCGGCGGCGGGCGCCGCGGCGACGGCCAGCGCCTCGGACCGGCCGCTGGGCATGAGCCCGGGCGCGCTGCAGGCGCTGCTCACCGTCGCCGGGCTGGCCTGCTGCGTGGCCATGTCGATGCCGCAGGTGCACATCGTGGCCTACTGCAGCGACCTGGGCATCGGCCCGGCGCGCGGCGCGCAGATGCTGTCGCTGATGCTGGGCATGGGCATCATCAGCCGGCTGGTGTCGGGCTGGATCGCCGACCGCATCGGCGGGCTGCGCACCTTGCTGCTCGGCTCGCTGCTGCAGGGCGTGGCGCTGGTCAGCTTCCTGTTCGCCGACGGCGTGGTCTCGCTGTACCTGGTGTCGGCGATGTTCGGCCTGTTCCAGGGCGGCATCGTGCCCAGCTACCCGCTGGTGGTGCGCGAGTACTTCACGCCCAAGGAGGCCGGCGCGCGCGTCGGCACCGTGCTGATGGCCACGCTGCTGGGCATGGCGCTGGGCGGCTGGATGTCCGGCGCCATCTTCGACTGGACCGGCTCGTACCGCGCCGCGTTCGTCAACGGCATCGCCTGGAACCTGCTGAACGTGGGCATCTGCGTGTTCCTGCTGCTGCGCGTCAAGCGCCTGGGCCTGCAATTCAGTCCGCACCGGGTCGCCGCCGCGACACGCGCCTCGGGTTAGCGACAGGGTCGCGGGCGTGCGGCGCCGACCACAATGGCCCGGTCGCGTCGCCAAGGAGATCCGCACCATGCCCGTATCCCGCCTGCACCTCAACCTCACCCTGGCCGCGCTGTGCGGCGCCGCGCCCGCGGTGCTGGCCCAGCCCACGCAGGGCGTGAACAAGGACGAGATCGTCATCGGCACCATCCAGGACCTGTCCGGCCCGGTGGCCGCCTACGGCAAGGCGGCGCGCAACGGCATCCAACTGCGCGTGGACGAGATCAACGAGCAGGGCGGCATCCATGGCCGCAAGCTCAAGCTGATCGTCGAGGACAACGCCTACGACCCGAAGCGCGCGGTGCTGGCCGCGCAGAAGCTGGTCAACCAGGACAAGGTGTTCCTGATCGCCTCGCACATCGGCACGCCGATGAACAACGCGGCCATGCCGATCCAGTTCGAGAAGGGCGTGATCAACTTCTTCCCGCTGTCGGCCGGGCGCGAGATGTACGACCCGCCGAACAAGTTGAAGTTCGCGTTCGTCGCCTCGTACTACGACACCATCCGCATGAACGTCGCCCGGCTGTTCAAGGAGAAGGGCGCGAAGAACGCCTGCGTGCTCTACCAGGACGACGACTACGGGCTGGAAGTGCTGCGCGGCGCCGAGCAGGGCTTGAAGGACATCGGCGTGACGATGGGCGAGAAGACCAGCTACAAGCGCGGCGCCACCGACTTCTCGTCGCAGGTGGCGCGCATGAAGGGCAGCGGCTGCGACTTCCTGGTGCTGGGCACCATCATCCGCGAGACCATCGGCACCATCGCCGAGGCGCGCAAGACCGGCTGGAACCCGACCATCATCGGCTCGCAGGCCGCCTATACCGACCTGATCCACAAGCTGGGCGGCAAGGGCATGGACGGCTTCTATGCGGTGTCCACCGGCTACTTCCCGTACCTGGACGTCGAGCAGAAGGACCTGCGCTTCTGGGCCAACAAGTACAAGACCAAGTTCGGCGAGGACCCCAGCACCTATTCTTCCGGCGGCTACTGGACCGTCGACATGCTCATCAAGGCCATGCAGAAGGCCGGGCCGAACCTCACGGCTGACAGCTTCAACAAGGCGATGATCGGCATGGGCGAGATGCCGGCCGACATGTTCGGCAACCCGCCGATGAAGTTCACCGAAACGCAGCGGCTGGGCTCGACGCAGTCGCGGCTGAGCCAGATTCAGGACGGCCGCTGGAAGGTGGTGTCGGACCTGCGCTGACGCAGATCAAGGCCCGTGCGCGAGGCCGGCGGGGCTTGTCCCTGCCGCCGTAAATTCGGCCTTCCGCCGCGCCTCGACCAGGGGTAGACTGGATGGAACCACAGCCCCGCGGCCGCCCGGCCCGGGCCCGCCCCCAGACCCGTCCCCCCGCCATGAGTTCGTCCAAGACCGTTCCGCATTCCGTCCCGAAGTCCGCCGCGCCGGCGCCCACGCGCGCCACGCTGCCCGAGCAGCCGATCAGCCGCGAAGTGCTGGTCGAAAAATACGCCAAGGGCGACGAGCGCAGCGTCGACGAGGTGCGCCGGCGCGTGGCGCGCGCGCTGGCCTCGGTGGAGGCGCCCGAGCAGCGCGCCGCGTGGGAAGCGCGCTTCCTGCAGGCGCAGGAGCGCGGCTTCGTGCCGGCCGGGCGCATCAATTCCGCGGTCGGCACCGACCTGACGGCCACGCTGATCAACTGCTTCGTGCAGCCGGTGGGCGACTCGATCGCGATGGTCGAGGACGGCTACCCGGGCATCTACACCGCGCTGACCGAAGCCGCCGAGACCATGCGCCGCGGCGGCGGCGTCGGCTACGACTTCTCGCGCATCCGGCCCAAGGGCGCGTGGGTCGGCAGCACGCGCTCCAGCGCGTCGGGGCCCATCAGCTACATGCGCGTGTTTGACCGCAGCTGCGAGACGGTCGAATCGGCCGGCAGCCGGCGCGGCGCGCAGATGGGCGTGCTGCGCTGCGACCATCCGGACATCGAGCTCTTCATCCACGCCAAGGACGAAGGCGACCTGAAGAACTTCAACGTCTCGGTGGGCGTCACCGACGTCTTCATGCGCGCCGTGCAGGACGACGGCGAGGTCGAGCTGGTGCACCGCGCCGAGCCCGGGCCGGCGCAGAAGGCCAACGGCGCCTACCAGCGCAGCGACGGCCTGTGGGTCTACCGCCGGGTGCGCGCGCGCACGCTGTGGGACCAGATCATGCGCAGCACCTACGACCATGCCGAGCCGGGCGTGCTGTTCCTGGACCGCATCAACCAGGACAACAACCTCGGCTACTGCGAGACCATCAGCGCGACCAACCCGTGTGGTGAGCAGCCATTGCCGAGCTACGGCTGCTGCTGCCTGGGCAGCATCGACCTGACGCACTTCGTGACCCGCCCCTTCGAGGACGACGTGTCCTTCGACGAGGCCGGCCTGGCCGAGGTGGTGGCGGTGGCCGTGCGCATGCTCGACAACGTGCTCGACGCCACCGTCTGGCCGCTGCCGCAGCAGCAGCAGGAGGCCATGCACAAGCGCCGCGTCGGCCTGGGCTTCACCGGCCTGGGCGACGCGCTGGCGATGCTGAACCTGCACTACGACAGCGACGCCGCGCGCGAGCGGGCGCGGCGCATCGCCGAGACGATGCGCGACGCGGCCTATGGCGCGTCGGTGGAGTTGGCGCGCGAGCGCGGCGCCTTCCCGCTGTTCAACGCCGACCTGTACCTCAGCGCGGGCAACTTCGCGTCGCGCCTGCCGCAGCCGCTGAAGGACCGCATCCGCCAGCACGGGCTGCGCAACTCGCACCTGCTGTCCATCGCGCCCACCGGCACCATCAGCCTGGCCTTTGCCGACAACGCCAGCAACGGCATCGAGCCGCCCTTCAGCTGGAGCTACACGCGCAAGAAGCGCGAAGGCGACGGCAGCTTCAAGGAATTTGCCGTCGAAGACCACGCCTGGCGGCTGTTCCGGCACCTGAAGGGCGCGGACACGCCGCTGCCCGAGGCCTTCGTCTCGGCGCTGCAGCTGTCGGCGCGCGCGCATGCGGCCATGGTCGCGGCGGTCGCGCCCTATGTCGACACGGCCATCAGCAAGACCGTCAACGTGCCCGAGGACTACCCCTATGCCGACTTCCAGGACCTGTACCTGACGGCCTGGCGCTCGGGGCTCAAAGGCCTGGCCACCTACCGGCCCAACAAGGTGCTGGGCGCGGTACTCAGCGTCGACACGCCTGCGACCAAAGCCGCCGCGCTGCCCGAACCGCTGCGCGCCGATGCCGCGGGCGGCGCCAACCAGCGCCTGACCCTGGAGCGCCTGCCGGCGCCGGTGCTCACGTCGCTGCGCTGGCCCAGCCGCCCCGACCTGACGGCGGGCAACCCGGCGTGGAGCTTCATGATCCAGCACCCGCACGGCGAGTTCGCGCTCTTCGTCGGCGAGCTGCCGGCCGAGGCCGGGCCCGACCTGGGCCTGTTCGGCAAGACCTTGCCCTTCGAGGTGTGGGTCAACGGTGCCGAGCAGCCGCGTGGCCTGGCGGCCCTGGCCAAGACGCTGTCGATGGACATGCGCGCCAACGACCCGCAGTGGCTCAAGCTCAAGCTGGATGCGCTGGCCACCGTGGCCGAAGAACGCGCCTTCGAGATGCCCTTCCCGCCGCGCGGCGAGAAGCGGCTGTTCCCCGGCGTGGTGGCGGCCACCGCGGCGGTGATCCGCTGGCGCTGCGAACAACTCGGCGCGCTGCAAGAGGGCGGCCACACGCCGGTGCTGGACGCCATGTTCAGCCGCGACGAACCGCGCACCACCGCGTCGGGCACGCTGGCCTGGGCGGTGGACGTGTCCAACCCGGCCACCGGCGAAGCCTTCACCGTCACGCTGAAAGAAGTGCAGCTGCCGTCGGGCGAAGGCGGGCTGATCACGCGCCCCTGCGCGCTGGGCTTCTCAGGCAACTACCCGCGTGCGCTGGACGGGCTGGCGCGGCTGCTGAGCCTGGACATGCGCGTCATCGACCCGGCCTGGATCGGCATGAAGCTGCGCAAGCTGCTCAACGTGGGTGAGCCGCTGGGCCACTTCATGGCGCCGGTGCCCGGTGAGCGCCGCCAGCAGGTGTGGCCGTCCACCGTGGCCTACGTGGCGCGGCTGGTGATCCACCGCTACGCCATGCTGGGCGTGCTGGACGAGCAGGGCTTCCCGCTGCGCGAGATGGGCATCCTGCAGGCGCCGACGCCGCGCAAGGCCGCGGCCGGCGAAGCCATCGCACCGATGGCCGGCGCACCGTGCCCGGAATGCGGCAACGCCACCTTGATCCACAAGGACGGTTGCGATTTCTGCACCGCCTGTGGGTATGTGGGGGTGTGCGGCTGAGGGGGTGAGTGCGCATGTTGGCCGGTGGTGACCTGTGGGTTGCACCATAGGCTGCAAGGTTCGACCCTCTAAGCTGCAAGCGGTTCGAGCCCATCGGCCTGTTGGGGAAGTGTGGGCTCATCTTCTTTGAGGCGTCGTTACTCCCGATTTCGGAAGATGGTCGATTGCCTGCTTCAGTCTGCAGTCCTTGAGCCGCACTAGCATCTGAAGAGGTCGGCGATCGGCGCTGACGCT
>JAHBZS010000008.1 GCA_019635285.1 Rubrivivax sp. | reverse complement strand
TGACGTTCTTGCCCATTTTCTCGAACAGCGGCTTGATGCGTTCGAAGGTGGCTTCGGGGCCGCCGACCATGATGGTCAGGCTGGCGGCCTTGGCGCCGACTTCGCCGCCGGAGACGGGGGCGTCGAGGTAGTCGCAGCCGAGGTCGTTGATCTTCTTGGCGAAGGCCTTGGTGTCGATGGGCGAGATGGAGCTCATGTCGACCACGGTCTTGCCTTGGCTGAGGCCGGAGGCGACGCCGTCCTTGCCGAAGAGCACGGCTTCGACGTCGGGGGTGTCGGGCAGCATGAGGAAGACGATGTCGGCCTTCTGGGCGACTTCCCTAGGGCTGGCGCAGACGCTGGCGCCGGCCAGGGCGTCGGGGACTTTGCTGCGCGTGCGTACGAAGAGCGTGTGGCCGGCCGCCAGCAGGTGGCCCGCCATCGGCGCGCCCATGATGCCCAGGCCAATGAAGCCGATGTTCATGTGAAGGTCCTTTCGTTCAACGTTGCATCGCCGGCCGCTTCGGGTCGAAGCGCCAGCCCGGAATCAGATACTGCATGGCGACCGCATCGTCGCGCGCGCCCAGGCCGTGCTGCAGGTACAGCTGGTGCGCCTTGTCCACCTCGGCCATGTCCAGTTCGATGCCCAGCCCAGGCTTGGCCGGCACCTGCACGTGGCCGTCGACGATGCGCAGCGGCTCCTTGGTCAATCGCTGGCCGTCCTGCCAGATCCAGTGCGTGTCGATGGCCGTCACCTTGCCCGGCGCGGCCGCGCCGACGTGCGTGAACATGGCCAGCGACACGTCGAAATGGTTGTTGCTGTGCGAGCCCCAGGTCAGGCCGAAGTCGCGGCAGGTCTGCGCCACGCGCACGCTGCCGGCCATGGTCCAGAAGTGCGGGTCGGCCAGCGGGATGTCCACGCTCTGCAGCGACAGCGCGTGCGCCATCTGGCGCCAGTCGGTGGCGATCATGTTGGTGGCCGTGGGCAGACCGGTGGCGCGGCGGAACTCGGCCATCACCTCGCGGCCGGAGAAGCCGTCTTCGGCGCCGCACGGGTCTTCGGCATAAGCGACGACGCCGCGCATGCGCTGGCCCAGGCGGACCGCGTCCTTGAGCAGCCAGCCGCCGTTGGGGTCGAGCGTGACGCGCGCCTCGGGGAAGCGCTCGTGCAGCGCGGTGACCGCATCGACCTCGGCATCACCGGCGAGCACGCCGCCCTTGAGCTTGAAGTCGTTGAAGCCGTAGCGCTCGCGGGCCGCTTCGGCCAGGCGCACGATGGCCTCCGGCGTCATCGCCACCTCGTGGCGCAGGCGGCACCAGGCGTTGTCGGCGCTGGGTTCTTGGGCATAGGGCAGATCGGTCTTGTGCCGGTCGCCCACATAGAACAGGTAGCCGAGCATCTCCACGCGATCGCGCTGCTGCCCTTCGCCCAGCAGCGCCGCCACCGGCACGTCCAGGTGCTGGCCCAGCAGGTCGAGCAGCGCACTCTCGACCGCCGTGACCGCATGGATGGTGGTGCGCAGGTCGAAGGTCTGCAGGCCGCGGCCGCCGCTGTCGCGGTCGGCGAAGGCCGTCTGCACCTGCCGCAGCAGCTTCAGGTGCGCGCCGATTGGCTGCCCGACGAGCAGCGGCGTGGCGTCCTGCAGGGTCTGGCGGATCTTCTCGCCGCCCGGCACCTCGCCGATGCCGGTGCGCCCGGCGCTGTCGCTCAGGATCAGCAGGTTGCGCGTGAAGAACGGACCGTGCGCGCCGCTCAGGTTCATCAGCATGCTGTCGCGGCCGGCGACCGGGATCACGCGCAGCGCGGTGATCTTGGGAGTGGACGAAGTGGTCATGAGCGTCTGATGGGTCAGCGAGCGGCCGCCGCGGAACCGGCTTCGCCGGGCCGCAGGCGGCGCCCCCTCGAGGGGGAGCGCCGAAGGCGCTGCGGGGGTGGGCGGATCAATCCGCGGTGATCTTGCGCGTCTCGATCAGCTGCTTCCAGCGCTGGTTCTCGCGCTGCTGGAAGGCGGCGAAATGCTCGGGCGTGTCGCCGACGATCTCGAAGCCCAGCTCCAGCAGCTTGGGCTTGACCGCGGGGTCGTTGAGCGCCGCGATCATGGCCGCGTGCAGCTTGGCCTTGACGTCGGCCGGCAGGCCCTTCGGCGCGGCCGCTGCCTGCCACGAATACACGTCGACGTCCTTGACGCCCGATTCGGCCAGCGTCGGCACGTTGGGCAGCAGCGGCGAGCGCTGCGTGCTGGTCACGGCCAGCGCGCGCAGCTTGCCGCTGGCCACGTGCGGCACCACCGCATTGATGTTCTGGAACGACGCATCGACCTGGCCGCCCAGCAGGTCGCTCATCGCCGGGCCGCCGCCCTTGTAGGGCACGTGCACGCCGGAGGTGCCGGTCTGCAGCCAGAACAGTTCGGCCGTCAGGTGGTCCGACGAGCCGTTGCCTGAGGACGCGAAGCTCATCTTGTCGGGCGTCTTCTTCATCTGCGCGATGACGTCGGCCACGCTCTTCAGCGGCGACGCGGTCGGCACCACCAGCACGTTGGGCGCCTGCACCAGCACGGTCAGCAGGTCGAAGTCCTTGCCGGCGTCGTAGGGCACGTTCTTGATGAGGTGCGGGGCGATGACGAACGGCCCCAGCGACGACACCAGCAGCGTGTAGCCGTCGGGGGCGGCGCGCTTGACCTGCGCTGCGCCGATGGTGCCGGTGGCTCCGCCCTTGTTCTCGACGACCACCGGCTGGCCCAGCTTCTCCTGCATCTTGGCGCCGATGGCCCGCGCGATGGTGTCGCTGGAGCCGCCCGGCGGGAACGGCACCACCAAGGTCACCGGCTTGGACGGCCAGGCCTGGGCATGCACGGCGGCGGTGGTGAACACGCCGAGGGCCATGACAACCGGGATCAACCACTTCTTCATGAACTTTGCCTCCTTGGGGGATGTGCGGGAACACTGGTGCGGGAACACTGGAGGCCTGCCGATCGGTAGCGCTACCAGTCACAGAAGCAATGGTAGCGCTACCCAAGAAAACTCACAAGTAAAGCCAGACTCGGGTTTACCCGAGTCACGCGCTCTGGCGCTCGACGATCGAGAAGCCGATGTCGACGACTTTTTCGGCCACCTCGCGCCCCTCGACGCGGTCGACGATGAAACGTGCCGCCTGGCGCCCGATATCGCCGCCCTGGATGCGCACGCTGCTCAGCGCCGGGTCCAGGTCGGCGGCGAACTCCAGGTCGCCGAAGCCGATCACCGCCAGCCGTTGCGGCACGGCCCAGCCCTGCACCCGCGCTTCGGTCAGCACGCCCAGCGCCAGCAGGTCGGAACTGCAGAACACCGCGTCGGTCTCGCCGGCCTCGCGCACCAAGGTGGCCAACGCGTCGCGGCCGGACTTCAGCGTGGTCGGCGCCGGCACGGTGACCACGCGCGGGCGCCGCAGCCCCAGCGCGGTGGCGGCCGCGCAGAAGGCATCGGTACGGCGCCCCGCACGCTCGTCGTCACCGGCCACCACGGCCAGGCGGCGCCGCCCCTTGGCGTGCAGATGCCGCGCCACGGCGCGGCCCACCTCGACGTGGGAGAAGCCCACCAGCATGTCGATCGGCGTGGGCGTCAGGTCCCAGGTCTCGACCACCGGGATGCCGCTGGCCAGCAGGCGCCTGCGGCCTTCGGCCGAGTGCAGGATGCCGGTGAGCACGATGCCGTCCGGCCGGCGGCCGATGATCGCCTCGAGCAGCGCGTCCTCGCGGCCGCCGGCGTAACCGGCCTGCCCCAGCATCAGTTGGTAGCCGCGCTCGGCCAGCGCCTCGGTCAGCGACTGCACCGTCTCCAGGAACACCGGGCCGGCGATGGTCGGCACCACCGCGGCCACCAGCCGGCTGCGCGTCGAGGCCAGCCCGCCGGCCAGGCGGTTGGGCACGTAGCCGGTGCGGGTGACCGCCTCGCTGACCTTGCGCAGCACCTCGGCCGAAACCTGCTGCGGCGTGTTCAGCGCGCGCGACGCGGTGATCGGCGCGACGCCGGCCAGCTTGGCCACGTCGTGCAGCGTCACGGCACCGCTGCCTCGGCGGCTGCGCCTTACGGGTTGGGCATCACCACCGGCCATCGTTGCATTGTAGTCACATGGCAGCGCTACCGTCGAGGCGGGCGCAGCCGCTTCCTCCAATATCGTAGAACAATACTCCATCATGGAAGAAGACGGATCGCCCCCTACATCCCCGTTGACCGAGCGCATCGCCGGCCGCGTGCGGGAGCTGCGCGCCGGCCTGGGCCTGTCGCTGGACGAACTGGCCAGCCGCTGCGGCGTCAGCCGTTCGATGATCTCGCTGATCGAGCGTGGCCGCAGCAGCCCGACGGCGGTGTTGCTGGAGAAGCTGGCGGTCGGTCTGAACGTGTCGCTGGCCTCGCTGTTCGACCCGCCCAGCGGCAGCGCCAGCCCGCTGTCGCGCCGCGCCGACCAGTTGCAGTGGCGCGACCCGGCCTCCGGCTACCTGCGCCGCAACGTCTCGCCCGGCGGGGCCGACTCGCCGCTGCACATCGTCGAAGTGGAGTTCCCGGCCGGCGCGCGCGTGGCCTACGACACCGGCCCGCGGCAGCCGCGCCAGTGGCAGCAGGTGTGGGTGCTGCAAGGCTGCATCGAACTCAGCTTGGGGCCGGAGCACCACCGCCTGGAGACGGGCGACTGCCTGGCGATGGTGCTGGACCGGCCGATCACGTACCACAACCCCACGCCCGAGCCCGCGCGTTATGCCGTGGTGCTGTACCGCGAGGCCGGCCCCTGGAGATGACATGCTGCCCATCCGCCGACTGACCCAACCCAGTGACACCGAGATCGACAGGCTCTTGGCCGTGCTCATCGACTGCGTCGAAGGCGGCGCGTCGGTGAGCTTCATGCACCCGCTGTCGCCGGCCAAGGCGCGCGCCTTCTGGCAGCAGGTGGCGCAGGACGTAGCGCGCGGCGCGCGCGCGCTGCTCGTCGCCGAAGACGAGCGCGGCCTGGTGGGCACCGTGCAACTGGTGCTGGACCAGCCCGAGAACCAGCCGCACCGCGCCGACCTGGCGAAGATGCTGGTGCACCGGCGCGCGCGCGGCCGTGGCGTCGGGGCGGCGCTGCTGGCCGCCGCCGAGCAGCTGGGGCGCGAATGTGGCAGGACCTTGCTGGTGCTGGACACCGCCAGCGCCGAGGCCGAGCGGCTGTACGCGCGCGGCGGCTGGCAGCGCTGCGGCACGGTGCCGGGCTACGCGCTGCTGCCGCAAGGCGGGCTGTGCGCCACCACCTTCTTCTACCGCGAGCTGCGCTGAGCCGCGCGCATGGACGGCCTGTCGGTCCTGGCGGCACTGCTCAGCGCGGCGCTGCACGCCGGCTGGAACGCCGCGGTCAAGGCCAGCGCGCGCCCGCCGCTGGCCATGACGGCGCAGATGGGGGTCTCGGCGCTGCTGGCCCTTCCCTTGCTGGCGTGGACCGGCCTGCCGGCCGCCGCCGCCTGGCCCTGGCTGGCGCTGTCCTGCCTGCTCAGCATGGGCGCGGTGGCCACGCTGCTGCGCGCCTACCAGCACGGCGGCTTCGGCACGGTCTATCCGATGGCGCGTGCTTCGTCGGTGCTGCTGGTGCTGCCGCTGGCCGCCGTCGTGGCCGGCGAGTGGCCGCGCCCGCTGGGGCTGCTGGGCGTGGCGCTGGTCAGCGCGGCGGTGCTGATGCTGGCGCTGGGCCAAGGCACGTCGCGCCCGCTGTCGCGCGCGGCGCTGGGCTGGATCCTGGCCAGTGCCGCCTTCACCGCCGGATACGTGGTCAGCGACGCGCAGGGCGTGCGCCGCTCGGGCTCACCGCTGGCCTACGGCTGCGTACTGGCCATAGCCAACGCCTTGCTGTGGACCGCCTGGCAGCGCCGCGGCGGGCTGCGCCTGGCCGAGCTGCTGCCGCGCTGGCCGCGTTCGCTGCTGCTGGCGTCGATGGCGCTGCTGTCGTACTGGCTGATCCTGTGGGTCTGGTCGCGCGCGCCCATCGCGCTGGCCTCGGCGCTGCGCGACACCAGCGCCATCTTCGCCACCCTGATCGCCGTGTTCGTGCTGCGCGAGCCGCTGGACCGCCGCGTGCTGGCGGCGGTGGCGCTGGCCACCGCCGGCACGGCGGCTATCCGCCTGGGCTGAAGAAGTTGTTCCCGGCTCAGACGGCGTCGCCCGCTTCTTCCAGCACGGCCTTGTAGATGGTGTTGCGCGGCTGCGCGAACACGCGCCGCAGCATCGGCTCGAACTCGCCGATGGGCAGCGTCTCGGCCTTGGCGTCGAAGGCCGGGTTGTCGTACAGCGCGATGAATTCCTCGGTGCGCGCGTAGCAGGCGTGGCCCTTGAACATGTCGCGCATGTCGCGGTTCATGCCCAGGTGGTGGAAAAAGTTGTAGCCCTGGAAGATGCCGTGGTTCTGCACCATCCACAGGTTGTCTTCGCTGACGAAGGGCTTGAGGATCGCCGCGGCGATGTCCGGATGGTTGTAGCAGCCCAGCGTGTCGCCGATGTCGTGCAGCAGCGCGCAGACCACGTACTCCTCGTCGCGGCCGTCGCGCAGCGCCAGCGTCGCGGTCTGCAGGCAGTGGCTGTAGCGGTCGATGGGGAAGCCGCCGTAGTCGCCATCCAGCAGCTTCAGGTGCGCCAGGATGCGGTCCGGCAGCTGCTGGCTGTAGGGCCGGAACTCGCCGGCGATCAGCGCCCAGTCCTGCGCGGTGCTCTGGTCCATGCGGGTGAAAGTGGCACGGTCGTTCATCGAGGTCTCCTTTGCGGTGCGAAGAGCTGCATCGCCTGGTCGCACAAGTCGTCCAGCGACGCGCCCTTCTTCGGCTTGTACCACTGCACCGACCAGTTCAGCGCACCCAGCATCATCAGCCGCGCGATGTGCGCGTCGGCCTGCACCCGCCCCGCAGCGGCCAGCGCCTGCAGCGTGTCGGCCCAGGCGTCTTCGTATTGGCGCTGCAGCCTGGCGATGCCGGCGCGCTGTGCCGCGCTGAGCGAGCGCCATTCATAGAGCATCACCGGAATGAAGTCGCTGCCGGCGCCGAGCAGCACGTCGAAATGCGCGCGCACCAGCGTGCGCAGCCGCGCGTCGGGCGCGGCTTCGGGCGGCACGGCCTGCAGCGCGGTGGCCTGGATCTGCAGCGCGGCGCGCATGCCCTGCTCCATCACCGCGAACAACAGCGCCGCCTTGTTCTCGAAGTGATAGAAGGGCGAGCCCGAGCGCATGCCCGCCGCGGCGGCGATGTCGCGCGTGGTGGTGGCGGCAAAGCCCTTCTGGCGAAACAGCCGCGCCGCGGCATGCAGCAGCTCCTGCCGGCGGTTGCCCTCGTCCTGCGCCTCGGGCGGCTTGCGCGGGCGGCCGCGCGGGCGCCGCGCCGGTACCGCCGCGGCGGCCTCGGTCACTTGCGCGCGCCCAGCCCGAGCGAGCGGCTGATGACTTCCTTCATGATCTCGTTGGTGCCGCCGTAGATGCGCTGCACGCGCGCATCCGCCCAGGCGCGCGCCACCGGGTACTCCCACATGTAGCCGTAGCCGCCGAACAGCTGCACGCATTCGTCGATGACCTTGTTCTGCAGGTCCGAGCACCAGTACTTGGCCATCGACGCGGTGGCCGTGTCCAGCTTGTCCTGCAGCAGCAGCTCCAGGCACTTGTCGACGAAGACGCGCGCCACCTGCGCCTCGGTCTGCAATTCGGCCAGCTTCCAGCGCGTGTTCTGGTAGGCGGCCACGGCCTGGCCGAAGACCTTGCGCTCGTTGACGTAGGCGATGGTCTGCTCGATCGTCGCCTGCATGCTGGCCACCGCGCCGATGGCGATCTGCATGCGCTCCCACGGCAGCTGCTCCATCAGGCAGATGAAGCCTCGGTTCAGCTGGTCGGCACCGCCCAGCAGGTTCTCGGCCGGCACCTTGACGCCGTCGAAGAACAGCTCCGAGGTGTCCTGCGCCTTCAGCCCCACCTTCTTCAGCCGCTTGCCGCGCTCGAAGCCGGGCATGCCGCGCTCCACCAGCAGCAGGCTGGTGCCCTTGGCGCCGGCGTCGGGGTTGGTCTTGGCCACCACGATCACCAGGTCGGCATGCCAGCCGTTGGTGATGAAGGTCTTGCTGCCGTTGAGCAGGTAGTGGTCGCCCTTGAGGATCGCCGTGCTCTTCACGCCTTGCAGGTCGGAGCCGGCGGCGGGCTCGCTCATGGCGATCGCGCCGACCATCTCGCCGCTGGCCAGCTTGGGCAGGTACTTCTGCTTCTGCGCCTCGGTGCCGTAATGCAGGATGTAGGGCGCGACGATCTCGTTGTGCAGGCCGAAGCCGATGCCGCTGTAGCTGCCGGCGCTGAGCAGCTCCATCTGCGCCACCGAATACAGCTTGTCGGCAGCGGCGCCGCCGTAGGCCTCGGGCATGGTCATGCACAGGAAGCCGTTGGCGCCGGCCTTGCGCCAGACCTCGCGGGCTACGTAGCCCTGCTCTTCCCACTCGGCGTGGTAGGGTGCGATCTCCTTGTCGATGAAGCGCGCGAAGCTGTCGCGGAAGGCTTCGTGGTCGGCATTGAACAGCGTGCGTTCGATCATGGTCACAGGCTCCGGTTGAATTTTGGCAAGCGCTTGCTCGGCATTATCTTCGATCGGCCCGGCCAAACCGTGGGCGCGGCGCGGCCGGCGCCGCGCCGCCTCCTGACCCCGATGGCCCGGTCGCTGCTCGATCCGCCTTGGCCGCAGCACCTGCGGGTGCTGGTGCTGGCGCCCCACCCGGACGACTTCGATGCCATCGGCGTGAGCTTGCGGCAGTTGCAGCAACAGGGCCATGCACTTCATCTGGCCGTGCTCACCGGCGGGGCCAACGGCGTCGACGACGGCTTCGAGGGGGCGACCGGCACCGAGCAGAAGGTGGCGCTGCGCGAAGCCGAGCAGCGGGCCAGCTGCGCCTTCTTCGGCCTGCCCGCCGAGCGCTGCCGGTTCCTGCGCCTGTGGCAGCACGCCGCCGACGCCGCCCAGGACGACGAGCGGTTGCGCGCGCACCTGCGGGCGGTGCAACCGCAGCTGGTGTTCCTGCCGCACGGCAACGACAGCAATGCCACGCACCGCCGCACGCACGAGCGCTTCCATGCGCTGGCCGCCCGCGAACGGCTGACGCTGTGGGCGTGCCTGAACCAGGACGCCAAGACGCTGCAGATGCGCCGCGACCTGTACACCGCCTTCGACGACGAGCTGGCGCGCTGGAAGGGCCAACTGCTGCGCCATCACCGCTCGCAGCAGCAGCGCAACCTGCGCACGCGCGGCCACGGCTTCGATGCGCGTGTGCTGCAGTTGAACCGCGACGCGGCCGCGGCGCTGGAGCTGGACGCGCCCTATGCCGAGGTGTTCGAGCTGGCGCGCTATGCAGACGGTGCGCTGCAGACGTGCAGCGGCTGAGACCCTAGCGCCGCTGGCGCCAAGCCACGTAGCGCGCGGCGACACGCTCGAGCAGCGGCTTCGGCGCGTGCGCACCGTCCGGCGCGTCCAGGCTCAGCGGCGCGGCGCCGGCGCGGTAGCTGTCGGCAAACAGCTGCAGCACCTTGTGTCGGACCATGCCGCGCAGCGGCAGGTGGGCCATCATGCCGTAGGTGGCGGCATGGCCCTTGTCGGCCAGGCTCGGGTCGGCCTTCACCGTGGCCACCGCGTCGCGCAGGTCGCGCAGGTAGTCGTCGACCACCGGCAGGTGCTGCGCGGTGATCATCGCGTGCAGCCCGTCGGGGAACTGCAGCCGGTTGACCAGCCAGCCCCGCGCATCCATCTGGTCGCCGACGGCGAAGATGTTGACGGCCGGCGTCGCCGAGCCGTAGGCCAGCAGCGGGCCGAGCGGCTCGCCCAGCACGCGCAGCTCGGGCATGCGCTCGATGCCGTCACGCATGCGCTCGAAGGCCTGGCTGGTGCGCGACGCCAGCTCGCGGTAGCCGTCGACGCCGAAATGCTGCAGCGCCGCCCAGGCCGCCGCATAGGCGCCGCCGGGCCGCGTGCCCAGCAGCGCCGGCGACGCGAACACGCCGCCGGGCCAGTCGGCCTGCACGAACATCTGGTGCTTCATCAGCTCCAGGTGGCGGTAGGTGAGGGTCGACGCGCCTTTGGCCGCGAAGCCGTACTTGTGCAGGTCGGCCGAGATCGACGTGACCCCCGGCACGCGGTAGTCCCAGGTCGGCAGCGCGATGCCGTTCATTTCCATGAAGGGCAGGATGAAGCCGCCGACGCAGGCGTCCACGTGCAGCGGCACGCCATGGCGCTGCGCGATCTCGCCCATCGCCGCGATCGGGTCGATGCTGCCGTGCGGATACTCGGGCGCCGAGCCCAGGATCATCACCGTGCGGCGGTTGATCATCGCCTCCAGCTTGGACACATCGGCATGCAGCCGGTCGTCCAGCGGCAGCTGGCGCAGCCGGACGCCGAAATATTCGCTGGCCTTGAACCAGGCGACGTGCGCGGTGGCCGGCACGATCATCTCCGGACTGCGCACGCGCCGCGTGGCGCGGGCCAGGTCGCGGTAGGTCTTCACCGCCAGCAGGCAGCTTTCGGTGCCGCCGGAGGTGACGACGCCGCAGGTCTCGGGCCCGCCATGCTGCAGCCGGGCAGCCGCGGCGATGATTTCGCTCTCGAAGCGCTTCAGGCTCTTGAAGGCGCCGGGGTTCAGGCCGTTGGCCGAGGCATAGGCCTGGTAGGCCTGCGCCAGGAAGTCGTCGTGCGCCGGGTCGAGGTAATACACCAGGCTCCACAGCCGGCCGTCCTTGTAGGCCGGGTCGTCGCGGTCGTAGCCGCGCAGTTGCTGCAGCACCTCCGCGGTGGCGCGACCCTGTTCGGGCAGGGCGGAACGGGGCGTTTGCGGGGTCATTGCGGCGCGCAGCCTAGCAGAGCGACTGCCGATGTTCCAATGCGCGCATGAAGAACCGAGCCTGGGCCTGCGTCGAACTGAGCGACGACCTGTCGGGCCTGCAACGGGTCGACTGGCCGCTGCCGGCGCTCGGCCCGCAGGACGTGCAGCTGCGCGTGCGCGCCGCCGCGCTGAACTTTCCCGACCTGCTGATGACCCAGGGCAAGTACCAGCACAGGCCGCCGTTGCCTTTTGTCGCCGGCATGGAGTGCGCCGGCGAGGTGCAGTCCGTCGGCGCGCAGGTCAGCCGCTGGCGGCCCGGCGACCGCGTCTGCTTCAACGCCCATGGCGGCGCCTTCACCGAGCATCTGGTGGCCCCGGAGTCGGCGCTGCGCCCGGTGCCGCCGGGCTTCGACTACGCCGAAGGCGCGGCCTACGGCGTCACCGCGATGACCGCCTGGGTGGCGCTGGTGCGGCGCGGCGCGCTGCAGCGCGGCGAGACGCTGCTGGTGCACGGCGCCAGCGGCGGCACCGGCGTGGCCGCGGTGCAGCTCGGCCACCACCTGGGCGCGACCGTCATCGCCACCGCCAGCTCGCTGCACAAGCTGCAGGCGGCGCATGCGGCCGGTGCCGACCACTTGCTGCAGGTGCACGAGGGTGCGGCCGGGCTGGCGGGCGAGGTCAAGCGGCTGACCGACGGGCGTGGCGCCGATGTGGTCTTCGACCCCGTGGGCGGCGACCTGTTCGACGCCTCGGTGCACTGCATGGCCTGGGGCGGCCGCCTGCTGGTCATCGGCTTTGCCGGCGGGCGCATCGCCACCTTGCCCAGCAACCTGGCGCTGATCAAGGGCTTCTCGGTGGTGGGCGTGCGCGCCGGCGAATACGGCCGCCGCGACCCGGCACGCGGCGAGGAGAACCGCCGCGCGGTCGAGGCGCTGGCCGCGCAGGGCCTGTTCCGGCCGACCATCGGCGCGCGCTTCGCCTTCGAGCAGGCCCGGGAGGCCTACCGTGCGCTGGCCGCGCGCCAGGTCGCCGGCAAGATCGTGCTGCAGATGTAGGCGCGCTCAGAAGTAGGTGACGATGGCGTCGACCACGTCGTAGTCGTCGTCGACGATGGCCATCCAGCGCCACTTGTCGAAGGTGGTGCATGGGTGCGAGATGCCCAGCCCGACCAGCTCGCCCACCTGCGGCGTGCGTGCTGCCGCGGCGTCGAAGCGCAGGTAGGCATGCTGGTCGTTCATCGCGCTGACCTTCCAGTCGGCGGGCGCCGGCTCGGGTGCAGCCTGCCCCGGCGCAAACCACCACGCGGGGATCGGCATCTCGATGTCGTAGGACACGTCGCGCTTGCCCGCCGTCAGCAAGGCCAGGCCGGGCTCGGGGCAGGACTGCACCCGCGTCCAGACCTCCAGCGCGGCCTGCAGTCCATGGCTGCAGGACAGGCGCCCATCCATCGCCGCCATGTAGCGCTTGTAGCTGCCATGGTCGTGCGTGACATAACAACCCGAGCGCAGCAGGCCGCGCGTCGGCCGCGCCAGGGCCGGCTTGAGCCCGGGCGCCACCAGGTCGAAGATCGCCGAGCCGCCGGCGCTGAACAACAGCTCGTCGGTGTCGAAGAGCTGCTCGCGCTCGCACTGCTGCGCCAGCGCCTGCACGCGCTGCATCAGCCTTTGCGCCAGGGCACGGTCGGCCTCGCTGTCGCCCTTGGCCCACAGGCCTTCGTAGCATTCGATGCCGGCCAGCTGCACCGCCGGGCTGGCGTGCAGGCCCCGCGCCAGCGCCAGCGCCGGCTCGTGGCCGCGGCAGCCGGTGCGGCCGCCGTCCAGGCCCAGCTCCAGCAGCACTTCGAAGGCCGCGGGCGGCTGCGGCTGGGCGCGCCACCAGGCCTCGATCAGCTCGAGCTGCGCCTCCGAGTCGACCAGGAACAACAGCCGCGCGCCGGCCTGCTCGCGCAACAGCGCGGCGATCGCCGTCAGGTCGTCCGCAGCCAGCACCTGGTTGGCGATGAGGCCGCGCGACACGCCGGCCAGCAGGCCGAGCCGCGCCTGCGTGACGTTGGCAAAGGTGATGCCCCAGGCGCCGGCAGCCAGCTGCGCGGCGAAGATCTGCGGCGACATCGGCGTCTTGCCGTGCGGCGCCAGCTCCACGCCCTGTGCGCGCGCGTACTGCTGCATCCACTGCAGGTTGCCCTGCAGCGCGCGCCGGCGGATCACCGCCGCAGGCAGCGGCAGGTCGCCGCGCAGCACGTTCCAGTGCTGCGCGGCGATCGACGAGCGGCGCAGCGGCGCGGCGGCATGCGGGTAGCCCTTGGCGCCGGGGCCGCCGATCCAGGGGTCGACGAGGTCTGGGTGGGTCATGCCGCGACGGTATCAGGCCGGCCCGTGCAGGAGTGCACGCACTAGGGCCAATCTGGATGGTCGCCCCCATGCCGCCACCCCATCATCGGTACGAGGGCAACGCATTACGCGCTGCCCTTGTTCACGTTGCCGGAGGCCGTTGCATGAAACCCAACCCCATCCTGTCCGCGCTGGCCCTGGGCGCATCGCTGCTGCTCCTGCAAGCGCCTGCACTGGCGCAACCCAAGCCGATCGAGCTGCGCTACACCAGCGGCGCGCCGCCCAAGGGCAACCCGTGGGTGATGCAGATCGAGCGCTTCGCCAAGGACGTCGACGAAGAAAGCAAGGGCGCGCTGAAGATCCAGACCTTCTTCGCCTCGCAGCTGGGCAGCGAGCAGGACACCGTGCAGCAGGTGGCTCGCGGCCGCATCGACCTGGGCGGCTTCTCGGCCGGCTCGGCGGCGCTGGTGGTGCCCGAAGTGGCGCTGCTGCTGATGCCCTTCTACTTCCGCAACACCGCGGAATTCGACTGCGTGCTCGACAACCACATGGCCAAGCCGGTGGCCGAGGCTTTTGCCAAGAAGGGCGTGCAGTTCCTGGGCTGGACCGAGGTCGGCTCGATCGACATGTTCGGCAAGAAGCCGTTCATGGCGCCCGCCGACCTGAAGGGCGCCAAGGCCGCCATCTATGCCAACAAGACGCAGGCGCTGTTCTTCACCTCGATGGGCGCCAGCGTCAACCCGCTGGGCCTGCCGGAATGGATCCCGGCCTTCCAGACCGGCATGGCCGACGTGGTGCTGACGACCATCACCTATGCCCTGCCGTCGGGCCTGACGAAAGTGGCCACGGTGGGCTCGCGCGTCAAGGCCTACGACTCGCCGGCCCTGACCCTGATGAACAAGGCCACCTACGACAAGCTGCCCAAGGAGCTTCGCGAGGCACTCGACCGTACCGCCGAGCGCAACCCGGCGCCGAAGATGCGCGCCGAGGTGCGCGGCTTCGAGGACACGCTGTGGGGCATGATGACGCAGGCCGGCGGCCAGGCCCCGGTGGCCACGCAGGAGCAGCGCGACGCCTGGCGCAAGGCCATGGAGCCGGTGTATCCGCAGATCGTCAAGGAAACCGGCGGTGACTCGGCGGCCTTCTACGCGGCCATGGAAGCCGGACGCAAGGCCTGCACCAAATGAGTTCGGTGGCCGCGCCGGCCCCGGCCGGCGCGCGGCGCCTGGTCGACGGCTGGCACCGCGTCGAGTGCCTGATCGCGGTCGCCGCCTTCGGCTTCATCGCCGTCGTGCTGATCCTCGACGTGGCCGGTCGTGAGCTGCTGGGCCCGATCTACAAGGCTTTCGACCTGAAAGGCTCGCCGGGCATCTTCGCGGCGCAGAAGATGTGCGTCTATGCGCTGGTGATCGGCAGCTTCTGCGGCGTCGGCGTGGCCACCGCCACCGGCAGCCACCTGCTGCCGCGGCTGGGCTTCGGCTGGGTGCCGGCCGCCTTCGGCCCGACGATGAACCGCATCGCCGACGTCGTCACCGGCCTGTTCTTCTGCGGCGTGGCCTGGTACGGCTGGGTCTACGTGCAGTCGTCGATGCAGGCGGGGCTGCGCGCGCAGGCCTTCGACATGCCGATCTGGCCGATCCAGCTGGCCATTCCGGTGGGCTTCCTGTCCGCCGGGCTGCGCTACTTCTTCTTTGCCGCCTGGCCGGCGCTGCGCCCGCTGCCGCCGGAGTTCCAGGAATGACGGCGGCGCTGCTCGTCGCGCTGGTGCTGGCGATGCTGCTGCTGCGCCAGCCGCTGGTCGTCATCCTGCTGGCGGTCGCCGCCTACGTGCAGCTGGCCTGGGGCCGTGGCCAGCTGGACTACATCCTGGAGGACATGTGGGTCGCGCTGGACAAGGAGCTGATCCTGTCGATCCCGCTGTTCATCCTCTGCGGCAACGTCATGACCATGGGGTCCACCGCGAAGCGGCTGATCCGCATCATGGCTTCGGTGACGCAGGTGCTGCCAGGCGGGCTGGGCATCGCAGCGGTGCTCAGCTGCGGCATCTTCGCAGCGATTTCGGGCTCCAGCATCGTCACCATGCTGGCCATCGGTACGGTGATGTACCCGGCCATGCGCGCCGCCCAGTACGACAACAAGTACGCGCTAGGCACCATCATGTCCGGCGGCACGCTGGGCATCGTCATCCCGCCGTCGATCCCGATGATCATCTACGGGCTGGTCACCGAGGCCTCGGTGGTGGACCTATTCACCGCCGGCGTCGGCCCGGGCATCCTGATGCTGGTGGTGTTCTCGATCTACGGCCTGTGGTTCAACCGCCGTATGCCGTCGCGCCCCTTCGATGTCGAAGAGTTCAGCGTGGCCTGCCGCGAAGGCGTCTGGGCCGCCATGCTGCCGGTGATCCTGCTGGGCGGCATCTACAGCGGCTACTTCACCGCCACCGAAGCGGCCGCCGTGGCCCTGCTCTATGCGCTGATCATCGAGATCTGGGTGCACAAGGAAATGAAGCTGCGCGACTTCTACCAGGTCGTGCTCGACCAGTCGAAGCTGGGCGGCTCGCTGTTCCCGGTGCTGGCGGTGGCGCTGAGCCTGAACATCGTGCTCGTCGAGCACCGCGTGCCCGGGCAGATGGTGGAGTTCATGCAGGGCTTCATCAGCAGCCCGCTGATGTTCATGCTGCTGGTCAACGTGCTGCTGCTCATCGTCGGCTGCCTGATGACCACCGGCGAGGCGATCCTGATCCTGGCGCCGCTGCTGATGCCGGTGGCCGAGGCCTACGGCTACAACAAGGTGGTGTTCGGGATCATCATGATCCTCAACCTGGAGATCGGCTTCCTGACGCCGCCGGTCGGCCTGAACCTGATCGTCGCCATGTCGGCCTTCAAGCAGCCTTTCGGGCTGCTGGTGCGCTCCGCCCTGCCCTACATCGTGCTGATGCTCGGCTGCTTGGCGCTGGTGGTGTGGCAACCGTGGATCGCGATGTACCTGGTGAACGGCCAGTTCCCCTGAGCCGGTCGCCGGCACGCGGGCACAGCGAGCGCCCCGCGGCGGCGTACGCCGCCGCTAGCGGAACGACGCGTTGATCTTCGCCAGCGCCGCCGTGCCGGGGCACAGCGCGGTTTCGTCCAGCTTGTTCAGCGGCGTGGCGCTGGTGCGCAGCGCGGCATGCAGATCGCTGGCATCCGGGTCCACGTAGAGCAGCCCGGTGACCACCTCGCCGCTGGCCTGCAGCGCCTGCACCTGGTTCATGGCCGCGACGCGGTCGGTCGGGTCGTAGCCGGCGTGCAGCTTGCGCAGGCGCATCACGCTGCCGTCGGGCTGCGGCAAGGTGATCACCTCGCCCGGCGCCGGCTCGGCGGTCACTTCCTTGGCCAGGTCGATGAAGTCGATGCGGCTGACCGCGTCGTTGTGCTCGCGCACGTAGTCGTAGCTGCGCGTGCTGCCGTCGTGGTTGTTGAAGGCCACGCAGGGGCTGATGACGTCGATGAAGGCCGCGCCGCCGTGGCGGATGGCGCCCTGGATCAGCGGCACCAGCTGTCCCTTGTCGCCGCTGAAGCCGCGCGCGACGTAGCTGGCGCCCAGCTGCAGCGCCATGCCCACCAGGTCCACCGGCGAGTCCGGGTTGAGCACGCCCTTCTTCGACTTGGAGCCGCGGTCGGCGGTGGCGCTGAACTGGCCCTTGGTCAGGCCGTAGACGCCGTTGTTCTCGACGATGTAGACCATGCGCACGCCGCGCCGCATGGCATGGGCAAACTGGCCCAGGCCGATGCTGGCGCTGTCGCCGTCGCCGGACACGCCCAGGTACAGCAGCTCGCGGTTGGCCAGGTTGGCGCCGGTCAGCACGCTGGGCATGCGGCCGTGCACGGTGTTGAAACCGTGGCTCGCGCCCAGGAAGTAGTCCGGCGTCTTGCTGCTGCAGCCGATGCCCGACAGCTTGGCCACGCGGTGCGGCTCGATGTCGAGCTCCCAGCAGGCCTGGATGATGGCGGCGCTGATGCTGTCGTGGCCGCAGCCGGCGCACAGCGTGCTGATCTTGCCTTCGTAGTCGCGCCGCGTGTAGCCGACCTTGTTGGCGGCCAGGGTCGGGTGGTGCAGCTTGGGCTTGGCGATGTAGGTCATGTGCGGTCTTCTAGGTGCTTCGGGCGCGGCGGACGATGTCGTTCTGGCGCGCCTCCATGTGGCGCTGCACGGCCTGCGCGATGAAGCGCGCGGTGATCGGCGTGCCGTCGTAGTGCAGCACGGCGAAGAGCTTGGCCGGCGCCACCGCCAGCTCGTTAATCAGCAGGCTGCGCATCTGCGCATCGCGGTTCTGCTCGACGACGAAGACCTCGTCGTGCGCCTCGATGAACTCCAGCACGCTGGCCGGGAACGGGAAGGCGCGCAGCCGCAGCGCGTCCACGTGGATGCCTGACTCGGCCAGGCTGTGCAGCGCCTCGTCCATCGCCGGGCTGGTGCTGCCGAAGTAGATGACGCCGTAGCGCGTCTTCTGCGCCGCGGCACGCGGCACCGGCTGCGGCACCAAGGTGGCCGCGGTGCGGAACTTGGCGGCCAGGCGCTGCACGTTGCGCATGTAGTCCGGCCCGGTCTCGGAATAGCGCGCGTATTCGTCGCGCGTGGTGCCGCGGGTGAAGAAGCTGCCCTTGGTGGGGTGCGTGCCGGGCAAGGTGCGCCACGGGATGCCGTCGCCGTCGACGTCCTTGTAGCGGCCGAAGTCGCGGCCGGCCTCCAGCATCTCGGCGGTCATGATCTTGCCGCGGTCGTAGCGCCGCTGGTCGTCCCAGGCGAAGGGCTCGCTCAGGCGCTGGTTCATGCCGATGTCCAGGTCGGTCATGACGAACACCGGCGTCTGCAGCCGGTCGGCCAGGTCCAGCGCGGCGGCCGCATGCTCGAAACATTCATGCGGGTCCTGCGGAAACAGCAGCACGTGCTTGGTGTCGCCGTGCGAGGCATAGGCGCTGCTCAGGATGTCGGCCTGCTGCGTGCGCGTGGGCATGCCGGTGGACGGCCCGCCGCGCTGCACGTCGATGATGGTCACCGGGATCTCGGCGAAGTAGGCCAGCCCGATGAATTCGGTCATCAGGCTGACGCCGGGGCCGGAGGTGGCGGTGAAGGCACGTGCCCCGTTCCAGCCGGCGCCGGTGACCATGCCGATGGAGGCGATCTCGTCCTCGGCCTGCACGATGGCGTAGCTGCGCTCGCCGGTGGTCGGGTCGGTGCGCAGCTTGGAGGCGTACTTCTCGAAGGCCTCGGCCACCGACGACGACGGCGTGATCGGATACCAGGCGCAGACCGTCGCGCCGCCGTACACACAGCCCAGCGCGGCGGCGGTATTGCCGTCGACGAGGATGCGCTCGCCGACGCCGTCGCGCTTCTCCACGCGCAGGCCCATCTCGATGCCGCGCAGATGCTCGGCCGCGAAGTCGCGCCCCAGGTGCAGCGCGCGCACGTTCGACGCCAGCAGCTTCTCCTTGCCGCGGAACTGCTCGCCGAACAGCGCCTCGATGACCGCCAGGTCGATGCCCAGCAGCTGCGCCAGCGCGCCCACGTACAGGATGTTCTTGAACAGCTGGCGCTGCCGCGGGTCGGCATAGGTGGCGTTGCAGATCTCGGTGATCGGCATGCCGATGGTCACCAGGTCGTCGCGGAAGGCGCTGGGCGGCAGCGGCCGGGTGGAGTCGTAGAACAGGTAGCCGCCGCTTTCCACCTCGCGCACGTCCTGCGCCCAGGTCTGCGGGTTCATCGCCACCATCATGTCGATGCCGCCGCGCCGGCCCAGCCAGCCGGCCTCGCTGATGCGCGCCTCGTACCAGGTGGGCAGCCCCTGGATGTTGCTGGGGAAGATGTTGCGCGGGCTGACCGGCACGCCCATGCGGATGATCGACTTGGCGAACAGCTCGTTGGCCGAGGCCGAGCCCGAGCCGTTGACGTTGGCGAACTTGACGACGAAGTCGTTGACCGCCTGGATGCGCTTCATGCTCATGGGGCAACCCTCCGCGCGGCGCGCTGCGCAAAGAGCGCTTGTGAACAACTAGGTGCGCTCATGCCAGCACCTCCACCGCCGGCTCGACGTCGCGGCACGACGGCCCCGCATATGTCATCTGCAGCAAGAACTTCTGCATGTCCCAGGCCCCGGTCGGACAGCGCTCGGCGCACAGGCCGCAGTGCAGGCAGACGTCTTCGTCCTTGACCATCACCCGCCCGGTCTTCAGCTCGCTGCTCACGTAGAGCGCCTGGGCCGGGTTGGTCGACGGCGCCTTCAGCCGCGTGCGCAGCTCGGCCTCGTCGCCGTTGGCGGTGAAGGTGATGCAGTCGGTCGGGCAGATGTCGACGCAGGCGTCGCATTCGATGCACAGCTTCTGCGTGAAGTTGGTCTGCACGTCGCAGTTCAGGCAGCGCTGCGTCTCCTTGAAGGCCGTGGCCGCATCGAAGCCCAGTTCGACCTCGACCTTGATGCTGGCCAGCGCCGCTTCGGCCTTGGCCCACGGCACCTTGAAGCGCGCGTCGTCCGACACCGCGTTGTCGTAGCTCCACTCGTGGATGCCCATCTTCTGCGACACCAGCGTGGTCTGCGGCGGCGGCCGTTCGCCCACGTCCTCGCCTTGCAGGAAGCGGTCGATCGACACCGCGGCCTCGTGGCCCTGGGCCACCGCGGTGATGATGTTCTTCGGGCCGAAGGCCGCATCGCCGCCGAAGAAGACCTCGGCGCGCGTCGACTGCAGCGTCTTCCCGTCCAGCACCGGCAGGCCCCACTTGTCGAAGTCGATGCCGGCATCGCGCTCGATCCATGGGAAGGCGTTCTCCTGGCCCACCGCCACCAGCACCTCGTCGCAGTCGAACACCACGTCGGGCTGGCCGGTGGGCTTCAAGGTGCGCCGCCCGGTGTCGTCGTACACCGCCTCGACCACCTCGAAGCTCATGCCCACCAGCTTGCCGCCGCGGTGCAAAAAGGCCTTGGGCACGTGGTTGTTGATGATCGGGATGCCCTCGTGCATGGCGTCCTCCTTTTCCCACGGAGACGCCTTCATCTCGTCGAAGCCGCTGCGCACGATCACCTTGACGTCGCTGGAGCCCAGGCGCCGCGCCGAGCGGCAGCAGTCCATCGCGGTGTTGCCGCCGCCCAGCACGATGACGCGCGGCTGGACGCTCTTGATGTGCCCGAAGGACACCGAGGCCAGCCAGTCGATGCCGATGTGGATGTGCTCCGCCGCCTCCTGGCGGCCCGGGATGTCCAGGTCGCGCCCGCGCGGCGCACCGCAGCCAACGAAGACCGCGTCGAAGTCCTCGGCAAGCAGCGCCTTCAGCGATTCGATGCGCTTGCCAGCCACGAACTGCACGTGCGGCATGCCGGTGATGTAGCCGGTCTCCTCGTCGATCACGCTCTCCGGCAGGCGAAAGCGCGGGATCTGCGTCCACATGAAGCCGCCGGCCTTGGCCTCGCCGTCGAACACCGTCACGTGGTAGCCCAGCGGCGCCAGGTCGCGGGCCACCGTCAGCGACGCCGGGCCGGCGCCGACGCAGGCCACGCGCTTGCCGTTGCGCGCGGCCGATTTCGGCATGCGCGCGCTGACGTCGCCCTTGTGGTCGGCGGCCACGCGCTTGAGGCGGCAGATGGCCACCGGCTCGGGCTTGGCCAGGTTCTCTTCCTCGACGCGGCCGCGCCGGCAGGCGGGCTCGCAGGGCCGGTCGCAGGTGCGACCGAGGATGCCCGGAAAGACGTTCGACACCCAGTTGACCATGTACGCGTCGGCGTAGCGGCCCTGCGAGATCAAGCGGATGTATTCGGGGACGGGCGTATGGGCGGGACAGGCCCATTGGCAATCGACGACCTTGTGGAAGTAGGCCGGATCGCTCACGTCGGTGGGGCGCAATTCATGTCTCCTGGCGGAGCCCGGCGCACCCTTCGCACCGCTGCGGCCCCTGCTCGTTGGCTTGCTGTGGCCACAAAGTCTACGCCTGCACCGGACCCGTACAAACCCGCAACCGGCCTTGACACCCCCGCGTTCCCGGGATTCCTGCGCATCCGTCAGGGCGCGCGCGCGACGGGCTCACAATGCCTGATGCACACCCAGGATCTGGGCGCATGGCGCCACGAGCATGTCTTCGACACCGGCAACACCGCCGGCGAACGCGGCACGCGCCTGGTGATGTGGATCACGGCCACGATGATGGTCGTCGAGGTCGCCGCCGGATGGCTCACCAACTCCATGGCACTGCTGGCCGACGGCCTGCACATGAGCAGCCATGCGGTGGCCATCGGGCTCAGCGCCTTCGCCTACGCGGCGGCGCGCCGGCTGGCCCGCGACCCGCGCTTCGCCTTCGGCACCTGGAAGATCGAGGTGCTGGGCGGCTTTGCCAGCGCCGTGTTCCTGCTGATGGTGGTGGCGCTGATGCTCTACGGCTCGCTCGAGCGGCTGTTCCGGCCCGAGACCATCCACTACCCGCAGGCCCTGCTGGTCGCTGGCCTGGGCCTGGGCGTGAACCTGGTGTCGGCCTGGATCCTGGGGGGCGCGCGGCATGCCTCCCACGGGCACGGCCACGATCACGGCCATGGACACAGCCACGACCACGGTCCCGGCCATTGCCATGGCCATGCCCACGGCCAGGACCTGAACCTGCAATCGGCCTATCTGCACGTCGTCGCCGACGCGGCGACGTCGGTGGCGGCCATCGTCGCGCTGGCCGGCGGCTGGTGGTTCGGCTGGTCGTGGCTCGACCCGCTGATGGGCATCGCCGGCGCGGTGCTGGTGGCGCTGTGGGCCAAGGGGCTGCTCGCCGACACCGCCAAGGTGCTGCTGGACCGGGAAATGGACCATCCGGTGGTCGAGGAGATCCGCGACCTCATCGCCGAGCGCGGTGCCGACAGCGAGACCGCCATCGCCGACCTGCATGTCTGGCGCGTGGGCAAGGCCACCTACTCCTGCGCGCTGAGCCTGGTCACCCACGACGCGGCGCTGACGCCGGCCCGCGTGCGCGAATGGCTGTCGGTGCACGAGGAGATCGTGCATTCGACCATCGAGATCCAGCGCTGCCCGGCCGCCTGATCGGGCGGCCGGGCGTTCAGAGCACCTGCAGCAGCACCGCGACGAAATGGCAGCCGGTGCCTGCCAGCACGAACAGGTGCCAGACGAAGTGCCCGTAGCGCAGCCGGCCATCGAAGTGGAAGACCACGGCGCCCGCGCTGTAGGCCAGTCCGCCGGCCAGCAGCCAGCCCAGTTCGGCGGCGGGCAGCCGCTCGAACAGCGGCACCGCGGCGAGCAGCGCCACCCAGCCGAGCGCCAGGTACAGCCCGGTGGACCACAGCGGGCGGCGCGGCCGGTCGAAGAGTTTCGCCAGCGCACCCAGGGCCGCCGTGCCCCAGACGATGCAGAACAGCGTCCAGCCCCAGGGGCCGCGCAGCACGCCCAGCAGATAGGGCATGTAGCTGCCGGCGATGAACAGGTAGATCGCCGCATGGTCCAGCCGGTTGAACCAGCGTTTGATGCAGCCGGCGGGCAGCGCGTGGTACAGCGTGGACACCAGGTACAACAGGATCATCGTGGCGCTGAACACGCTGGCACCGACCACGCCGACGGCGCCGCCGCGCTGCGCCGAGAAATGCACCAGGATCGGCAGCGAGGCCACGGCCAGCAGGCAGCCGATGCCGTGGCTCAGGCTGTTGGCGACTTCCTCGCCCCAGCTCTGCGCGCGCTCCGCCGCGGCGCGCGGCCGCGACGGGTCGTCGATCGGGGTATCCAGCCCCGGCAGCGTGGGGGTACTCACAGGAGACGGTAGACGATTCGGCATCGGCCTAGTGTGTCGCTTGCCGGGCCTGCGGCTGCGGCGCGCCGCAGCCGCGCCCCTTGCGCTGCCTCAACGAATGTGCGGATTCCGCGCGCTCAGCCCAAGGACTGCACCTTTTGCAGCCCCGCGACCTTGCGCCCCTTGCGCGCGCGACGGCCGGCATACGGCTCCCATGCCGCCGGCTTCATCAGCTCCTCCTTCGGCTTGCCGCCGCGCCCGCTGCCCAGCACGCGCAAGCTGTCCGCGAAGCAGGCCACCGCGATCAGCGGCGAGTTGTCGTCCACGTCCATCAGCGTCAGCCCGCGGCCGCCGTTGGCTTGCAGCTTCAGCTCATCCAGCGGGAACACCAGCAGCCGCCCGTCCTGCGCCAGGCAGGCCACCTGCGCCTGCCCCGGCATGACCAGCGCGGGCCGCAGCAGCACCTGGCCGGCCTCCAGCGTCAGGAAAGCCTTGCCGGCCTTCTGCCGGGCATGCAGGTCGCCGGCCTTGGCCAGCAGGCCGTAGCCGCCGCTGCCGCTGAGCAGCAGCAGCGTATCGGCCGCGCCGGCGAAGTAGTGCGCCAGCTGCGTGCCGCTCTCCAGTTCGATCAGCGAGGTGATCGGCACGCCGTCGCCGCGGCCGCCGGGCAGCAGGCCCACCGCCACGCTGTAGGCGCGGCCGTTGCTGCCCAGCGCCACCAGCGTGTCGACGCTGCGGCAGGCAAAGCTGCCGTAGAGCGCATCGCCGGCCTTGAAGGCCAGCGTGGCCGGGTCCAACTCGTGGCCCTTCAGCGCACGCACCCAGCCCTTGGCGCTGACCACCACGGTCACCGGCTCGTCCACCAGCTTGATCTCGCTGACCGCGCGCCGGGCTTCCTGCACCAGCGTGCGCCGCTCGTCGCCGTGCGCCTTGGCGTCGGCTTCGATCTCCTTGATCAGCGTGCGCTTGAGCACCGACGCACTGCCCAGGATGTCTTCCAGCTTGCCCTGCTCCTCGCGCAGGCTCTTCAGCTCCTGCTCGATCTTGATCGCCTCGAGCCGCGCCAGTTGGCGCAGCCGGATCTCGAGGATGTCCTCGGCCTGGCGGTCGCTGAGCTTGAAGCGCTCGATCAACGCCGCCTTCGGCTCGTCGGCGTTGCGGATGATGCGGATCACCTCGTCGATGTTCAGCAGCACCAGCTGCCGGCCTTCGAGCACGTGGATGCGGTCCAGTACGCGCTGCAGCCGGTGCTGCGTGCGCCGCTGCACGGTGGCCTGGCGGAAGTCGATCCACTCCACCAGCATGCGCCGCAGCGTCTTCTGCGTCGGCTTGCCGTCGCGGCCGACCATCGTCAGGTTCAGCGGCACGCTGCATTCCAGGCTGGTCTGCGCCAGCAGCGTGGTGATCAGCTCGTCTTGCTCCACCGTGCGGCTGCGCGGCTCGAACACCAGGCGCACCGGCGCGTCCTTGTCGGACTCGTCGCGCACCGCGTCCAGCACCGCCAGCACCGAGGCCTTGAGCTGCAGCTGCTCCTGCGACAGCGCCTTCTTGCCGGCGCGCACCTTCGGGTTGGTCAGCTCCTCGATTTCCTCCAGCACCTTCTGCGCGCTGGTGCCTGGCGGCAGTTCGGTGACCACCAGCTGCCACTGGCCGCGCGCCAGGTCCTCGATCTTCCAGCGCGCGCGCAGCTTCAGCGAGCCGCGGCCCGTGGCATAGGCCTCGCGGATGTCGGTGCGGCTGGAGATGATCTGCGCGCCGCCAGGGAAGTCCGGCGCCGGCAGCAGCTCGAACAGTTCGTCGTCGCTGAGCTTGTCGTTGCGGATCAGCGCCACCGCCGCCGCCGCCACCTCGCGCAAGTTGTGGCTGGGGATCTCGGTGGCCAGGCCGACGGCAATGCCGCTGGCGCCGTTGAGCAGCACGAAAGGCAGCCGCGCCGGCAGCAACGCCGGCTCCTGCGTCGAGCCGTCGTAGTTGGGCACGAAGTCCACCGTGCCTTCGTCGATCTCGTCCAGCAGCAGCCGTGCGATCGGCGCGAGACGGGCCTCGGTGTAGCGCATCGCCGCGGCGCCATCGCCGTCGCGGCTGCCGAAGTTGCCCTGGCCGTCGATCAGCGGGTAGCGCTGGCTGAAGCCCTGCGCCATGCGCACCAGCGCGTCATAGGCCGCCTGGTCGCTGTGCGGGTGGAAACGGCCCAGCACGTCGCCGACGACGCGCGCGCTCTTCACCGGCTTGGGCGCACCGCCGGCACCGTAGCCCAGCCCCATGCGCTGCATCGCATACAGGATGCGGCGCTGCACCGGCTTCTGGCCGTCGCAGACGTCGGGCAGCGCGCGGCCCTTGACCACGCTGAGCGCATATTCCAGGTAGGCCCGCTCGGCATACTGGGCCAGCGCGATGGCGTCGTCGGGGTCGCTGTTCGACGCATCGAATAGATCGGGTTCTCGGGTCATCGGTCTCTTATCTGAAGGGGTCACGCACGGTCAGACCGTCCAGCCTTTGACCGTGCTGCAGGACTTGCGTGTACAGGGTGGTGCAACCGGCTTCGAGCGCGCTGGCAATGACGGTCGAGTCGTAGACATGCAGACCGAAGCGGCTGGCGATGCCGATCGCGCGTTCATGCATCGACGCCGTCAGGGGCACGACATGGCACATCTGCTTCAGGCCGGCCAGCAGGTCCTCGACGGCAGGCCAGGCCAGCGCGGGCTTTCGCCGGGCCACGGCGGCGAACTCATTCAGCACCTGTACGCTGAGGGTGCCGCCTTCGGCCAGAAGCGCCTCGGCCCGGGTGCAGCGCGCAGGATCGGCCGAGAGCAGGTAGAGCGGGACGCTGGTGTCGAAGAACGCACCGCCGCTCACCCGCGGTCCCCGTAGGCCTCCAGACGATCGAACTTGAAGTCCCTGGGAATCCGGCCGCGGTACTTGCGCAAGCGCTCCAGGATCTCGCGGTTGCTCGGCGATCGCTTCACTGCGAGACGGTCGCTGTCGGCCACGACGACCTCGATATCATCGCCCGCCTTCAGGCCCAGCACTTCGACCACCGCAGCGGGCAGCCGGATCGCCAAGCTGTTGCCCCACTTCGAGACCTGCATCTCGCGCCTCCCGTCGCTGGATACACAGGCCTGGATTGTATATCCAGGCGCCTGCGGCGATCAGCGCACCAGCGGGGCCTGCGGCAGCTGCGCCTCGTTGGCGACGCGGGTGAAATAGCTGCGGAAGTCCTCGTCGGACCACTCGCCGAAACCGGGGTCGCGGTGGCCTTCGAAGGTCTCGGCGACTTCGCGCCAGTCGGCGCGGTCGAGCACCTGCTTCGCCAGCGGCAGCAGCGACTCTTCCTCCAGCGCCATGTGCTGCCAGACGTGCGCCGCCAGCGCCTCGACGGCCTGCTGCAAGGCCGCCAGCCCCGGGTCGGCGCCGACCGCGCCCTCGCCACAGGCCAACCAGGCCGTGTGCAGGGCGTCCGCCAGCCGGTACTCTTCCAAATGCTGCGCTTCGAGCTGATGCATCACATCGCGGCCCTGGTCGCCGTGCTCGCGCAGCAGGCGGTGCAGGCTTTCCTCCTCCTTCACGTGGTGGCGCCGCTCCGGGAAGTTCTGCAGGTAGCTCACCAGCCGGCCGAAGAACTCCCGGTCCAGACCTGCACTGCCGTCGATGGCTTGGCTCAGGCGCCGCCGCATGCCGTAGATCGCCGCCGCCAGCGAGCGGTGCTCGTCCTGGATCAACGCGATCGCACGGCTGGCCTCGACCTGCGTATCGGTGCCCTCGCTGCGCGTCACCAGCACCGGCATGCCGGCCTGGCGCATCACCTTCGCCGCCACCGACGGCGACAGCAGCGCACGCAGCCCGGTGCTGCCGTGCGAGGCCATGACGATCAGGTCGCAGCCGCAATCGCGGCCGGCCTGGACGATGGCCTCCGCGGGCTGGTCGCTGATGACGCTGTGCGTGTCGTAGCCGACCCCTGCCGCGGCCGCGGCGGCGCAGGCCTTGGCCAGCAGCGCGCGGCTCGAACCGATGACCCGTTCACTGTACTCCGAAGGCGTCAGCTCGGGCACGCGCATCGTGGTGCCTTCGGTGAACAAGGGTGGGCGTCGATCGCGCATCTGCGCCCTCGCCCGCGAGCCTTCGACGGACGCGCCGTAGTCGGCGGTGGCGTGAAAGAAGGTCACGCGCGCCGGCACGGCGAAGCTGCGCGCCAGCTTCACCGCCTCGCCGACGTTGGCCACCGAGAGTTCGCTTTCGTCCACCGGGACGAGCAGATGCTTGTACATGCTGGATCCTCTGCGCAGTGCGCGCCGCCACAGGCTGCGACCCATGGTATGGAGTCGCTGTAGGCGCGCCCTTGAGGCACATCAACCGCAGCGTGCTTCAGCGCGGAAACATCTCGCGCAGCTTCAGCTTCCAGAACTTGCCGGTGGAGGTGCGCGGGATCGCGGCGATGACCTCGTAGCGCTCCGGCAGCTGCCACTTGGCGAAGCCGTGCCGGGTGAGGTGCGCGGCCAGGTCGTCGCGGTCCAGCGTCTGCCCGGGCTTCAACACCAGGCAGGCCAGCGGCCGTTCGCTCCACTTCGGGTCGGGGATCGCCACCACCGCGGCCTCGGCCACGGCGGGGTGCGCCATCAGCGCGTTCTCCAGGTCCACCGAGCTGATCCATTCGCCGCCGGACTTGATCAGGTCCTTGGTGCGGTCGGTGATGCGCATGATGGCCAGTTCGTCCATCGTCGCCACGTCGCCGGTGCGCAGCCAGCCGTCGGCGGTGAACTTCTCGGGGCTCACCGGCACCTCGTGGTAGCTGCCGGTGATGTACGGGCCGCGCACCTGCACCTCGCCCGGCGACTTGCCGTCGTGCGCCGCCTCGCGGCCGTCCTCGCCGCAGATGCGCACGTCGACCAGCGGCACCGGCGTGCCGGCCATCGCGGCGCGGCGGAAGGCCTCATCCGCGCCGGCGTCGCGCAGTTCGGCGCGCGGATAGGACACGGTGGCCAGCGGCGAGGTCTCGGTCATGCCCCAGCCCTGCTGCAAGGCAATGCCGTGTTTGGCGAAGGCGCGGATCAGCGATTCGGGCACCGCCGAGCCGCCGACCATCGAGCGCATGCCGGCGGGCATCTTCCAGCGGCCGGGCTGGCCGGTCTGCGCCGCCTCGAAGGTCTGGATCAGGCTCATCCAGATGGTCGGCACGCCCAGGCTCAGCGTCGGCGGCTCGAGCTGCATCAGGTCGAGCAGGTCGTCGGCATGCAGGTGCGGGCCGGGGAAGACCATCTTCGCGCCCATCATCACCGCGCCGTAGGGCATGCCCCAGCAGTTGGCATGGAACATCGGCGTCACCGGCATCAGGCAGTCGGTGCCCTTCAGGTCCCACACGTCGCCCAGGCAGCCGACCAGCGAGTGCAGCACGGTGGAGCGGTGCGAATAGACCACGCCCTTGGGCCGCCCGGTGGTGCCGGAGGTGTAGCACATCGACGTGGGGTCGCGTTCGTCGTGCGCCGCGTACTGCAAGCCGTCGGGGTCGGCGCCGGCCAGCAGCGCCTCGTAGTCCACGAAGCCGTCGGGCACCGGCGCGCCGGAGAACGGGAAGACGATGACCTTCTCGAAGGCATGCAGCCCGGCGAACTGCCGGTACAGCGGCAGCAGGATGTCGTCGACGATCAGGAAGCGGTCCTTCGCGTCGGCGGCAATCCAGCCGATCTCGTCGGCCGCCAGCCGCAGGTTCAGCGTGTGCATCACGCCGCCGGCCGCCGGGATGCCGAAATAGGCCTCCAGGTGCGCATGGTGGTTCCAGCACAGCGTGGCGACGCGGTCGCCCTTCTTTAGGCCAAGCTGCTGCAGCGCCGAGGCCAGCGCGCGCGTGCGCCGGTGGTACTGGCCGTAGCTGTGCCGCACCAGCGACTTGTCCGGCAGCCGCGAGACGATGAGATTGTTGGAGAAGATCTTTCCGGCGCGGTCCAGCAGGTGGTTCAGCGACAGCGGCACGTCCATCATCGTGGCGATCATTTGACTTCTCCATCTTCCTGGCCCAGCGCCAGCCGGGCCTGGTATTCACGGTCGAGCATGCTCATGACCACCAGCGAATCGTAGCCGTCGGCCCCGTCGATGGACACGCGCACGCTTTCGCGCAGCCGTCCTTCCTCGACGAAGCCCTCGCTGGCGTACAGCACCAGCGCGCGCACGTTGAGCTGCTTCACGTCGAGCCAGAAGCGGTGCGCGTGCAGGTCGCGGAAGGCCATCCGCTTGAGCAGCCGCACGCACGCGCGGCCGTAGCCCTGGCCCTTGGTCTGCAGCACCAGCCGCTTCAGCTCCACGCTGCCGTGCGGGTTGCGGCAGCCCTGCAGGATGACGAAGCCGATGGCGGCGAAGTCCTCCCCGCCCTCGACGATGAAGTGGCGGAAGTCCGGGAAGCGCACCGCCCCCTCGTGCTGGGTGCGCTCCCAGGGGGTGATGAAGGGCAGGTTGCGGCTGTCGCGCTCCACGGTGGTGACGAAGTCCAGGTCGGACAGCATCGTCGGACGCAGGCGCAGGCGGTGGGTCATGGCGGCGCCACTGTATCGGATGCCCGCATGGCCCCGAATTTGCATGGAGCGCGTCCGCAATGCCCGCTTGCCGCTCTAGGGTTTGGGGGGATGGCTTCGTGCACCCGCATGGGCTTTACTTCGCCGCTACCGGACCCGCCCAGCTTCGTCCGTGGGCGGCGAACTTTGACCCGTCTCCAGGAGTTTGCACATGAACGAGCGTAGCCTCAGAGGCCTGATCAGGGACGTCAAGACCGGCAAGCTGCCGCGCCGCGACTTCATTCAGGGCATGGTGGGCCTGGGCCTGACGGCGCCGATGGCGTCGATGCTGTTGCTGCAGGCCGGCGTGGCGCAGGCGCAGACCGTGCTGCCGCCCTACAAGCCCACCAAGCGCGGCGGCGGCGGCACGCTGCGGCTGCTGTGGTGGCAAGGCCCGGTGCACCTGAACCCGCAATGGGCCACCGGCACCAAGGAGCAGGAAGGCTCGCGCATGTTCTACGAGCCGCTGGCGGCGTGGGACAACGACGGCAACCTGTTCCCGGTGCTGGCGGCGGAGATCCCCTCCGTCGACAAGGGCACGCTGTCGGCCGACGGCAAGGCCGTCACCTGGAAGCTCAAGCAGGGCGTCACCTGGCACGACGGCAAGCCCTTCACCGCCGACGACGTGGTCTTCAACTGGCAGTTCATCAAGGATCCGGCCACGGCCTCGGCGCTGATCTCCGTCTACAAGGACATCGAAGTCGTGAAGATCGACGCGCACACCGTGCGGGTCTTCTATCCGAAGCCGACGCCGTTCTGGGCCGAGCCCTTCGTCGGCACCAACGGCATGATCATCCCCAAGCACCTGTTTGCGCCCTACATGGGCGCCAAGTCGCGCGAGGCGCCGATGAACATGGCGCCGGTGGGCACCGGGCCGTACAAGTTCGTCGACTTCAAGCCCGGCGACATGGTGCGCGGCACGCTCAACCCCAACTACCACCAGCCGAACCGCCCGTATTTCGACGCCATCGAGATGAAGGGCGGCGGCGACGCCGTCGGCGCGGCGCGAGCGGTGCTGCAGACCGGCGAATACGACTACGCCTGGAACCTGCAGGTCGAGGACGAGATCCTCAAGCGCCTGGAGGCCAGCGGCAAGGGCAAGGTGGCGATCGTCGCCGGCGGCAACATCGAGTTCATCCTGCTCAACCCCACCGACCCCTGGAACGAGGTCGACGGCGAACGTTCCAGCATCAAGAGCAAGCACCCGGCCTTCCAGGACAAGGCCGTGCGCGACGCCATGGGCCTGCTGGTCGACCGCAAGTCGGTGCAGGAGTTCATCTACGGACGCACCGGCGTGGCCACCGCCAACTTCCTGAACAACCCCGAGCGCTTCCGCAGCAAGAACACCAAGTTCGAGTTCAACGTCGACAAGGCCAACCAGGTGCTCGAGGCCGCCGGCTGGAAGAAGGGTGCGGACGGCATCCGCGCCAAGGGCAACGTGAAGCTGAAATTCGTCTACCAGACCTCGGTGAACCAGCCGCGGCAGAAGACCCAGGCCATCGTCAAGGACGCCTGCGCCAAGGCCGGCATCGAGCTGGAATTGAAGAGCGTCACGGCGGCGGTGTTCTTCGGCGGCGACTTCGCCAACCCGGACACCTACCAGAAGTTCTGGTGCGACATGCAGATGTACACCACCACGATGACCCAGCCCGACCCCCAGACCTTCATGGAGCAGTACTGCTCGTGGGAGCTGGCGCAGAAGGAGAACAAGTGGGCCAAGCGCAACATCTCGCGCTGGCGCAGCGACGAGTACGACAAGCTGCACACCGCGTCGCAGTCGGAGATGGACCCGGTCAAGCGCGCGGCGATGTACATCAAGCTCAACGAGATGGTCGTCGGCGACGGCAACATCATCCCGGTGGTGTTCAGGCCGCGGCCGTCGGCGGCCGCGCTGAAGCTGGTGGCGCCGCTGTCCGGCTGGGACAACGACCTGTGGGCCCTGCCCCACTGGTACAAGGAAGCCTGACGCCCCGCCGGACGCGCCCTTGGGCAACTACCTGCTGCGCCGGCTGCTGATCGCGCTGCCGAGCCTGCTCGGCATCAGCCTGGTGCTGTTCACGGTGCTGGCCCTGGCGCCCGGCGATCCTTTCGAGGAACTGGCCACCAACCCCAACGTCCCGGCCGAGGTGCGGCTGGCGCTGCGCGCGCAGCTGGGCCTGGACGACCCGGTATGGCAGCGCTACGTGCACTGGCTGGGCTCGATGCTGCAGGGCCACTGGGGCTTCTCCTTCGTCAGCCGCATCGACGTCGACACCTTGATCTGGCAGCGCCTGCCGGTGACCGCGGCCATCGTCGGCGCGTCGCTGGTGCTGGCGCTGGTGGTGGCGCTGCCGGTGGGCGTGCTGGCCGCCGTCAAGCCCTATTCGTGGTTCGACCGCATCGCCAGCACGCTGGCCTTCATCGGCTTCTCGCTGCCCACCTTCTTCATCGGCCTGCTGTTCATCCTGCTGTTCTCGATCAAGCTCGACTGGCTGCCCTTCGTCTTTCGCGCCGACCTGCAGGAAACCGGCTGGGCCTGGTGGTGGGAGCACTTCAAGCAGTCGATCATGCCGGTGTCGGTGCTGGGGCTGGCGCTGGCGGCCAGCTGGATGCGCTATGTGCGCTCGTCGGTGCTGGACGTGATCCGCCTCGACTACGTGTCGACGGCGCGCAGCAAGGGGCTGTCGGAACGCGTGGTCATCCTGAAGCATGCGGTGCGCAACGCGCTGATCCCGGTGGTCACCTTGGTGGCGCTGCAGCTGCCGCAGCTCTTCGGCGGCGCCATCGTCACCGAGCAGATCTTCCGCATCCCCGGCATCGGCTCGCTGCTCATCGACGCCATCCTGCGCAACGACACGCCGGTGATCATGGCGGTGACCTTCGTGCTCAGTGCGCTGGTGATCCTGTTCAACCTCTTGGCCGACGTGCTCTATGGCTGGCTCGACCCCCGCATCAGCTATCGCTGAGCCCGGACGCGAGCTCGGCCGGCAGCCTGCCGGCGCGTCGCTGTGGGCCGAGGCCTGGCGGCGCTTCAAGCGCCACCGGCTGGCCTACTGGAGCCTGTGGATGCTGGGCCTGCTGGTGCTGGCGGTGCTGGTCGGCCCACTGGTCTACAAGGTCGGCATCAACGACATCGACTTCCAGGCGCGGCTCGCGCCGCCGTCGTGGAAGCACCCGCTGGGCACCGACGATCTGGGCCGCGACCTGCTGGCGCGCGTGCTCTACGGCGGGCGCATCTCGCTGGCGGTGGGCCTGGCGTCGATGGTCGTGGCCATCGTCGTCGGCGTCACCGTGGGCGCCATCGCCGGCATTTCGCGCGGCTGGGTCGACGCCGCGCTGATGTGGGTCACCGACCTGTTTCTCAGCCTGCCGCAGCTGCCGATGCTGCTGGTGCTGATCTTCTTCTTCCGCGAAGGCCTGAAGGCGCTGGTCGGCCCGGAGGTCGGCATCTTCCTGCTCATCGTGCTGGTCATCGGCGGCTTCCGCTGGATGCCGGCGGCGCGCGTCGTGCGTGCACAGTTCTTCAGCCTGCGCGAGAAAGAGTTCGTCGAGGCCGCGCGTGCACTCGGCGCGAGCACGCCGCGCCAGGTGGTGCGCCACATCCTGCCCAACTCGCTGGGCCCGGTGATCGTCGCGGCGACCATCGACGTGGCTGCGGCGATCATCCTGGAAAGCACCCTGAGCTTCCTCGGCCTGGGCTTCCCGCCCGACATCCCCACCTGGGGCCGGCTGCTCTTCGACGCCAAGGACTACCTGGACATCGCCATGCACTGGTCGCTGTTCCCGGGGCTGGCGATCTTCATCACCGTGCTGTCGATCAGCTTCATCGGCGATGGCCTGCGCGATGCGCTCGACCCGCGCAGGGTGATGTGATGCAAGCGCCGGGCCGCCCCAAGCTGGCATCGCGCCCCACGGGTCGCAAAGCGGCCCCTGTCGGGCCGTGGGGGCCAACGCCGCAGACGTCTTGGGGGTCCTAGTCGTGGCGCTGCTCGAGATCAAGGGCCTGAGGACCCACTTCAAGACCGACGACGGCTGGCTGCATGCCGTCGACGGCGTGGACATCACCATCGACCGCGGCGAAACCGTCGGCGTGGTCGGCGAATCGGGCTGCGGCAAGAGCGTCACCGCCAAGACGGTGATGAAGCTGATCGACATGCCGCCGGGCAAGATCGTCGCCGGCCAGGTGCTGTGGAAGGGCCGCGACCTGGTGCCGCTGCCGCCGGAGGCGATGCAGAAGATCCGCGCCAAGGAAATCTCGATCATCTTCCAGGAGCCGATGACCAGCCTGAACCCGGTGTTCACGGTGGGCGAGCAGATTGCCGAGAGCCTGCGGCTGCACGAAGGCCTGTCGCGCCGCGAGGCGCTGGACCGCGCCGTCGACATGTTGAAGCTGGTGCGCATCCCCACGCCCGAGCGGCGCATCAAGGACTATCCGCACCAGTTCTCCGGCGGCATGCGCCAGCGGGTGATGATCGCCATCGCGCTGGCCTGCAAGCCGCAGCTGGTGATCGCCGATGAACCCACCACCGCGCTGGACGTGACCATCCAGGCGCAGATCCTCGACCTGCTGCAGCGGCTGAAGGACGAGATGGGCATGGCGGTGATGCTCATCACGCATGCCATGGGCGTGGTCGCCGAAGTGGCGCAGCGCGTGGTGGTGATGTACGCCGGCAAGGTGGTCGAAGAAGCGCCGGTGCGCGAGCTGTTCGCACATCCGCGGCACCCCTACACGCAGGGCCTGATCCGCTCGATCCCGCGCATCGACCTGGACGCGGCGCACAAGACGCGGCTGGAAGCCATTCCCGGCACCGTACCCAAGCTCATCGACCCGGCCGAGGGCTGCCGCTTCGCCGCGCGCTGCAAGCATGCGCAGCCCGCCTGCATGCTGGCCACGCCGCCGCTGCGCGAGGTGGCGCCGGGCCACCGCGTTGCCTGCATCCTGGACCTATGAGACACCGCCGCGCCGCGCCCAGACTCCCTGCTCCTTCGCGCGGCGCTGCGGCCGCGGGCGCACGGGGGCTTGCATGAACGCACCGCTGCTGCAGGTCAAGGACCTGAAGAAGCACTTCCCGGTGCGCGGCGGGCTGCTGCGGCGTGTGGTCGACCAGGTGCATGCGGTCGACGGCGTGAGCTTCGACCTCGCCGCCGGCGAGACGCTGGGCCTGGTCGGCGAATCCGGCTGCGGCAAGAGCACCACCGGCCGCTGCGTGCTGCGGCTCATCGAGCCCACCGCCGGCGAGGTGCTGTTCGAGGGCCGCGACGTCGGCGCGATGGCGCCCGACGCACTGCGCGCGCTGGCGCGCGACATGCAGATCATCTTCCAGGACCCCTTCGCCAGCCTGAACCCGCGCATGACCGTGGGCGCCATCGTCGGCGAGGGGCTGGTGATCCACAAGCTGGCGGCCAACCCGCGCGACATTGCCGAACGTGTCGCCCAGCTGCTGCAGACCGTGGGCCTGTCGCCCGACCACATGCGGCGCTATCCGCACGAATTCTCCGGTGGCCAGCGCCAGCGCATCGGCATCGCGCGCGCGCTGGCGGTCAACCCCAAGCTGGTGGTCTGCGACGAGGCGGTGTCGGCGCTGGACGTGTCGATCCAGGCGCAGGTCATCAACCTGCTGGAAGACCTGCGCGAGCAGTTCAACCTGACCTATGTGTTCATCGCGCACGACCTGAGCGTGGTCGAACACATCAGCCACCGCGTCGCGGTGATGTACCTGGGCCGCATCGTCGAGGTGGCGCCGTCGCGCAGCCTGTACACCACGCCCCGGCATCCGTACACCGAGGCGCTGCTGTCGGCCGTGCCGATCCCCGACCCCACGGTGGCGCGCAAGCGCATCGTGCTCGAAGGCGACGTGCCCAGCCCCATCCACCCGCCCAGCGGCTGCCACTTCCACCCGCGCTGCCCGCGCGCCAAGGACCAATGCCGCCACGAGGCGCCGCAGCTGCGCGAGCTGGCGCCCGGCCACGTGGCGGCCTGTCATTTCCCGAACTGAAACTGATCCAGAATCGCGTCGCGGCGCTTGCCGCCCAACAGAGGAGAGCTCCATGATCAAGTCGGGAATAGACCAGGACGCCCTGATCGACATGTTCGCCGAAGCCTCGGCCAAACAAGGCGAGAAGCTGCGCAAGGCGGTGGCCGACGCCACCTTGAAGGCGCTGCAGGGCCGCGAACTCACGCTGGACAACGTGCGCAAGGTCATCAAGACGGTGACTCAGGCGGCCTCGGCCGGTGCGGCCAAGAACCCGGCGCCGGCGGTCGACGTGGAGGCCATGCTGCGCAAGGCCTTCGACGGCATGGATGCGGCGCTGCTGAAGGCGGTGGAAGCCAACCGCAAGGCGCTGCAGCAGCTGGTGGACCAGGGCGCCGGCCTGCGCGAGACGCAACTCAAGGCCGCGCTGGACGGCGTCGAGAAGATGGAGGACCTGTTCTTCAGCACCGTCGGCAAGGCCGTGCAAGGCGTGGCCACGCCGCTGCAGGGCCCCTGGCAGCAGGTGCTGAAGTCGATGAAGCTCGAAGGCACCGCCACCGGCGCCGGCGCGGCGCAGACGGTGGAACAGCTGATGAGCCAGACGCAGGACGCGCTGCGCAAGGGCCGCGCCACCAGCCTGCGTGCCACCCAGGCGCTGATGGACAGCTATGCGGCCATGGTCAGCGGCGTGCTCATCGGCATGAGCGAAGGCCTGGGCGGCGCCACCGCAGCCGACAAGCCGAAGCCGGCCGCCAAGGCCGCCCGCAAGGCCTGAAGCCGCCTCCTAGCCGCCGGACCAGTCCGGCGGCCGCTTGTCGATGAAGGCCTGCACGCCCTCCAACGCTGCGTGCTGCATCATGTTGCAGGCCATGGTCTTCTCGGCATCGGCATAGGCAGCCTCGATGCCGGTTTCCAGCTGGCGATAGAACAGCGACTTGCCGAGCGCAAGGCTCTCGCGCGGCTTGGCGACGATGCTCGCGACCAGCGCCTCGACCTCGGCGTCCAGCCGGTCGGTCTCGACGACGCGGTTCACCAGACCCTGGGCCAGCGCCTCGTCGGCGGAGATGAATTTACCGGTCACCAGCATCTCGAAGGCGGCCTTGCGCGACAGGTTGCGGCTCAAGGCCACGCTGGGCGTCGAGCAGAACAGCCCGACGTTGATGCCGCTGACGGCGAAGCGCGCGTCGCGCGCCGCGACCGCCAGGTCGCACATCGCCACCAGCTGGCAGCCGGCCGCGGTGGCAATGCCGTGCACCCGCGCAATCACCGGCTGCGGCAGCTTCTGGATGCTCATCATCATGCGGCCGCAGGTCGCGAAGAGCCGCTCGTAGTAGCCCAGCGACGGCTCGGCGCGCATCTCCTTCAGGTCGTGGCCGGCGCAGAAGGCGCGGCCGGCGGCGGCGATCACCACCACGCGCGCCGACGTATCGGCGGCCACGCGGTCCAGCTCGCGCTGCAGCGCTTCGAGCAGGCCTTCGGACAGCGCGTTGAAGGCCATCGGCCGGTTCAGGGTCAAGGTGACCACGCCGCGCGCGTCGCGCGTGGGCAGCACCAGAGGCGCCTCGCTCATACGTCGTCTCCCTACTCGATCGCGCTCGCGCTCTTCGCCCGCTCGCGCAGCTGGAACTTCTGGATCTTGCCGGTGCTGGTCTTGGGGATCGGCTCGAAGCGGATCTCCTTGGGCACCTTGTAGCCGGCGAGCAGGCCCTTGCAGTGGGCGATCAGTTCGGCCGCCGTCACGGTGGCATCGGCCTTGGTCTCCACATAGGCCACCGGCGACTCGCCCCACTTCGGGTCGGGCCGCGCCACCACCGCGCAGGCCATCACCGCCGGGTGGCGGTACAGCGCGTCCTCCACCTCGATCGAGCTGATGTTCTCGCCGCCGCTGATGATGATGTCCTTGCTGCGGTCCTTGATCTTCACGTAGCGGTCGCTCTCCAGCACCGCCAGGTCGCCGGTATGGAACCAGCCGCCGGCGAAGGCCTTGTCGGTGGACGCCGGGTTCTTCAGGTAACCCTTCATGACGATGTTGCCGCGGAACATGATCTCGCCCATCGTCTCGCCATCGGCCGACACCTCGACCAGGGTCTCGGGGTCGAGCACCGTCATGCCTTCCTGCAGCGCGTAGCGCACGCCCTGGCGGCCGTTCAGGCGCGCCTGCTCAGACAGGCTCTGCGCGGCCCAGTGCGGGCGCTTCACCGCCACCGACGCCGGGCCATAGACCTCGGTCAGGCCGTAGACGTGGGTGATGTCGAAGCCCAGCCGGGCCATGCCTTCGATCATCGCCGCCGGCGGCGCGGCGCCGGCCACCATGCCGCGCACCTGCTGCGTGATGCCTTCGCGCAGGGGCGCCGGCGCATTGATCAGCAGGTTGTGCACGATCGGCGCGGCACAGTAGTGGTCCGCCCCGTGCTCGCGCATCGCCGCCAGGATCGGCGCCGCCTCCACGCGGCGCAGGCAGATGTGCGTGCCGCCGAGCATGGCCACCGTCCACGGGAAGCACCAGCCGTTGCAGTGGAACATCGGCAAGGTCCACAGGTACTTCGGGAAGTGCGGCATGGTCCAGGTGGCGGCGTTGCTCACCGCGTTCAGGTACGCGCCGCGGTGGTGGGTGACCACGCCTTTGGGGTCGCCGGTGGTGCCGCTGGTGTAGCTCACGGCAATGGCGTCCCATTCGTCGGCCGGGCCTTCCAGCCGGGCCAGCGGCTCGTGCGCGGCCAGCAGCGCCTCGTATTCGTGGGCGCCCAGGCGCTCGCCCGGGCCGCTGTATTCGCTGTCGCAGACATCGATGACCACCGGCTCGCGGCCGTGTTCGCGCTTCAGGATGCGCAGGGCCTCGGCCATCACCGGCGCGTATTCGCGGTCGGTGATCAGCACCGCCGCTTCGCAGTGGTTCATCTGCCAGGCCAGCAGCGGGGCATCGAGCCGCGTGTTCAGCGTGTTCAGCACCGCGTTCAGCGCCGGCACCGCATAGTGCGCCTCGACCATCTCCGGCGTGTTGGGCAGCATCGCGCTGACCGTGCTGCCGCGCGCCACACCCAGGGCCCGCAGTGCCGCAGCCAGGCGCGCCGACCGTTCGCGCACCGTGGCCCAGCTGTAGCGGCGCGCGCCGTGGATCACCGCCGGCAGGTCGCCGAAGACCTCGGCGCTGCGCTCGACGAAGCTCACCGGGCTCAGGGCCACGAAGTTGGCCGCGTTCTTGTCCAGATGCTGGTCGTAGATGTTCATCGTCGCTCCTTGCCGATGGCGGCCGATGTTAGCCCCCAGCCCACGCAGGGGCGGCGGCCTGGGCTTCAGCCGATGCGGCCGAACCAGAGCAGCGACAACGACGCCCCGGCCACGATGAGCAGCGCCGCCACACCGGCCATCAGCGCCGTCAGCTCGGTATCGCGCGTCTGCACCTGCATGCGCGAGCCCAGCGACTGATAGACGCTGCGCAGCACCTCTGCGGTGGCGGCATGGTGGTACTCGCCGCCAGTCAAGCGCGCCACTTCGCGCAGTGTCGGTTCGTCCAGCTGCAGGTAGATGGCCATGCCGCCCTCGCCCTGCGCCAGATGGCCGTCGGTGGTGCCCAGGCCGACGACGTGGATGCGCACGCCGCGCTCGGCCGCCATCCTGGCGGCCTGCAGCGTGTCCACGCCGGTGGTGCGGCGGCCGTCGGTCAGCAGGATGATCGCGGCCGCATCGTAGGAACCCGGCGCCACCGGCGTGAAGGGCTTCGGCGGCAGCTTGTCCTTGTCGTCCAGGCTGCGCGCCTGGCTGCGCGGGCCGAAGTTCATCTCGGTCAGGTCGATGTCGTGGTCCGGGAACAGCTCCGCCAGGCACAGCACGATGGCGCTGCCCACGGCGGTGCCCATCTGCATCTGGATGGCGTCGATGGCCGCCGTGACCGACAGCCGGTCCAGCGTCGCTTGCTGCGCCACCTGGGCGCTGCCGGCAAAGGTGACCAGCCCGACGTCGATGTTCTTGGGCAGCTCGTTCAGGAAGCTGTGCGCCGCCGCCTGCGCCGCCACCATGCGCGTCGGCTCCACGTCGCGCACGCGCATGCTCAGCGACACGTCCATGGCCAGCAGGACGGTGGTCCGCGCCCAAGGCAGCTTCACCGGCGCCACCGGCCGCGCCATGCCCAGCAGCAGCGCGGCGAAGGCCAGCAAGTACAGCAGCGGCGGCACGTGCCGCCGCCACTGCCGGCTGGCCGCGCGACGCAGCGGCCCCACGCTGCTGACCCGCAGCACCGGCTTGCCGCGCCGGCGCAGCAGCCACAGGTACAGCAGCGGCAGCCACGGCAGCGCCAGCAGCAACCACAGGTTCTGGGGCCACAGGAAGCTCATCGAGGCACCTGCAGGGACGGGCACGGATGCGGGATTCTGGCGGAAGCGCCCCGCCGCTGCTGGGCCGGCTCAGCCGCCTGCACTCAGCCGGGGCGGCCGTCCACCCTGGGCTGCCCCAGCCAGCGGCCGTGGCGCAACGCCCAGCTCAGCGCCACGGCCAGCCAGGCCAGCGCGGCCAGCGGCAGCAGCAGCCATGCCGACGCGGGCCACAGCGCCGCCGCGACGCGCGCCAGCACCGCGGTCTGCAGCAGCGCGTGCAGCACGCGCGCCACGCCGTCGATGGCACGCGCACGGCCGCTGTGCGTGGCGCTGACGCGCGTGACCATCGCCAGCATCGTGCCGCCCAGGTAGCCCAGCGTCAGCGCATGCAGCGCGGCAGCGCCCAGGCGCGACGCGATGCTCGGCGCCAGACCGGGCCACCAGGCGGCCGCGCCCAGGCACAGCGCGGCGTCCCACCACAGCAGCGCGACGAACAGCATGCGCACGAGGCCTTGCCGCAGCGCAGGCTCGCCCCACCAGCGCAGCGACAGACGCAGGCTGACGGCCGCCACCAGCGCCAGATGAGCGGCCAGCAAGGCGCGTGCGGCCAGCGAGCCGCCGACCCCCGAGGCGGCCACGGCGCCGTGCACCAGCGGCACCGACGCCAGCAGCCACAGCGGCCAGTCGGGCCAGCGCCGGTCCAGCCAGACCCAGGCGCCGGCGCCGAAGAACGGCAGCAAACGCTGCGACGCCGCCAGGAACACGACAACCACGCCCCACCACAGGCCCAGCCGCAGCAGCACCGGCAACGCCTGCGGTCGCTGCCATGCCAACGCCAGCGACGACCCGGCGAGGCACGCCGCCATCACGACGAGGGCGGCGGCAATCACCCCGGCATGCAGCCGCTCGCGCTGCGTGCGGCCGGCCACCAGTCGCAGCGCGCGCCCGGCCAGCAGGCCCAGACCCAGGCCCGCCAGCCCCAGCCCGGCCGCCGCCAGCCGCAGGTCGACGTGCACGCCGGCCACCGCCAGCACCCAGCCCAAGGTGAACGACGCCACCGCGGCGCGCAGCCCGCGCGCGTCCACCGGCGGGCGGCGCAGCCACTTCGGGCCGGCGGTGAAAAAGAACCCGGCGATGAACAGTGGCATCGCGCCCAGGCCGAACCACAGGCCGTGCGCCACCGACGGGCTGAGCTGCCAGGGCCAGGCAAAGCCCAGCGCCTGCGCCAGCACAAACGCCGCCCACCACAGCGCCGACAGCGCCCACTGCACGCCGGCCCAGAAGAAGCACAGCCGATGCGGTGCGGACAGCAACATCGACGCGCGCCAAGGTCCGCCGGCGTGGCTCGCTTCGACGGTCGGTGCGCGGCGCATCGGCGCAGTATAAAAATCGGCCCTCGCCGCACGCGGCATCGCACGCGACCCCGCCGCCGCGCCCGCGGGGGACTAGGGGCTCGCGCCGGCCAGCGCCTGGTCGATGTCCCAGAGGATGTCGTCGATGTGCTCCAGCCCCACCGAGATGCGCACCATGTCGGGCAGCACGCCGGCCGCGCGCTGTTGCGCCTCGTCGAGCTGGCGGTGCGTGGTGGTGGCCGGGTGGCTGATCAGCGTGCGCGTATCGCCGATGTTCACCAGGTGGCTCATGAACTGCGCGCCTTCGATGAACCTCTCGCCGGCGGGCGCGCCGCCCTTCACGCCGAAGGCCAGCAGGCCGGAGGCCATCGGCTCGCCGTCCAGCGCACGCATCTGCTTGCGCAGCAGCGCATGCTGCGGATGGTCGGGCAGCCCGGGGTAGTTGACCCAGCTGACGCGCGGGTGCCGCTGCAAAAAGCGCGCGACGGCCAGCGCATTGCGGCTGTGCCGCTCCATGCGCAGCGGCAGCGTCTCCACGCCCTGCAGGATCTGCCAGGCGCTCATCGGCGACAGGGCCGCGCCGTAGACACGCAGCGTTTCCATGCGCGCGCGCATGCAGAAGCCGAAGTCGCCGAAGGTCTCGTAGAACTTGACGCCGTGGTAACCCGGCGACGGCTCGGTCATGCCGGGGAACTTGCCGTTGTCCCAGGGGAACTTGCCGCTCTCGACCATCACGCCGCCCAGCGTGGTGCCGTGGCCCGCCAGGTACTTGGTGGCCGAATGCACCACGATGTCGGCACCGAAGGCGATGGGGTTGCACAAGTACGGCGACGGCACGGTGTTGTCGATGACCAGCGGCAGCCCGTGCGCATGCGCCACGTCGGCCACCGCGGCGAGGTCCAGCAGCAGCATGCTGGGGTTGCCCAGGCTTTCGGCGAAGAGCGCGCGCGTGTTCGGCCGGATGGCGGCGGCAAAGGCCTCGGGCCGCGTGGCATCGACGAAGCTGGTTTCGATGCCGAACTTGGCCAGGTTCACCGACAGCATCGACACCGAGCCGCCGTACAGCGCACCGGCCGCGACCACGTGGTCGCCGTGTTGCAGGATGGTCATCAGCGCCATCGCCTCGGCGGCCATGCCGCTGGCGCTGGCCAGCGCCGCGCGGCCGCCTTCCAACGCGGCGACACGTTCCTCCAGCGCCGCGACCGTGGGGTTGCTCAGCCTGGAGTAGACATTGCCGAAGGTCTGCAGGTTGAACAGGCTGGCCGCATGGTCGGCGCTGTCGAAGACGAAGCTGGTGGTCTGGTAGATCGGCAGCGCGCGCGCGCCGGTGGCCGCATCGGGAATCTGCCCCGCGTGGATGGCCAGCGTCTCGGGCTGGAATTGGCGGTCCGCCATGTCAGAGAGGCCTTCTCGCCGAGATGACCCGCGTGTTCACGCCCGCCCAGTGCAGCCCGCCGAACAGCCGCGCGTGTTCGATCTTCACGCAGCGGTCCATCACCGTGTCCAGCCCGGCGGCACGTGCCAGTGCGTCGGCCTCGCGGTTGACCACGCCGATCTGCTGCCACAGACATTTGGCGCCCAGGGCCACGGCGCCCTGCGCGAAGGGCAGCACGTCCTCGGTGCGGCGGAACACGTCGACCATGTCCACCGGGTGCGGAATGTCCTGCAGCCTGGCATAGCTGCGTTCGCCCAGGATGCGCTCGTAGCGTGGATTGACCGGCACGATGCGGTAGCCGTGCTGCTGCAGGTACTTGCCGACGAAGTTGCTGGGCCGGTGCCAGTCGGCGGACAGGCCGACGATGGCGATCGTGCGGCAGTCGCGCAGGATGCGGCGCAACGTGTGGATGTCGTCGCTCATCGTGCGGTCTACGATAGCGCATGCGCCGCCCCAGGGCCCGCGCTCACCGCACGCAGCCCAGCCACCGCTGCCTCGACTGCCGCGGCGGCACGCCGTCCCAGCGTGCATGGCATGTTGGCGTTCGTCGCTGGCGGCGCCGGCCGCATCGGCGCATGGCCGACCCTCAACCACCCGCCTGCAGCGCGGCCCGGCCGAGTTGCACGGCCAAACCGGCGACGCCCGAGCCGAGCACGAGGGGGATCACGCCCCATTTGAAGCGGAACAGCGCCAACGCCGCCGCCAGGCCGATGACGGCGCTGGCGGCGTCGAAGGGCCCGCCCAGCCCTTGCGGCCAGAGCACGTGGTAGGCGAAGAACACCGCCAGGTTGACGATCACGCCGACCACGGCCGCGGTGATGCCGGTGAGCGGCGCAGTGAACCTCAGGTTGCCGTGCGTCGACTCGATGAAGGGGCCGCCCAGCAGGATGAACAGGAACGACGGCAGAAAGGTGAAGAAGGTCACCACCGTGGCCGCCGCCGCCCCGGCCAGGAACAGCGCGTCGCCGCCGAAGAGGGCTTGGGTCCAGCCGCCGACGAAGCCGACGAAGGCCACCACCATGATCAGCGGCCCGGGCGTGGTTTCGCCGAGCGCCAGGCCGTCGATCATCTGCGACGCGCTGAGCCACTGGTGCTGCTCGACCGCGCCCTGGTAGACGTAGGGCAGCACCGCATAGGCGCCGCCGAAGGTGAGCAGCGCCGCCTTGGTGAAGAACCAGCCCATCTGCGTGAGCACACCCTGCCAGCCGTAGAGCGCGGCCAGGCCGCCCAGCGCCGCGGCCCACAGCGCGGTGCAGAAGCCCAGCACGGCCCAGCACCGGGCCCAGGTGAAGCGTGCGTGCGCAGGCGTCGGCGTATGGTCGCCGATGAGCGCCGGGCCGTAGTCTTTGCTGGCGGCGCCGTGCCCGCCGCCCGCCTTGAACCGGTCAGGCGCGATCTTGCCGCCGACGTAGCCGAGCAGGCCGGCGATCAGCACGATCAGCGGAAAGGGCAGCCCGAGCGCAAAGATGGCCAGGAAGGCGCCGGCCGCGATGCCCCACAGCCAGGCGTTCTTCAGCGTGCGGGAGCCCACGCGATAGGCGGCGTGCACCACCAGCGCGGTCACGGCCGGCTTGATGCCGTAGAACACCCCGGCGATGACCGGCACGTGGCCGTAGGCCATGTACACCCAGGACAGCGCCACCAGGATGAACAGCGACGGCAGCACGAACAAGCCCCCCGCGACGATGCCGCCCCAGCTGCGGTGCATCAGCCAGCCGATGTAGGTGGCCAGCTGCTGCGCCTCGGGCCCCGGCAGCACCATGCAGTAGTTGAGCGCGTGCAGGAAGCGGTTCTCGGAGATCCAGCGCCGCCGCTCGACCAGCTCCTCGTGCATGATGGCAATCTGCCCGGCCGGCCCGCCGAAGCTGATGAAGCCCAGCTTCAGCCAGAAGCGAAAGGCCTCGGCACGGGGCACCGGGTCCGGTGCGCGGGCGGTCTCGGGGGGCATGCCGCAACTATCTCATCCTGAGACCTGCGCCCCAGCGCGGCGGCCGAACGCCGGCCTGCGTCGGCGGCGCCGGATCCCATTGCTAGTGGTTTTCCACCAAGGTTTTTCCCTGGCGCCACGGCATAGTTGCGCCCTGTTCAGATTCGCTGGGCTTCGCGCCCGGCGCGTGGCGTCCGGCGGCCACGGCTGACCCCTCCGCCCGCACTCCCGACGCACTCCGATGAACAGCCTGCTCAACCTGGCCCGCCGCATCGACTGGCTGTCCGACCGGTTCGGCGACGTGGCCAAGTGGGCGGTGCTGGCCGCCTGTTTGATCAGCGCCGGCAATGCCTTCGTGCGCTATGCGCTGAACATCGGCTCGAACGCCATGCTGGAGATCCAGTGGTACCTGTTCGCCGGCTGCGTGATGTTCGGTGCGGCGCAGGTGCTGCGCGTCAACGAGCATGTGCGCGTCGACGTGCTCTACGGCATGTACCCGACGCGCATGAAGGTGCTGGTCGACCTGTTCGGCCTGATCTTCTTCCTGCTACCGGTGATGGGCACCATCGCCTGGCTGTCGGTGCCGTTCCTGGTGAAGATGTATGTCAGCGGCGAGATGTCCAGCAACGCCGGCGGGCTGATCCGCTGGCCGGTGATGGCCACCATCCCGCTGGGCCTGGGCCTGCTGATCCTGCAGGCCGTCTCCGAGATCATCAAGCGCGTCGGCTGGCTGATGCACGTCCACGACATGGACACCCACTACGAGAGGCCGCTGCAATGAGCGCCGTGTGGCCGTCCCGGGGGCAGCGATGAACGCCGAGGCCTTTGCCCCGCTGATGTTCGGCGGGCTGGTGGTGACGCTGCTCATCGGCTTCCCGGTGGCCTTCTCGCTGTCGGCGCTGGGCCTGCTGTGCGGCTTGATCGCCATCGAGATGGGCCTGTTCCCGGCGGCGTTCATGGGCAACCTGCCGCTGAACGTGCTGGGCATCCTGTCCAACGACCTGCTGCTGGCCATCCCCTTCTTCACGCTGATGGGGGCCATCCTGGAGAAGTGCGGGCTGGCCGAGGACCTGCTCGATTCGATGGGCCAGCTCTTCGGCCCGATGCGCGGCGGCCTGGGCTATTCGGTGATCGTCGTCGGCTTCATCCTCGGCGCGATCACCGGCACCGTCGCCGGCCAGGTGATCGCCATGGCGATGATCAGCTTGCCGGTGATGATGCGCTACGGCTACGACATGCGCTACGCCACCGGCATCCTGGCGGCGTCGGGCACGATCACGCAGCTGGTGCCGCCGTCGCTGGTGCTGGTGGTCATGGCCGACCAGCTCGGCCGCTCGGTCGGCGACATGTACAAGGGCGCCTGGGGCCCGTCGGTGCTGCAGGTGCTGATCTTCGCGATCTACACCTTCATGATCGCGCGCTTCAAGCCGTCCCACGTGCCGGCGCTGCCGCCCGAGGCGCGCACCCTGCAAGGCTGGGCGCTGTGGCGCAAGTGCCTGCGCGGCATCATCCCCTCGGCGGTGCTGATCTTCGCCGTGCTCGGCAGCATGGGCGGCATCCCCGGCATCACCACCGCCATCTGCACGCCCACCGAGGCCGGCGCGATGGGCGCGGTCGGCGCCTTCGTGCTGGCCGCCATGCACCGCCGGCTGACCTGGCCGCTGCTGGTGGGCAGCCTGGCGGGCACGATGCGCATCACCGCGATGGTGGTGTTCATCCTCATCGGCTCGCGCGTGTTTTCGCTGGTGTTCCAGGGCGTGGACGGCGGCAAGTGGATCGAGCACATGCTGTCGGGGCTGCCGGGCGGGCAGATCGGCTTTCTCATCGTCGTCAACATCTTCATCTTCTTCCTCGCCTTCTTCCTCGACTTCTTCGAGATCGCCTTCATCATCCTGCCGCTGCTCGGGCCGGTGGCCGACAAGATGGGCATCGACCTGATCTGGTTCGGCGTGCTGCTGTGCGTCAACATGCAGACCAGCTTCATGCATCCGCCCTTCGGCTTTGCGCTGTTCTACCTGCGGGGCATCTCGGACACGCTGTACAAGAACGGCGCGCTGCCGACCAAGGTGGAGTCCAAGGACATCTACATGGGCGCGATTCCCTTCGTGCTGCTGCAGCTGCTGCTGGTGGTCATCGTCATCTTCGTGCCGCAGTCGGTGACGGTGTTCCTGGACAAGCAGAAACCCATCGACCTCGACAAGGTCGAGATCCCGATGACCGAACGCGACGACCGCACCGACAACGACCAGGCGGCGCTGCAGGAGATGCTCCGGGACGCCGCCAAAGCCGCGAGCGCGCCGCGGTGAACACCGCCGCCTACCGGCAAGGGCCGTCCTTCGCCCCCGGCGCCAAGGTTGCCGCCACGCTGCTGATGCTGCTGCTGGCGGCGATGGCCTGGCGCAATGCCGACCACCCCGCGCTGCGCCAGCTGTCGGCGCCGGTGCTGCTGCTGGCGCTGCTGGCCGCGGCCATCGTCGCCGCCGGCTACTGGTCGGTGCTGCGCAGCCACACGGCCATCGACGGTGCCGAGATCCGGCAGATCGGCCTGCTGCCGCGCCGCGTCGCGCTGGCCGACATCGCCCAGCTGAAGCTGGTGCGCCTGCGCGGCCTGGAATGGCTGGTCACGCCGCGGCTGGTGGTGCGCGCCCGCGGCCTGGGCACCAGCACCTTCTACTGCGCCGACGCCGGCGTGCTCGACGCCGTGGAGCAGCTATCCTACGGGCGCCCGCCCCCGCCGCCGACCGACGCCTGATCCGTGGCGGGGCCCCCCATGGTCACAGCCTCGCCGCCCCGTCCCGCCACCGCGCGCCGCGCCTACAAGCGCCGGCTCGACAAGTACTTCGCGCTGTACACGCTGGGCTTCCTGGCGTTCGTGCTGCTGATGGCGCTGTTCGAGCAGATGGGCCTGCCGCGCAAGGCCATCGGCGTGGGCTTCCTGCTGGCCACCGTGGCGGTGTATGCCGGCATCGGCATGGGCAGCCGCACCACGGTGCCGGTCGACTACTACGTGGCCGGCCGGCGCGTGCCGGCGATGTACAACGGCATGGCCACGGCGTCCGACTGGATGAGCGCGGCGTCGTTCATCGGCCTGGCGGGCACGCTGTACCTGGCCGGCTACGGCGGGCTGGCCTTCATCCTCGGCTGGACCGGCGGCTACTGCCTGGTGGCGCTGTTCGTCGCCCCCTACCTGCGCAAGTTCGGCCAGTTCACCGTGCCCGACTTCCTGGGCGAGCGCTACGGCAGCGACCTGACCCGCGCCATCGCCGTGTTCGGCGCGATCCTGTGCTCCTTCACCTACGTGGTGGCGCAGATCTACGGCGTCGGGCTGATCACCACGCGGCTGTCCGGCCTGCCCTTCGAGATCGGCGTGTTCGCCGCGCTGGGCAGCATCCTGCTGTGCTCCTTCCTCGGCGGCATGCGCGCCGTCACCTGGACGCAGGTGGCTCAGTACATCGTGCTCATCATCGCCTACCTGGCGCCGGTGGTCTGGCTGTCGATCAAGCAGACCGGCGTGCCGCTGCCGCAGGCGGTGTACGGCCAGCAGCTGCAGAAGATCGTCGAGCTGGAACGCAAGCTGCTGGCCGATCCGCGCGAGGCCGAGGTCATCCTCGCCTTCCACGCCCGGGCCGAGGCGCTGGCGCAGAAGCTGCGCGACGTGCCCTCGGCGCTGGCCGCCGACCGCGACGAGGCCCGCCGCAAGCTGGAGGCCCTGAGCGCCGCCAACGCGCCGCTGCTGGAGGTGCAGCGCGCCAGCCGCGCGCTCGCCGCGCTGCCCAGGGACACGGCCGAGGCGACGCGCGTCTGGACGGCGGCCAAGGCGCAGAGCGAGGCCCGCGCCGTGCCGTTGGCCGGCATGCCGCCGCACGCGCAGCCCTACGCCGGCGACCCGCAGGGCGCGCCGGCGGCGCGCCAGCAGTTCGACCATTCGCGGCGCAACTTCCTGGCGCTGGTGTTCTGCCTGATGGTGGGCACGGCCGCGCTGCCGCACATCCTGGTGCGCTACTACACCACGCCGACGGTGCGCGAGGCGCGCGAATCGGTCACCTGGTCTTTGCTGTTCATCGTGCTGCTGTACCTGACGGCACCGGCGCTGGCGGTGCTGGTCAAGTACGAGATCTTCAGCACGCTGGTCGGCACGCCCTTCGACCGCCTGCCCGCCTGGATCGCCAACTGGAGCAAGGTCGACCCCGGCCTGCTGTCGGTGACCGACATCAACGGCGACGGCCTGCTGCAGCTGGGCGAGATCCACATCGGCGCCGACATCATCGTGCTGGCCACGCCGGAGATCGCCGGCCTGCCCTACGTGGTGTCGGCGATGGTCGCCGCCGGCGGGCTGGCCGCGGCGCTGTCCACCGCCGACGGGTTGCTGCTGACCATCTCCAACGCGCTGGGGCACGACCTGTACTACAAGATGATCAACCCGCGGGTATCGACCTCGCGCCGCGTGACGCTGTCCAAGGCACTGATGCTGCTGGTCGCCGTCGCCGCCGCGGCCGTCACCGCGCAGCGCCCGCCGGACCTGCTGGTGCTGGTGTCGGCGGCCTTCTCGCTGGCTGCCGCCACCTTCTTCCCGGCGCTGGTGCTGGGTGTCTTCTGGCAACGCGCCAACCGCTGGGGCGCCGCGCTGGGCATGCTGGCCGGCCTGGGCATCACCGCGTTCTACATCGCCACCACCGACGGCTGGGTGCGCGGCCTGCTCGGCATCCGCGGGCCGGCCGAACTGTGGTGGGGCATCCAGCCGATGTCGGCCGGCGTGTTCGGCGTGCCCGTCGGCTTTGCCGTGATCGTCGTCGTCAGCCTGCTCACCCCGCGGCCCGCGCCGTCGCAGCAGGCGCTGGTGCAGCACATCCGCTATCCGGCCGACCAGGCGCCCGCCCAGACCGCGCGCTGAGCGCCGGCCTCAGCCGTGCCAGGCGACGCGCCCGGTGGCCACGTCGTGCATCGCATAGACGATCTTCAGCTTGCCCTCGCGCACCAGCGCGGCCAGGGTCTCGCTGCGGCTGGTCAGCTGCTCCGCGGCGTCCCTGGCGTTCTGCTCGGCCACGCGCTGCACCAGCGCCTTGTCCTTGGACGACGGCACGCCCTGGTAGTCCAGCCTGGCCAGCGCCGGGCGGATCTGCTGCAGCACGCCGGTCAGGCTGCCCAGCTTGGCATCGTCGATGGCGCCCTTGACGGCGCCGCATTCGCTGTGACCGAGCACGACGATCAGCTTGGCGCCCGCCAGCGCGGTGGCGAACTCCAGGCTGCCGACGATGTCGGCGCTGGCAATGTTGCCGGCGATGCGCGCGACGAACATGTCGCCGATGTTCTGGTCGAAGACCAGCTCCGGCGGCACCCGGCTGTCGATGCAGCCCAGCACCGCGGCAAACGGCGCCTGCTGGCGCGCCGTGCTGCGCACCTGCTCCAGCAGGTCGCAGTGCAGCGCCCGGCCAGCGACGAAACGCGCGTTGCCGTCCTTCAGCCGCTGCAGCGCGGCTTCGGGTGTCTTGGCCTGCTGCATCGTCGGCGTGAACGCCACGCAGCGGTCCTTGGCCCGGGCCGCGGCGCCGGCGGCCATGCCGGCGATGGCGGCCATGCCCTGCAGCGTGCGGCGTCGACTCCACATAGGCGCTCTCCCGATGCCACGAAGCCACGATTCTGACCGCGGCTGTGGAACACTCGGCCCATGTCAAACCCCACCCCGCCCAGCCGCATCCTGCACCGCCAGATGGCCCACGCGCTGCCCGTCGCCGTCGGCGGCGAGGGCCTGTACCTGATCGACGCGCAGGGCCGGCGCTACCTCGACGCCTCCGGCGGCGCGGCCGTGTCCTGCCTGGGCCACGGCCACCCCGAGGTGCTGGCGGCAATGCACGCCCAGCTGGACCGGCTGGCCTACGCGCACACCAGCTTCTTCACCACCGAGGTGGCCGAGGCACTGGCCGAGACGCTGGTGCGCGACGCGCCCGCAGGCACCAGCCATGCGTACTTCGTCTCCGGCGGCTCCGAGGCCGTGGAGGCGGCGCTGAAGCTGGCACGCCAGTACTTCGTCGAGACCGGCCAGCCGCAGCGCCGCCACTTCATCGCGCGGCGCCAGAGCTACCACGGCAACACGCTGGGCGCGCTGGCGGTGGGCGGCAATGCGCTGCGCCGCGCACAGTTTGCGCCGCTGCTGGTGGACGTGGCGCATGTCGCCCCGTGCTACGAATACCGCGACCGCCAGCCCGACGAAAGCGCCGCAGCCTACGGCCAGCGCCTGGTGGCCGAACTGGCCGAGGCCATCGCCCGGCTGGGCGGCGACCAGGTCATCGCCTTCGTCGCCGAGACGGTGGGCGGCGCCACCCAGGGCGCGACCGTGCCCGTGCCCGGCTATTTGCGCGGCGTGCGCGAGCTGTGCAGCCAGCACGGCATCCTGCTCATCCTGGACGAGGTGATGTGCGGCATGGGCCGCTGCGGCAGCCTGCACGCCTGCACGGCCGAGGGCGTCACGCCGGACCTGCTGGTCGTCGCCAAGGGCCTGGGCGGCGGCTACCAGCCGATCGGCGCGGTGCTGGCCCAGCAGCACATCGTCGACGCCATCACCCGCGGCAGCGGGGCCTTCCAGCACGGCCATACCTACATCGGCCATGCGATGGCCTGCGCCGCCGCGCTGGCGGTGCAGCGGGTGATCCGCCGCGACGGCCTGCTGGCGCGCGTGCAGCGCCAGGGCGACGGCCTGCGCCAGCGCCTGCAGGCCAAATTCGGCGCGCACCCGCAGGTCGGCGACATCCGCGGCCGGGGCCTGTTCCAGGCCATCGAGCTGGTGCAGGACCGCGCGCGCAAGCAGCCCTTCGACCCGGCGCTCAGGCTGCACGCACGCATCAAGGCCTGCGCCATGGCCGAAGGGCTGATGGTTTACCCGATGGGCGGCACGATCGACGGCCGCCACGGCGACCACGTGCTGCTGGCGCCGCCCTTCATCGTCGACGACGACGCGCTGGACCAGATCGTGCAGCGGCTGGCCCGGGCCGTCGACGCGGCATTGGCGGAAGCCCTGCGCTGACGGCCGGGGGGCTTGCGTTATCGTCGGCCGTGCCGTCTTTCAGACACCCAACTTTCGATTGGAGCCCCCGATGAAGCTGAAGATCAGCGCCTTGCTGGCCGCCTCCGCCCTGGCCCTGCCCTGGGCGCCGGCCGCCGCGCAGCAGAAGTTCGTGACCATCGGCACCGGCGGCGTCACCGGCGTGTACTACGCCGCCGGCGGCGCCATCTGCCGGCTGGTCAACAAGGACCGCGCCAAGCACGGCATCCGCTGCTCGGTCGAATCCACCGGCGGCTCGGTGTTCAACGTCAACACCATCAAGTCCGGCGAGCTGGACCTGGGCTTCGCGCAGAGCGACGTGCAGTACAACGCGCTGAAGGGCCTGGGCGCCTTCAAGGACGCCGGCCCGTGGACCGACGAGCGCGCGGTGTTCTCGGTGCACCCCGAGCCCTTCACGGTGCTGGCGCGCAAGGAAGCCGGCATCAAGACCTTCGCCGACTTCAAGGGCAAGCGCTTCAACGTCGGCAACCCGGGCTCGGGCACGCGCGCGTCGATGGAGGAACTGCTGGCGGCACTGAACTGGAAGCTCAGCGACTTCTCGCTGGCCTCGGAGCTGAAGGCCGACGAGCACGGCCCGGCGCTGTGCGACGGCAAGATCGACGGCTTCTTCTACGGCGTGGGCCATCCGTCGGCCAACATCCAGGACCCGACCACCACCTGCGGCGCGCAGCTGATTGCGCTCACCGGCCCGGCGGTGGACAAGCTGGTGGCCGACAAGCCCTACTACGCCAAGGCGGTGATCCCGGCGGCGCTGTACCCCAACAACCCGAATGCCACCGAAACCTACGGCGTGCTGGCCACGGTGGTGACGTCGGTGAAGGTGCCCGCCGAAACCGTCTACCAGGTGGTCAAGGCGGTGTTCGACAACTTCGAGGAATTCAAGAAGCTGCATCCGGCACTGGCCCACCTGAAGCCCGAGCTGATGATCAAGGACGGCCTGTCGGCGCCGCTGCACGAAGGCGCGCTGCGCTACTACAAGGAAAAGGGCTGGATCAAGTAGCCGTCGCCGCGTGGCCACCGAGATCGAGAAGGCCTCCGCCGAACTGCAGGAACTGGTCGCTGCAGCCGACACCGGCCGCCGCGAACCCACCGGCCTCGCCAAGCAGCTGATCTTCGGCACGGCGCTGGCCTGGGCGCTGTTCCAGCTGTGGTACGCGTCGCCGCTGCCCTTCGTGCTGCGCGTCGGCGTGCTCAACGACACCGAGGCGCGCTCGCTGCACCTGGCCTTCGCGCTGTTCCTGGCCTTCGTGGCCTGGCCGGCGACACGGCGCTCGCCGCGCGACCGCATCCCAGCGCTCGACCTGCTGTTGGCGCTGGCCGGCGCCTTTGCCGGCGGCTACCTCCTGCTGTTCTATGCGCAGCTGGCCACGCGCCCGGGGCAGCCGACGACGATGGACATCGTCGTCGCCAGCGCGGGCCTGCTGCTGCTGCTGGAGGCCACGCGCCGCACGGTCGGCTGGCCGATGGCGGCGCTGGCCATCCTGTTCATCGCCTACAGCATGCTCGGGCCGTACATGCCCGAAGTCCTGGCGCACAAGGGCGCCAGCCTGAACCGGCTGCTGTCGCACATGTGGCTGACCACCGAGGGCGTGTTCGGCATCGCGCTGGGTGTGTCCACCAGCACCATCTTCGTCTACGTGCTCTTCGGCGCGCTGCTCGACCGCGCCGGCGGCGGCAACTACATGATGCAGGTCAGCTTCGCCGCGCTGGGCCACCTGCGCGGCGGGCCGGCCAAGGTGGCGGTGGTGTCGTCGGCGCTGAACGGCATGATCAGCGGCAGCTCGGTGAGCAACGTCGTCAGCGGCGGCATCTTCACCATTCCGCTGATGAAGCGCTCGGGCTACGGCGGCGTCAAGGCCGGAGCGATCGAGACCATGTCGTCGGTGGACGGCCAGATCATGCCGCCGGTGATGGGCGCGGCCGCGTTCCTGATGGTCGAGTACGTCGGCATCCCCTACAGCGACATCGTCAAGCACGCGCTGCTGCCGGCGCTGCTGTCGTACATCGGCCTGTTCTACATCGTGCACCTGGAGGCGCTGAAGCTGCGCATGCAGCCCATCGTGCGCCGCGCGCCGCGGCCGCTGCGCGAGCGGGCGCTGCGCTTCGGGCTGGGCATGTCGGGCAGCACCGTCGTGGTGTGCGCGCTGTTCTACCTGCTCAGCGCCTGCCGCGCGCTGTTCGGCGCGGCGGCGCCCTATGCCATCGGCACGGCCATGACGGTGCTGTACCTGCTAGCGGTGCGTGCCGCGGCGCGCGGCCCCGAGCTGCCGCAGGACATCGACATCGAGCATCCGAAGGCGATGGACATCTGGCCCACGGTGCAGGGCGGGCTGCACTACCTGCTGCCGATCGGCACGCTCATCTGGTGCCTGATGGTCGACGAGATGTCGCCGTCGCTGGCCGCGTTCTGGGCCGTGGTCGTGCTGCTGCTGCTGATGCTGTCGCAGCGCTGGCTGACCGAGTTCTTCCGCGGTCAGCCCACGCGCGGCACGCTGCGCAGCGGCTTCGACGAGATGGTGCACGGCTTGAACGACGGGTCGCGCAACATGATCGGCATCGGCGTGGCCACCGCCACCGCCGGCATCATCGTCGGCGGCATCACGCTCACCGGCGTGGGCCTGCGCATGATCGAGTTCGTCGAGCTGGTGTCGCAGGGCAACGTCATGGCGATGCTGCTGTTCATCGCCTTCGTCTGCCTGGTGCTGGGCCTGGGCGTGCCGACCACCGCCAACTACGTGCTGGTGGCCACGCTGATGGCGCCGGTGGTGGTGGAGCTGGGCGCGCGCAGCGGGCTGGTCATCCCGCTGATCGCCGTGCACCTGTTCGTCTTCTACTACGGCATCATGGGCGACATCACGCCGCCGGTCGGCCTGGCCACCTTCGCCGCGGCGGCGATCAGCGGCGAGGACGCCATCGCCACCGGCATCCAGGGCTCGATCTACGCGCTGCGCACGGTGATCCTGCCCTTCATCTGGATCTTCAACCCGCAGCTGCTGCTCATCGACGTGCACAGCACGGCCGAGCTGGTGCGCGTGGTGGTGGCCAGCACCGCGGCCACGCTGATGTTCGCCGCGGTGACGATGGGCTGGTTCCGCATCCGCAGCCGGCTGTGGGAGACGGCGCTGCTGGGCCTGGCCGTGCTGCTGCTGTTCCGGCCCGACTTCTTCATGGACCAGCTGGTCGCGCCCACGCGCGAGGCGCCGGCGGCGCAGGTCTTCGAGATCGCCAGGAACGCGCCCGACGACGCCACCTTGGCGATGCGCATCAAGGGCACCACGCTGGAAGGCGACGACGTCACCAAGACCGTCGCCGTGCAGCTGGGCGATGCCGGTGCCGACGGCCGCAAGCGCCTGGCCGAAGCCGGCCTGCAACTGGTGCCACTGGGCGCGCAGATGCAGGTCGGCAACGTGAAGTTCGGCTCACGCGCCAGGCGCGGCGGCTTCGAGCCCGGCTGGGACGTGGACGCGGTGCTCGTGCCGACCGACGCGCCTAGCCCTCACTGGTTTTATCTGCCGGCTTTGGCGCTGATCGCGGCGGTGTGGTGGAGCCAGGGGCGGCGGATCGCGGCGGCGCCTGCGCCGCCGACGCGTTGAGCGCCGGGTCGCCGCTGCGGCACGCCGCATAGGCGTCCAGCGCCGGCTTGTAGGCCTCGGTCGACACCGCCATCAGCCCCAGCACCGAGTGGAAGTAGTGGTCGTGCGAGACCGGTGCCGCGGCCTGGGCGCGCAGGCAGGGCTGCGACAGCACCGCGGCCTGCGCGGAGCCGGGCGCCAGCCAGGTGATCCAGGGCACGTGCTTCTGCGCGTCCGGCGCGATGGCGTAGGGCATGCCGTGCAGGTACAGGTTGTTCTCGCCCAGCGACTCGCCGTGGTCGGACACGTACAGCAGCGTGTTGTCGGTGCCGGTGGGGTTGCGCCGCAGCCAGTCGATGGCCTGGCCGAGAAAGCGGTCGGTGGCGACGATGCTGTTGTCGTAGGCGTTGACCACCTCCTCGCGGCTGCAGTCCTGCAGCGCGTTGCGCGTGCATTCGGGAAGGAACCGCTTCTGGCCCGGCGCCGAGCGCTGGTAATACGCCGGCCCGTGGCTGCCCATCTGATGCAGCACCACCACGACGCCGCGTGCGCGCCGCGCCGGGTCGAGCGCGGCGATGCGCGCCTGCAAGGTGTCCAGCATGGCTTCATCCGGGCAGGCGCCGCCGGGGCAGGCGGCTTGGTCCATCGCCGCATGCGGCACCCGATCGCACACGCCCTTGCAGCCGGACTGGTTGTCCAGCCACAGCACCGCCAGGCCGGCATGCTGCAGCACGTCGAGCAGTCCCTCGCGGTCGCGATTGCGTGCCTTGTACCGGGAGCGGCCCAGGTCGGAGAACATGCAGGGCACCGACTCGGCGGTGCTGGTGCCGCAGGACCAGGCATTCACGAAGCTCAGCACGCCGGCCTGCTGCTGCAGCTGGGGCGTGGTGGGGCGCGCGTAGCCGTTCAGGCTGAAATGGTCGCTGCGCGCGGTCTCGCCCAGCACCAGCAGCAGCAGCCGCGGCCGTGCGCCCGCAGGCGCCGGCTGCAGGCGCGCATCCAGACCCAGCGGCTCCATCGGCAGCGAGGGCCGCTGCAACGGCCGCGCCGCCACGCGCACCGCCGACACCACGCCGGCCAGCGGGTTGATCATGTAGCGCAGATCCTTGTGGTTGCGCATCGTCGACGCCAGCGGCTGGAACATCGCCAGCACGGCCAGTGCCAGCACGGCCAGCGCGCCGGCGGCCAGCGCCGGATTGCGCCATAGCTGCCGACGCAGGCGGCCGTAGGCCACCGGCTGGCGCCACAGCCAGGCCGCCGGCCAGGCGGCCAGCAGCAGCACGCTGCCGAACAGGCCGAGATTCAGCAGCGCCGCCGCCTCGCTGCGATCGGTCTGGAAGGCGTTGAGCAGCATGCCGTAGTCCATCAGCACGCCGTAGCTGAGCATGAAATGGCTGGCCACGGCGGTGGCCAGCAAGAGCAGCGTGACCGCGGGCTTGAGCGTCGCGCGCCAGGCCAGCAGGCTCAGAATGATCGCGAGCGTGGCGGCGATGGCCACCGCCGCGCACAGCGCGAAGGCCCAGCCGCGAGGGCCCTGCAGCAGACCCAAGGCGTTCAGCCGCTGCCACAGCGCGGCATTGCCGGCCACGGTCATCCACAGGCTGGCACCGATCACTACCGAGGCGACATGCAACGGTCGGCCGCGCGACTCTGCCCGGCGCGGTGCGCCGGGGGCGCTTGTCGAAGATTGCATGGGTCGCAGTGTGACAGCTCGGTCTTAAGCTTGCATTAAGCCTGGGCTACACTGCGCGCGTCAGGAGAGAGCCACTGCCCGGACACGGCGGCGGTCGCCGAAGGCGCAGGGACGAAAGTTCCGAACGCTCAGGCAAAAGGACTGGCAAGCGCCCCGGCAACGGGGTGATCCTCACTGGAGAGAGGCTGGTTTCGGGCCAGCCCACCGAAGGGGCAAGCGTGGTCATCAAGCCACGCCAATCTCTCAGGTAAAGCGGACAGCGGGGGCCAAGAACAACCAGAATGGGATTGTTCCTTCGCCCTTGGAAGCTGCCATGTCCGCCGACTTGCTGAAGACCCCGCTGCACGCGCTCCACCTGGAGCTGGGCGCCCGCATGGTGCCCTTTGCCGGCTACGACATGCCGGTCAACTATCCCGGCGGCATCCTTGCCGAGCACCGCCAGTGCCGCGCGTCGGCGGCGCTGTTCGATGTCTCCCACATGGGGCAGCTGCGGCTGGTGGGCGCCGACGCCGCGGCGGCGCTGGAGACGCTGGTGCCGGTGGACGTGCTCGGCCTGGCCGCCGGCCAGCAGCGCTACGCCTTCTTCACCGACGCCAGTGGCGGGCTGCTCGACGACCTGATGGTCACACGCCGCGCCGACGACCTGCTGCTGGTGGTCAATGCCGGCTGCAAGGACGCCGATACCCGCCACTTGATCACCCACATCGGCCACCGCTGCCAGGTGCTGCCGATGCCCGAGCGTGCGCTGCTGGCGCTGCAGGGGCCGCATGCCGTCGACGCGCTCAGCCATCTGAATCCCGAGGTCGCCAAGCTGGTGTTCATGACCGGCGCGCCCTTCAAGCTGGGGGGCCACGACTGCTACGTGACGCGCTCCGGCTATACCGGCGAGGACGGCTTCGAGATCTCGGTGCCGGCCGACGCCGCGGTGGCCCTGGCGCGCGCGCTGATCAACCTGCCCGAAGTCAAGCCGGCCGGGTTGGGTGCGCGCGACACCTTGCGCCTGGAGGCCGGCCTGTGCCTGTACGGCCACGACATCGGCCCGCAGACCAGTCCGATCGAAGCCGGCCTGAGCTGGGCGATCCAGAAGGTGCGCCGCCCCGGCGGCGACCGCGCCGGCCACTACCCCGGTGCCGATGTCATCGCCGGGCAACTGGCCAGCGGCGTCAGCGTCAAGCGGGTCGGGCTGACGGCGCTGGAGCGCGTGCCGGTGCGTGAAGGCGCCAGGCTGGTCGACGCGCGCGGCCACAAGCTCGGCACCGTGACCAGCGGCACCATCGCACCGACCATCGACAAGCCCATCGCCATGGCCTACCTCAGCGCCGAGCATGCCCAGCCGCAGCACGAGGTCTATGCCGAGGTGCGCGGCCAGCGCGTGCCGATGCGCGTCACGCCGATGCCCTTCGTCCCCCACCGCTACCACCGCGGCTGAGCCTTTCCACCAACCACGAGGAGTACCACCGATGACCACCATGTTCACGCCCGACCACGAATGGATCAACATCGAAGACCATGAGGCCGCGGTCGTCGGCATCACGCTGCATGCGCAGGACGCGCTGGGCGATGTGGTCTTCGTCGATCTGCCGCCGGTGGGCAAGAGCTTCAAGAAGGGCGAGGTGGCCGGTGTCGTCGAATCGGTGAAGGCCGCGGCCGACATCTTCATGCCGGTGTCCGGCGAGGTGGTCGAGGTCAACGAAGCGCTGCGCGCCGACCCGTCGCTGGCCAACAGCGACCCCATGGGCAACGGCTGGTTCTTCAAGGTGCACGTCACCGACATGGCCGAGTTCGACCAGCTGATGGACCCGCCCGGCTACGACGCGCTGCTGAAAACCCTCTGAGCGTCATGCTGATGTCCGCCCTGCCCTCATTGGCCGAGCTCGAAAGCCCGGACGAGTTCCGCGCGCGCCACATCGGGCCCGATGCGTCCGATGAAGCGCATATGCTCGGCGCCATCGGCGCCGCCAGCCGCGCCGCGCTGATCGACGCCGTGGTACCGCGCAGCATCGCGCGCGGCCGGCCGATGGCGCTGCCGCCCGCGGTGGGCGAGGCGCAGGCGCTGGCCGAGTTGAAGGCGCTGGCCGCGAAGAACCAGGTGCTGAAGAGCTTCATCGGCCAGGGCTACCACGGCACGCACACGCCCGGCGTCATCCTGCGCAACATCCTCGAGAACCCGGCCTGGTACACCGCCTACACGCCCTACCAGGCCGAGATCTCGCAGGGCCGCATGGAGGCGCTGGTCAACTTCCAGACCATGGTCTGCGACCTGAGCGGCATGCCCATCGCCAACGCCAGCATGCTGGACGAAGCCACCGCCGCGGCCGAGGCCATGACGCTGGCACGGCGCAGTGTCAGCCACAAGAGCAACGTCATCGTCGTCGCCGGCGACTGCCATCCGCAGACCATCGACGTGGTGCGCACCCGCGCCGCGCCGCTGGGGCTGGTGGTCAAGCTGGCCAATTCGCACGACGAATGGGAGGCACTCATCGGCAGCGGCGACTATTTCGCGGTGCTGGTGGCCTACCCGTGCACGCACGGCGTCATCGAGGACTGGCGGCCCGAGGTCGAGCGCGTGCATGCCGCGGGCGCGGCCTTCCTGGTCTGCGCCGACCTGCTGGCGCTGACGCTGCTGGTGCCGCCGGGCGAATGGGGCGCCGACGTGGTGGTGGGCAGCACGCAGCGCTTCGGCGTGCCGATGGGAGGCGGCGGCCCGCATGCCGCCTTCATGGCCTGCCGCGACGAGTGGAAGCGCAGCCTGCCCGGCCGGCTGGTGGGCGTCAGCGTCGATGCGCACGGCGCGCCGGCCTACCGGCTGGCGCTGCAGACACGCGAGCAGCACATCCGCCGCGAGAAGGCCACCAGCAACATCTGCACGGCGCAGGTGCTGCTGGCGGTGATGGCCGGCATGTACGCGGTGTACCACGGCCCGCAGGGGCTGAAGCGCATTGCGCTGCGCGTGGCCAGCTACACCGCCATCCTGGCGGCCGGGCTGAAGCAGCTGGGCTTTGCGCCGCATGAGCGCGACGGACAGGTGAGCGCCTTCGACACCCTGTGCCTGAAGACCGACGGCCGCACCGGCGAATTCGTGCAGCGCGCGCTGGACGTCGGCATGAACCTGCGGCGCTACCGCGAGTGGGGCGACGCCTACCTGAGCATCACGCTGGACGAGACGAGCACGCGCGACGACATCGTGGCGCTGTGGCGCGTGTTCGCCGGCGAGCGTGCCCTGCCCTCCTTCGACGCTTTTGAACGAGGCGTGGAGACGCTGATTCCGGCGCCATTGCGCCGCCGCAGCGCGTACCTGACGCACCCGGTCTTCAACACCCACCACAGCGAGACCGAGATGCTGCGCTACATCCGGTCCCTGAGCGACAAGGACCTCGCGCTGGACCGCAGCATGATCCCGCTGGGCAGCTGCACGATGAAGCTCAACGCCACGGCCGAGATGATCCCGATCACCTGGCCGGAGTTCGCCCACATGCACCCGTACGCACCGCGCGAGCAGCTCGCCGGCACCTGGGCGATGAACGACCAGCTGTGCCGCTGGCTCAGCGAAGCCACCGGCTACGCCGGCGTCAGCCTGCAGCCCAACGCCGGCAGCCAGGGCGAGTACGCCGGCCTGCTGGCCATCCGCGCCTGGCACGCCAGCCGCGGCGATGCGCAGCGCGACATCTGCCTGATCCCCGAATCGGCACACGGCACCAACCCGGCCAGCGCCGGCATGGTGGGCATGCAGGTGGTGGTGGTGAAGTGCGACGCCCTGGGCAACGTCGACCTGGACGACCTGCGCACGAAGTGCGAACAACACCGCGAGCGGCTGGCCGCGGTGATGATCACCTACCCGTCGACCTACGGCGTGTTCGAGGCGCGCGTCAAAGAGCTGTGCGCCACGGTGCACGAGTTCGGCGGCCGCGTCTATGTCGACGGCGCCAACATGAACGCGCTGGTCGGCATCGCCGCGCCGGGCGAGTTCGGCGGCGACGTCAGCCACCTGAACCTGCACAAGACCTTCTGCATCCCGCACGGCGGCGGCGGCCCCGGCGTCGGCCCGGTGTGCGTGGTCGAGGACCTGCTGCCCTTCCTGCCGGCGCTGCCCGGCAGCGGCCACAGCGACGCGCCGGTGGGCCCGGTGTCCGCCGCGCCGCTGGGCAATGCGGCGGTGCTGCCGATCAGCTGGATGTACATCCGCATGATGGGCGCCGAGGGCTTGAGGGCGGCCACCGAGACGGCGATCCTCAGCGCCAACTACATCGCCGCACGGCTGGCCGAGCACTACGAGATCCACTTCTCCGGCGAGGTGCCCGGCCTGCGCGGCGGCGGCGTCGCGCACGAATGCATCCTCGACCTGCGCCCGCTGGCCAAGAGCAGCGGCGTCGGCGCCGAGGACGTGGCCAAGCGCCTGATCGACTACGGCTTCCACGCGCCGACCCTGAGCTTCCCGGTGGCCGGCACCTTGATGGTCGAGCCCACCGAGAGCGAGCCGCGGGCCGAGCTGGACCGCTTCTGCGACGCGATGATCGCCATCCGCGCCGAGATCGCCCAGGTCGAGGCCGGCCCCGACCGCGGAGGATGGCCGCGCGACGACAACCCGCTGAAAAACGCGCCGCACACCGCCGAGGCGCTGGTCGTCGCCGACTGGACGCATCCGTACAGCCGCGAGCAGGCCGCCTACCCGCAGCCGGGCTTGCGGCGGCAGAAGTACTGGAGCCCGGTGGGCCGGGTCGACAACGTCTGGGGCGACCGCAACCTCAGTTGCAGTTGTCCGCCGATGTCGGACTACAGCTGAGTCGCGCCATGGCCGTCTCCGTCTTCGACCTGTTCAAGATCGGCATCGGCCCCAGCAGCAGCCACACGGTCGGCCCGATGCGCGCGGCGCGGCTTTTCGCGCTGCGCCTGCAGCACGAGGGGCTGCTGGCGCGCGTGCACCGCGTGCAGGCCGATCTGTACGGCTCGCTCGGCGCCACCGGCAAGGGCCACGGCAGCGACAAGGCGGTGCTGCTGGGGCTGCTGGGCCACGAGCCCGACACCATCGAGGTCGAGACCATCCCGGCGCTGCTGAAGGCGCTGCGCGACAGCGGCCGGCTGCCGCTGGCCGGCGTGCATGCGGTGGACTTCGCGGAGAAGCGTGACCTGAAGTTCCACCGCCGCGAGTCGCTGCCGCTGCATGCCAACGGCATGCGTTTCGCGGCCTTCGACGCCGCGGGCGACACGCTGGATGCGCGCGTGTTCTATTCGGTGGGCGGCGGCTTCGTGCTCAGCGACGAGGCCGCGGCCGACGGCAGCCGCCGCGCCGCCATCGCCCCCGACCCCACGGTGCTGCCGCTGCCCTTCCGCAGCGGCGACGAACTGCTGGCGGTGACGCAGCGCGAGTCCTTGAGCATCGCCGGCGTGATGCGCGTCAACGAGCGCCACTGGCGCAGCGACGCGCAGATCGATGCCGGGCTGCTGCAGATCTGGCACGTCATGCAGGACTGCGTGCGGCGCGGTTGCGCGGCCAGCGGCACGCTGCCGGGGGGCTTCAAGGTGCGGCGCCGCGCCCCGACGCTGTACCAGGACCTGATCCGCCACCCCGAGGCGGCGCTGCGCGACCCGCTGCAGGTGCTGGACTGGGTGAACCTGTACGCGCTGGCGGTCAACGAGGAAAACGCCGCCGGCGGCCGCGTCGTCACCGCGCCGACCAACGGGGCCGCCGGCATCGTGCCGGCGGTGCTGCACTACTACACCCGGTTCGTGAACCCGCCCCCGGCGACGCGAAGCGTCGGTCGCCCCGACGGGGACGCAGCCGGCTTGGACCAGCCCGACACCGGACCCGACGCCACCGATCGAGGGGTCATCGACTTCCTGCTCACCGCGGCGGCCATCGGCTTGCTCTACAAAGAAAACGCCAGCATCTCCGGCGCCGAGGTCGGCTGCCAGGGCGAGGTCGGCGTGGCTTGTTCGATGGCTGCCGGCGCGCTGTGCGCGGTGCTCGGCGGCACGCCGGCGCAGGTGGAGAACGCCGCCGAGATCGGCATGGAGCACCACCTGGGCCTGACCTGCGACCCGGTGGGCGGCCTGGTGCAGATCCCCTGCATCGAGCGCAACGCGATCGCCTCGGTCAAGGCCATCAATGCCGCGCGCATGGCGCTGCACGGCGACGGCACGCACCACGTGAGCCTGGACAAGGTCATCAAGACGATGCGCGAGACCGGCGCCGACATGATGACCAAATACAAGGAAACCGCGCGTGGCGGGCTCGCCGTCAACATCGTCGAGTGCTGAGACGCACCGCAGCATGGCTGCCCTCGAGCCCACCGACAGCTTTGCCGTGGGCATGGCCGCCACCACCACTGACGTGTTGACGGTGGGTGCCGGCCTGGAACCCGCACTCGAGGCCACCTTTGTCGCGCCCACGCGCGTGGGCCCACTGCAGATCGCCGACCTGGAAGACCTCGACGCCGCGGCCCAGAAGGTGATGGATCCGGGCGCCTTCGCCTTCATCGCTTCGGGCTCGGACAGCCAGTGGACTCTGCACGAGAACCGGCGCGCTTTCCAGCGCGTCACGCTCAAGCCCCACTACCTGGTCGGCCAGCCCCAGCCTGAGTTGCGCACCACCTTGCTGGGCCACGCGCTGTCCATGCCCATCATCACCACCCCCATGGGCACGCATGGCTTGGCCCACGTGTCTGCCGAGAGCGGCACGGCCAGGGGTACCGGCGAGGCCGGCACCCTGATGACGGTCTCGACCATGGCCAACCAGCCGATCGAGGTCATCGCCGCGGCGACGCAGGGCCCCAAGTGGTTCCAGCTCTACCTGCTGCAGGAGCGCGCCGCGTCGCTGGCGCTGATCCGCCGTGCCGAGGCAGCCGGCTACACCGCCATCGTCTTCTCCATCGACGCCTTCGCGCCGGGGTCTTCGGACGCCACCATCCGCATGGGCTTCACCTTTCCGCCCAGCCTGCCGATCGTCAACGCCAACCCGGCGCAGATGAAGAAGAGCCTGGGTTGGGACGACCTGAAGTTCATCCAGGACAGCACCAAGCTGCCGGTCGTGCTCAAGGGCGTGCTCACGCCCGAGACGGCCAAGCAGGCGCTCGACCAGGGCGTGGCGGCGATCCAGGTGTCCAACCACGGCGGCCGGCAGCTGGACGGCGTGGCCGCGGCTTTCGACGCGCTGCCCGGCGTGGTCGAGGCCGTGGGCGGCCGGGTGCCGATCATCATGGACAGCGGCATCCGGCGCGGCGGCGATGTCTTCAAGGCGCTGGCGCGCGGCGCAAACGCCGTGGCCATCGGTCGCCCGGTGCTTTTCTCGCTGGCGCTCGGCGGCTGGATGGGCGTGCGGAGCGCCTATGAACGCATCGCCGCCGAGCTGTCGCGCGACATGCTGATCGCCGGCGCCGCGCGCGTGGCGGACATCGACCGCCGCTTCCTCATCCCCAGCGCCGGGCCGGTGCGCTAAGGCGCATCCCTAGGAACCCGCCTTGAAGTTGGTGAAGGCCCGCGTCTGCACGCGCCGGATGTCCTGCGGCAGGGCCTCGGGCATGTTCATGCGCGCCTTGTCTTCGTCCGCCAGGAACACGGTCGGGTTCGTCGCTACGTCAGGCTTGACGAACTTCAGCGACGCCTTGTTCGGGTTGGCATAGAACACCTTGTTGGTCAGCGACGCATGCACCTCGGGGCGCATGATGTAGTTGATGAACAGGTGCGCGTTCTTCGGGTGCGGCGCATCGGCCGGAATGGCCATCACGTCGAAGAACAGCGTGGCGCCGCTCTTGGGCACCAGCGCCTGGATCACCGGGCCCTTGCCGGCCTCGATGGCCCGCGCGCGGGCGATGTTGATGTCGCCCGAATAGCCCATCACCACGCACAGCGAGCCGCTCGCCAGGTCGTTGATGTAGCCGGACGAAGAGAAGCGCGTCACGTAGGGGCGGATCTTCTTCAGCATCTCGGCCGCGGCCGCATAGTCGGCGGCATTGCGGCTGTAGCCGGGCTTACCGACGTAGAACATCGCCACCGGCATGACCTCGGAGGCCGAATCGAGCAGGCTGATGCCGCAGGACTTGAGCTTGCTGGCGTACTTGGGGTCGAAGATCAGCGACCAGGGGTTCTCGGGCATCGGCTCGGTGCCCAGCGCCTTCTTCACCAGCGGCACGTTGATGCCCACGGTGATGTAGCCCCACAGCCAGTCCACCACGTACTGGTTGCCCGGGTCCACCTTGGCCAGCAGCTCCAGCAGCGCCGGGTCCAGGTTACCCCAGTTGCTGAGCTGCGAGCGGTCGAGCTTCTGGAACAACCCGGCGTCGATCTGCTGCTTGGCGAACTGCGCGCTCGGCACGACGATGTCGTAGCCGCTCTTGCCCGCCACCAGCTTGGCGTGAAGGATCTCGTTGGTGTCGTAGTTGTCGTAGCGGACCTTGATGCCGGTTTCCTTCTCGAAGTTCTTGATGGTGTCTTCGGCGATGTAGTCCGACCAGTTGTAGATGTTCAGCACCTTGGGCTCGGCGTTCTGCGCCAGCGCGGCGCCGCACAGGCCCAGGGTCGCCGCCAGCGCGGCCAGGCATCGGGAGACAAGCTTCTTCATGGTGGGGAGCCTTCCAGGCAAGGGCCGAGCCCAGCGCTCGGGGAGTTGCAGACGCAAAATTCTCCGACAAATCCGCGCCGCGGAAGTTCAGCCTCCCAACCCAGGGCGCGGCGGCGGACCGACCTGGCCGTCGGGCGGCAGGCGTAGCATCGCCGGCACGGCAAGCCGCGCCAAGGAGGCTCCATGCAGCGCACCAAGCCCACCCGCTTCTGCCACGTCGTCTACCGCACGCGCCGCTTCGAGCCGATGCTGCAGTGGTACCAGGCCGTCTTCGACACCCGCGCCCAGTTCCAGAACCCGGTGCTGGCCTTCCTGACCTACGACGACGAGCACCATCGCTTCGCCTTCGTCAACCTGTCGGTGCTGGATCCGCAGGGCAGCGACGTAGACCGCAAGGGGCAGATCGGCGTCGACCACGTGGCCTATGCCTACGACTCGCTGGACCAGCTACTGGACAGCTACGAGCAGCTGAAGGCGCTGGGCATCCGGCCCTACTGGTGCGTGCACCACGGCATCACCGTGTCGATGTACTACCGCGACCCCGACGGCAACCAGATGGAGTTCCAGGTCGACTGCTTCGCGTCCAACGACGCCACCAACGCCTACATGCACGGCCCGCATTTCAGCGCCAACCCGATCGGCGTGGAGTACGACCCCGACGACTGGGTGGCGCGCCGCCGCGCGGGCACGCCGGCCGCCGACTTCCTGGTGCGGGCCAGCGACGAGCCGATTTCGCCGGTGCGCGGAAATGTCACGGCCGGAGCGGATTGAGCGGCCTGATACCGTGCTGCGATCAAGCGCATAAAGATGGTGGCGCCAATCGGCGCGTTGCAGTCGTCCGCTTCAATCCAGCGCGAGCCGAGGACGGGGGATGCGAATCCGCTCCTGTCCCCCGGGTCGGGCTGGCGCCCGCCCCTCCTCCTTTACCTCGCGGACTCGCATCCCCCGTCCTCGGCGGGTGAGTACGGCGTGGTTCGGGACATCACCAACAGCCAAACCACGCGGCACTGCGTCGCTTGGGCTGTTCACGCGGCATCGAAGGCCTCGCAGCTGCCCGGCCGAGGGTGGCGGGTGAGCGAATCCGCGAGGTAAAGGAGGAGCCCGGTCGCAGACCGGGCGGGGGACAGGAGCGGATTCGTTCACCCGCCACCCTCGGCTTGCGCTGGATGACGCGAACGACAACAACGCGCCGAAGGCAGCCCGCAACGCGACATCCATTCGATCGAATCAGATCTCGTTTGAGCGGCTTGAGCGACCTGCCTGGATCAACGGGCCCGGGCGACGCGCCGCCGCGGCCTCAGGTCTGAGGCGGAGTCTGCGGCTTGTACCAGCGCGGAAAGAACTGGGCCACCTGCGGCCCCGACGACTTCAGCGCGTGGCAGCCGTCGATGCTGAAAGGCTTCTCGTCGGGGTTCTGCGTCATCACCTCCCACATCGCCTGCAGCACCGCGCTGCCCATCACGCCGGCCAGCTCGCTCATGTGGGTGCAGCCCGCGGTGCGGCCGAACAGGCGGCGGATGGCGTCGCGGTAGCCGCGCGCCACGCGCACGCCGACCAGCTGCCCGTAGTCCGGTGCGATGGCGCCGCAGGCCGCGTCGTAGGGCGCGGCGTCGGTGGCGGCCTGCACCGCCACGATGGTGGCGCTGGCATCCACCGTCAGGCGCAGCCACATCGAATGCATCGGCTCGCCGGGCGGCAGCAGGCCGCCGGCGCGCGGCACCGGCTGGGTCCAGGCGTCGGTAAGGTGGCCTTCGATGTCCCACAGCCCGTCGCTGCGGGCGTAGGCGTCGATGGTGATCGAGCGCCGGTGCGAGGCTCGGCGGGCGCAGTCGGGGGGCGGCAGGGGCATGGGACGCGGGCAGACGGTGGACGGAACAGCCAAGACTACACCGCCCTCGGGCCGGCTGCCGCCTGCTGCACCATCACCTCGCAGAAGGCCTGCGCCGCCGGGGTCAGGCTGCGCCCCGGCGCCGAATAGATCTGCACGTCGCGCTCGAACACCGGCGCCACCAGCGGGCGCAGCACCAGCCCCCAGGCGCGTGCCAGCGGGCCGCCGTAGGTCGGCACCATGGTCACGCCCAGGCCGGCGGCCACCAGCCCCAGCGCCGTGCTGGCATAGCCCACCGTGTGCGCCGGCGCCGGCAGCAGGCCACGCGGCACCAGCAGCGGCTCCAGCCAGCGCAGGAAGCCGCGCGTCGGCGCAATGAAGGGCACGCCCGCCAGGTCCTTCCAGCGCACCTGGGCGCGCGCAGCCAGCGCATGCGTGGACGGGCACACCACCCAGTGGCGGTCGCGCAGCAGCAGCGTGCGCTGGATGTGGGCGCTGGACGGCACCTCCACGCCGATGGCCAGCTCCACATCGCCCGACAGCACCTGTGCCACCAGCTGGTCGGGCGGCGTGTCGTGCAGCTCGATGGCGATGCCTGGGTGCTGCCGATGGAAGGCGGCGATGGCCCGCGCGCCCAGGGTCGACGCCATCAGCTGCGGCATGGCCAGCCGCAGCCAGCCGCGGCTCTTGTCGCTGAGCCCGGCCACCGAGCTGGCCGCCTGCTCCAGGTCGGCCAGCACGCGCGTCGCATAGGGCAGCAGCTCCCGGCCGGCCTCGGTGAGCAGCACGCGGCGCGTGTGCCGGTCGAACAGCCGCGCGCCGAGTTCGCGTTCCAGCTCGCGCACCAGCACCGACAGCGCGCTCTGCGTCAGGTGCAGGCGCGCCGCCGCGGCGGTGAAGCTGCCCTGCTCGGCCACCGCGGCAAACGCGCGCAGCTGGCGCAGCGTGAGGTTTCGACTCATGTTCTCAATTCATCAATGCATGAAAAGGATTCGATTGAATCATGAGTTTGATTCAAGTCAAATTCGGGTCATGCAAGCCGAATCCTCCTCCCCCGCGCCGCCGGTCCACGGCCTGCACCACTTCGCCTGGCGCTGCCGCGATGCCGAGGAAACGCGCCGCTTCTATGAAGACCTGCTGGGCCTGCCACTGGTGCACGTGATCCGTGCCGACCACGTGCCGTCCACCGGCGAGTACTGCCCCTACGTGCACATCTTCTTCCGCCTGGGCGACGGCTCGCACATCGCCTTCTTCGACCTGGGCGACGGCACGGCCGCGGCGCCGTCGCCCAACACGCCGGCCTGGGTCAACCACATCGCGCTGCGCGTCGACTCGGTCGAGGCGCTGCGGGCCGCGCGGGCGCGCCTGCGCGCCGCGGGCGTCGAGGTGCTGGGGCCCACCGACCACCACATCATCCAGTCGATCTACTTCTTCGACCCCAACGGCCTGCGCCTGGAACTCACCGTGCCCACCGTGCCCGAGGCCGAGATGCAGCGCCTGGCGACGCGCGCGCACGCCGACCTGGCCGCCTGGACCGCACGATGAGCAGCGGCATCGGCGACTTGCGCCTGGCGGCCATCGACGTCAAACCCGGCGCGGCGCTGGAAAGCCAGTCCGGGCTGCAGATGCTGCGTCCGCGCATCTGGGGCGCGTGGCGCGAGCCGGCGGCACGCGGCCGCGTCGCCGCCATCGTCATGCACCCGGCCAGCAACTTCATGGGCCACTACCTGATCGCGCCGCTGGCCGCGCGCGGCGTGGGCTGCATGGGGCTGAACAGCCGCTACGCCGGCAACGACACCCTGCTGCTGATGGAGCGCGTGATCCAGGACCTGGGCGCCGGCGTGGCCTTCCTGCGCGCGCAGGGCTATGCCAAGGTGCTGCTCATCGGCAACTCGGGCGGCGCGGCGCTCAGCGCCTTCTACGCCGCGCAGTCGCAGCGCATCACCGCCACCGAGTTCGTGCATGGCGACCCGACGCACCTGGTGGCCACCGACCTGCCACCCGTCGACGGCCTGGCGCTGTGCGCCGCGCACGAAGGCCGCTCGCGCCTGCTGGCCCGCTGGATCGACCCCGCCGTGGTCGACGAGCACGACCCGCTGACCACCGACCCGTCACTGGACCTGTACGCCGGCCGCGTGCAGCCGCCCTACGACGCCGCGTTCCTGCAGCGCTTCCGCGCCGCGCAGGCGGCGCGCCTGGCGCGCATCGAGGCCTGGGTGGACGAGCGGCTGGCCACCTTGCGCGCCGCCTACGGTGCCGGCTCGCCGGCCGCCGACCAGGTGTTCACCGTGCACCGCACCCATGCCGACCCGCGCTGCCTGGACCTGAGCCTGGACGCCAACGACCGTGCCTTGGGCAGCGTCTGGGGCGACCCGCGGACCGTCAATGCCAGTGCCTATGCGATGGGCCGGGTCAGCTCGCTCACCGCCTTCCTGTCGCAATGGTCGTCGCGCTCGCCGGCCGACGGCCCGGCCAACCTGGCGCGCGCCACGCACCCGGTGCTGCTGCTCAACTACACCGCCGACCAGAGCACCTTCCCCAGCACGCGCGACGCCTGGCTGGGCGCGGCCGCCGGTCGCGTGCGCTCGGTCGACATCCGCGGCGGCAACCACTATCTTGCGGGGCAGCCGGCGCTGGTCGAAGCCGTCGCCGACCATATCGCCGCATTCGCACAAGGCCTCTGATCATGCCCGACGACACCGCCCTCGAACGCATCGGCCCCTACGTCTACCGCCATTTCGACCCGCCGCGCCTGCCCGCGCAGCAGCAGGTGGGCGTGGCCATCGTCGGCGGCGGTCCGGTGGGCCTGGCCACGGCGCTGGGGCTGGCGCGGCAGGGCGTCAGCAGCGTGGTCATCGAAGCCGACGACAGCGTCTGCATGGGCAGCCGCGCGGCCTGCATCTCGCGCCGCAGCCTGGAAATCTGCGGCCGGCTGGACGCGCTGCCCGAGATGATGGAACGCGGCCTGCCCTGGTCCGGCGGGCGCAGCTTCTGGCAGCAACAGGAGGTGTTCCGCTTCTCGATGCCGGTCTACGAAGGCCAGCGGCTGCCGCCGATGATCAACCTGCAGCAGTACTACATCGAAGACGCGCTGCTCGCCGCGGTGCAGCGGGTCAACGCCGAACGGCCGGGCACCATCGACCTGCGCTGGGCGACGCGCGTCGACACGCTGGAAAGCGGCGCGCAGGGCGTGAGCCTGGGGCTGGTCAACGGCCTGGGCCGCGGCAGCCTGCAGGCCGACTGGGTGCTGGCCTGCGACGGCGGCCAGAGCTTCGTGCGCAATGCGCTGGGCCTGGCGCTGGAAGGCACCGCCTACACCGGGCGCTACGTCATCGTCGACATCGAACTGCCCAGCCAGCACCCCACCGAGCGCCGCGCCTGGTTCGACCCGCCGTGGCACCGCGGCGCCACCGTGCTGATGCACCGCCAGCCCGACGACCTGTGGCGCATCGACTGGCAGCTGCGCCACGGCGACCACACCGAAGAGGCGATGCGGCCCGAGAACGTGCGCCGCTTCGTGCAGAGCCACCTGGACGCCATCGGCGAGGGCCACCTGCCCTGGAAGCCGGCGTGGAGCTCGGTCTACCGCGCCGGCGCGATGACGCTGCAGAGCTACCGCCACGGCCGCGTGCTCTTTGCCGGCAATGCCGCGCATGCCATGCCGATCTTCGGCGTGCGCGGGCTCAACTCCGGCCTCGACGACGCCGACAACCTGGCCTGGAAGCTGGCCGCGGTGCTGCGCGGCGATGGCGCCGATGCGCTGCTCGACAGCTACAGCCGCGAGCGCGTGCAGGCCTTCCACGTCAACGCCGAAAGCGCACGGCGCAGCACCGAATTCATGTCGCCGCCGTCGCGCGGCTTCGACGTGCTGCGCGAGGCCGCGCTGTCGCTGGCCGCCGAGCATCGCGACATCGCCGAGCTGATCAATCCGCGGCAGACCGCGGCCGTGGCCTACGCGGACTCGCCGCTGTCCACGCCCGATGCCGACGCCTGGGCGGGCGGCCCCGCCCCCGGCGAGGTGCTGCCCGAGGTGCCGGTGGCCGGGCCGCTGACGCATGTCACCCAGGCCGTCGGCCCCGGCTTCGTGCTGCTGCACTTCGGCGCCCCGCCGGCGGCCGACGTCGCCGGCGGCCTGCGCATCGTGCCGGTGCTGGCTCAGGCCGACGCACGCTGGCCGCAGGCGCTGATCGACACCGACGCCCGGCTGGCGCGCGCCTTCGACGCGCCACCCGGCAGCGCCTACCTGCTGCGTCCCGACGGCCATGTGGCGGCGCGCTGGAAGCAGGCCGCCGCTCCAGCGGTGCGCGCCGCGCTGCAGCGCGCGCTGGGCCACGGCCACGCGGCGCCCGCGGCCACCCCCGAGCCGGCCGGCGCCGGGTCGGCGCGCGATCGGCTCTACACTCGGCTGGCGCTGGGCGTCAGCGAAGCCGGCCAAAGCCGCGAGACGCTGTTCCTGGCGCGGCTGGCGCTGCTGCTGTGCGAGCGGCTCGACGACGAAGCCGCGGCCGGTGCCGCCATCACCGCGGCCTTGCATCAACTGCCGGAGCCGTCGCTGTCGGCGCCGGACGCCACCTACTGAAACCGACCCGCACGAGAAGGAGACAGACCTTGAGTTCACGCCGCAGCTTCCTCGCCGCCACCGCCGCCACCACCCTGCTGCCGAGCCTGAGCGCCCGCGCGCAGGCCAACACGCTGCGCTGGGTGGTGCCCTACCCACCCGGCGGCGGCACCGATGTGCTGGGTCGCACGCTGGCCGAGCACATGCGCGGCCCGCTGGGCATGACCATCATCGTCGAGAACAAGCCCGGCGCGTCGACCAACATCGGCGCCCAGGACGTCGCGCGTTCCGCGCCCGACGGCCACACGGTGCTGCAGGCCGACAACGCGCTGATGGCCTTCAACGAACACCTGTTCAAGAAGCTGCCGGTCGACCCCGAGAAGGACTTCACCTACATCGGCGGCATCGGCAAGTTCCCGCTGGCGCTGGTGGTGCACCCGGACTTTCCGGCCAAGACCTTCAAGGAGTTCATGGCCTACGTGCGCGCCAACCCCGGCAAGGTGAACTACGCGTCGCCGGGCAACGGCTCGCCGCACCACCTGGCGATGGAGATGTTCAAGAACCGCACCGGGACCTACCTGGTGCACATCCCCTACCGCGGCGCCGCGCCGGCCATGCAGGACGTGATGGCCGGCCAGGTGCCGGTGATGTTCCTCGACCTGGCCTCCGGCCTGCCGATCATGCAGAGCGGCAAGGTGCGCGTGCTGGCCTTCGGCGGCAAGGCGCGCACGCCGCTGCTGCCGGGCGTGCCCACGCTCATCGAGGAGAACGTGCGCGAGGTCGAGGTCTTCGCCTTCCAGGGCCTGCTCGGCCCCGCCGGCATGGCGCCGGCCACGGTGCAGCGGCTCAACGGCGAACTCAACAAGGCCCTGGCCGACACCGCGGTGCTGAAGCGCTTCCTCGACTTCGGCATGGAAACGATGCCCGGCACGCCCGAGCAGTTCCGCGCCTTCGCGCGCAGCGAATCCAAGCGCTGGGGGCCGATCATCCGCGCCGCCGGCATCACGCTGGACTGAGCGCGCGGCGCCCATGGATCTGGAGATCCCCGACGCGCTGGCCACGGCCTTGCAGGGCCTGGTCGGCGCCCAGTCGCCGTTGGGGCAGTGCCTCGGCGCGCAGGGCACCGGCAGCGGCACGCGGCTGGTGTCCAGCAACTATTTCGACGGCCATTCGCTGACGCTGCTGTACCAGCTGGGCCGCAACAGCGGCGCGCGCGACCTGGTGTTCCAGCTGCTGGCGCTGGACAACCTGAACGGCGAGACGCAGCTGCGGCCGATCCCCAGCCTGGAACTGCTAGTGCCGGCGCTGATTGACTGGCTGGCGCGCGACCTGATCGACGGCTGGCTGTACCAGCGCAGCAAGGACGGCGCGCTGCTGGCCTGGCTGGTGCACACGGTGCGGCTGGTCCGGCCGCCGGAGGGCGCGGCCTACGTGGTGGTGGGGCTGCTGGCCAACACGCTGCATGCCGCCAGCCGCGAACCGCCCACCGACCCGCGCCTGCGTTTCACCGGCATGACCTGGGGCCTGAGCTTCTACGCCGAGGACCTGCCGGGCCGCACGCTGGCCGACCTGTTCGCCGACCAGGGCTTCCACAAGGAATGCCCGGAGTTCAAGCAGGAGTACGAGGCGCAGGTGCAGCGCTTCATGGCGCTGCAGCCGCGCTTCGGCGCGCAGGTCACCATCGGCGGCTTCGCCTGGCGCGCCGGCGAGAGCCCGCGCGCCCCCTTGGAGTGCCTGCGCCTGCCCGCGGGCACGAGCGCGCGCTGCGTCAACGACGAGGAGCTGTTGCCGCGCCGCTTCGACCTGCTGGCCGACCCGCACTACTGGCGCGAGAGCGGCATCGCCAGCGGCTTCGACCGCATTCCGCAACACTGCTACCTGCACCTGTTCCACCTGGAATGGCACCGCCACGTCTGGGTGCATGCGCAGCACGTGCAGGACTACGTCTACCAGCCGCAACTGCGCGAGCGGCTGGTGCTGCCGCAGGCGCAGCGCGACCTCATCGACATCCTCACCGCCGACCGCAACTTCCTGGTGCAGGACGTGGTGCCGGGCAAATCCGGCGGCACCACCATCTTGTGCCGCGGCGCGCCGGGCCTGGGCAAGACGCTCACCGCCGAGGTCTATGCCGAGGTGGTGGGCAAGCCGCTGTATCGCGTGCATTCGGGCCAGTTGGGCGTCACCGCCAGCTCGGTGGAGGCCAGCCTGACGAAGATCCTGCAGCGCGCCGCGCGCTGGGACTGCGTGCTGCTGCTGGATGAAGCCGACGTCTACATCCGCCGCCGCGACAACGACCTGCAGCACAACGCCATCGTCGCCGAGTTCCTGCGCACGCTGGAATACTTCACCGGCCTGCTGTTCATGACCACCAACCGCGTCGGCGACATCGACGACGCCATCCTGTCGCGCTGCATCGCCATCATCGACTACCAGCCACCCGGCCCGGACGATGCGTGCCGGCTGTGGCAGGCGCTGGCCACGCAGCTGGGCGCCGAGCTGCCACCGGGGCTGGCCGAGCGCCTGGCGGCCGACTACGCCGGCGCCAGCGGCCGCGACATCAAGGAGCTGCTCAAGCTCACCAGCAAGTTCTGCCGGCGCAAGGGGCTGCCGCTGTCGGCCGAGGCCTTTGCGCAATGCGCGGTATTCCGTGGCCTGAGCCGGGCCGCGACATGATCGACCCCAGCCTGCTGGGCGGCGCGCTGGCCGGCCGCATGAGCTTCAGGCCGGGCGCGCCGCCGCAGGCCGCGCCGCTGCCGCCGGGGCGCCACGAACTCGGCTTCGACGAAGGCCGCGACGCGGTGCTGGTGGTGCCCGAAGGCCTGCCCGCGGATAAGCCGCTGCCGCTGTGCGTGATGTTCCACGGCGCCGGCGGCGAAGCCAACCGCGTGCTGCCGCACCTGGTGCCGCATGCGCGCGCGCGCCGCTTCCTGCTGCTGGCGCCGCAGTCGATGTTCGTCACCTGGGACATCGTCATCGGCGGCCACGGCCCGGACCTGCAGCGCCTGGACCGCGCGCTGGCCACGGTGGCGGCGCACTTCCCGCTCGACCCCACGCGGCTGGCCTTCGCCGGCTTTTCCGACGGCGGCAGTTATGCGCTGTCGATGGGGCTGACCAACGGCGACGTGGCCAGCCACGTGATCGGCCTGTCGGCCGGCTTCATGAACTGCTTCAAGCAGACCGGCACACCACGCTTCTTCCTCGGCCACGGGCGATCGGACCGACAGCTGCCCATCGAGACCAGCGCGCACCAGCACGCGCGCCGCCTGCTGGACAGCGGCTACGACCTGACGCTGCAGCCCTTCGACGGCGACCACGTCATCGTGCCGTGGGTGGTGGGCCGGGCGATCGACTTCTTCCTGGGGCCGCCCTGAGATTCAAGCGCGGCGCACCGCCAGGTCCTGCTGCGCCACCGCCCATTGCGCCGACACGCGCACCACGTCGCCGATGACCAGGATCGCCGGGCTGCCCAGCGCTTTGGCTTGCACCACCTCGGCCAGGGTGCCGAGTGTGCACAGCGCGTGCCGCTGCTGCGGCGTGTGCGCCTGGCTGACCACCGCCGCGGGCGTGGCCGCGTCCATGCCGGCGGCGGCCAGCGCAGAGGCGATGGTGCGCACCCGCGCCACCCCCATGTAGACCACCAGGGTCAGGCCGCTCTGCGCCAGCGCGGCCCAGTCCGGCTCGTCGCTGCCCTCGCCGCCCTCGCCGGCGTGGCCGGTGACCAAGGCCACGCCGCGGGTGTGGCGCCGGTCGGTCACCGGTACGCCGATGCTGGCCGGGCCCGCCAGCCCCGCACTCAGGCCGCTGATGACCTCGACCTCGAGGCCGGCGGCGCGCAGCGCGTCGCATTCTTCGCCGCCGCGGCCGAACACGAAGGGGTCGCCGCCCTTCAGCCGCACCACCCGCTCGCCGCGCTGCGCCTCGGCCACCATCAGCTTGTGGATGAAGGCCTGAGGCGTACTCGCGCAGCCGCCGCGCTTGCCGACGTGTACGACTCTTGCCGAGCGCCGCAGAAAACGCAGCACGCCCGGCTGCACCAGGTCATCGACCAGCGCCACCGTGGCACGGCGCAGCGCCCGGATCGCCTTCAGGGTCAGCAGCTCCGGATCGCCCGGGCCGGCGCCGACCAGCACCACCGGATGCCTCTGCGGCCCGTTCATACGGTTCCCACGGCGGGCTCCAGCGCGGCCTGGCGCTGCACCAGCCCGCGCAGCGCCGGCAGGCAGGAGCCGCATTGCGTGCCGCAGCGCAACTGCTGCTGCAGCGCCTGCAGGCGTTGGTCGGGGCCGCCGGCCGATGCGGCCAGCACCTGCAGGATGCGCGCTTCGCTGACGTCGTGGCAGGCGCAGACCTGCGGGCTGCGCGGCGCCAGCGCCTGCGGCGGCAGGCGGCTGGCGGCCAGCAGCGCGCGGCCGAAGGCGGCCGCCGGCGCGCGTTCGCGCAGCAGCTCCAGCACCCACGCGTCGGCGGCGATGTCGCCGGCCAGCAGGAAGGCGCGCAAGGCACCGTCCGCCCCCAGCGCCATCGCCCGGCTCTGGCCGCTGCGCGCATCGGCATAACGCAGCACCGGGCCATCGGCCAGGCCCAGCGCGGCGCCGACCTCGCGCAGCAGGCCCGGCTCGGCGGTGGCCGGCAACGCGGCGCGCAAGCGCAGGCCGAGCAGCTCGTCGGGCTCGCGGCCGAAGGGCACGCAGCTGGCGTAGTCGAAACGGTCGAACAGCGCGCGCAGGCGCTCGCGCAGCACCAGCGCCTCGTCGGCCGGCAGCCAGGCCGCGGCGGCGATCTGCCAGGGCAGCTCGGCGCGCTCGATGCGCACCGCCGCGTGCTTCAGCTCGGGCTGCTGCGACTGCGGGCAGGTCGCCGGGCTGGTGAGCGCGTTGACGCCCTGGCCGCTGAGGAACTCGCTGCCCCAGTGCATGGCGATGAAGGCCTGCGCCGGTGCTACCGCCTCGCTGGGCTGCACCGGCAGCACCAGCGACGCGCGGCGCGAGCTGATGCGCACCAGGTCGCCCGCGCCCAGCCGCCGCCGCGCCAGCTCCTGCGGATGCATCTCCACCGCCGGCTCGCCGGCATGCGCGAACAGCCGGCCCAGCGTGCCGGTGCGGCTCAGGCCGTGCCACTGGTCGCGGTGGCGGCCGGTGTTCAGCGCGACGGGAAAGCGCGCGTCGCGTGCCTCGGCCACGCCGCGCCAGGCCGGCGCGACAAAACGCGCACGGCCGTCGGCGGTGGCGAAGCGGCCGTCGGCATAAAGCCGCGCCGTGCCTTCGGCCACATCGGCGGCAAAGGGCCACTGCTGCGGCTGCCGTTCCAGCGCGGCGTAGCTGAGTCCGGTGATGTCGAGGTCGCGGCCGCGCGTGCTGTCGCGGTGCTCGTTCCACACCTGCTCGGGCGTGTCGTACGGGAACAGCGTCGGTTGCCCCGGGCGCAGCCGCGCCTCAAGGCGCCGTGCCACGGCCACCGCGATGGCCCAGTCGGCGCGCGCTTCGCCGGGCGGCGCAATGGCGGCGCGCACGCGGCTGATACGGCGCTCGCTGTTGGTCACCGTGCCCTGCTTCTCGCCCCAGCTGCTGGCCGGCAGCAGCAGGTCGGCATAGGCCGCGGTCGCGGTATGGGTGTACGCCTCCTGCAGCACGACGAACTCGGCACGCTGCAGCGCACGGCGCACGGTGGCCTGGTCGGGCAGCGACTGTGCCGGGTTGGTGCAGGCGATCCACAGCGCCTTGATCTCGCCGTCCGCCGCGGCCTCGAACATGCGTACCGCCGCCTTGCCCGGCGTGGCGGGCACCTCGGGCACGCCCCACAGCGCCGCCACTTCGGCACGGTGCAGCGGGTTGTCCAGGTCGCGATGCGCGCTGAGCTGCGTGGCCAGGCCGCCGACTTCGCGGCCGCCCATCGCATTCGGCTGGCCGGTCAGCGACAGCGGTCCGGCACCGGGCCGGCCGATCTGCCCGGTGGCCAGGTGCAGGTTGATCAGCGTGGCGTTGTTGTCGGTGCCGCTGCTGCTCTGGTTCAACCCCTGGCACCACAGCGACAGCGTCGGCGTGCGCGTGCCATCGGGCTGCACACCGGCGAACCAGCGCGCCGCCTGCACGATGTCGTCGATCTTCAGGCCGCAGACCTTGGCGGCATGCGCCGGCGTGAACTCGCGCACGCGGTCGCGCAAGGCCTCGAAGCCAGTGGTGTGCGCGGCGATGTAGGCGATATCGGTCAGCCCCTCCCACAGCATCAGGTGCAGCAGCGCATGGTGCAGCACGACGTCCGTCCCCGGCTGCAGTTGCAGGTGCAGGTCGGCCACCGCGGCCGTCTCGGTGCGGCGCGGGTCGATGACGATCCACTTCTGCGCCGGGTTGGCGGCGCGTGCGTCCTCCAAGCGGCGGAACAGCACCGGATGTGCCCACGCCATGTTGGAGCCGGTGATCAGCACCGTCTGCGCGGTCCCCAAGTCGTCGTAGCAGGCCGGCGGCGCGTCGGCACCCAGGCTGCGCTTGTAGCCGGAGACCGCGCTGCTCATGCAAAGCCGCGAGTTGGTGTCGACGTTGTTGGTGCCCAGCAGGCCCTTGGCCAGCTTGTTGAAGACGTAGTAGTCCTCGGTGAGCAGCTGGCCCGACAGGTACAGCCCCACCGCGTCGGGGCCGTCGCGTTGCACAATGTCGGCAAAGCGCCCGGCCACCTCGTCCAGTGCCGCCTCCCAGCCCACCGGCTGCAGCGGCGCGCCGCGCACCGCCCGGCGCAGCGGCTGCAGCGCGCGCACCTGGCGCGTCACATGCGCCGCGGCCGTCAGGTGCAGCGTGCTGCCCTTGGTGCACAGCCGCCCGAAGTTGGCCGGATGCGCGGGGTCACCGCGCACGCCGGTGATCTGCGTGCCTTCGCTTTGAATGATCACGCCGCAGCCCACGCCGCAATACGGACAGGTGGAGCGGGTCTCGGCCATCGTCGGGGCGTTCAGACGGCCAACGGCTCCACCGCATGCGCCAGCAGCTCGCGGGCATCCAGGTGCACACGCCCGTCCGTCACCTGCACCGCGAAGGTCGGCGTGCAGCCCTGGTCCGGCGCGCGGGCGCAGCCGTCGCTGAAGCCGATCGTCCAGTTGTGCAGCGGGCAGGCCACGCCGTCGGCGGTGACGATGCCCTGCGACAGCGGCCCGCCCTTGTGCGGGCAGCGGTCCAGCAGCGCGAACACGCGGTCACCAGCGGCGCGGAACACCGCCACCGCGGCGCCGCGTTCGCGTGCCACGCGGCGGGCGCCGAGCAGCGGAATGTCCTCGACACGGCAGACGTAGACCCAGTCGTTCATTCGACACTCCTGCGCGCGGCGCGCTCCGCCCTACCCGCTTCGTCACGGCCATGCGCGTTCATGCTGTCTCCTCGATCTGGATCACCGGCCGCAGCGGCTGGAACTGGCGCAGGTCGACCTGCGCCTTGTCGAACTCGAACCACGGGTCCGGCTCGCCATCCAGGCTGAACTGCAGCCGCTCCCACAGCGCGCGGCGGCCGGCGGCATCGTCCAGCACACGCTGCTTCACGTGGTCCATGCCGACGCGCTGCACGTAGTGCACGGTGCGCTCCAGGTACCAGCCTTCCTCGCGGTACAGCTGCAGGAAGGCGCCGCTGACTTCCAGCACCTCGTCCGCCGTCTTCACCTTGACGAGGAACTGCGCCACCTCGGTCTTGATGCCGGCGTTGCCCGCGATGTGGATCTCCCAGCCCGAATCGACGCCGACCACGCCCACGTCCTTGATGCCGGCCTCGGCGCAGTTGCGCGGGCAGCCGCTCACCGCCAGCTTGACCTTGTGCGGCGCGTACATGCGCCACAGCGCGCGCTCCAGGTCCTGGCCCATCTTGGTCGAGTCCTGCGTGCCGAAGCGGCACCACTCGCTGCCCACGCAGGTCTTCACCGTGCGCAGCGCCTTGGCGTAGGCATGGCCGCTGGGCATGCCGATGTCCTGCCACACGCCGGGCAGGTCTTCCTTCTTCACGCCCAGCAGGTCGATGCGCTGGCCGCCGGTGACCTTGACGGTCGGGATCTTGTACTTGTCCACCGCGTCGGCGATGCGGCGCAGCTCGTCGGCGCTGGTCACGCCGCCCCACATGCGCGGGATCACGCTGTAGCTGCCGTCCTTCTGGATGTTGGCGTGGCTGCGTTCGTTGATGAAACGGCTCTGCGGGTCGTCGCGCGCTTCCTTGGGCCAGCTGCTGATCAGGTAGTAGTTGACCGCCGGCCGGCAGCTGGCACAGCCGTTGGGCGTGCGCCAGTCCAGCGTGCGGTAGACCTCGTCGATGCTCAGCAGGTGCATCTCGCGGATGGCGTCGCGCACCGCCTGGTGGCCGTGGTCGGTGCAGCCGCACATCGCCTTGGTCTTGGGCGTGGCGCTGTAGTCGCCGCCGGCGGTGGCCATCAGCAGCTGCTCGACCAGCCCGGTGCACGAGCCGCAGCTGGCGCTGGCCTTGGTGTGCTTGCGCACCTCGTCCAAGGTGAACAGCCCCTTGTCCTTGATGGCCTTGCAGATCGTGCCCTTGGTCACACCGTTGCAGCCGCAGACCTCGTCGCCGTCGGCCATCGCCGCGGCCTTGCTGTGGCCTTGGTGGCCGGTATCGCCCAGGCTGGATTCGCCGAACATCAGCTTGTCGCGGATGTCGGCCACGGTGCGGCCTTCGCGCAGCAGCTTGAAGTACCAGCTGCCGTCCACCGTGTCGCCGTACAGGCAGGCGCCCACCAGCTTGTCGTCCTTGATGACCAGCTTCTTGTAGACGCCGGCATAGGGGTCGCTGAGCACGATCTCCTCGCTGCCCTCGCCGGCCATGAAGTCGCCGGCCGAAAACAGGTCGATGCCGGTCACCTTGAGCTTGGTGCTGGTCTGGCTGCCGGTGTAGCGGCCGATGCCGAAGTGCGCCAGGTGCGTCGCGCAGACCTTGCCCTGCTCGAACAGCGGCGCCACCAGGCCGTAGGCGATGCCGCGGTGCGCCGCGCATTCGCCCACCGCATAGATGCGCGGGTCGGTCACGGTCTGCAGCGTGTCGTTGACGACGATGCCGCGGTGGCAGTGCAGGCCGGCGCTCTCGGCCAGCGCGGTGTTCGGGCGGATGCCGGCCGCCATCACCACCAGGTCGGCGGGGATCTCGCGGCCGTCCTTGAAGCGCACCGCGGCGACCCGTCCTGCGCTGCCGGCCACCAGCTCGGCCGTCTGCGCGCCCAGCTCGAAGCGGATGCCGCGCTCTTGCAACGACTGGCGCAGCAGCCCGCCGGCCACCTCGTCGAGCTGGCGCTCCATCAGCCACGGCATCAGGTGCACCACCGTCACCTGCATGCCGCGGCGCATCAGGCCGTTGGCCGCCTCCAGCCCGAGCAGGCCACCGCCGATGACCACCGCGTGCTGGTAGCGGCTGGCCGCGTCGATCATCGCCTGCGTGTCGGCGATGTCGCGGTAGGCAACCACGCCCGGCAGGTCCTTGCCGGGCACCGGCAGGATGAAGGGGCTGGAGCCGGTGGCCAGCAGCAGCCGGTCGTAGGCCGCGGCGGTGCCGTCCTCGGCATGCACCAGGCGCTTGACGCGGTCGATGCGCGTCACCTTCCGGCCCAGGTGCAGGCGGATGCCGTGCTCGTCGTACCAGGCCAGCGGGTTGAGGATGATCTCGTCCACCGTCTGCTCGCCGGCCAGCACCGGGCTCAGCAGGATGCGGTTGTAGTTGGGGTGCGGCTCGGCGCCGAACACGGTGATGTCGTATAGATCGGGCGCAATCTTCAGCAGCTCTTCCAGCGTGCGCACGCCGGCCATGCCGTTGCCCACCATCACCAGTTTCATCTTTTGCATGCTTGCCCCTGGGGAATCAGAAGTACCAGGCCACGCTGGCCATCAGCCGGCCCTGCTGCAGCAGCGGCACCGCCACCAGCTGCTCCAGCCCCGCGGCCGCGGCGGCCGCACCGACCCGCGGCTCGCTACCGGCTTCGTCGCTCAAGGCCGGCGCGCCGGTGGCGAAGCTGCGGCCGATGCAGCCCTGGCCGCGCTCGATCAGCGGCGCGCCACCCTGCAGAACGCCCTCGCCTTCGCTGAAGCCGTAGCTGCGCTGCAGCCGCGTGCGGCTGGCGTCGGGCAGCCAGATCTCGAAGCGGCGCACCAACGGTGTCGCCAGCGCCGACAGGAAGGTCATCACGTACTGCCCGGCGCCCAGGCTGCTGCACGGCAGCGCGAAGCCGCGGTTGATGCCCACCTGCAAAGCGCTATCGGCGCGCAGGAAGCGGCTGCCGTGGCCCAGGTCGTCCATGAACACCGGCAGCCCGCTGTCCCAGGCCATGCCGGGGAGGCCGTGGCCACGGCGAAAGGCGGTGCGGCGCGAGCTGTATTCGAAGGCCTCGCCGGTCGTGCCGTAGTAGCCGTCGACCAGCGTCATGTCCTTCGATGCGGCCGAGTCGTTGTGCCACAGCTCGATGGCGCCGGCATGCGCCTCGTCGTCGCCGCAGAAGATCACCAGCACCGAGGTCAACACCTCGCCGGCGAAGATCGGCAACGCGATGCCGCAGCTCAGGCCGTCGGCCATGGCGGCGCCGCTGCGGCGGAAGTTGCCGCCGGACAGGTCCTTCAGCACCACCGGGCGGCCGGCTTCCCAGGCCTGGCCGGGCAGGCCCTCGCCGAAGCCGAAGCACAGGCCGCGGCTGGCGTTGCCGAAGCGCCGCGCTTCGCCATACAGGCCGCCGCCGAATTCGAGCGGGCTGCGGTCGACGCCGGGCACCCAGGTTTCGACGGCGCGGATGAAGGTGGTGCTCATGCGGCTTTCTCGACGTGGCCCTGCCGCGTGTAGAGGAAGTCCAGCACCTCCTTGCGGCACTGCACGTAATGCCGGTCCTCGGCCAGCGCGACGCGCTCGCGCGGCCGCGGAATGTCCACGCGCAGGATCTGGCCGATGGTCGCGGCCGGGCCGTTGGTCATCATCACGATGCGGTCGGACAGCAGCACCGCCTCGTCGACGTCGTGCGTCACCATGACCACCGTGCTGCGCGTGCGCGCGACGATCTTCAGCAGCTCGTCCTGCAGCCTGGCGCGCGTCAGCGCGTCCAGCGCGCCGAAGGGTTCGTCCATCAGCAGCACCTTCGGCTCCATGGCCAGCGCACGGGCGATGCCCACGCGCTGCTTCATGCCGCCGGAGATCTCGTGCGGGCGCTTGCCCAGCGCGTGGTCCATGCCGACCAGGGCCAGCGCCGCCTCGGTGCGCTGCTTCAGCTGCGCACGCGATTCGGTGGCCGCGAACACGCGCTCCACCGCCAGGTGTACGTTCTCGAAAGCGCTCAGCCAGGGCAGCAGCGAATGGTTCTGGAACACCACCGCGCGTTCCGGCCCCGGCGCGGCGATCTCGCGGTTGTCGCACAGCAGCACGCCGTCGGTGGGCAGCGTCAGCCCGGCGATCAGGTTGAGCAGCGTGCTCTTGCCGCAGCCGGAATGGCCGATCAGCGTGACGAACTCGCCTTGCGCCACGTCGAGGTCGATCTCGCGCAGCGCATGGAAGCGCCCCTTGCGCGTGGCGAACACCATCTCCACGCCCTGGATGTCGATGAAGCTCTTCATGGTCACCGCTCCTCGTAGCTGAAGCGGCGGGCAATGGCGATCAGCAACTGCTCCAGCGCCAGGCCGACGATGCCGATGACGAAGATCGCCACGATGATGTGCTTGACGTTGAGGTTGTTCCACTCGTCCCACACCCAGAAGCCGATGCCCACGCCGCCGGTCAGCATCTCGGCGGCAACGATCACCAGCCAGGCCGTGCCCACCGACAGCCGCACGCCGGTCAGCATGTACGGCAGCACCGCCGGGAAGAGGATGCGCGTGATGACCTTGCACTCGTTCAGGTTGAGCACGCGCGCCACGTTCAGGTAGTCCTGCGGTACGCGCTGCACGCCCACCGCGGTGTTCACCACCATCGGCCAGATCGAGCAGATGAAGATGGTCCAGATGGCCGCCGGGTCGGCGCGCTTGAAGACCAGCAGGCCGATCGGCAGCCAGGCCAGCGGCGACACGGGTTTGAGCAGGCTGATCAGCGGCCCGAACATGCGGCCGACGAAGTCGAAGCGGCCGATGACGAAGCCCAGCGGAATGCCCACCGCCGCCGCCAGGCCGAAGCCGATGGCCACGCGCTGCAGCGAGTTGAGCACGTTCCAGCCCAGCCCCACGTCGTTGGGGCCGTTGCGGTAGAACGGGTCGGCGAAGAGCTTGACCGCGGCCTCGAAGGTGGCGGCCGGCGTGGGCAGGCTGCTGCTGCCCGCGGTGGCGACGGCCCAGATGCCGACCAGCAGGCCGATGCCCAGCAGCGGCGGCAGCACGGCCAGCCAGACGCCGCGCCAGTCGATCGGCGGGCGCGGTGCACGCGCCGGCGACGATGCGGCAGCGCGTGGCGCGGCCGGCGCCGCGGCGGCCAATCGCGGCGGCTCGGCGGCCGTCGAGGCCGTGGAGGCTGCGGCGCTGGGGTTGAACACGGCACTGTTCATCGTCGCTCCCTCAGCCCGCCGTGACGGCGTTGATCTTGAAGCTGTCGGCGTACTTCACCGGGTCCTTGCCGTCCCAGACCACGCCGTCGATGAGCTTGCTGGCGCGCAGTTCGCTCTTCGGCACGCTGACCTTCAGCTGCGCCGCGGCCTGCTTGTAGAGCTCGGTCTGGTTGATCTGCCTGGCCACGGCCAGGTAGTCCGGATGGCTCTTCACCAGGCCCCAGCGCTTGTGCTGCGTCAGGAACCACATGCCGTCGCTGAGGTACGGATAGGTCACCGCACCGTCGTTGAAGAACTTCATGTAGTTCGGGTCGTCCCAGGTGCGCCCCAAGCCGTTCTGGTGGCGGCCCAGGATGCGCTGGTTGATGGCGTCGACGCTGGTGTTGACGTAGGACTTCTCGGCAATGACCTCGGCCATCTTCATCTTGTTGTTCAGGCTGGCGTCGATCCAGCGGCCGGCCTCCATCACGGCCATGATCGCGGCGCGCGCGGTATTGGGGTGGGCCTTGACGAAGTCGGCGGTGCTGCCCAGCACCTTCTCGGGGTGGTCCTTCCAGATGTCCTGCGTGGTCACCGCGGTGATGCCGATGCCGTCGAGGATGGCGCGGTGGTTCCACGGCTCGCCGACGCAGAAGCCGTCCATGTTGCCCACGCGCATGTTGGCCACCATCTGCGGCGGCGGCACGGTGATCACCTTGGCGTCCTTCATCGGGTTGACGCCCGCGCTGGCCAGCCAGTAGTACAGCCACATCGCGTGCGTGCCGGTGGGAAAGGTCTGCGCGAAGGTGTAGTCACGCTTCTCCGCGGCCATCGCCTTGGACAATGACGCCGCATCGACCGCGCCCTTGTCGGCGAGCTTCTTGCTCAACGTGATCGCCTGGCCGTTGTTGTTCAGCGTCATCAGCACGGCCATGTCCTTCTTCGGCCCGCCGATGCCCAGGTGCACCCCGTAGACCAGCCCGTACAGCACGTGCGCCATGTCGAGCTCGCCGTTGACCAGCTTGTCGCGCACCCCCGCCCACGACGCTTCCTTGGTGGGGATGATCTTGATGCCGTACTTCTCGTCGAACTTCATCACCGAGGCCATGACCACCGAGGCGCAATCGGTCAGCGGGATGAAGCCGATGCGCACCTCCTTCTTCTCCGGCGCGTCGGAGCCGGCGGCCCAGGCCCCCGTCAGCGCCGACCCGGCGGCCAGCGCCGCCGACCCCTTGATGAACTGCCGGCGTGGATGACTCATCAGACCCTCGCGCTCGCACATGACCCACTCCCCCGAAGACAAGAACAGAAAAGGCGTCTCGACTGCCGGCGCCAGGGACAACAACCCGGAGCCGACGAGCCGGACGCCTTTGCCCGAATCCATCGCTTGCACGCACGCCGTTGTGCGCCAACCTTGAAAAGACCTACGCAATGCGCGTGCCAGGCGTCTCACCCAGGGAAGTCGGGGTCCGGCGGGCCCGGCGCGCACCATCTGCAACCGTTTGCGCCTGTGCTTGGTGCAGTGCAGCACCCAACACGGGGACCGGGTCAGGCACGGGGTTTGAGCAGGTCGCGCGCCTCGATCACCCGCTCGGCCACCTGCGACAGCCGCTGGCCGCGGTCCATCGCCAGCTTGCGCAGGTGGCCATAGGCCTGCTCTTCCGACAGGCCGATCTCGTCCATCAGCAAGCCCTTGGCGCGTTCGATCAGCTTGCGTTCCGACAGCTGCGCCTGCGCCGACTCCAGCTGGCCGCGCAGTGCCCGGTCCTGCTCGAAGCGCGCGATGGCCACCTGCAGCACCGGCAGCAGTCGCGCCGGCTGCAACCCGGCGATCACATAGGCGCTGACGCCGGCCTGCAGCGCCTGCTTCATCGGCGCCTGGGCCGGGTCTTCGCTGAACACCACCACCGGTCGCGGGCTGCTGGCGGACACCACCGACAGATGCTCCAGCGTGTCGCGCGATGGCGATTCGCTGTCGACGATGACCACGTCGGGTTGCAGGCGCAGCACGCAGTCGTGGATGAGCAGCGCCGAATCGAGCACGCCCACCACCAGGTGGCCCTGGCGCGACAGCTCGTCGTGGATCAGGCTGACGCGCCGCGCGCCGTCGTCGATGAGCAGCACGCGCAACGGTGCTGCCACCCCATCAACGGCGCCCTGGGCCGCCATCTTGGACCGGAGAGACATGCTTCCGACCCGCGCAAGTTCCGTGCCCCACCTGCCGTCATCGGCTAGGCTCGGGCATGCGCCCGTCCCACCTCCATGGCTGAAACCACCCTGCGGCTGGAAATCCGCGGCCGCGTGCAAGGCGTGGGCTATCGCGCGGCCCTGGTGGACCAGGCGCGCCGGCTGGACCTGCGCGGCTGGGTGCGCAACCGGCGCGACGGCTCGGTCGAGGCCATGGTGGCCGGACCACCCGACGCGGTGCAGCACCTGCTGGACTGGTCGCGCCGCGGCCCACCGGCCGCGATCGTGCACAGCGTGGACAGCTTCGCCGCGGAAGGCCGCTTCAACTCTTTCGAGCAGTGGCCGACCTACTGATACCACTTACCGATCAAGCGCATGGCCATCAGGCGGCGGCTCGCGGCGCATTGCGGTCGCTCGTTGACTTCGTGCGTGCAAACCGTCGCGCGAGGCCGCGGGCGGATCGCCGTCAGGGCTTCGATGCGACGCCCCGCCCGGTGGGCGGGGTCCCCTGCGATGCTCGCGCCCATGGCCTCGTCGCCAACTCACTGCGCGGACTATGTCCGCTCCGTTCAAACAGTCGCGACGAAGTCAGAGGTTGTGGCGCGCTGCGCGCGCTGGCCATGGGCGCTGCGCTTCTCGGCGTCGCATAGGCGCCCAGCCGGCGATCCGCCCGCGGCCTGGGCCGGCGCACGTGGTGTTCGCCGCGAACACCACAGGGCCCTTGTATTGGCGGTGATGACCTTGCGTACTAGGGTGCGCATGTCGATTCAGGCGTCGAGGCAACCACAGGAGGATTCGTCGTGCACAGCTTTCTGGGCGTGGATGTCAGCAAGGCCAAGCTGGACGTGGCCTTGCTGCTGAGCAGCGACAAGTTCAAGTCCAAGGTCTTTGCCAACGATCCTCAAGGCTTTGCGGCCTTGTTGAAGTGGCTCAACGACCAGTTGCCCGCCGGCTTGGTCGAGCTGCATGTGTGCATGGAAGCCACGGGCAGCTACCACGAGGCGCTGGCTTGCACGCTGCACGACCAGGGCCTGAAGGTGTCCGTGGTCAACCCGCTGCGGGTCAAGCGCTTCGCTGAAGCCGCAGGGCTGCGCAACAAGACCGACGCCACGGACGCCAAGTGCCTGGCGCGGTTCTGCAAGTCGCAAACCCCTGAGCGCTGGGAGGCCCCCTCGGTGGCAGTGCGTGCCTTGCAGGCCCTGGTGCTGCGACTGGACACGCTACAGACGATGTACCAGGCCGAGCGCAATCGGCTGGAGGTGGCGCATGCCTCGGTGGCCGTATCGATCGAAGGCGTGATCGCCGAGTTGGGCAAGGCCATCGCGCAGGTCAAGGCTCAGATCCAGCGCACCATCGACGACGATCCCGACCTGCGTCGACGCGCCGCCTTGCTCGATACCATTCCCGGCCTGGGCGACAAAACGATCGCGCAGTTGCTGGCCTACATCGGCCGGCCAGCCTGACAAGCCACCTCGGTCAAGTAGCACTGATTGCCTTAAGGCAAACCCCCAAACGCCAGCGCCACACCAGGCGTCAAGCTGGACAAGCGCTGCGGCACCCATCCCATGGGCCATCAGGCGCTCAAGCGCGCACTGTACTTCCCGGCCATGGTGGCCGGGCGCCACAACCCGCTGATCGCCCCGTTCTGGAACAAGCTCAAGGCTCAGGGCAAACCGGGCAAGGTCATCGTCGTGGCCTGCATGCACAAGCTCCTGGCCATCGCCTACGGCGTCTTGCGCTCCGGCAAAGCCTTCGACCCCGAGCACTCCAAACCACAAAGCGCTTGACTCTCAGAACGGTGTCTTTACTTCCCGGATGCGCTCGCCCACCAGCCTCGGCTTGCTGCCGCCATATCACTGCCGAGCCGCGAAGACAACCAGCACCGCGCGCCGAATTGCCGTTGGCCCCGCGAGGCTATTTCTGGGCGCTGCGAAACCAGCGCGCAGGCGCCTGCCGGGGTGAGCACCACAGTGCAGTCGTCGCGAAGCGGCGACCGCCGCAGCATGAGCCCGTGGCAGGTGCCGCCTGGCGCGATGCGCTGAACTCTCGCAGGGGTGGCTGTTGCCGCCGACCGCTATGCGCCGATGGCGGTCAACAACGTCTCTCTCGTATGAAGGCGCCCTGCCGCACATCGGTGGACCGGCGGCCTAGGTGCGACACTCCGCCCCAGCGCCACTCCGGGCCGCCGCGCGGCCGCTGACGATGCTCTTCGCCCTTCTGCTCTGCCTGCATCTGCTGGCCGCCGCGCTGTGGGTCGGTGGCATGGCGACGATGCACTTCGCGGTGCGTCCCGCTGCCGTGCAGACGCTGCCGCCGCCGCAGCGCCTGCCGCTGATGGCGGCCGCACTGGGCCGTTTCTTTGCCGCGGTGAACATCGCCATCGCCGTGCTCTGGGCCAGCGGCCTGGCGATGTTGCACCTGGGCGGTGGCCTGGCCGCCGCGCCCTGGGGCGTGCACGGCATGCTGGCGCTCGGCCTGCTGATGACCGCCATCTACCTGCACATCCGGCTGGCCTTGTATCCGCGGCTGCAACGCGCCGTGGCCGCGCAGACCTGGCCGCTCGCCGCCGCGCCGCTGGACGCGATCCGGCAGCGCGTCGTGCTGAATCTCGTGCTCGGCACGCTGGTGTTCGTGCTGGCCGCCTGGGCGCGCGGCGGCTGAGCGCGGCCATGCCCGACCACACGCTCTACACGCTGCTGATGACCGTGGTGGAGGCCGTCGCGACCTTGGCCTTCGCGCTGTCGGGGTTGCTGGAAGCAGCGCGCAAGCGGCTCGATGCGGTGGGCGTGTGCGTGGTCGCCGGCCTCACCGCTTTCGGCGGCGGCACGCTGCGCGACGTGCTGCTGGACCGGCGGCCCTTCTTCTGGGTGGAGCACGCCAGCTGGCTGTGGGCGCTGCTGGGGTTGTGCATCGCGGCCATGTTCGTGCTGCGTGCGCGCCACTTCAGGCCCACCGAGCGCGCGATGCAGTGGCCCGATGCGCTGGGCCTGGGACTCTTCAGCGCCAGCGGCACGCAGCTCGCGCTGGCGCAGGGCCTACCGGCCATCGTGGCGGTGCTGATGGGCGTGGTCACCGCGGCCTTCGGCGGCGTGCTGCGCGACATCGTCGTCAACGAGATCCCGCGTGCCTTCAAGGACCGGCAGCCGTATGCGGTGTGCGCCTTCGCCGGCGGCTGGGCGGTGGTGGGCGCGCAGGCAGCAGGCCTGTCGGACAGCCTGAGCCTGCTGGTCGGCGCCGCGGTCGGCAGCGGGCTGCGCGCCGCCGCCATGCTCAGCGGCCTGCGGCTGCCTGGCTGGTCGGCCGGGGTCGAGCCGCCCGGCTGAGTCAGGCCTCGACGACGATCACCTCGGGCCCCGGCGGGTCGGCATACAGCGCCTGCACCAGGCCCGCGCGCCGCTGCAGCGCCGCGCGCTGGTTGATGTAGCCCTTGTCGGTGAGCTCGTTGCCGTCGATGGACGGCGGTTCGCTCATCAGCAGCACCCGATGGATGCGCTGGCTGCTGCCGGTCTGCGCCGCGTTGTGCGCCGCCAGGCCTGCGCGCACGCGCTCGCGCACCGCCGGCTCGCGCATCAGCTCGTCGAGCGTGGCCTCGGGCCGGCCGGCCAGCTGCCGGCAGGCTAGCAGGTTGGGCCAGGCCAGCAGCGCCACGTAGGGCTTGTCCTGCCCGGCGACCAGCGCGTCCTGGATCACCGGCGACGCCGCGGCGATGGCCGCCACGCGCAGGGTGCCCACGTGCACGAAGGTGCCCGATTCGAGCTTGAAGTCCTCGACCACGCGACCGGCGAAGATCAGACCCTGCGACGGATCGTCCGGGTCGACAAAGACGCCGGCGTCGCCGATCTTGTAGAAGCCTTCGTCGTCGAAGGCGGCCTGCGTCAGCTCCGGCTGGCGGTGGTAGCCGGGCGTGACGATGCTGCCGCGCAGGCGCAGCTCGTACTTCGGCCCGGCCGGCACCAGCTTCAGCTCCACGCCCGGATGCGGCAGACCGATCAGGCCCACGCGCTCGGTCTCCCAGTAGGTGGACGTGGCGGTGGGCGCGGTCTCGGTGGAGCCCCAGCCGGTGAAGAAGACGATGCGCCGGCCGGTGTGCTTGACGGCCAGCGCCTGCATGCGCCGGTACAGGTCGTCGCTGAGCGTGGCGCCGCCGTAGCTGAGCAGGTTGAGCCGCGCGAAGAACTTGCGCGCCAGCGCCTCGTCCTGCTCCAGCGCGCTGGCCAGCATGGCGTAGCCCGCGGGCACGTTGGAGAAGGTGGTGGGCGACACGTCGCGCAGGTTGCGCAGCGTGGTGTCGAACAGCCCCGGCAGCGGGCGGCCTTCGTCGATGTACAGCGTGCCGCCATGGCCCAGCAGCGTGTGGAAGGTGGCATTGCCGCCCATGGTGTGGTTCCACGGCAGCCAGTCCAGGTACACCGGCGGCGGGTCGTCCGGGCCGGCCTCGCGCGTCTGCAGGGCCATCGCCAGGTTGGCGCACATCATGCGCTGGGTGTTGATCACCGCCTTGGGCATGCCGGTGGAGCCGGACGTGAACAGCAGCTTGCCGACGCTGTCGTGCGTCAGCCGCGCCAGCGCCGCATCCACCTGCGGCGTCACCGCGGTGGCCGCCAGCTCGGCATAGGGCACGCTGGGCAGGCCCTCGGGCGCGCGCTGCACGTGCACCAGGGTGACGCCGCGCAGGTCCAGCGCGGCCAGCGCCTTGGCGAAGCTCGGGCCGTCCTGCACCATCACCAGGCCGGGGCGGATGAGCTCGAAGATGTAGCGCAGCTTGGCATGGTCCTGGCTCATCAGCGAATAGGCCGGCGACACCGGCGCGGCCGGCGCGCCGGCCTGCATCGCGGCGAAGGTCATCAGCGCATGCTCCAGCGAATTGCCGCTGAGGATGGCCACCGGCCGCTCGGGCCCCAGGCCACGGTCCAGCAGCGCCTGCGTCAGCGCATCCACCGTCTGCCGCGCCTGCGCGTAGCTCAGCTCCGACCACGCGCCGTCAGCCCCGCGCCGCTGCGCCAGCCAGGTCTGCTGCGGCCGCTGCGCGGCCCAATGGCGCAGCAGGCTCGGGATGTGCGGCGCGCTGCGGCCCAGCGGCACGCGCGAGCGCAGGATCATGCTGCCGTCGGCGCGCCGCGTCAGCTCGATGTCGCGACGCAGCCAGTTCAGCTTCTTGAATGGCGGGAGTGGGGTTTCATTCATGCACGCAGTCTGACTTCGAACGGCTTCACGCAGAATAGGGATCGCTGCTCATGGACTCTTGCATGTCTGCCGACACCGAACCGAAGATCCCCGAAGGCTTCAAGCCGCGTCGCTTCGGCGACGGCTTCATCGCCGGCAACGGCCCGCTGTACCAGAAGAAGCTCGAGCACGGCGTGCTGCTGGGCTTTCGCGTCGAGCCGCGCCATTGCAACCCGATGGGCATCTGTCACGGCGGCATGATCGCCACCTTCTGCGACATGCTGCTGCCGATCTCGGCGCACCACCTGTCGGACGCCTTGAGCGAGCGTTTCCTGCCGACCATCAGCCTGCAGGTCGACTACCTGGCGCCGTCGCCCAAAGGCGCCTGGGTGCAGGGCGAAGGCCAGCTGCTGCGCAGCACGCGCAGCCTGGTGTTCATGCAGGGCCTGGTCACGGCCGACGGCGAGCCGGTGGCACGTGCCAGCGGCGTCTTCAAGATCGGCCCGCGCTTCGGCGACGCGCCCGGGCCCGCGGCCCAGGCCTTCGCCAAACCCTGAAAGGCCCGCCGATGTCGCTGCTGCTGACGCCCCAGGATGCCCACCCCTTCCTGGGCATGGACCTGCCCTGGCTGCTGGAACAGCGCGCGGCCACGCGCCGCGACCATGCGTTCATCGTCTGGGTGCCCTTCGACGGGCCCGCGAAGCGCTACAGCTACGGCGAGTTTCTGGCGCGTGTGCAGCGCATTGCCGGCGGCCTGCACCAGCGCGGCGTGCGCCGCGGCGAGCGTGTGCTGATCCACCTGGACAACTGCGCCGAAGCGCTGCTGGCCTGGTATGCCTGCGCCTGGCTGGGCGCGGTGGCGGTGACCACCAACGCGCGCGCCGTGGGCGACGAGCTGGCCTACTACGCCGAGCACAGCGAGGCCGTGGCCGGCATCACGCAGCCGCGCTTCGCCGAGCTGGTGGCCAAGTCCTGCACCGGGCTGAAGTGGCTGGCCGTGACGCTGGACGACAACGGCGTGCCGCCCGAGCATCCGGTGGAGCGCGGCCTGTTGTTCGATGCGCTGGATGCCGAGCCGCCGCCGCGGCATGCGCCCGACCCGCTGGCGCCATGCAGCGTGCAGTACACCTCGGGCACCACGTCGCGGCCCAAGGGCGTGCTGTGGACCCATGCCAACGCGCTGTGGGGCGCGCGCATCAACGCGCTGCACGAGGACCTGCGCCCCGAGGACGTGCACCTGGTGCACCTGCCGCTGTTCCACACCAACGCGCAGGCCTATTCGGTGCTGGCCTGCCTGTGGGCGGGCGCCACCGCGGTGGTCATGCCGCGTTTTTCGGCCAGCCGCTTCTGGCCGGTGTCGCTGGCCCACCGCTGCACCTGGACCTCGCTGGTGCCCTTCTGCGTCAAGGCGCTGATGGAGCACGAGGTGCCGGCGCACCACTACCGGCTGTGGGGCAGCGCCATCAACGAGCCGCCCACCGACGCGCATTTCCGCGTCAAGACCATCGGCTGGTGGGGCATGACCGAGACCATCACGCACGGCATCGTCGGCAGCCCGCACCTGCCCAACCGGCCGCTGAGCATCGGCCGGCCGGCGCCCGAATACGGCATCGCCGTCGTCGAGGACGATGCGGTGCCGGTGCGCGACGCGCGCCACGTCGGCCCCGGCGGCAGCGGCCAGCTGCTGATCCGCGGCGTGCGCGGGCTGTCGCTGTTCCACGAATACCTGGCCAACCCGCGCGCCACCGCCGACAGCTTCGACGCCGACGGCTGGTTCCGCACCGGCGACCGCGTCAACATCCTCGACGACGGCAGCCTGCAGTTCGGCGACCGAACCAAGGACATGCTCAAGGTGGGCGGCGAGAACGTCGCCGCCAGCGAGATCGAGCGCGTGGTGCTGCAGGTGGCCGGCGTGCACGAATGTGCGGTGGTCGCCCGCAAGCACCCGATGCTGGACGAGATCCCGGTGCTCTTCGTGCTGCCGGCCGCGCATGCCGACATCGACCTGCTGGACCGCGTGGCCGCCGCCTGCAGTGCGCAGCTGGCCGATTTCAAGCGCCCGCGCGAGTTGCGCCTCGTCAAGGACTTCCCGCGCTCGACGCTGGAGAAGATCGCGAAGGCCGAGCTGCGACGTATGCTCGACGCCGAACCCGAAGCCACGAACCCCTGAGCCATGGACACGACCCCCGCCCCGACGAGCCTGCAACCCGCCTCGATGGTGGACAGTGACCATCCGGCGGTCATCGCCTTCGCCCAGCAGCACGCACAAGGCAGCAACGACCGCGAGCGCGCGGTGGCGCTGTATTACGCGGTGCGCGACGGCTTTCGCTACGACCCTTACCGCATCGACCTGAGCGTGCACGGCATGAAGGGCAGCACTGTGCTGGACATCGGCTACGGCTGGTGCGTGCCCAAGGCCGCGCTGCTGGCGGCGGTGGCGCGTGCCGCCGGCATCCCGGCGCGCGTGGGCTACGCCGACGTGCGCAACCACATGAGCACCGAGCGGCTGCGCCAGAGCATGGGCAGCGACCTGTTCGTCTGGCACGGCTACACCGACCTGTGGCTGGACGGCCAGTGGATCAAGGCCACGCCGGCCTTCAACATCGAGCTGTGCGACCGCTTCGGGCTGCTGCCGCTGGAATTCGACGGCCGCGCCGACTCGATCTACCACCCCTTCGACAAGGCCGGCAACCGCCACATGGAATACGTGGCGATGCACGGCGCCTTCGACGACGTGCCGCTGCAGCGCATCCTGGATGCTTTTGCCGTGCACTACCCGAAGATGCCGCTGCAGAACAGCGTGCAGGAGGGCGACTTCGCCGCCGACGCCGCCGCCGAACGCGCCGCGCGATGACCATGCACGGCCCGGCGCGCGCCTCGCCCCGGGTCATGCTGCTGGCCCTGACGGCGGCGTTCGCCATGAGCCAGGCCTTCCGCACGGTGGCCGCCATCCTGGCGGCGCCGCTGCAGGCCGAGTTTGGCCTGTCGCCACAGCAGCTGGGCAGCTTTGCCGGCGCCTTCCACTTCGCCTTCGGCGCGATGCAGCTCTTCATGGGCATCGGCATCGACCTGTACGGCGTGCGGCGCACGCTGCTGAGCAGCTTTCCGCTGGCCATCGCCGGCGCGCTGGTGTCGGGGCTGGCGCCCGACTACCCCACGCTGATGCTGGGCCAGGTGCTCATCGGCGTCGGCTGCGCGCCCGCCTTCCTGGTGTGCACCATCTTCATCGCGCGCCACTTCCCGCCGGCGCGCTTCACCGCGCTGTCGGGCACGATCATGAGCCTGGGCGGCATCGGCCTGCTGGCCACCGGCACGCCGCTGGCCTGGCTGGTGGAGGCGACATCCTGGCGCGTCGGCTTCTTCGTGCTGGCCGGCTGCTCGGTGGCGGCCTGGATGTTGATCGCCTGGAAGGTGCATGAACCGCCGGTGGCGCGGCCCGACGACGCGCCGCGCGAAAGCCTGGGCCAGGCCGCGCTGGCCTTCCTGGCGCTGCTGAAGCTGCCGCACACCGCCGGCATCATCGTGCTGTCCTTCGTCTGCTATGCGTCCTTCATCACCCTGCGCGGCCTGTGGCTGGGGCCGCTGCTGATCGAGCGGCACGGCTTCTCGCTGGTGCAGAGCGGCAACGTCGCGCTGGCGGTGTCGGCCGTCTCGCTGGTTGGCCCGGCGCTGTTCGGCCGCTTCGACCCCGGCGGCACGGCGCGGCAGCGGCGGCTGGTGGGTTTTTCGCTGCTGCTGGCCGGGCTGTTCGTGGCCATGGCGCTGGCGCACAGCGCGGCCGTCGACGTCGGCGTGTCGCTGGCCATCGGCCTGCTGTCGGGCTACATGATCCTGCAGTATTCCGAGGTGCGCAGCGCCTACCCGGCCGCCCTCGTCGGCCGCGCGATGGGCCTGTTCACGATGGCCATGTTCATGGGCGTGGCGCTGATGCAGTGGTTCACCGGCCTGGTGGCGTCATTGGCCAAGGCGCAAGGCAGCGACATCTTCGGCGCCGTGCTGCTGACCATTGCCTCGCTGCTGGCCATCGGGGCGCTGGCCTTCGCTTGGCTGCCGAAGGCGCCGGCGCGGGATTGAGGCATTGGGTTGGGTCAGGCCAGCGCCACTTGCCGGTGACCCATTGCCGCTTGCGATCCTCTACCAACATTCGCCCGCAGAATCCGGGCGCATAGCGGTCGATGGCGAGATGCCTTGCGTGTCGCCCTGATCGGCCAGCCGCGCAGCGTCTCCACTTGGGCGTTGATCGCGCCGATCTTGACTCCCTACTGTTGAGGATGCGCATCCCTGGCCCCGGATGCGACACTCGCCGCGGTCCATGAGATGACAGCGATGGGTATGAAGATGGAAAGCCGCTCAGTAGTGTTTGGCTTCACGATAGCTGGCGTCATTGTGCTCAGCGGATGTGCTGGCGTCACGTTCTACAAGGACGCAGGACTCAGCTCGGAGACTGGCATCCCCGTCTACTATGGACCCAAGCCGTATGTGCTCGTAACGCGCACTGGGGCGAAAGACAAGCCGGTCGACGTGTCCGTCGTCTACTTGACAGACGAGTCAAAGGTCGTCTACGCGAAGCCTAAGTCTGGCTTTGGCTCGTCCAACCTCACCATGTCCCTGGTCAATGGACAACTCACCGCCTTCGGGCAGCAGGTCGACACCAAGATACCCGAGATCATGGGCCAAGTAGCTGGACTGATCACCGCTCGAGGCGCCGCCGACAAGGCCGCGGCCGAAGCTGACAAGATCCGCTCCGAGATCACAACGAAGCAGGCAGCAAGCACAGCGATCGAGGCCGGCAAGAAGGTCGAAGCCATCGCCAAAGACATTGGCGCACGGGCCGCGGATCTACCTGGTCTGAGTTCCGGCGAGATCACTCAACTTAAATCGGTCGCGCAGGCACTAAGCGCAGCTGCGAAGGCGCTGGTTGACGCTGAACAGGCCACAACCGCCCCAAAACAGTACGACGCAGTCAAGGCTCAGAAGAAGATTCTCGACGACTTCGAGGCTGCGACGGCCAGCACGGCGCGCGACAACTCGCTCAGGATCGTCCACACCTGGGGCTCCGAGTTGGGTAAGGTGTTGGACGAGAGCGCGCCGAAGGAAGAAAAGCCGCCGCAGGCGACCTTTGAACTCTACGAAATCGTTCAGACACCAGGCAAGCCAACTGTCCTGCGTCGAGTCCAGGTGCCGTGACCAACGCCAAGAAGCGCACGCGAGCGCAGCAGATCAAGGCGCTCGCCAACTTGCGTCCCGAGCTCGACGACCGGGTCGGGAGCAAGACGGACATCATCGGCTCGATGCTGGGGGTGAAGCTCCGCGGCGGACAGCCTACGGGCCAGTTCGTGATCACCTATTTCGTCCGCAAGAAGTTGCCCAAGTCGGAGGTCAGCCCAAAGAAGCGCATACCTGTTTCGCTGAAGGCTCGCAATGAGATCGTTAGCACTGACGTTATCGAATGGCCGAAGATGGTTGAGCACGCGCTGCCGCCCTCCTCGATCATTTCCGATGGTCAATTGCAGGGTACGCTGACTTGCTTTGCGGTATCACAGTTCGGCCGCTTCGGAGTGTCTTGCGCGCACTGCCTAGTCGGCGCCGACGACAACCCCGCAACGCCAACTTCCGTAAGTGTATGGATGCCGCAGCAAAGCCGGTATGACCCGGCGGGTCAGAGCGTCTATCTCTCCTACTCCCCAGGAACCGGCGTCAAGGGCAACTACGGCTATCTGGACTGCGGGCTGTTCGACTTGCGACACCCCACCCTCTTCGCTCGGGCCGCTGGTGGAACACCAATCCAAGTCGTGACGGACATCAGAACGCTTCTTCATCGGCCATTGTTCGGAATGAGCGCACTGCGCGCACCCGACGTGCCGGAACCGAAGCGCCGGGCACTCGTCATCGGAGTCGAAGCGCAAGTACTTGGCGAACGCAGCGACCTCGTGGTCGATGTCCAGCGCCCTGGAACGTTTCAGGGGGACAGCGGAATGCTCTGGGTGACCGCTGACGGCCGGGCTGCTGCGCTTCATGCGCGCGGAGAGGTCAGGCCGCCTATGCAAGGTAGCCTCCTCACGACAGCCATGTCAGCTCAGCGCGTGTGCACGAGCCTCGACGTGCAACTCCTGATCGGCTAACTTCTAAGCATTTGGTGGACTCCAAGCAAGGGCACCGAAGGTGCGAAGCATATGTCGGAGAAGCGCCTGGAGTGAATTGACGACTGAAGTCCAAGTCCATGAGTCGGCGCGGCAACTGCCACGACAACGCGGTGGCCGATAGCTTCTTCCAGTTGCACAAGCGCGAACGCATCACGCGCCGGATCTACGACACGCGGCAGGACGCCCGATCGGACGTCTTCAACTACATCGAACTGTTCCGCAACCCAACGCGGTGCCACTCGACCATTGCCGGCATATCGCCGGTAGAGTTCGAGCAGCGCCATTCCCCGAGGCTCGCCGGTGTCTAGGCAACCCGGTGCGATTCACGTAGACCATCACCGCACCGCCAAATTCGTCATCAATACTGACGACGACATCTGGCTTTCTCGGGACGCAACCTGTGGCGGTTGTTGGTGGTGGCATGCTGCAATGTCTTCGGACACTTACCAGGACACCACAATGAAGCTTGCAGGTGCGATCTTGCTCCTTCCTTGCATCGCGGTCGCCCAGTTGGCCCCGAAGTCAGCCCCTGCAACTCCCAATCAGGCCATCGCCCTACCTCCGGGGTCAGTCATCGTGGTGCCGGCATGCGCTGCCCCCAGGTTTCGTAGCAGTCCGATCTAGAGCCCGGGAGTTTGCATCGTAGTCGTTGATGCGGGGTTTGGCGCGTTGCCGCCAGCATGCTGGCGGCAACGCGCGGCGAACACGGCCGGCGGCACGTACCCGAGGGTGCTGTGCGGCCGGTGGTGGTTGTAGTCCTCGCGCCAGTTGTCGATGACGCTGCGCATGTGGCTGAGACTCGCGAACCAGTGCTGCGATAGGCACTCGTCGCGGAAGCGGCTGTTGAAGCTCTCGATGTAGGCGTTCTGCACCGGCTTGCCTGGCTGGATGAAGCGCAGCTCGATGCCGTTGCTGGCCGCCCAGGTCTGCATCGTCCTGCCGGCGAACTCCGGGCCGTTGTCGGTGCGGATCACCTTGGGCAGTCCGCGCTCGGCCTTGACCTGGTCGAGCACGCGGGTCACGTACAGCGCCGGGATCGAAGTGTCCACGGCGATCTGCACCGCCTCCTTGCTGCAGTCGTCCACGACCGTCAGCGTCTTGACCCGCCGGCCGTTGGCCAGCTCGTCGAACACGAAGTCCATGCTCCACACCTCGTTGGGTTGGATGGGTCGCACCAGGGGTTGCCGCTCGGGCACGGGCAGCTTCTTGCGCCGACGCTTGCGCACCATCAAGCCTTCCTCCCGGTAGACCCGGTAGGTGCGCTTGACGTTGATCGCCCAGCCGTCAATGCGCAATCGGCTGTGCAGCATCCGGTAGCCGTGGCGGCGGTGCTGGCCGGCGAGCTCCGTCAGGCGCTCGCGCAGCCGGCCGTTGCCGTCGTCGCGGGGTTCGTAGCGCAGGGTGCTGGCGCTCATGCCCACCAGCTTCAAGGCCTGGCGTTCGCTCAAGCCCCTGTCCTGCAACTGCCGCACGACCTCGCGACGCGCCGCCACGGCCACTATTTTCCCTTCAGCACCTCGCGCATCGCGTCGACTTCGAGCATCGAGTTGGCCAGCAGCCGCTTGAGCTTGCCGTTCTCGGCTTCCAGCGCCTTCAGACGCTGTGCGTCCGACACCTTCATGCCTCCGAACTTGGCCTTCCAGGCGTAGTAGCTCGGCTCGCTGAAGCCGTGCTTCCTGCACAGCTCCTTGACCGGCAGCCCAGCGTCGGCCTCGCGCAGGAAGCCAATGATCTGTTCCTCGCTGTATCTCTTCTTCATCGGTCCGATCTCCGTCTCGGTTGATCGGACTCTAGAACTTCCTGCTACGAATCTCCGGGGGCAGCGCACGTTCACCACCTGGCCGACCCAGCTGCCGCCGGGGGACTGCAGCGCCGCGTGGCTCAGCCACAGCCAGCTCATCGCATACGCCGCCAGCAGCATCACGCCCTCGGCCAGGGCGCTGCCGCTAAGCCGCAGGCTGGCCTGGTGCGTGGCCACCAGCCCCGGCCTTGACGCTTCGGAGACGATGCCGCGCGGCCACGATCGGCGCCGCGATTGTCCACAGGCGGCACACCGCCGCCGGCAAAAAAATGCCGGCCCCGCAGGGCCACCCGTCCGCTGTGGCCAGCGCTCAGAGGCGGAGGCGGCGCGCCACGCCGAGGCCGGCCAGCGCGGTGCCCACCAGGGCCAGCGTCATCGGCTCGGGCACGGTGCCGGGGCCGTTGGCGTTGACGACCACCTGGATGGACGACGAAGCGATGACGGCGCCCGTGGCGCTGCGCGCCGTGATGGTGAAGTCGGTGATGCTGTCCGCGAAGGCGTCGAAGCTGAACGGGATGAAGGACATCTTCATATTCCACGTTTCGGCGTAGCGGCCGTTGGTCGCGAACGAGGTGATGTCGCTGCCAAGCATGTCGACGGCCGCGCTGGGATCCTGATCCACGTGCAGCATGACCGTGCAGCCGTTGCAGTTGGGGTTCAGGGCCCAGGCGAAGTCGAAGCTCCAGTTCGCATAGCCCTTGCCGTCGGGCAGGTAGAGCCCGGACTGGCCGGTGAAGACCGAGGTGCCGTCGTTCGGCATCGTGGCGCCGTTCTTGTAGGCGTGGGCGCCCATGGCGACCCATTGGTCGCCGTTGGCCTGGACGTTGAACAGCACCCCCTCCAGCCCCGAGCTGCCGGCCGGCGCCCACGGCGCGGTGAGCGTCGTCAACCCCGCATGGGCGGAAAGCGCGGCGCCTGCAAGCGCCAACCCGGCTACCGTCTTCTTGATCATTGCTCCTTCCAGTTTTGACGATGGATGCAGGTGCCGGTGGTCAGCCAACGCCGACCGCGGTCACCGCGGGTCAGTCAATACAAAAGTCGTACCGCTTGGCGACAATTTGGCGACGGCTCCAGTAGGTCGGCCCGCTGCCGACGTCTGCGCCGGCCAGCGGCTCGTTGCCGATGGCAGAGATTCCGACATCGTGAGAACCCGAATTGGCGCCGTCGGCAGCCATCGCGCGGCGGCGGCGCCCTGCTGCCCCGGCCTGTCCAGCTGCGCGGCGAGGCCGTCGTCATCGGCGGGCGGCGGGCCGATGCGCGGCGGCAGCTGGAAGACGGCAGCTGGCGCTACGCCAGGCTGCGCGACTACACCGGCCGCGGCGTCGTCACGACCAGCACCTACGCGGCCCGCGATCTCGGCGTGTTCTCGGCCATGGGCCTGATGAAGGCCGCGCTGCGCGCTGCCCGACGCCGTCCTGCTGCCGGCCGACTTCGACAGCTACCGCAAGTACTCGCGCCTCTTCAAGGCCGCGGTGGCCGAGGTCACCCCGGTCATCGAGGACCGCGGCATCGACGAGATCTACATCGACCTGACCGACGTGCCCGGCGTGCGCGACGCCGTCGGCCACGACCCGCTGGGCGGCGTGAAGGCGGTGGCGCGCGAGATCAAGAACTCGGTGGGCCGCGCCACCGGCCTGAGTTGCTCCATCGGCATCGCGCCCAACAAGCTGCTCAGCAAGATCGCCAGCGAGCTGGACAAGCCCGACGCCATCACGGTGCTGACGCTGGACGACATCCCCGCGCGCATCTGGCCGCTGGCCGTGCGCAAGATCAACGGCATCGGCCCCAAGGCCGGCGACCGGCTCGCGCGGCTGGGCCTCGCGACGGTGGGCGACATCGCGGCGGCCGATCCGCGCTGGCTGGTCGAGCAGTTCGGAGACAGCTACGGCCACTGGCTGCACAACGCCTCGCATGGCCGCGACTCGCGCCCCGTCGTCACCCACAGCGAGCCCATGTCCATCAGCCGCGAGACCACCTTCGAGCGCGACCTGCACGCCGTGCACGACCGCGCCCTGCTCGGCCGCATCATGGACGAGCTCTGCGAGAGCCTGGCCAGCGACCTCGCGCGCAAGCGCTACGCGGGCAAGACGGTGGGCATCAAGCTGCGCTTCGAGGGCTTCGTGATCGTCACGCGCGACCAGACGCTCAAGGCCGCCATCGCCGGCGCCGCCGACATCCGACGCGCGGTCGGCCTGTGCCTGAAGCGGGTCAAGTTCGACAAGCGGCTGCGGCTGATGGGCGTGCGCATCGGCAACCTCGTGCACGCGAGCGAAGTGCCGGCCACGCCGCCCGCCGCCGCGCGCGCCACGGAGCCCGAGCGGGAAAACCTCCCGCTCTTCTGATGACCGACGCCCCCGCCTGGACCTGCACCGTCTCGGTCTGGAGCCTTTGCGAGTTCACCGCCAAGCGCGGCGACCTGGATCGGCGCTTCACGCCCTCGGCCACCGCCCTCGAAGGCCAGGCCGGCCAACTGGCCGTGCTGGCGCGCCGCTCGCCCGGCTACGAGACCGAGTTGGCGCTCGAAGGCCGCTTCGGCGCGCTGCGCGTGCGCGGCTATGGCTATCGGCCCTATGGCTGGTATGGCGGCTGGTGGGGGCCGGCGTGGGTGATCGCGCCGCCGCTGATCGTCGGCGCCACGGTGGTGGCCGCCGCCGCCGCGGCGGCCGAGCCGGCACCGCCGCCGCCGCCGGTGGTGGTCAACCCGGTGGTGGTGAACGCGGCACCCGCGCGGCCCGATCCGGTGATCTACCCGCGCAACGGCCAGAGCGCGCAGCAGACCGAGATCGACCGGCAGGAGTGCAACCGCTGGGCCACCGCGCAGCAGGCCGCGCTGGCCGATGCATCGGTGTTCCAGCGCGCGGTGGAAGCCTGCATGGACGGCCGCGGCTACACGATGCGCTAGCTGGCGCTGCGCAGGCGGCGCAGCGGCGGCATCGGGCATGATGCCGCCATGAAGCTGCATTCGAGACCCCATTCAAGACTGCATTCGAACCTGCCATCGGTGATCGGCCACCACAACGAGCGGCCATCGCACCTGCGCGTCGGCGCGGGCTGGCTCTCGTGAGCGAGGTCAAGAGCGCCAAGCGGGTCCTGGAAATCCTGCGCTTCTTCGCGCAAGAGAGGTCACCGGCATCGCTGGCCCGGGTGTCGGCAGCGCTGAGCTTTCCCAAATCGAGCTGCCTGGCGTTGCTCGAGACGCTGATGGCCGAGGGCTATGCCTACCAGGTCGATGGGCGCTACTACCTCACCGCGCGCTGGTTGCATGAGGCCGAGGCGGTGACCGCGCACGACCCGCTGGCGCAGCGCTTGCGGCCGGTGCTGGAGAAGCTGCAGCAGACGCTGGGCGAGACGGTGATCCTGGCCAAGCTGGCCGGCACCAAGGTCGTGTACCTCGATGTGGTCGAGGCCGACCACGTGCTGCGCTTTTCCGCCCACGTCGGCCAGGTCAAGCCCGCGCACGCCAGCGCGTCGGGCCGCGCGCTGCTCAGCGTGCTGCCCGATGCGGAGATCGGCGCGCTGACGCGGGCGATGGACTTCGAGCGCTTCACCGCCGCCACGCTGACCTCGCCCGCGGCGCTGCTGGAGCTGATCGGCGAAGGCCGGCGCCGCGGCTGGCACGTCAACCTCGGCGAGTTCGAGGCCGACACCCTCTCGGTGGCCGTGCCGGCGCGGGTGGGCGGCGTGCCGGTGGCATTCGTGGTCGGCGCACCGATGAGCCGCGCCGCCAAGCACGTGGACCGCATCGGCCGCGAACTCGCGCGGGCCACCGCGAACCTGCGCGAGTCCTGAGCCGGCCGTGCGCTGACGCTTGCGCGTCGGCGCGGCGGAGCACGGCTGGGCGCCCATCCGGCCGCTGACTCACATCGTCACCCGCTGCGGTGACTCCCCCCACACAGCGCTGCGCGCGCTGTGCCTTCCTGCATCGCCGCGACACACGTCGCATGGCCGCGGCCCACGCCTTGCCGGCCCGCGCGGGCGCGCCCGGCCAAAGGCATTGACAGATCATCTGTTCACACATATAATTTATTATTCACATACATGAACGATGCCGAATTGAGGTGCGGATGCATCGCCGGTGTCGCGTTGGGTCGGAAGTAAACGGAGTCGCAGTCATGGCAGGTTTGTACTTTGAGCAGTTTGAAGTGGGTCAGCGCTTTCCACATGAGTGGACGCGCACCGTCACCGAGATGGACAACGTGCTGTTCAGCACCTTGACGATGAACGTGCAGCCGCTGCACATCGATGCGCACTTCTCGGCGCAGACCGAGTTCAAGCGCCCGCTGGTCAACAGCCTGTTCACGCTCGGCCTGGTGATCGGCATGAGCGTCAACGACACCACCTTCCGCACCACGGTTGCCAACCTCGGCATGAGCGACACCAACTTCCCCGCACCGGTGTTCGCGGGCGACACGATCCACGTGGTCACGACCGTGATCTCCACGCGCGCCAGCAAGTCGCGCCCGAACGCCGGCATCGTCGAGTTCGAACACGTCGGCTACAACCAGAACGACGAGGTGATCTGCCGCTGCCGGCGCGCGGCGCTGATGCACAAGCAGCCGCGAAAGACGTCATGACTGCGTCGATGATGTTCGTTCCGGCATCGGCGCCGGACAAGTACCGCAAGGCGCTGGCCACCGAGGCCGCGGCGCTGATCGTCGACCTCGAGGATTCGGTCGCACCCGGCGCCAAGGCCGCGGCGCGTGCGAGCCTGCCGGCCCTGCTCGCCGGGCCGCGCGACAAGCCGGTCTGGGTGCGCGTCAACGACTTGTCGAGCGGCATGCTGCTCGACGATCTGGTCAGCGCCGTCCCGGCACGGCCCTTCGGCATCGTCGTGCCCAAGTGCTGCGGGCGCGAGTCGCTGCTGCCGGTGGCCCACTATCTCGATGCCTTGGAGGCGGCCAACGGCTTGCCGCAGGGTCAGATCAAGATCCTCGCCATCGCCACCGAGACGGCGCGCTCGATGTTCCATCTGCATGAGTACGTCGGCAGCACGCCCCGGCTCTGGGGCTTGGCCTGGGGCGCCGAAGACCTGGCCGCCGATGTCGGCTCGTTCAGCAACAGCGAGGGTTCGGTCTACACCGCGCCTTACCAGCAGGTTCGCTCGATGTGCCTGCTGGCCGCAGCGGCCGCGGGCGTGCGGCCGATCGATGCGGTGTGCGTATCGATCCAGGCTGTCGATCGCGTCGCGCTCGAGGCACGCGATGCCTGCCGCGACGGCTTCGTCGGCAAGATGGCCATTCATCCGGCGCAGCTGGCGCCGATCAACGCGGCCTTCACCTACAGCGATGCGCAGCGCGAATGGGCACGTCGCGTGGTGGCCGCATTCGCCGCGGCACCCGACAGCGGTGCGGTGAGTCTGGACGGCAAGATGATCGACCGTCCGCATATGCGGCTGGCCCAACGCGTTCTGAACGAGGAGGCATGATGGCCGGCGCAATTGATGGGATTCGCATCGTCGACATGACGAGCGTCGGCATGGGCCCGATGGCCACGCAGCTGCTGGCTGATCTGGGTGCCGACGTGGTGAAGTTCGAATCGGCCGAAGGCGACGTGTTCCGGCACGTGACCCCGCGGCGTCACGATGGCATGAGCCACGCGTACCTGAACCTGAACCGCAACAAGCGTAGCGTGGTGCTCGACATGAAGGATGCGGCGCAGCGCGCCGCGCTGCTGCAGATCATCGATGGCGCCGACGCGTTCGTCACCAACATGCGCGCGCCCGCGATGCGGCGCGTGGGCCTGGATGCCGACACGCTGCTCAAGGGCCGGCCGCGGCTCATCCATTGCAGTTGCTACGGCTACTCCGAACAAGGCCCTTATGCGGGCCGGCCGGCGCTGGACGACACTATCCAGGCGGCATGCGGCCTGGCCTGGCTGCAGGGCGATGCCGGCGAGGCGCCGCCCACCTATGTGAAGTCGGTCGTGGCCGACAAGGTGGTCGCGCTGTATGTGGCCAATGCGATCACCGCGGCCTTGTTCTCACGCGAGCGCAGCGGCATGGGGCAGTCGATCGAGGTGCCGATGTTCGAGTGCATGGCGGCCTTCGTAGTGCCCGAGCACCTGGCCGGAATGACCTTCGTGCCGCCGGTCGGGCCGGCGGGCTATTCGCGCCTGATGAACGAATTCCGCCGACCGTTCCAGACCTGCGACGGCTACCTGAGCGTGGTGCCTTACACAGACGCGCAGTGGCGGCGCTTCTTCACGCTGGCCGGTGCACCCGAGATGGCCACCGACGAACGGTATCGCACCCAATCGGCGCGCAGCGGCCACTTCGGTGAGTTGTATGCATTCGTCGAAGCGACCGTGAAGCGCCACACCAATGCCGAATGGACCGACCTGCTGCGCGATGCGGACATTCCGTTTGCGCCGGTCAACTCAATTGCCGACCTGCTAAATGACCCGCATCTAAAAGCGGTCGGCTTCTGGCGCGACGTGGATCACCCGACCGAAGGCCGCCTCAAGCAGGCCGGCCTGCCGATCCACTTTTCCGCCACGCCGCCGGACGTGCGCCGGCATGCGCCCGCGCTCGGCGAACACACCGCCGAATTCCTGGCCCACCCCTGGGCCTGACCTTTTCGTGGAGATCGTGATGAAGAAGCTACTTGGGTCGCTCGTGGCCCTGACCGTGAGTGCCGGCGCCTGGGCGCAAGCTTACCCGTCCAAGCCCATCGACTTCGTGATCGGCTTTCCGGCCGGCAGCAGCATCGACGTGGTGTCGCGCATCGTGCTGGACGACATCCGTGAGCGCACCGGCGCCACCATCGTCGTCGAGAACAAGTCGGGCGCGCTGGGCGCGATCGGCCTGTCGGAAGTGCTCGCCGCGCCGGCCGACGGCTACACCATGATGCCGAGTTCGAGTGCGACGCATTCGTCCGGGCCGTCGCTGTCGAAGGCATTGCAGCGGCTCGATCCGCTGAAGAACACCGCGCACGTGGCGCGCTGGGTGCGGTTCGGCGTGGCCGTCGTCGCCCGAACCTCGGGCCCGTACAAGACCGCCGAGGCGCTGGTGAGCGCCGGCCGGCGCAGCGGCGATTCGTTGACCTACGGCTATGGCTCCGGCACCGGCCAGGTGGGCGCTGCGGCCTTCGCCAAGGCCACCGGCATGCACGTGCGTTCGATTCCCTACAAGGGCCAGCCGCCGGCGATCACCGATCTGCTGGGCGGGCAGATCGACTTCGTCGCGGCCGACGTCGGCGTGCTGCTGCCGTTCCTGAAGCAGGGCAGCCTGTCGGCGCTGGCGGTGCTGTCGGACAAGCGCTCCACGCTGTTGCCCAAGGTGCCGACGGCGGCTGAGCTCGGCTACCACGGTGCCGTGCTCGAAGGGTGGATCGGCGTCGACGGGCCGGCCAAGCTGCCGGCGGAGGTGATCGACTGGTGGTCGGCCCAGGTCAAGACCACGTTGGCATCGCCCAAGATTCAGGAGAAGCTGAACGCGATCGGCATGGAGCCGGCGCCGATGGTCGGACCCGAGTTCGTGCAGTTCGTGAATGCGCAGCAGGAGGTGTGGCGCACCGCGGTCCAGAACGCCGGCATCCAGGCCGAGTAGCGCGGCGGCATCCTCCGGCGGGCGGCCGGGCCGCCCGCTTCGTGCATCATGCGCCGCCATGAACCGCACCGTGCCCCGCCTCCATACGACTCCCGGCAGCAGCAAGTCACTGCCGCTGCGCGTGGGCGCGTCGGCGGGCCGGTGGGCTCGGGCAAGAGCATAGTAGTTTCAAACGCCCGCGGGGTCGACCACCTGCAATACCGGCGTGACCCGCTCGGGCTGCGCGGCCAACAGCACGCGCAGCGGAATCGGCAGCGACAGCACCCATTGCCGCACCGGCACGCGCGGGATGACGTGGTCGAGCAGGTGCGCCGCGGTCTGCGACATCCGCCGCGCGCCGCACGAGGGGCAGAATCCCCGGCGCTTGCAGCTGAACGCCAGCAGCTTGTCGTGGCTGCAGTCGCCGCAGCGCAGCCGCAGGAAGCCGTGGGCCAGGATGCCGCACTCCAGGAAGGCGTCGAACTCGTCCTTGATGAATCGCGGCAGCTCGCCCCCGGTGCTGGCCTTGGTGTGGGCGATGAAGCCGGCCGCATGCTGCTGCACCAGGCGGTACAGGGCGGTCTGCTCCGGGCGGTGGCGCTCGTAGTGCAGCGGGGCGCCATCCGGCGCGCTCCGGGGCGGTCGGCCAACAGCTTGCACGCGAGGCTCCCGAGGTGGTGAGCTCGGAAGGTCTCAAGCCGCGCACGGCGTCGCAATCGCCCTGTCGGGCGCCGCCCACCTACCCGTGCCAGCGTGCGGGTGCCTACCTTCGGGTGGCTACCGCCATGCCACCGCTGGCGTCAGCATGACCAGGCGAGATACCCTGAAGCGGCCGGCCGCGTACGACCGGAGCTGGCCGCAAGCCAACCCCAGCGTCTCGCTCAGAGTCTGGTGGATGAGCGAGTCGCGCTGACAGCCTCCTCAGGCTTCGTCCCCTCGGTCGCGCCTCAGCCCCTCAAACCACCAGCAACCCCTTCAACGCACCGAAGATCTGCTTGAAGGGCATCTGCGTGGCCGCCACCACGACGATGGGCAGCAGCGCGGCCAGCAGCAGCGGCGCCAGGCTCGCGCGGCTCACCGGCACCGGCTTGATGCGCGTGACGAGTTCGTAGCCGGCCGCCAGGTCGGCCAGCGACGACACGTCCGGCGACCCCAGCGCGGCCGCGCCGTCCGTGTCCGCCGCCGGGCCGCCGATCCAGCGCGACTCGAAGGCCAAGTTGTGGCGGCTGACCAGCGCGCCGTAGTCGGCCAGGCCGCGCCGCTTCAGCCCCAGCAGCAGCGGCGTGAAGGCGCACAGCGGCAGCACAAAGGCCACCAGCAGGAACAGGATCAGGCCGATCGCCTCGAACTTGAAGCTCGTCAGGCCGGCACCGTGGTGCACGATCTGCCGCAGCACGCCGGCCGAGACCACCGTGCTCAGCGCAAACACGAACAAGGTGTACGTGCCCGGGTACAGGCCGATGAAGGACAGGCCGCCGCAGCGGTCGGCATGCGTGGCCACCAGTTGCAGCCGGCAGCGCGCCAGGTCGCGCAGCATCAGCGCCCAGCAGCCGAAGCGCCACAGCCAGCGCAGCAGCAGGAAGCCGTACAGCGGCACCGTCACCAGCAGCACCCACCCGCCGGCCGCGCTGGGCTGCCAGGCGCCGTCCACCACCTGGCCGACCCAGCTGCCGCCGGGGGACTGCAGCGCCGCGTGGCTCAGCCACAGCCAGCTCATCGCATAGGCCGCCAGCAGCATCACGCCCTCGGCCAGGGCACTGCCGCTGCGCCGCAGGCTGGCCTGGTGCGTGGCCACCAGGCCCGGCCTTGACGCTTCGGAGACGATGCCGCGCGCCACGAACTGGCTCAGCAGCCAGCCCAGGCGCTGGTCGGCGGCGCGCTCCATGACGATGAACGCGGCGATGGCGATGGCGAACGCATGCAGGCGGAAGTCCAGCAGCAGCGTGCGCTCGGCCGCCCCGCCCCAGGCCAGGCCCTGCAGCGCCGCCAGCCCCAGCGCCGGCAGCCAGGCCAGCGCGGCCAGCAACAGCGCGCGGCGGCCGACGTTCAGGTTGCGTTCGTCGATCAACCCCAGCCGGCACTGCAGCCGGTAGAACGGCCCGCTGCGGTTGAAGGACAGTGCGGCCAGCCGCGCGGCATCCACCTCATCCAACGGCATCATCAGCTCCTAACCCCGCCAGAACTGCGGCGTGAACAGCACCAGCAGCGACAACAGCTCCAGCCGGCCCAGCACCATGGCGAAGGTGCAGACCCAGGTCTGGAAGTCGTTGAGGCTGGCGTAGTTGAGCGCCGGCCCGACGGTGCCGAGGCCGGGGCCGATGTTGTTCAGGCAGGCCACCACCGCGGTGAAGGCCGTCACCACGTCGGCGCCGCTGAAGACCATCAGCATCGTCAGCACCACCAGCATCGCGCCGTAGACCATCATGAAGGCGATGATGTTCTGCATCACGCGCTGCGGAATCACCTGCCCCGCGATGACCACCGGGTTGACCACGGCCGGGTGCACGATGCGCACCAGCTCGTGCTGCGCCTGCTTCAGCAGCAGCAGCATGCGCATCATCTTGATGCCGCCGCCGGTGGAGCCCGCACAGGTGGCAAAGCAGCCCAGCAGCAGCAGCAGCAGCGGCGCAAACTGCGGCCATTGCGCGTAGTCCTGGCTGGCGTAGCCGGTGGTCGTGCCCACCGACACCACGTGAAAGACCGTGTGGCGCAACGCCACCGGGTAGTCGACGTAGGTGCCGGTCAACCACAGGTACAGCGAGATCACCAGCACCGACCCCGCCATGACGAAGGCGAAGGCCTGCGCCTCGACGTTGCGCCACAGCGGCCGCAGCGAGCGCTGCCGCCAGGCGACGAAGTACAGCGCCACGCTGATGCCGGCCAGCAGCATGAAGACCACCGCCACCGCCTCGATGACTGGCGAGTCCCAGTAGCCGAAGCTGGCGTCGTGCGACGAAAAGCCGGCCAGGCTCATGGTGCTGCACATGTGCATGAAGGCATCGGACCAGCTCATGCCGGCCCAGTGGTAGGCAAAGAAGCAGGCCACGCAGCCGACGAAATACACCGTCCACAGCCCGCGCGCCGTCTCGGCGATGCGCGGCGTCAGGCGCGCGTCCTTCATCGGCCCGGTCATCTCAGTCTTGAACAGCTGCGCACCGCCCACGCCCAGCAGCGGCAGGATGGCTACCGCCAGCACGATGATGCCCAGCCCGCCCACCAGCTGCAGGAAGCAGCGCCACACGTTCACCGACAGCGGCAGCTCGTCCAGCCCCTTGAGCAGCGTGGCGCCGGTGGCGCTGAAGCCGGACATCGCCTCGAAGTACGCATCGGTGACGCTGAGGCCCGGGATGGCCAGCCACAGCGGCAGCGCCGCGAAGGCCGGCAGCACCAGCCAGATCAAGGTCACCAGCACGAAGCCGTCGCGCAGCTGCAGCTCGCGGCGGAAACGCCGCGTCGCCAGCGTGAGCGCCACGCCGGCCGCGAAGGTCACGCCGATCGAGATCAGGAAGGCGTCCTCGGCCGGGTCGTGCGCCACCAGCGAAAACGCCAGCGGCACCGCCATCAGCAGCGAGAACAGCACCAGCATGCGCCCGACCAGGGCCGTGACGGCCAGCGGCGAGTTCATGTCTAGAAGAAGGTCGCGCCGACCTGGAACAGCTTCTCGATCTGCCGCACCATGCGCTTGCGCGGCAGGAAGACGATGACGTGGTCGCCGCTGCGGATGACCGTGTCGTGGTGCGCGATGATCACCTCCTTGGCCGGTTTCAGGTCGGCGCCGGGGCCGTCGCGCACGATGGCGCCGATCATCGCGCCCGGCGGCAGCGGCAGCTGGTCGATGCGCTTGCCCACCACCTTCGAGCTCTTCTCGTCGCCGCGCGCCACCGCCTCCAGCGCCTCGGCATCGCCGCGGCGCAGGCTGTAGACCGCGGCCACGTCGCCACGGCGCACATGCGCCAGCAGCTCGCCGATGATGGTCTGCGCCGGCGAGATGGCGATGTCGATCTGCGTGCCCTGCCCCTGCACCAGGTCGGCATAGGCGCGGCGGTTGATCAGCGCCAGCACACGCTGCGCGCCCATGCGCTTGGCCAGCAGGCAGGCCATGATGTTGTCCTCGTCGTCGTTGGTCAGCGCCAGGAACAGGTCGGCCTCCTGCACGTTCTCGTGCTCCAGCAGCTCTTCGTCGGTGCTGTCGCCGTGCAGCACCAGCCCGCGGCCGGCCAGCTGCGTGCTCAGGTACTGGCAGCGCGGCTCGCTGGCCTCGATCAGCTTGACGTGGCAGGTGTCGGCGATCTGCCGCGCCAGGCGCAGCCCGACGCGCCCGCCGCCGGCGATGATCACGCGCTTCACCGGCTCGTCGCGCTGGTGCAGCGCGTCCAGCACGCCGCGCACGTGCTCGCTGGCCGCCAGCACGAACAGCTCGTCGCCGGGCTGGATGCGCGTGCTGCCGTCGCACACCACCTGCCGGTCGAAGCCCTGCGCGTCGCGCCGGTAGATGGCCACGATGCGCATCGGCAGCCCCGGCACCAGCGCCGGCAGCTCGGAGATGACGTGCCGCACCATCACGCCGCCTTCCATGGCCCGCACGGCAATCAGGCTGACGCGCTGCTGCGAGAACTCCAGCACCTGCAGCGCCTCGGGAAATTCGATCAGCTTGCGGATGTAGGTGGTCAGGCTGGCTTCGGGGCAGATCAGCTCGTCGACCGCAAAGCCCTCGGGACCCATCAGCGGGCTGCCGTCGCTGAACTCCGTGCTGCGCACCCGCGCGATGCGCGTCTGGATGTGGAACAGGTCGTGCGCGATCTTGCAGGCCACCAGGTTGGTCTCGTCCAGCGGCGCGCAGGCGATCAGCATGTCGGCGTCCTCGGCGCCGGCGTCGCGCAGCACCGACGGCTCGATGCCGTTGCCGACCACGCCGCGAAGGTCCAGCCGGTCCTGCAGCAGCGACAGGCGGTGCGCGTCGGTGTCGATGACGGTGATGTCGTTCTGCTCCGACACCAGGCTCTCGGCCACGCTCTCGCCCACGCGCCCCGCGCCGAGGATGAGGATCTTCATGGCGGCGGATTATGGCCACGCAGCCGGGGTGGCGACGGCAACGGCGGCCAGGGCCGCCTGCACGCCGCGGCCGCGAGATGCGCCCTGCGCCGACACCCCAGCGTGCTGGCTACGGCAAGTCGGCGGGCGCCGTCTGCCAGCCGCTGTGCGGCCCGCGTTGCGCCGCCGCCCTGTCGCGGGCGGCAGCACGCGCGGCCATCACGCAGCAGCCGGCGCTGGCCAGCGCCACCAGCGACGCCGCCCAGAACACCGCCGCCAGGCCGAAGGCCTGGCTGAGCAGGCCGCCGGCGAAGCCGCCCACCACGCCGGGCACGCCGTAGCCCAGCGTGGTGTACAGCGCCGAGCCGCGCGTGCGCAGCCGGTCGGGAAAGTGCCGTGCGATGACGCTGGTGCAGGCCATGTGCTGCGCCGCGAAGGTGACGACGTGCGTCAGCTGCGCCGCCACCAGCACGGCCGGCACGTCACCGAAGGCCGCGGTGGCGGCGAAGCGCACGGCCGTCACCAGGGCCGCCAGCACCAGCCAGCGGTAGTCGTCCAGCCGGCCGAAGTGCCGGCCGGCGAGCGCGAAGAAGGCGATCTCCCCCGCCACCGACACGGCCCACAGCAGCCCCACCGCCGGCTTGTCGTAGCCCAGCTGGCGCAGGTACAGCGAGAAGAAGGCGTACAGCGCGGTGTGCGCCAGCACGGTGAGCATCACGCCGGCGAAGAACCAGCGCAGCTCCGGCCGGCGCAGCACCGGCCGGATGTCGGCACGCGGCTGCGCTGCCGCAGGGCCGGCCTCGTGCTGCCGCGGCAGCGCCCACGCCGCCCAGGCCAGCAGCGCGAACAGCGCGCCGGTGAACAGCGGCAGCGTCTGGATGCCGGCCAGCTCCAGCAGCACGCCGAAGGCCAGCACCGACACGATGAAACCCACCGAGCCCCACATGCGCACGCGCCCGTAGCGCCGCGTGTCCAGCCCGTGGGCACCGTGCAGTTGTTTGAGCAGCAGCGCTTCGCCGATGGGCGTGACCGCGCCGTTGGCCAGGAACAGCCCCGCCACCACCGCCGCCAGCGGCCACACGCCGGCATCGCGCACCAGCCACAGCGCCGCTGCGGCCAGAGCGCTGAGCGTGCAGGCCAGGCGCAGCAGCGCCACGCGGCGCCCGCCGTGGTCGGCCAGCCAGCCCCAGCCGTAGGGCGCGACGATGCGCGTCCAGCTCTGCAGCGAGGCGAAGGCGCCGATGACCAGCGTGGAGTAGCCCAGGTGGTTGAGCCACAGCGGGAAGTACGGGTTGAACAGCCCGATCGCGCCGTAGTACGCCAGCCACAGCGCCGCGAAGGGCGCCGCGCGGAAGGTGGTGCTCAGGACACCGCGCCCGGGATCGGCGGCAGCGGCGGCTGCACGTCGCCGCACTGCGCGCGGTGGCGCAGCGCGTGGTCCATCACCACCAGCGCCAGCAGCGCTTCGGCGATGGGCGTGGCGCGGATGCCCACGCACGGGTCGTGGCGGCCGAAGGTCTCGACCACGGTGGGCTGGCCGGCGCGGTCGATCGACGCGCGCGGGATGCGGATCGAGCTGGTGGGCTTGATGGCAATGCTGACCACCAGGTCCTGCCCGCTGGAGATGCCGCCCAGCACGCCGCCGGCGTGGTTGCTGCGGAAGCCCTGCGGCGTCAGCTCGTCGCCGTGCTCGCTGCCCTTTTGCGTGACGCAGCCGAAGCCGGCGCCGATCTCCACGCCCTTGACGGCGTTGAGGCCCATCATGGCGTAGGCGATGTCGGCGTCGAGCTTGTCGTACAGCGGCTCGCCCAGCCCCACCGGCATGCCGCGCGCGGTGACGGTGAGGCGCGCGCCGCAGGAGTCGCCGGCCTTGCGCAGCGCGTCCATGTAGGCCTCGAGCGCGGGCACGACGCCCGCATTCGGCGCGAAGAACGGGTTCAGCGGGATCTGCGCCTCGTCCTCGAAGGGAATGACCACGTCGCCGATCTGCGTCATCCAGCCGACGAAGCTTGTGCCGTACTGCTGTGCCAGCCACTTCTTGGCCACCGCGCCGGCGGCGACGGTGGGCGCGGTCAGCCGCGCCGAGGCCCGGCCGCCGCCGCGCGGGTCGCGCAGGCCGTACTTCTGCCAGTAGGTGTAGTCGGCGTGGCCGGGGCGGAAGGTGTCGAGGAGGTTGCCGTAGTCGCGGCTGCGCTGGTCGGTGTTGCGGATGAGCAGCGCGATCGGCGTACCGGTGGTCTGGCCTTCGTAGACACCCGACAGGATCTCCACCGCGTCGGCCTCGTTGCGCTGCGTGACGTGGCGGCTGGTGCCGGGGCGGCGGCGGTCCAGGTCGCCCTGGATGTCGGCCTCGGTGAGCGCCATGCCCGGCGGGCAGCCGTCGATGACGCAGCCGATGGCCGGGCCGTGGCTTTCGCCGAAATTGGTGACGCGCAACAGCGTGCCGAAAGTGGAACCGGACATGCGCCGATTCTAGGAGCGCCGGCCGCACCGGCGCGGACGCTGGCCGCGCAAGGCTGCGACGCGCGCCGCCGCGCTTAGGCGCCGGCCGCGCCGCCGCCGGCTTCGACCCGCTTCAGGTCCTGCTCGGCGGCGTCCAGCGTGCTGAAGACGCGGCGCGTCAGCTGCATGATCTGCTGCGCTTCGCGCAGGCCGCGCTCGGCGTAGCCGTCGACGCGCTCGACGCTGCGCCGCAGCGATTCCAGGCGCGCGCCGTGGGTGTGCTCGGCAGCGCCCAGGCGTTCGGCCAGCTGGTGCACGTGCAGCAGCAACGCTTCCACCGCCTGCAGCTGCTTGTGCAGCGGCGAGGCGCCGTCATCGCCGGGCGCCGACTGCTGCGCCTCGCGCACGAGCGCATGGCTGCGCTGCTCCAGCTGCAGCACCCGGCCGCGCAGCGCCGACAGCAGCTTGCGCGCGTGCCGGTCTTCGTCGTGCAGCGCCTCGATGTCGGCCAAGGCGTCGGCGGCCGCCTTGGCACTGGCGTCCAGCAGGCCGCTGGCGCCGACCACGCGCCGCGCGATCTCGTCGGTGGCGCCACGCAGTTCGGCATGGCCGACGCGAAAGTCGTCCGGGTCCGGCAGGCTGCCGGCCGGCTCGGGTGCAGGCTCGGGCTCCGCCTCCGGCTCGGATGCGGGCTCCGGCTCCATCTGCGCTTCGGGTGCCGGCGGCTCCGCCGGGGGCTCGGGCGCGGCGGGCGGCGCTTCGGCCCGTGGCGGCGCAGCCACCGGGGCGGCCGGGGACGCCGGCGCCGCGGCCAAGGCCAGCGCCGGCGTGTCCTCGCGTGCCGCGAGCACGGCGCAGACCCCGCCGTACAGCGCCAGCACCAGCAGCGGCACCCAGGCCTGCCACAGGCGTGCGGCGGGCAGCAGCCACGGCAGGATGGGCAGCAGCACCAGCGCTGGCGACAAGGCCAGCCGCAGCCCCGGCGACATCCGCCGCATCAGCCGCACCCCGGGGGTCCAGGGGCCCCAGCCGGGCAAGGCCTCCGGCTCGGCGGGCGGCGTGCTTGGGGGAGTGGGTTCTTCAGGCATGGGGACGGCGGCAAGCACGGGTGGCAGCCCGGCATATCGGCCCGCCGCAGCCCCGCCTTGAGCACCGCCCTGCCCGGGCGGCGTACGCGCCACAATGCACTGCGACCATCTTCACGAGACCACCATGCCCGGATACGCCGACCCCGGCTTCGACACGCTGGCGCTGCACGCCGGCGCCGTGCCCGACCCCACCACCGGCGCCCGTGCGGTGCCGCTGCACCTGAGCACCAGCTTCGTCTTCGAGAACAGCGAGCACGCCGCCAGCCTGTTCAACATGGAGCGCTCGGGCCACGTCTACAGCCGCATCAGCAATCCCACCAATGCGGTGCTTGAGGAGCGCATCGCCGCGCTCGAAGGCGGCAGCGGCGCCATCGCCGTGGCCAGCGGGCAGGCGGCGCTGCACCTGGCCATCAGCACGCTGGCCGGGGCGGGGTCGCACATCGTCGCCAGCAGCGCGCTCTACGGCGGCAGCCACAACCTGCTGCACTACACGCTCAAGCGCTTCGGCGTCGCCACCACCTTCGTCAAGCCCGGCGACATCGACGGCTGGCGCCGCGCCATCCGCCCCGAGACCCGGCTGCTGTTCGGCGAGACGCTGGGCAACCCCGGGCTGGACGTGCTGGACATCCCCACCGTCAGCGCCATCGCGCACGACGCCGGCCTGCCGCTGCTGGTGGACAGCACCTTCACGACACCCTGGCTGATGAAGCCGATGGAACTGGGCGCCGACCTGGTCTACCACTCGGCCACCAAGTTCCTGGGCGGCCACGGCACGGTGATCGGCGGGCTGCTGGTGGACAGCGGCCGCTTCGACTGGGACCGCAGCGGCCGCTTCCCCGAGCTGACCGAGCCCTACGACGGCTTCCACGGCATGGTGTTCAGCGAAGAAAGCACGGTGGGCGCCTTCTTGCTGCGCGCGCGCCGCGAAGGCCTGCGCGACTTCGGCGCCTGCATGAGCCCGCACACCGCGTGGCTGATCCTGCAGGGCATCGAAACCCTGCCGCTGCGCATGGAGCGGCACGTGGCCAACACGCGCAAGGTGGTGCAGTTCCTGAGCCGCCAGCCAATGGTGGCCAGCGTCGGCTACCCCGAACTCGACGGCCACCCGAGCCAGGCGCTGGCCAAGAAGCTGCTGCCGCGCGGCTGCGGCGCGGTGTTCAGCTTCGACCTGAAGGGCAGCCGCCAGCAGGGCGTGGCTTTCATCGAGGCGCTGAAGCTCTTCAGCCACCTGGCCAACGTCGGCGACTGCCGGTCGCTGGTCATCCACCCCGCCAGCACCACGCACTTCCGCATGGACGACGCGGCGCTGCGGCAGGCCGGCATCGGCCCCGGCACCATCCGCCTGAGCATCGGCCTGGAAGAGGCGGACGACCTGATCGACGACCTGAAGCGCGCGCTGCGCGCCGCGGAGAAGGCGGCATGAAGTTCCAAGTCGACGGCCGCACGGCCTATGCCTACACCGGCGGCAAGCCCTTTGACGCGGCCCTGCCCTGCGTGGTTTTCATCCACGGTGCGCTCAACGACCACAGCGGCTGGACGCTGCTGGCACGCTGGTGCGCGCACCACGGCTTCGGCGTGCTGGCCGTCAACCAGCCCGGCCACGGCCGCAGCGACGGGCCGCCGCTGGCCAGCGTCGAGGCGCTGGCCGACTGGACGCTGGCGCTGATGAGCGCCGCCGGCGCGCCGCAGGCCACGCTGGTCGGCCACAGCATGGGCACGCTGATCGCGCTGGAGGCCGCGGCACGCGCGCCCGAACGCATCACGAGGCTGGTGCTGCTGGGCGCGGCCTACCCGATGAAGGTCAGCGACGCGCTGCTGGGCACCGCGCGCGACGCGCCGTCGACGGCCATCGACATGGTCAACGCGCTGTCCATCAGCACGCTGGCCAGCAAGCCCAGCTATCCCGGCCCAGGCATGTGGGTGCACGGCAGCAACCGCGCGCTGATGCGCAACCAGCAGGCGCTGTCGAAGGACCTGAACCTGTTCGAGCACGACTTCCGGCTGTGCGACGCCTACGCGGGCGGCGCCGCGGCGATGGCCAAGGTGAGCTGCCCGACCACGCTGATCACCGGCACGCGCGACCAGATGACACCGCCGAAGGCCACCAAGGAACTGGTCGCGGCGCTGAAGGCGCAGGTGGTGAACGTGGCCAGCGGCCACCACCTGATGGCCGAGGCGCCGGATGCCGTGCTGGCCGGCCTGCGCGTCGCGCTGGGGCGCTGATGCACGGCGTCGAAGACCGCGCGCACATGCGCCCCGGGCGCCTGGCGGCCGCGCCCGGACAGGCCTTCGCCCAGGCGGCCGGCCGTGGTCCCGCGTCCGTCGGGGCGCACGGCGCGGCCTAGCCGGCGGACCATGTCGCCGGTCGTCTATTTCGCGCTGTTCTTCACCGTGGCGCTGCTCGTCACCACCGCCTACTTCATGATGGGCTCGCTGCCGCTGCTGATCCTGAAGCACGACACGCCGGTGGACGCGCGCTTCATCCGCGGCTTCTTCAACACCAGCTACCTGGCGGCGATGGGGGTCGCGATTCCCGCAGCCGCCAGCTATGCGCTGTGGGGTCGCGCCGCGTTCGCGCTCGGCGCGGCGGCGATCGCGCTGGCGGCGGCCGTGCTGCGCCGCAAGGTCCTGTCCGCGATGGACCAGCTGCGCGCCGAAATCCCGTCCAGCCGCGACGACGCCGTGCGCCGGTTTCGCCGCGTGCACGCCACGGCCATCCTGATCAACCTGCTGCAGCTCGTCCTCATCGTCTGGAGTCTGACGACCTTCAGGCTGTAGCGTCCACCGCAACGACCCATGGCCACCGCTCCCGTCCCCGCAGACCCCGAAGCCGACCCGCGCGTCAAGGCGGTCTTCGACGACATCCGCCGCACGCGCCGCACCGACTTCGTCAACAACCTGTGGCGCGCGCTGGCCTTCGACCCGACGCTGCTGGAACGCACCTGGGCCGACGTCAAGGCGCTGATGGCCTCGCCCACGCAGATCGACCCGCTGACCAAGGAGATGGTCTACATCGCCGTGTCCATCGCCAACGCCTGCGGCTATTGCGTGCATTCGCACACCGCGGCGGCGCGCGCCAAGGGCATGACGGACGCGCAACACGCCGAGTTGCTGGCCCTCGTCGCGCTGGCCGCGCGCACCAACCACCTGGCCACGGGCCTGCAGGTGCCGCTGGACCCGGCCTTCGACACCGCGCAGGGCCAACGCTGACGACCCCCGTGCCCCGCGGCTGCCGCGGGGCGCGCCACCGATGAGATCCACCACCACCGCCCGCGTGCTGTCCCTCGTCGGCCACCCGGCGCTGCTGATGCCGGTGGCCGTGACGCTGGCCGCGCGGCTGCGCGGCTCACCGGCGCGCGACACCTGGCTGGCCGCTGCGGCTGCGGTGGCGGTCGCCCTGCTGGTCGGGCTGTACAGCCTGCGCCAGGTGCGCGCCAGGCGCTGGTTGCACATGGATGCATCGCAGCCGGCGGAACGCCTGCACCTGAACCTGTTGCTCGTCGGCGCGCTGCTGGCCGCGGCCGCCGCCCTGGGGCTGGGAGCGCGCTCGCTGGTGCTGGCGGCCGGGCTCGCCAGTTCGGCGCTGATCGTGCTGGCCGCGCTGGCGCTGCGCCGGCGCATGAAGCTGTCGCTGCATTGCGCCTTCGCCAGCTATGCCGCGGCGCTGCTGTGGCCCGTGCTGCCGGCCGTGGCCGGTGTGGCGCTGCTGGCGCTGGCCGTCGGCTGGTCGCGCCTGCAACTGCGCCGCCACACGCCGCGCGAGGTGGTCGTCGGCCTGGGCGTCGGCGCGCTGGCCGGCCTGGCCTTCAACCTGCTGGCGACCTAGGAGCCTGGGTGGCAGCCTTCGGCACCCGCACCGAGGTGGCCAAGGCACCTCGGCCATTCGGTTGGGGCTATTTCGCGCGCATGCCGCGTTTCAGCGCTGGCCCGGGCGGCGAGCCCGGGCTGCGCGCTGCGCCTTGCCTGCATCCCGAATCAGCCTCCACGCGTCAGCCGAGGTTTGCCGCCCAGACTCCCCGGCGCGCGCTCACCGGTCAGCATCTCGCGCTTGCGGCCGTGGCCGGGCACGCGGCGCATCGTGAAGCCCACCGCCTGCAGCCCCCGCCGGACATGGCCCGCGCTGGTGTAGGTGGCCACGGTGGCACCCGGCCGCGACGCGCGCGCCACCTGCGCCAGCACCGCGTCGCTCCACATCTGCGGATTCTTCGCCGGCGCAAAGCCGTCCAGGAACCAGGCGTCGATCTGCGCCTCGGGCCAGGTCGGCAAGGCGTCGGCCACGTCGGCGAGGTCGAGCTCGAGGCGTACCGCGCCGAAGTCGATGGCCTGCCCCGGCGCCGGCGGCCAGCGGCCGAGCAGTTCGCCGGCCGCCTGCTGCAGCGTCAGCCACAGCGCCAGCGCCGCACGCAGCTCCTGCGGCGCCAGCGGCCAGGCCTCGACGCTGCGGAAGACCAGCCGTGCGCCGGCCGGCGCGCACCGCTCGAACAGCCGCCGGCAGCCCAGGAAGTTGAGCCCCGTGCCGAAGCCGGTCTCGCCCACACGGAAGACATCCCCGGCCCGCAGCGCCGCAAAGCGCTCGGGCAGCCGGTTGCCGTGCAGGAAGACGTGGCACGTCTCGTCCAGGCCCGCGTCGGACGAGAAATAGCGATCGTCGAAGCGCGCCGACCAGGGCACGCCTTCGCGCCACTGCAGGGTCGGCTCAACCGGGCGCCTCGGCGCTGCGACGGCGGGCGCCGCAGCTGCGCCGTCGGACGCCACGCCGCCGCCGGGCGCGGGCTGGCCCATCGCTGTCGAAGCCGCTTCTACGCGCACGCTGATCCCCGAAACAAGGTTCGTGATTCTGCGCCCACGGCGCTGCACTCAGGGCCACGGTCGCCCGATGGACAATGCCGATTCCCACAAGAAGGATGTGCCATGAGCACCAGCACCCCGGGCACCGATCTGCGGGCCCTGAAGACCTTCGCCGCGTTCTATCCATACTACCTGGGTGAGCACCGCAACCGCAGCTGCCGGCGGCTGCATTTCGTGGGTTCGACCCTGGTGCTGGTGTGCCTGGCGATGCGGGTGGCCACCGGCCACCCGCAGTACCTGCTGCTGGCGCTGCTGTGCGGCTACGGCTTTGCCTGGGCGGGCCACTTCGTGTTCGAGAAGAACCGGCCGGCCACCTTCAAGCGCCCGCTGTACAGCCTGATGGGCGACTGGGTCATGTACAAGGACATCTGGACCGGCAAGATCCCTTTCTGAGTTCGCCGACCAGTGGTGGAAACCTGAACCTCGGTTCGGGAGAGCCGCCTCAATAATCGACGCTGGAGCCCTACAAGACCAGTTTCCGGATGACGTCGTCGATTGCGCGGCATGGGCCGCATCGCCGCGACCGCGCGGGGTGTCCTTGAGCACCGGCACCGTGATCGCCCACCCCGCCAGCGCGACACGCTGGTGGATCCTCGGCCTGCTGTTCGCCTGCCGCGCCGCGCTGGGTTTCCAGTTCCAGACGCTGGGGTCGGTGTCCGATTCGCTGGTCTCGGCGCTCGGGTTCAGCTACGCCCAGATCGGCACGCTGATCGGGCTGTTCACGCTGCCCGGCCTGCTGCTGGCGCTGCCGGCGGGCATGCTGGGGCGCTTCGTCGGCGACCGCCAGCTGGTCAGCCTGGCCTTCTTCTGCATGGCCGGCGGCGGCGCGCTCGCCGCGCTGGCCCAGGGCTTCGGCCAGCTGGCGCTGGGCCGGCTGGCCAGTGGCGCCGGCTTCGTCTTCGGCACCATCTACCTGACGAAGATGACCGCGGACTGGTTCGCCGGCAAGGAGCTGGCCACCGCGCTGGGGGTGCTGGTGATGAGCTGGCCGCTGGGCATCGCGGTGGCGCAGGTTGGGCAGGTGTGGATCGACCTGCACCACGGCTGGCCCGCGGTGTTCGGCGTCGCCGCGCTCTACAGCGCCGCCGCCGGCGCGGCGCTGTGGCTGCTGTACCGGCCGCCGCCGGGGCTGGTGCGACCGCAGGCCGGGCCGGCGGGCCTGCCGCGCCGCGAATGGCTGTTGACGCTGGTGGCCGCCACCTGCTGGGGCCTGTACAACGCCGCCTACATCGTTTACCTGAGCTTCGCGCCGCGCGTGCTGGTGGCCGGCGGCTACGGCCCGGCGCAGGCCGCGGCGGTGATCAGCCTGGCGAGCTGGGCGATGATCGTCTCCGGCGTGCTCGGCGGCCGCATCGCCGACCGCAGCGGCCGCGGCGCGCAGATGTTCTACCTGTGCGCCGTCGTCGGCATCGGCGCCTTGCTGCTGCTGCGCGAACCCGGCTGGGCGGTGGTGCTGAGCCTCGTCTTCGGCCTGGCCGGCGGCGCGCCGGCCGGTGTGATCATGGCGCTGACCGGCGAGGCGATGGCGCCGCAGCGCCGCGCCTTCGGCATGGGCGTGTTCTTCAGCCTGTACTTCGTGCTGCTGTCGCTGGCGCCGCCGCTGGCCGGCTGGCTCTACGACGCGCGTGACGACGCGTTCGTGCCGATCTGCTTCGCCGTCGTGCTGCTCGTCGGCGCGGCGCTGTGCTTCGGCCTGTTCGGCGTGTTGAAGCGGCGGCTGCCGCCGGGCGAGGTCACGCCCAGTGCGCCGCCACCAGCGCCCTGACCAGCGCGATCGCCTGCTCCATCAACGGCCCGCCCGGGCGCTGCGCCGAGGTCGCCAGGCGCAGCGTCGCGGCCAGGCGCGGTTTGCCGATCGGCCGCGCCTGGAAGCCGGCCTCGTTGCCGCTGCGGCGGATGGCGTTCAGCGTCAGCACCGCGTGGAAGCCTTCGTGCTGCACCAGGTCCAGGATCGTCGGCACGCTTTCGATCTCCAGCGCGACACGCGCCTTCAGGCCCGCGTCGGCCAGGGTCGAATCGAGCAGCATGCGGATCGAATGCGGCCGTGGCGGGATCACCAGCTCGGCGGCAGCCACCTGCTCCAGGCTGACCGCCGGGCCGACCAGCTTGGCGCCGGCGCGCGCCGATCGCGCGCCCACCAGGTACATCGGCTCGACGCGCAGCGCCGCCAGCTCGATCGACGCCGGTGCGCTGCCGCTGTAGACCAGCGCAAAGTCCACCCGGCCCACCGCCAGCCATTCCAGCAGATGGTCCGACAGGCCCTCGACGACGCCGAAGCTGGCCTCGGGAAAGCGCTCGCGGAAGGTGCGCACCAGCGGCCCGGTGAGCGTGCGGCTGACGCTCGGCGGCAGGCCGATGACCAGCCGGCCGGTGACCGCGCCGCGCTGCTGTTCCAGGTCGTGGCGCGCGCGCTCCACCTGCTGCAGGATGCCGCGCGCATGCTCCAGCAGCCGCTTGCCGGGCTCGGTGAGCGTGACGCCGCGGCCGTTGCGCTGGAACAGCGTCTGCCGCAGCTCCACCTCCAGCGCGCGCACCTGCCGGCTCAGCGCCGGCTGCGCCACGCGCAGGAAACGCGACGACAGCGTGAAGCTGCCGAACTCGGCCACGTGCACGAAGTACTCGAGCTGCTTCAGGTCCATGCCACCGTCACCCGCAACGCCTGGCCCGCTGCGCGCTCATTCGGGCTCGATCTTTGCGGCGCGGATGACCTCGCCCCAATGCCGCAGCTCGCGCGCCAGCAGCAGCTGCAGCTGCGGCGGCGTGCCGCCCTGCGCGCGCACGCCCAACGCCAGCAGCCGCTCTTGCACCGCGGGGGTCTTCAGCGCGTCGTTGGCGGCGGCGTTGAGGCGCTCGATCACCGCCGGCGGCGTCTTTGCCGGCGCGGCCAGCGCGTTCCATGAGGCCACCTCGTAGTCGGCCACCCCCGCCTCGCGCATCGTCGGCACCTCGGGCAGCGCGGCGAAGCGGCGGTCGGAGGTCACGGCCAGCGCGCGCACCACCTTGGCCTGCAGCTGCGGCAGCATCGGGCCGAGGATCTCGAAGGCGACGTCGATCTCGCCGGCACGCAGCGCGGTCAGCACCGCCGGCGAGCCCTTGTAGGGCACGATCAGCGCGTCGATGCCGGTGCGCGCCTTGAACAGCTCCGCCGACAGGTGCTGCGTGCTGCCCACGGCGATGGTACCGATGGTCAGCTTGCCCGGGCGGGCCTTGGCCTCGGCGAGCACGTCGCGCACGCTCTTCAGCCTGGAATCCGCGGCGACGAACAGCGCCAGGTCGAACACGCCCAGCAGGCCCACCGGCGCAAAGTCCTTCTGCACGTCGAAGGGCAGCTTCTTGAACAGCCCCGCGCTCACCGCGTTGGCGTTGCTCATCAGCAGCAGCGTGTAGCCGTCCGGCGCGGCCTGCGCCACCGCCGCGCTGCCGACGATGCTGCCGGCGCTGGGCCGGTTGTCGACGACCATCGGCACCTTCAGCGTCGTGCTCATGGCCTGCGTCACGGTACGCGCCGTCAGGTCGGCGATGCCGCCGGGGCCGAAGGGCACGATCACGGTGATCGGGCGTTCGGGAAAAACCGCTTGTGCGCGCAACGGCAGCGTGCCGGCCAGCGGCCAGGCTGCGGCCAGACGCAGCGCGCCACGGCGGGTCAGGATCGGGGTCATGCAGCGTCCTCCACGGCGCGCATTTTGGCGCCAAGCCCCTGTAGCATGCGTTCCCCGCCGAAGCCCGAGATCCACGATGGCGCCCTTCACTGCCCGACCGTCGCGTGCTCCGCAACAAGGTCCACGCGGGTCGGCCACCGCCCGCATCGCCGCGCTGGCCTGGGCCGGGCAGCATGAGGCGGCGGTTGCCGCAGCCAGCGCCGCGCTGGACGCCCCGGGCATCGGCGCGGCGCAGCGCCTGCGGCTGCTCGACCTGCGCGCCGAGAGCCGCTGCGCCCTCGACGAGCACGCCGCCGCGCTGGACGACGCCCGCCTGATGCTGCAGCTGGCCGGCACGCAGCGCGGCCACGCGCCGCGCGTGCAGGCGCTGTGCCGCCTGGCCGCGGTGCTGATGCGCGCCGGCCAGGTCGGGCCGGCACGCGAGCACGCCGCCGAGGCGCTGGCCCTGGCCGGCCGCGCCGGCGACCCCGCCCTCGAGGCCACGGCCCTGCTGCGCCTGGCCGAGGCGCAGTTCCGCAGCTTCGACAACGCGGGCGCGTTGCGGCACGCGCACCGTGCCGCCGCGCTGTTCGAGGCGCAGGGCGACCGCGTGCACCAGGGACGCGCGCTGTGGGCGTCGGCCTACGCGCTGGACCAGCTCAACCGCGCGGCCGAACGCGACCGCGATGCCGCACGCGCGCTGGAGCTGGCACGCGCCGCCGGCGACCAAGAGGGCATCGGCGCCGCCACCAACCTGCTGTACCGCGAGCATGCCGACATGGGCCTGCGCCTGAAGGGCCTGAACCAGGCGCTGGCCGCCTTCACCGTCGCTGGCCAGCTGGACCGCGCCAACGCCGTCATCGGCAACCTGACCATGGCCTATGCCTCGCTCGGCCTGTACAGCCGGGCGCGGCGCGTCGGCATGCGCGTGCCCGCGGCCGGCCGGGCAAACCACCCGTACTCCGCCGGCCTGATGTCGGTGATCGAGGGCCACCTCGGGCACCGCGAGGCGGCACGCCACCATGCCGAGGTGGCGTTGGCGGCGCGGGGCGATCTGGTCGAGCCGTGGTTCGAGGCGATGGCCCGGCTGATCGCCGGCCGCGTCGCACGGCTGTACGGCGAGTCTGCCGCGGCCCGCGAGCATTTCCATGCCGCCGAAGAGCGCGCCGGCAACGGCGGCGACGGCACGCAGCAGGTGGTGGCGCGCACCGAGCTGGCCCAGCAGCTGCTGATCGACGGCGACGCACGGGCTGCGCTGCACCACTCGCAGCGCGCGGTGGACCTGCTCGGCCTGCGCGGCGACACCGGCCTGGGCAGCATGTTCACGCCGGCATCGGCCTGGTGGTGGCATGCCTGCGCGCTGCGCGCCAACGGCAAGCGACGCGAAGCCGACCGTGCGCTGGACACCGGCTACCGGCAGGTGCTGCAGGGCGTGGCACAGCTGCACGACCCGGGGCTGCGGCGCAGCTGGTTCGGCCGCGTCGACGCGCACCGCCGGCTGATCCAGGCGTGGGCCACCGAGGCCCGCCGGCAGCGCCTGCCGCCGAGCCGCTACCTGGCGCACCTCGACGGCCGCGTGCACGCCCATGCGCCCTTCGAGCGCCTGGTCGATACCGGCGTGCGCCTGAACGAGCAGCACGACAGCGCGACCTTGCAGGAATTCCTGGTCGAGGAGCTGACGGAATTGAGCGGCGCCGAGCGCGTGCTGCTGCTGTTGTTGGACGCGCAGGGGCAGCCGCGCATCGCCGGCGCCAGCCTGCCGCCCAACGAAGATGCGCAGGCGCTGCTGCGCGCCATCGGGCCCTGGCTCGACGAGACGCGGCAGACCCACAGCGCCAGCCTGCGCCACGGGCCCGACGGCGCCGACGCGGTCGACCAGCGCTCGTGCCTGATCGCGCCGCTGCTGGCGCAGCGCAAGCTGCTCGGCTACCTGTACGCCGACATCGACGGCCTGTACGGCCGCTTCGACGACAGCGACCGCAACCTGCTGGCCATGCTGGCCAGCCAGGCCGCGGTCGCGCTGGCCAACCTGCGCGCCGCCGAAGGCCTGGAGCGCAAGGTCGCCGAGCGCACGGTGCAGCTCGAACAGCGTGCCCACGAGCTGGCGGTCATCAACGACGTGGTGCAGGCGATGAGCCGCTCGGTGGCCGACGCCGCACCGGTCTTCGAGGCCATCCTGAATGGCTGCTCGACGCTGCTGCCCGGCACGCAGCAGACCGTGCTGCTGTTCGACGACAACGAACACATGCTGCGGCTGGTGGCGCACAACGGCCCGGCACGCGACGTGCTCGCGCAGCGTTTTCCCGTCCCCGTGCGCGAAGGCGACCGTTTCCAGGACGCGCTGCGCGCCGGCCGGCTGATGCGCTACGAGCGCGTGCTGGCGGACGACGGCACGCCGCCGGCGCTGCGCCAGATCGTCGCGGCGATGCGCTTCGGCGACTGCTCGCAGGTCTTCGTGCCGCTGCGCTGGGAAGGCCGCGGCATCGGCACGCTGATCGTCGTGCGCCACCCGCCGGCGCCCTTCCGCGACGACGAAGTCGCGCTGCTCGGTACCCTGGCCGACCAGGCGGTGGTGGCCATCGAGAACACGCGGCTGTTCAACGAGACCCGCGAGACGCTGGAGCGCCAGACCGTCACCGCCGAGGTGCTGCAGGTGATCAGCCGCTCGGTGGCCGACACCGCGCCGGTGTTCGACAAGATCCTCGACGGCTGCGCGCGGCTGTTCGACAGCGCCGAGCAAGGCGTGATCCTGCTCAAGCCCGGTGGCCGCATCGAGCTGGCGGCGCACCGCGGGCCGGCCTTGCCGGTGCTGCGGCGGGTGTTGTCGCGGCCGGTGCCGGCCGAGGCCTTCGAAGGCCTGGCCCGCCGCCGCAAGCCGATGCACATCGTCAACGCGCTGGCGCCCGACACGCATCCTTTCATTCGTGGCATCGCCGAGCAGCTGAAGGCCGGGCCTTATTCGCAGCTGCTGGTGCCGATGGTGCGCGACGACCAGTCGGTGGGCTTCCTCAGCGTCATCCGCCATCCGGCGACCGGCTTCACGCCGGCCGAGATCGCGCAGCTGCAGACCTTCGCCGACCAGGCGGTGATCGCCATCGAGAACGCGCGCCTGTTCAACGAAACCAAGGAGGCGCTGGAGCAGCAGACGGCCACGTCCGACGTTCTGCGTGTGATCAGCCAGTCGCCGACCGACGTCAAGCCGGTGTTCGACGCCATCGTCGAGGCCGCCGTGCGGCGGCTGCAATGCGACTTCGCGATGGTCATGAGCAGCGACGGCCACACCTACTCGCCGGTGTCGGGCGCCACGCGCGGCGGGCCGATGGACGACTTGGGACCGAGCGACCTGCCGGTGGACGCGGCCGCCAACTTCCCATCGCGCGCCATCGTGTCGAAGGAGCCGCTGCATCTGCCGGACTGGTCGGCGATCCCGCTGCCGCCGCACGAGCAGCTCATACACGACCACCTGGGCGTGCGCTCGGCGCTGTACCTGCCGCTGCTGCGCGGCGACGCGTGCATCGGCCTGCTGGTCTACGCCGCGGACCGGCCGCGCGTGTTCAGCGCCAAGGAGTTCGCCGTGGCCGAGTCGTTCCGCGACCAGGCACTGATCGCCATCGAGAACGTGAGGCTGTTCAACGAGACGCGCGAGGCGCTGGAGCGGCAGACCGCCACGGCCGAGATCCTGGCGGCGATCAGCGAATCGCCGACCGACGTGCAGCCGGTGTTCCAGGCCATCGCCGAGCGCGCCCGCGCGCTGTGCCGGGCCGACGTGGGCGCGACCACGCGGCTGGACGGCGACGCGGTGCACCTGGCCGGCGTGCGCGCGCTGTCCTCGCAGGCCGAAGAAGCGCTGCGCGACGCCTTCCCGATGAGCCTGCAAGCCGCGCCGCAGAACATCCGCCGCGCGATCGCCGAGCAGCAGCCGGTGCAGATCGCCGACGTGCTCACCGAGCCGGGCTATCCCAGCGCCGAACTGGCGCAACGCTCGGGCTTCCGCAGCATCCTGTCGGTGCCGCTGCTGCTGCAGGGCCGTTCCATCGGCACCATCGGCGTGGCGCGGCGCGAGCCGGGGCGCTTCCCCGACGGCGCGGTGGCGCTGCTGCAGACCTTCGCGCGCCAGGCGGTGATCGCCATCGAGAACGTGCGACTGTTCCGCGAAACCCGCGAGGCGCTGGAGCGGCAGACCGCGACGGCCGAGGTGCTGGAGGCCATCGGCAATTCGGTGGCCGACACGCGGCCGGTGTTCGACAAGATCCTGCAGAGCTGCCGGCGCCTGTTCGCCACCACCGACGCCAACATCCTGCTCGTCGACGAGCAGGCGCAGGTGCGCCTGGCGGCCGCGCACGGCCCGGCCACCGCGGCGCTGCAGCGCACCTACCCGCGCCCGCTGGCCGGCGGCGGCGTCGAGTACGCGATCCAGCAGCGGCGCGTGCTGCACCACCGCGACGTGCTGGCCGACGCCGACGTGCACCCGGCGCTGCGCGAAGTGGCGCGGCTGCTGGACATCGGCCCCTATTCGCATGCGATGGCGCCGATGCTGTGGGAGGGCCGCGGCATCGGCGTCATCAACGTCACGCGCCAGCCCGCGACGGGCTTCTCGGAGCAGGAGATCGGCCTGCTGAAGACCTTCGCCGACCAGGCGGTGATCGCGATCCAGAACGCGCGGCTGTTCAACGAGACGCAGGAGGCGTTGCAGCGGCAAACCGCCACCGCGGAAGTGCTGCAGGTGATCGGCAGGTCGGTGGCCGACGCCCAGCCGGTCTTCGACCGCATCATGCAAAGTTGCCTCCATCTGTTCGACCCGTCGTTCATCGGCATCAATCTGCTGCGCAGCGACGGCCTGATCGATCTGGTGGCCTTCTTCGGGCCGGGTGAGGCTGGGTTCCGCTCGCTGTATCCGTTGCGCATGGACGAGCAGAGCGGCACCGGGCTGGTGATCCGGCGGCGCGACGTCGTGCACTTCGTCGACGCGCAGGCAGACGACGGCGTGCCGCAAGCCGTCAGGCGCGGCGCCGCCATCATGGGCAGCCGGTCTGTCGTCTTCGCCCCGCTGATGTGGCAAGACCAGGGGGTCGGTTCCATCTTCGTCGGCAGGAGCGAAGCATCGCCGTTCTCGGCGCACGAGATCTCGTTGATCAAGACCTTCGCCGACCAGGCGGTGATCGCGATCCAGAACGCGAAGATGTTCAAGGAGACGCAGGAGGCGCGCGCCGCGGCGGAAGCCGCCAACGAAGCCAAGAGCGCCTTCCTGGCGACGATGAGCCACGAGATCCGCACGCCCATGAACGCCGTCATCGGCATGAGCGGGCTGCTGCTGGACACGCCGCTGTCGGCCGAGCAGCGCGACTTCGCCGCGACCATCCGCGACTCGGGCGACGCGCTGCTGACCATCATCAACGACATCCTCGACTTCTCGAAGATCGAGGCCGGGCGCATGGATGTCGAAAGCCATCCCTTCGACCTGCGCGACTGCGTCGAGTCGGCGCTGGACCTGGTGGCGCCGCGTGCCGCCGAAAAAAAGCTGGACCTGGCCTACCAGTTCGACGGCGAGGTGCCGCCCTACGTGGTCGGCGACGTCACGCGGCTGCGCCAGGTGCTGCTGAACCTGCTGGCCAATGCGGTGAAGTTCACCGAGTCCGGCGAGGTGGTGCTGAGCGTGAGCGCCACGCCCCGCGACGGCGCGTTCGAACTGGGCTTCGCGGTGCGCGACACCGGCATCGGCCTGTCCGCCGAAGGCCTGGGCAAGCTCTTCAGGAGCTTCAGCCAGGCCGACAGCTCGACCACGCGCAAGTACGGCGGCACCGGTCTCGGCCTGGCCATCAGCAAGCGCCTGGCCGAGCTGATGGGCGGCACGATGTGGGCCGAGAGCGCGGGCGCCGGCCGCGGCTCGACCTTCCGCTTCACCATCGTCGTGCCGCGCAGCGACACCGCGCCCGGGTCGCGGCGCGAATTCATCGGCGTGCAGCCGGCGCTGGCCGGCCGGCGCGTGCTGGTGGTGGACGACAACGCCACCAACCGCCGCCTGCTGGCGCTGCAGACCGCCAAGTGGGGCATGGTGGTGCGCGACGCCGCCACGCCGCAGCAGGCACTGGACTGGCTGCGCAGCGGCGAGGCCTTCGACCTGGGCATCCTGGATATGCACATGCCCGAGATGGACGGGCTGGCGCTGGCGCGGGCCCTGCGCGCCGCGGGCCAGAAGATGCCGCTGGTGCTGTTCAGCTCGCTAGGCCGCCGCGAGGTCGGCGACGGCGCCGAGCTGTTTGCCGCGTTCCTGTCCAAGCCGCTGCACCAGTCGCAGCTGTTCGACACGCTGGCCTCGCTGCTGGCGCAGGACGCCGCGCCCCGCCCTGCCCCGGCGGCGCCGGCCAAGCCGGTGCTCGATGCCGGCATGGCCGCACGCCACCCGCTGCGCATCCTGCTGGCCGAAGACAACGTGGTCAACCAGAAGCTGGCGCTGCGCCTGCTGCAGCAGATGGGTTACCGCGCCGACGTGGCCAGCAACGGCATCGAGGCCATCGAGTGCTGTGCGCGTCAGCCCTACGACGTGCTGCTGATGGACGTGCAGATGCCCGAGATGGATGGCCTGGAAGCCAGCCGCCGCATCGTCGAGCGCTGGCCCGACGGCGAGCGCCCGCGCATCGTCGCCATGACCGCCAACGCCATGCAGGGCGACCGCGAGGAATGCCTGGCCGCCGGCATGGACGACTACGTCACCAAGCCGATCCGCGTGGACGCGCTGGTGGCGGCACTGGACAATGTGACTCCTCGAAGGGACCGCTGACATGACCGACGACCCGATCGACGCCGCCACCTTTGCCGAACTGCAGGACACCGCCGGCGCGGACTTCGTCGGCGAGCTGGTGGGCACCTTCCTCGAGGAGGCGCCGCAGATGCTGGCCGAGCTGCGCAGTGCGCTGGCCGAGGCTTCGGCGGAGCGCTTCCGCCGCGCCGCGCATTCGCTCAAGTCCAACAGCCAGACCTTCGGCGCGCTGCGCCTGGGCGAGATGGCCCGCGCGCTGGAACTCGGCGGGCTGGTCAGCGACGGCACGCGCATCGACGCGCTGCAGGCCGAATACGAGCGCGCGGCCGCCGCGCTGCAGGAGCGTTGCCGTGGCTGAGCGCGGCGCCTACCTGCTGGTGGCCGACGACAACAAGGTCAACCGGCTGTTGCTGTCGCGCAGCCTGGAGCAGCTGGGCCACCGCGTGGCCAGCGCCGAGAACGGCCGCGTCGCGCTGGAGATGCTGCGCCGCGAAAGCTTCGACCTGCTGCTGCTGGACATGGAGATGCCCGAGATGACGGGCTTCGAACTGCTGGAGCACCTGGTGGCCGACCTGCAGCTGCGCGACCTGCCGGTGATCGTGACCAGCTCGCTGGAAGGCGTGACCCATGTCGCGCGCTGCATCGAGCTGGGCGCCGACGACTACCTGCCCAAGCCGGTGAACCCGGTGCTACTGAAGGCGCGCGTCGGCTCCAGCCTGGAGAAGAAGCGCCTGCGCGACCAGCAGAAGGAGCTGGTGCGCCGCTTCGCCACCAGCGAGGTGGCCGAGGACCTGCAGCGCAGCGGCTTCGCGCTGGGCGGCAAGCGCATCGCCGGCACGGTGATGTTCTGCGACATCCGCGGCTTCACCTCGATCACCGAATCGCAGTCGCCGGAAGAAACCATCGAGCTGCTGAACACCTTCTACACGCTGATGTTCGACGCCATCACCGGCTGCGGCGGCGTCGTCAACCAGATGGTCGGCGATGGGCTGATGTCGATCTTCGGCGCGCCGCTGCCGCTGGAGGACCCCTGCGCCTGCGCGGTGCGTGCCGCGCGCGAGATGATCGAGCTGATCGCGCTGCTGAATGTCGAGCGCGAGGCCGTGGGCAAGGCGGCGCTGCGCATCGGCGTGGGCATCGCCACCGGCGACATGATCGCCGGCTATACCGGCACGCACTCGCGCGCCACCTACACCTGCATCGGCGATGCGGTCAACCTGGCCGCCCGGCTGGAGGCCTACACCAAGGAGGCCGGCCGGCCGATCCTCATCGACGGCGCCACCGCCGCCGAACTGCCGCAGGGCACGCAGGGCCTGGAATCCCTGGGTGGCGTGCAGCTCAAGGGCAAGGCGGCGCCGGTGCCGGTGTTCGCCGTGGCGCTGTGATAGCGTTTCGCCCGCGCACTGCAAGAAAAGCCACAAAAGAGGAGCCCCCATGTCCAAGGATCGGGCCACCACCGGTACGGACGGCCAGCCCCTGCCGGTGCTGCCGCCGGAGCGTGACGCGCGCGTCTGGGCGCGTGCCTGCCGCATCATGTTCTACACGCCGGGCTTCCTGGCGCTGCTGCTGCTGAAGGTGGGCGAGCCCACCGGCTTCGGCATCAGCGTCGAGCTGCTGATGCTGGCCAGCATGTCGGCCGTGGTGGCAGTGATCTTCATCGGTTCGGGCTCCGATGGCGCCGGCGCCGACCCGGCCTCGCGCATCGGCGTGTGGTGCGGTTGCCTGGTGCTGGAGCTGCTGGCGGTGGTGCCGCTGCTCACCGCGGTGCCCACGCTGTTCCACGAGCTGGCCAACAGCAAGCTGCTGCACGACCCGGCGGTCAGTTCCACCGACGTGGTGCTGGGCATCTCGGAGCTGATCCCGGCGGCGGCGATCCTGCCCTTCATGCTGTACCAGCTGGCCGGCTTCGGCACGCTGCGCTTCGTGCTGCCGAAGACGGCCAACGTGGTCGCCAACCTGGTCATCCTGGTGCTGATCGTCGGCTCGTACGCCGCCAACCGCCAGGGCAACTTCACGGCCGAGAAGGCGCTGGTCGGCCTGCTCATCCTGTGCATGGTCGCGCTGGTGTTCAACGGCGTGCTGACGCTGCGCCGCATGCAGCAGCGCTACGACAGCTTCCACCCCGAAAAGGCCAAGGACAAGAAGGCCGCCGCCTGAGCCTTCAGGCGAATTCTTCGGTGTCCACCTCGGCCTGCGTGGCCGGGTTGTAGCGCGCGCCGCTGACGGTGTCGCGGTTGATCAACGCGTCCAGCCGCTGCAGCACGTCGGGCGTCAGCGTCAGCTTGGCGGCGCCCAGGTCCTCTTGCAGATGCGCGATGCTCGTGGTGCCGGGCAGCGCCACCACCTGCTCGCCGCGCGACAGCACCCAGGCGATGGCCAGCTGGGCCATGCTGCAGCCGGCGTCGCGCGCGATCTGCGCGTAGCCGTCCAGCAGCTTCAGGTTGCGCGCATAGTGCTCCGGCTGGAAGCGCGGCATGCCGCGGCGGATGTCCTTGGCATCCAGCGTGGCCACGTCGCGCAGCGTGCCGGTCAGGAAGGCGCGCGCGGTCGGGCTGAAGGCCACCAGCGACGCGCCGATCTCCCGGCAGGCCTGCAGCACGCCGATCTCGACGTTGCGGCTCCACAGCGAGTATTCGGACTGCACGGCGACGATCGGATGCACCGCGTGGGCGCGGCGCAAGGTGGCGGCCGACACCTCCGACAGGCCCAGCGCTCGCACCTTGCCGGCGCGCACCAGGTCGGCCATCGCGCCCACCGACTCCTCGATCGGCACCGTCTTGTCCCAGCGGTGCAGGTAGTACAGGTCGATGGTCTCGACCTGCAGGCGCTGCAGGCTGTCCTCGCAATTGCGGCGCAGGGCTTCGGGCCGGCCGTCGATGACGCGCTTGACGCCGTCGGCCGACGTCACGCCCGCCATGCCGCCCTTGCTGGCCAGCACGAAGCGATGGCGCTGGCCCTTCAGCGCCCGGCCGAGCAGCGTCTCGTTGGCGCCAAAGCCGTACAGCGCCGCGGTGTCGAGCATCGTCACGCCCAGGTCCAGCGCACGATGCAGCAGCGCCTCGGCCTGTGCCGGCGGCGGCGGCGCGCCGTAGGCATGGCTCAGGTTCATGCAACCCAGGCTCACCGCCGAGACGGTGAACGGGCCAATGCGGCGTGCCTGCATGTTCAGGCGGCCAGCTGCCGCTCCAGCTTGTCCAGCACCTGGTAGCACGACAGCACCTGCGCCACGCTGGCGTTCGGCTCGCGGCCTTCCCTGATGGCGGCAAAGAACTCGCGGTCTTGCAGTTCGATGCCGTTCATCGACACCGCCACCTTGGACACGTCGATCTTCTCGTCCTTGCCGGTGTACAGGTCGTCGTAGCGCGCGAGGTAGGTCGCGGTGTCGCCGATGTAGCGGAAGAAGGTGCCCAGCGGGCCGTCGTTGTTGAAGCTCAGGGACAGCGTGCAGATCGCGCCGTTGGCCGCCTTCAGCTGGATGCTCATGTCCATGGCGATGCCCAGGGTCGGGTGGATCGGCCCCTGGATGGCGTGGGCCTGGACGATGGGCGAGCCCGCCTGGTAGGCGAACAGGTCCACCGTGTGGGCCGCGTGGTGCCACAGCAGGTGGTCGGTCCAGCTGCGCGCCTGGCCCAGCGCGTTCATGTTGGTGCGGCGGAAGAAATAGGTCTGCACATCCATCTGCTGGATGTTGAACTCGCCCGCCAGGATCTTGTTGTGCACGTACTGGTGGCTGGGGTTGAAGCGGCGCGTGTGGCCGCACATCGCCACCAGGCCGGTCTTCTTCTGCAGCGCGACCACGCTTTCGGCACCGGCCAGCGAATCGGCCAGCGGGATTTCGACCTGCACGTGCTTGCCGGCCTTCAGGCAGGCGATGGACTGCTCGGCATGCATCTGCGTCGGCGTGCACAGGATCACCGCGTCCACCTCCTTCAGCGCCAGGCTGTCGGCCAGGTCGGTGCTGACGTGCGGGATGCCGTACTTGTCGGCCACCTCCTGCGTCTTGGCGAGTTCGCGGCTGACCAGCGACACCACCTCGACGCCGTCGATCAGCTGGATCGCGTCCAGATGCTTGATGCCGAATGCGCCGGCACCGGCGAGCGCGACCTTGATGCTCATGTGTTCTCCAGGATCAGATGGCCCACCGCGGTGTTGCTGGCGGGCACGTGGAAGAAGCGGTGCGCGACCTTCGGCTTCGGCCCGCCGGCGACGTCGGCCATGGCGCCGCGCGCGATCAGCCACATCACCAGCTCGATGCCTTCGCTGCCGGCCTCGCGCACGTAGTCGATGTGCGGCATCTTCGAGAGGTCTTCGGGGTCCGCGATCAAGCGGTCCAGGAAGCGGTTGTCCCAGGCGGCGTTGATCAGCCCGGCGCGCGGCCCCTGCAGCTGGTGGCTCATGCCGCCGGTGCCCCAGATCTGCACGTTCAGCGGCGCGTCGTAGCTCTCGATGGCGCGGCGGATGGCCTGGCCGAGCATGAAGCAGCGGCGGCCCGAGGGCACCGGGTACTGCACCACGTTGACGGCGAAGGGAATCACCGGGCACGGCCACGCCTGGGGCTGGCCGCACATCAGGCTCAGCGGCACCGTCAGGCCGTGGTCCACGTCCATCTTGTTGACGATGGTCAGGTCGAAGTCGTCCTGGATCACGCTCTGCGCGATGTGCGACGCCAGGTCCGGATGGCCGATGACCTTGGGCACGGGGCGCGCGCCGTAGCCTTCGTCGGCGGGCATGAACTCGGCCGCGGTGCCGATGGCGAAGGTGGGGATGATCTCCAGGCTGAAGGCCGTGGCATGGTCGTTGTAGACCAGGAAGATCACGTCGGGCTGGTGCTCCTTCATCCACTGCTTGGAGAACTCGTAGCCCTTGAACAGCGGCACCCAGTAGGGTTCGGTGGTCTTGCCCAGGTCGATGGCGGCGCCGATGGCCGGCACGTGGCTGGTGTAGACGGAGGCGGTGATGCGGGCCATGGTCAATCCTTGCGTCCTGCCGCACCCTGCGGCTGGCGGTGCGCCTGCGCGTCGCCGTCCTCGCCGACGACGCGGTTGCCTTCGGCCGAGCGGCCGCCCTTGATCATCATCTCGCGGTATTCCTCTTCGGTCATGCCGGTCATGCTGCCGGCCATCTGCTGGAAGCTCTTGCCGTCGGTGGCGCCGATCTTGGCCAGGAAGTAGATGTTGCCGCCGAGCGCGATGCAGCGGTTCAGGTCGCGCGCCAGCACGGCTTGCTTCTGCGCCTCGCTCATCGGCCATTCGTCCAGATAGGCCCGCTCATTGGCCTTGAAGCGCGTGCGGTTCTCGGCCTTCATCAGGCTCATGCAGAACTGGTTGAGGTGGTAGCCCTTGCGCGACTGGTCGGCGTCGAAGATGGTCGTGCCGGGCACGTCCAGGTAGGGTTTTTGCAGTGCCATGGTCAATCCCCCTTGCATTCGAAGCTGGACGCCGCGTTGACGTCCCCGCCCTTGTACTGGGTGTACCGGGGCCATTCGCACAGCGGGCGCGCGCGCTTCACGGCGAAGGGCGCCTTCGTCTCCTGTTCCACCAGCTGCAGCTCGCCCGGCGCACGGCCGCGCTCCACCCACGCCGTCAGCGCCGCCAGCAGGTCGACGTTGCCCGGTGCGCCGGCGCCGACGTGGTCCACGCCCGGCGCGGTATACAGGCGCAGGAACTCGTTGACGCGCCCCGGCCCCATGCGCTGCACCACGCGGTCGACGTAGGCGATGCCGGCATAGGGGCTCTGCGCAAAGTCGGACATGTTCTCCAGCACGATGAGCTTGCCGCCGCGCGCGTGGAAGGCCGACAGGTCGGGGTTGGTGGAATCCATCAGCGCCGACACCTCCAGCACCCGCGGCTTCAGCGCATTGGGGTCGGTCTTGCGCACGTCGAAGTTGGGGTCGCGGGCATAGAAGTACTGGATCGCGCCGCTGCCGTAGAACCAGGCGATGCCGTTGTCCGGCAGCGGCGGCACCACCGGCGCCGCACGGCCCGACCACCAGGCCATCCAGCCGCCCGTCGGGCCATTGGCCGGCGCGGCTTCGCCGGACACGCCGTAGCCCGGATATTCGCGCACGCCATGGGCCAGGTCGAAGTCGAAGCGGACCGGCGCATGCAGCGTCTTGATGGCGTTGATCTGCGCGTCGCTCAGGCAGCCGTCGTTGGGCGCGCCGGCGCAGCGCAGCCGCGTCACGTCCACCCGGCGCAGGCAGTCCTTGGGGTTGGAGACGATGCCGTCGCTCAGGCCGTCGGCCTGGTCGCAGGCGGCCAGCACCGCGTCGCCGACGAGCTTGGCCAGCGGCGGACGGATCCAGGCGTCGCCCATGCTCGCCAGGCCGTTGCGCGTGCCGGCGAACTGCAGCGCGGTCCAGTTGATCACCGGCACACGGCTGAAGATGCCGTCGAAGGCCTCGGGGTAGCGCTGCGCCATGGTCAGCCCCTCGCGCCCGCCCTCCGAGCTGCCGACGAAGTACATCTTCTCCGGCGCGCGGCCGTAGGCGCGCTTCATCAGTTCGACCGACACGTCGCGCACCTTCTTGTACGACGCATGCGCGAAGTTCACCAGCGCCTCGTCGTTCAGCGCAAAGGCCTGCGGCGGCGTGTTCGGTTGGTTCTGGTGGCCCGAATCGGTGCCGACGGTGACATAGCCCTGCGCCAGCGGCGCGGGCGTGTCGTAGCGCTGCGCCGGCAGCAGCGACAGGCCGCTGATGAGCACGCCGTTGAAGCCGCCGCCGCCGTACTGCACCGAGCGTCCGTTCCACTGCGTGGGCAGGTTCACCTGGAACAGGATGGGCGGCGCCTTGGCATCCACCGGCGCGATGCGGCCGAGCAGCTTGCAGTAGGACGGCACGGCGGGCGTGATCAGCGCGGCCGGCGTCGGGCCGCGTTCGGCCACCGCCAGCGGCGCCGCCGCCATCAAGGTGGCGCTGTCGATGGTCGCCGCGCCGCTGCCCACGCCGGACGCGACGATCTGCTCGGGCGCAATGCGCGCGCCGGCCAGCGCCTCGCAGGCCGCCTTCGGGTCGCCGCCGAGCAGCGGGCCGCTGGGCGGGCTGGCGCAGCCGGCCAGCAGGGCCGCCGCGGCTGCCAGCGCGGCCAGGAGCTTCGGTGACATCGGTGGACGGTCGGTCATGGGCTTGTTCGTCATGGGAATGGGGGTCAGGGCCGCACGCACTCGAAGCTGGCCGCGTCTTCGATCGAGCCGGTGCCGCGATAGCGCGCCATCGCCGGGTACGGGCACAGCGGGCGCGTGCGGTTGGGGAACCAGGCGTTGCTGGGCAACGCGCGGGCGACGATGCGCTCCGGCGCCTGGCCCTTCTCGACCCAGTCGACCATCGCCTGGATGGAATCGAACTGGTCGGTCGCCGGGCCGCCGGAGCAGTGGTTCATGCCGGGCACGAAGAAGGCCCGGGCGAAGCCCTGCGCGCGGTCCACGCCGCCGTGGTTCGCCGCCAGTGCGTCGTAGTACTCGCGCAGCTCCAGCGCCGAGAAGATCGGGTCGGACACGCCGTGCACGAACAGCATCTTGCCGCCGCGCGCGCGGAAGGCCGCCAGGCGCGTGTCCTCGTAGGTGTCGTACAGCGCCGAGAACCACATCATGCGCGCCGGGTCGCGGTCGACGTCGAAGCGGCGCCAGTCGAAACTCGGATCGGGCGGCGTGAAGAACTCGTGCTTCAGCGCATCGACCATCAGGAACACATAGCGCGAGTCGGGCTGCGGCGTGGTCGAGCTGCCCAGCACCCACATGCGCCAGTTCGGCCCGACGATGCCCGGGTCCCACGGCTGGCCGGCATACAGCGCGCGGCCGGCGCTGTTCTTCGGGCCGGCGAAAATGGACTTCAGCGCCGACACCTGCGGCGCGCTCAGGCAACCCTGGGCCTGGCCCGGTGGGCACTGCAGCACCGCCGGGTCGAAGCGGCACTGCGGAAAGGCCTGCACCATGCCGTCGACCACGCCGTCGGCGGCGTCACAGGCCTGCAGCACGCCCTTGGCCACCACGTCGAGGTCGGCCGGCGAGAACGCGCGCGACAGGATCGGTGCGCCGCTGGCGTCCTTGGGGGCAATCTCCAGCAGCCGCTGGCTGTTCCACATGGCCGCGACGGTGGCCCCGCTGGCCACGCGCATCGCCGGCGCACCGGCGGTGATGCCGTCGAACAGCTCGGGGTAGCGCTGCGCGAACATCATGCCCTGCCGGCCGCCCCCCGAGCAGCCCGAGAAGTACGCGTGGTCGGGCACGCGGCCATAGCGCTGCTGGACCAGCGCGCGTGCGGCCAGCGCGGTCTTGTGGTGCGCGTCGAAGGCATGGTCGACGCGCGCACGCGGGTCCAGACCGAACTCGGCCGAGCTGCCCTGGTGGCCGGCGTCGGTGGACACCACGGCGAAGCCCTGGCCCAGCGGCGACGGCGTCGCCAGCGAGATCGACGACGACATGGACGTGTCACGCAGCGTGCCGTCGTTGCCGCCGCCGCCGAGGTACAGCAGCCGGCCGTTCCAGCCGTCGGGCAGGCTCAGCTCGAAGCCGGTGGCATAGGGCTTGCCGTCGACGCCGGTGCGCGCGTCGATGCGGCCGGTGACCACGCAGTGGCCGCCGAGCGGCAGGCCGGCCGGCTGGTTGCCGGCGTTGCGCATGCCGGCCGGCACGTAGCGCGTGTTCAAGGTGGTGGCCGCCAAGGTGGCGCGCTGCGGCAGCTCGCGGCAGGCCGTCTCGGCGCCGGCGGCATCCGCCGGCGCGCGCGAATCGGGCATGGCGCAGCCCGCCAGCAGCGCAGCGGCAGCCAGTGCGAGGGTGCCGCCGGACTGCCTCACTTGGCGGCCTCCTCCGGCCAGTACAGGCGCATCGGGTTGTCGACCAGCAGCTTGCGCTGCAACTCGGCCGTCGGTGCGATGTGCGGAATGAAGTCCACCAGCAAGCCGTCGTCGGGCATGTGGTCCTTCAGGTTCGGGTGCGGCCAGTCGGTGCCCCAGAGCACGCGGTCGGGGAAGGACTCGACGATGCGGCGCGCGAAGGGCACGACGTCGCGGTAGGCGGCCTGCTCGCCGTTCAGCGCCTTCGGGCCGGTGACGCTCAGGCGCTCCGGGCAGCTGACCTTGCTCCAGACGTTGGGATAGTCGCGCATGAACTTGACGAAGAGCTCGAACTCCGGCCCGTCGACCGGCTTGCTCACGTCGGGCCGGCCCATGTGGTCGACGACCACGGTGGTGGGCAGCGCGGTGAAGAAGTCCCACAGCTCGGGCAGGTCCACCGCCTCGAAGTAGATGACCACGTGCCAGCCCAGCGGGGCGATGCGCGCGGCGATCTCCATCAGCTCGTCCTTGGGCGTGAAGTCGACCAGGCGCTTGACGAAGTTGAAGCGCACGCCGCGCACGCCGGCCTGGTGCATCTGCTGCAGCTCGGCGTCGCTGACGCTGCGCCGCACCGTGGCCACGCCGCGCGCCCTGCCGCCGCTGGCGGTGCAGGCATCGAGCATGGCGCGGTTGTCGGCGCCGTGGCAGGTGGCCTGCACGACGACGTTGCGCGCGAAGCCCAGGTGGTCGCGCAGCGCAAACAGCTGCGCCTTGCTGGCGTCGCAGGGCGTGTACTTGCGTTCCGGCGCGTAGGGGAACTCGGCGCCGGGGCCGAAGACGTGGCAGTGCGCATCGACGCTGCCCGGCGGCAGCTGGAAGCGCGGCGTGCTGGGGCCGGCATACCAGTCCAGCCAGCCGGCCGTCTTCTCGAACGGACCCGTGGTGGGCTTGCTCATCGTTCCCTCCTCGATGCAGAGCTTCAGTCGATGTACTTCAGCCCGGCCTTCTCCAGCGGGCCGCGCATGTTGTACATGTCCAGGCCCAGCACGCCGGCGGCGAGCTTGGCGCGCTTCTCGCCTTCATTGGCCTCGCGCGCGGCGGCCGCCTCGGCCACCTGGGCGGCCATCGCCACCGGCACGATGCACACGCCGTCGTCGTCGGCGATGACCACGTCGCCGGGGTTGACCTCGGCGCCGGCGCAGATGACGCGCACGTTGACCGAGCCCACCGTGGCCTTGATCGTGCCCTTGGCGCTGATGGCCCGGCTCCACACCGGGAAGCCCATCGCCGTCAGGTCCTTGACGTCGCGGCAGCCGCCGTCGATGACCAGGCCCTTGGCGCCGCGCGCGCGGAAGGACGTGGCCAGCAGGTCGCCGAAGAAGCCGTCGGTGTTCTCGGCGGTGCAGGCGGCGACGACCACGTCGCCTTCCTGCAGCTGCTCGGCGGCGACGTGCATCATCCAGTTGTCGCCGGGGTGCAGCAGCACCGTCACCGCCGTGCCGCAGACGTGCGCGCCGGCATAGATGGGCCGCATGTAGGGCTTCATCAGGCCGACGCGGCCCATCGCTTCGTGCACCGTGGCCACGCCGAAAGCCGACAACTTCTGCACGACGGCCGCATCGGCCCGCTGGATGTGGCGTCGCACGACGCCCAGGGTGTAACTGCTCATCTCACTTCCCCTTGGCCTTGAGTGCGGCGTCGAGCCGCGGGTAGACACGCCGCGCATTGCCTTCGTAGACCTTGTGCCGGTCGTCGCCGACGACGATGGTGCTGGCCTCGATGTAGCGCTTGGTGTCGTCGTAGTAGTGCCCGGTCTCCGGGTCGATGCCGCGCACCGCGCCGATCATCTCGCTGGCGAACAGGATGTTGTCCACCGGGATCACCTTGGTCAGCAGGTCGATGCCCGGCTGGTGGTACACGCAGGTGTCGAAGAAGATGTTCTTCAGCAGGTGGTCCTGCAGCAGCGGCTTCTTCAGCTCCTGCGCCAGCCCGCGGAAACGGCCCCAGTGGTAGGGCACTGCGCCGCCGCCGTGCGGAATGACGAAGCGCAGGGTCGGGAAGTCCTTGAACAGGTCGCCGGTCAGGCACTGCATGAAGGCGGTGGTGTCGGCGTTCAGGTAGTGCGCGCCGGTGGTGTGGAAGCAGGCGTTGCAACTGGTGCTGACGTGCACCATCGCCGGAATGTCGTACTCGACCATCTTCTCGTAGATCGGGTACCAGTGGCGGTCGGTCAGCGGCGGGCTGGTCCAGTGGCCGCCCGACGGGTCGGGGTTCAGGTTGATGCCGACGTTGCCGTACTGCTCCACGCACTTCACCAGCTCGGGGATGCAGGTGGCCGGGTCCACGCCCGGGCTCTGCGGCAGCATCGCCGCCGGGATGAAGTGGTCGGGGAACAGCTGGGCGACGCGGAAGCACAGCTCGTTGCAGATCGCCGCCCAGGTGCTGCTGACCTGGAAGTCGCCGATGTGGTGCGCCATGAAGCTGGCCCGCGGGCTGAAGATCGTCAGGTCGCTGCCGCGCTCCTTCATCAGGCGCAGCTGGTTCTTCTCGATCGTCTCGCGCAGCTCGTCGTCGCTGATCTTCAGCTCGCTGACCTTCGGCATCAGCGCCGGGTCCTTGATGCCGGCAATCTGCCGGTTGCGCCATTCCTCCAGCGCCTTCGGCGCGGTGGTGTAGTGGCCGTGGCAGTCGATGATCATCGTGTGTCTCCCAGGGAGTGTCAGGCCGGCGCCATGCCGTGGCGCCGCTTCAGCTCGGCCGTGTCGGGCGAGCGTAGGTAGGCGATCAGTGCGCTCGCCGCCTGCGCCTGCGTGGCGGCGCTGCACAGGCCGGCGCTGAAGGTGGTGTCGATGGCACAGCCCTCGGGCATGCCGCCGAGCACGGTGATGCCGCTCAGGTGCATCAGCTCGCTCAGCTGCTGGAAGCCGATCTCGACCTCGCCCTGCGCCACCATCGAGCCCACCGGCACGCCCGCGGGCGCCTGGCGCAGCTGCTCGCGCAGGCGGTCGGCCACGCCCCAGCGCTCGAACAGGCGCAGCAGCGCGGTGCCGCTGGGGCCGGTGGAATAGCCGATGCCGCGCGCCGCCAGCACGGTGTCGCGCAGCGCGGTTTCGCTGCCGATGTCGGGGCGCGGCGCACCGGCGCGCACCGCGACCGCCACGCCCGAGCGCACCAGGTCGACGCAGCTGCCGGCAACCACATGGCCCGTGGCCTGCAGCTTGGCCAGCGCGTCGGACGCCAGCACGACGACGTCGAAGGCTTCGCCGGCGGCCACGCGCTTGGCGGCATCGACGCCGCCCACGGATTCGACCCGCGTCTCGACGCCGCTGCGCTGCTGCCATTGCGCGGCCAGGTCACCCAGCAGCAGGCGGGTCGCCATCGACGAGATGCAGTGCAGGGACGGGCTGGGCATGCGGGGTCGGGCGGGGTTGGCGAAGGAATTATGGGCAGCCCCTGCCCTGATCACAACCGCAGATCGGCACTAGCAGCTATCGCAATTCGGCATGGCTCGCAGGCGCGCGATCAGGTCTCGATCAGCTCGGCCAAGGTCATGTGCGCCAGGCCGGTACGCTGGCGGAAGGCGCGTGTGCGCGGGTCGGTCGCCAGCAGCAGCTGTTCGATCAACGGCTCGGCCAGCGTCGTCGTCGGCTCGCACAGCAGCACGTGGCAGCGCTCGGCATCGCCTTCGATGCGGCCGACCCAGCCCAGGCGCATCAGCGTGGCCATCAGCGCGTCGATCTGCAGCGGGTCGACGTGCAGCCGCGTCATCAGCTGGGCCAGCGTGAGACCATGCGGCGGCATCGCGCGGGCGCTGCGCAGCGCGCCCAGCAGCGCGACGGCCAAGGTGAAGCGCTGGCCGGGCACGTCGTGCGGCGGCGCCAGGTGCATCTGCAGGCTGGGCGCGTAGGCGGCGATGACCGCGCCGAAGAGCACGACCAGCCAGCCCACGTAGATCCACAGCAGCAGGATCGGCAAGGTGGCGAAGGCACCGTAGACCATCGAGATGCCGGGCACCTCGCCCACGTACCAGGCGAGCACGCGCTTGGCCACCTCCAGGCCGACGGCCACGAACAGCCCGCCCGCCAGCGCATGCCGCCAGCGCACGTCGGTGTTGGGCACGTAGCGGTACAGCGCCGACATGCCGAGCATCAGCAGCGCGAACTCCAGCATCTGCAGCGCCAGCGTCACGCCGCCCGGCAGCGTCTCGACGATGCCGCGCGAGGCCGTCAGCGCGAGCGAGCTGAGCGTCAGGCTGATGCCCAGCAGCAGCGGACCCAGCGTGATCGCCGCCCAGTAGACGAGCACGCGCTGCGCGATGGGCCGCGGCTTGCGCACGCGCCAGATGGCGTTGAGCGTGCGGTCGATGGTCAGCATCAGCGCCAGTGCGCTGAACACCAGGAACACCAGGCCGGCGCTGCCCAGGCGGCTGGCCTTGGCCGCGAACTGCGTCAGCGTGCCCAGCACCGGCCGGGCGATGCCGTCGGGCACCAGCGCCTGCAGAAAGTACTGCTGCAGCGCCGCCTGGAACTTGCTGAACATCGGAAAGGCCGAGAACAGCGCCAGCATCACCGTGAGCAGCGGCACCAGCGCGATCAGGGTGGTGAAGGTCAGGCTGCTGGCGCTGATGCCCAGGCGGTCTTCGCGGAAGCGCCGGCCCAGCGTGCGCGCCGTCTCGAACCACGGCCAGTTGCGCAGCGTCTGCAGCAGGCTGGCGAGCTGGTCCGCGCCCTTTTGCCACAGGCCGCTGGCGGAATTCATGCTGGCTATGATGCCAGCATGCCGCCCGCGCCTTCGTCTCCGTTGCCCGCCTCGGACCCCGTGCTGCGCTGGTCGCGCTGGCTGGCGGTGGGCAGCCTGCTGGCGCTGGTCGCGCTGGGCCTGTGCTGGGAGCTGTGGCTGGCGCCCACCGGCTCCGGCACGCTGGCACTGAAGGTGGTGCCGCTGCTGCTGCCGCTGCCCGGCCTGTGGCGCGGGCGCCTGTACACCTATCGCTGGACCAGCCTGGGGTTGTGGCTGTACGTCACCGAAGGCATCGTGCGCGCCACCACCGAACACGGGCTGTCCGCGCGGCTGGCGCTGGCGCAGGTGCTGCTGTGCCTGCTGCTGTTTGCCGCCTGCGCGCTGCAGGTCCGCCGGCGCCTGGTGCGCCCCGCCGTCGCATGAGCCAGGCCCTGCTGCAGGCGCTGCGCGCCGCCATCGGCGCCGATCACGTGTTGACCGAGGGCGACCTGTCGGCCTGGGAACTGGACTGGCGCAAGCGCTACCGCGGCCGCGCGCTGGCGGTGCTGCGGCCGGCCGACACCGCGCAGGTGGCGGCGGTGCTGCGCGCCTGCGCCGCACACGGCGCCAGCGTCGTGCCGCAAGGCGGCAACACCGGCCTGGTGGGTGGTGGCGTGCCCGATGCCAGCGGCACGCAGCTGCTGCTGAGCCTGACGCGGCTGAACCGGGTGCGCGACATCGACCGCGCCAACCTGACCCTGACGGCCGAAGCCGGCTGCGTGCTGCAGGCGGTGCAGCAGGCCGCGGCGGATGCCGGCCTGCTGTTCCCGCTGAGCCTGGCCGCCGAAGGCAGCTGCACCATCGGCGGCAACCTGGCGACCAACGCCGGCGGCACCCAGGTGCTGCGCTTCGGCAATGCGCGCGAGCTGTGCCTGGGGCTGGAGGTGGTCACGGCCGACGGCCAGGTGTGGGACGGCCTGTCCGGCCTGCGCAAGGACAACACCGGCTACGACCTGCGCGACCTGTTCATCGGCAGCGAAGGCACGCTGGGCATCATCACCGCGGCCACGCTGAAGCTCAGCCCGCTGCCGGCGGCGGTGACCACCGCGCTGGCCGCGACCGCATCGCTCGAGCAATGCGTGGCCTTGCTCGGCCTGGCGCAGGCGCGGCTGGGCGCGGCGCTCACCGGCTTCGAGGTGATGAACCGCTTTTCGCTGGACCTGGTGGCGCAGCACTTCCCTGCCCTGCCGCAACCGCTGCCGCAGGCCGCGTGGACCGTGCTGCTGGAGCAGTCGGACAGCGAAGGCGAGCAGCAGGCCCGCACGCGTTTCGAGGCGCTGCTGGAGGCCGCACTGGAGGCCCGGGTGATCGACGACGCGGTGGTGGCCGAAAGCCTGACGCAGTCGCACGGCCTGTGGCACCTGCGCGAATCGATCCCGCTGGCGCAGGCACAGGAGGGGCCGAACATCAAACACGACATCGCGCTGCCGGTGTCGGCCATCCCCGCCTTCTGCGCCGCCACCGACGCCGCGCTGGCGCGGGCCTTCCCCGGCGTGCGGCTGGTGAACTTCGGCCACCTGGGGGACGGCAACCTGCACTACAACGTGCAGGCGCCCGACGGCCAGACGGCCCAGGCCTTCATGGCCCAGCACGAGCATGCGGTGAACACGCTGGTCTACGACGCCGTGTGCGCGGTGGGCGGCTCGATCTCCGCGGAGCATGGGGTCGGCGCACTCAAGCGCGACGAACTGGCGCAGCGCAAGTCGCCGGTGGCCCTGCAGCTGATGCGCGCCATCAAGCAGGCGCTGGACCCGCAGGGCCGCCTGAACCCCGGACGGGTGCTGTAGCTACGCGGCGGCGTCCGCCGCGGCCTCGGCCAGCAGCCATTCCAGGAACTCCCGCACCTCGGGCTTGCGGCGCGAGGCGCCCGACTGCAGCACGTAGTACGCGCGCGGCGACATCACGCTCTTCTTGAAGGGCAGCACCAGCTTGCGCTGGCGCAGCAGATCGCCGATCAGCGGCAGCCGGCCCAGTGCCACGCCCTGCCCGGCGACCGCCGCCTGCACCACCTGGTCGTACTGCGAGAAGTGCAGCACGCGCGCGGGCTTCAGGCCTTCGAGGTTCATGGCCCGCAACCACGGCGGCCATTCGAGCAGCTCGGTGCCGGGGCCGGGGCCATAGTCCATGTGCAGCAGGCAATGCAGGCGCAGGTCTTCGGGCCGCTTGAGCGGGCGCGACTTGTCGCGCAGCAGCCGCGGGCTGCACACCGGCACGAAGCTGTCGCCGAACAGGCGGTGGCTGTCGACGCCGGCACCTTCCTGCGAGTGGTAGCGGATGGCCACGTCCACGCCGTCGCGGTCGAGGTTGATGAGCGTGTTGCTGGCCGAGATGCGCACATCCACCTCGGGCCGCGAGGCCGCGAAGCCGGCCAGACGCGGAATCAGCCACAGCCCCGCAAAGCCGGCGGTGGTGGTGACCACCACGGTCTTCGCACGCTGCTCGCCACGCAACTGCCCGCTGGCCTGGTGCAGCCGTTGCAGCACGTCGACCACCGTGCGCTGCAGCAGCTGGCCCGCGTCGCTGAGGCGCAGCGCGCGGTGCAGGCGCTGGAACAACGGGGTGCCGTAGAAGGCCTCCAGCGCGGCCACCTGGCGGCTCACCGCCGACTGCGTCAGCGCCAGCTCGTCGGCGGCCTTGGTGAAGCTCAGGTGCCGCGCCGCGGCCTCGAAGGCTTCGAGCTGGTCCAGCGGCGGCAGGTCGTACTGGCGGTTGCGCATCGATTGGGCATTCAGAATTTGCATGCAAACCATTCCGAAATACCGTTTGAGATATGGGTCGCACGCGCAGACACTGGCGCCACTCCGGAATCAAAAGCCCTGGAGCACCCGGCAGGAATGCCAATTCTGCATGCAAAAGGAGTCCCGCATGAACACCGACCTGAAGCTGTCCTCGAATGTCCTGGCGCGCAACACCCTGCAGCGCGTGGTCGACGGCAAGGGCACGCTGGTGCAGTGCCTGCAAGGCACCTTGTGGCTGACGCAGGAGAGCGACCCGCGCGACATCGTGCTCGAGGCGGGCGACGAAGCCCTGATCGAGCGCGACGGCGTCAGCCTGCTCTTCGCCATGAGCGACGCACGCTTCGCGCTGTCGTCACGCACGCACTGACCCTGCAGAGGCCCCCATGCGCTACACCATCGAACGCTACCCGACGTGCTGGATCGACGTCTGGCACCTGCCCGGCGGCCAGCGCGTCACGGTGCGGCCGGTGCTGCCGCAGGACGCGGAACTGGAGCAGGCGATGGTGCGCGCGCTGTCGCCGGCGTCGCGCTACCAGCGCTTCTTCGCGCCGATCCGCGAGCTGCCGCAGGGCTGGCTGGAGCGGCTGACGCAGATCGACTACCGGCACCAGCACGCGTTGATCGCCGAGACCTTCAGCGGCGATCAGGCACTGGCGGTGGCCGAGGCGCGCTACGTGGTCGACGCCTCGGGGCGCGACTGCGAGTTTGCCCTGGTCGTCGCCGACGACTGGCGGCACCTGGGGCTGGCGCGGCGCCTGCTGCAGGCCTTGATGCAAGCCGCCGCCGAGGCCGGGCTGGAGCGCATGGTGGGCGACGTGCTGGCGACGAACCAGGCGATGCTGTCGCTGGCGCGCAGCGCGGGCTTCCAGATCGCGCGCCATCCGGACGGCGGCGCGCAGGTGGTGCGCGTGCAGCGGGCGCTATCGCGCACCGCCCAGCAAAGCGCGCTGCCGGCTACTGCACCGGCCCCTTCAGCGCCGAGGGCATGGGCAGCGACATGACCTCGATGCCCTCTTCAAGCAGCGCGCGGCGCTCGTCGGCGTTGGCCTTGCCGCGAATGCCGCGGGCCTCGATCTCGCCGTAGTGGATGCGCCGCGCTTCCTCTGGGAAGCGCTCGCCGACGTCGTCGGTGTGCTCGAGCATGTGGCGCACGGCTTGCATCCACTGCGCCTGCAACTGGGCGGCCGCCACCGGCTCTGCCGGTTCGCGCTGCCCCGACAGGTTCAGCCGCGGCGCGCTGGGCAGCCGGCTGATGATGCGGTCGGCGCACAGCGGGCACTCGATCAGCCCACCACCGTTCTGCGACATGAACTCATCGTCCGATGCGAACCAGCCTTCGAAGCCATGGCCGTTGGCGCAACGCAGGTTCAGGACCTTCATTGGTAGACGTTGGTTCCTAAATTGAATAAATCCAGGAGCGAACGCCCCCTTC
>JAHBZS010000079.1 GCA_019635285.1 Rubrivivax sp. | reverse complement strand
GGCGGCGGCGCCAGCCGCGGGGGCGGCGGCAGCGTCTGCGGCGGTGGCGGCGGCGGGGGCTTCACCTCCTCGATGATCTTCGTCTCGATCGGCGCCTTGACGACCTCGATGTCCTGGCGCGACAGCCCGTAGACCAGGGCCATGCCGAGCAGCACGTGCAGCAGCACCACCACGGTCAAGCCGACAATGTGCTTGCCCGGATCGCGTTGCTGTTGTGCGTAGTCCGCCAATGCAAACCTCTTCTGGCGCCCGCACCGGCGGAGGGGGTCGCACTGCGTTCTCTCGGCCGGTGGCCGCCCGCGCCGCACAGGGCACGGCGCTGCGCCGGATCGGCGGCCACTATATCGCGATTGCGTCGCCGCGGACCCAGGCGGCGCGACCGGGTACGCTTGCCCTTCCGCAGCAACAGGAGCACACCCCGTGGGCAAGGCACTCGAAGGCAAGGTGGCCATCATCACCGGCGCGGGCTCGGGCATCGGCCGGGCCTCGGCGCTGCTGTTCGCCGCCGAAGGCGCCAAGCTGGTGCTGGGCGACAAGAGCGAAGCGGTGCACGACACCGCCAGGCAGGTGCAGCAGGCCGGCGGCACGGCCAGCGCGCTGCAGATGGATGCCGGCGCCGAGGCCGACGTGGCGCGGCTGGTGGCCAGCGCGCTGTCGGCCCATGGCCGGCTGGACGTGGCCTTTGCCAACGCCGGCGTGTCCGGCGGCATGGCCGGCATCTTCGAGACCACGCCCGAGCACTACGCCGAGGTGCTGCGCGTCAACCTGATCGGCCCCTGGCTGATGGTCAAGCACGCGGGCAAGGCGATGGCCGACGCCGGCCGCGGCGGGTCGATCATCTGCACCGCGTCGGTGGCCGGCCTGCGCTCGGGCGCGGGCGGGCCGGCCTATTCATCGTCGAAGGCCGGGGTCATCAACCTGGTGCAGGTGTCGGCGCAGCAGCTGTGCGAGACCGGCGTGCGCGTCAACGCCATCTGCCCCGGCCTCACCGAAACCGGCATGACGCGGCCGACCTTCGACTACGCCAAGGACAAGGGCGTGACGCACAAGCTGGGCCGGCTGAACCCGCTGCGCCGCGCGGCGCAGCCCGAGGAACTGGCCCAGGCCGCGCTGTTCCTGGCGTCGGCGCAGTCCAGCTACGTCAACGGCCAGGCGCTGGTCGTCGACGGCGGCCTGTCCAGCTCGCACCCGGTGACGCGCCAGCTCACCGGACAGACGGCGGTCTGAACCGCCGTCAGACGCTACTGCACCGAGATCGCCGTGCCGGCCGGCGTGGCGTCGAAGATCAGCTTGGCCGGCCAGGCCGGCCAGACCGTGCCCAGCGCCCTGGGCGCGTTGGGGTCGCCGTCGCGCGCGAAGGCCGCCAGGCTGCGCATCATCGCCTTCGACAACGCCAGGCGCCCCGGCCGGTTGGCGCTGGAGTTGGCGACGTTGGCGAACAGCGACGGCCCGAAGTTGCCGAACAGGAAGGGCAGGTCGAAGGCGTGCGCCGCGCCGTAGATGTCGTTGAAGGGGGCCGGCTCCTCGTCCCAGTCGAAGCGGTAGTACCAGACCTCGTTCTGCTGCGCCTTCAAGGTGGCCAGCACGTTGTCGGCCGCGGCCTGCAGGAACAGCGTGTCCAGCAGCTCGGTGCGCGCGTTGAAGCCGGTGCCCGGCGTGGCCACCGGCAGGTAGTAGCCCGGGACCCACTGCTCGATGGCGATCTGCGGCGCCGCGTCGGGCTGGTACGCGTACTGGATGTCGAACAGCTGCTTGTCGCTGACCAGGCGCCCGCTGGGCCCGCCGAGCAGCGTCAGGAAGGTCGGGAACAGCTTGCCTTCGTCGCGCGTGTTGCCGGCCAGTACCGGCACGCGCAGGTACTGGCCCGCGGCGATGGCCGAGATCGGATCGGTGGGCAGCATGGCGCCGTCCGGGATCGGGCCCGAGCCGGCCAGGCCCAGCGGCGCCAGACGCGTGAGCAGCGTGGTCAGCAGCTGGGCGGGGGTGTGCGTGCGCAGGTACGCCGCCACCTGCTGCGGCGTGTGGCTGGCCACCCAGGCCGCCGCGGCTGCGGCATCGGCGGCGACGCCGTCGACGATCAGCTGCTGAGACAGCAGCTGGTTGCCCTGCGCCAGGTACACCGCGGCCGGGTTGAGCGTCGGCAGGCGGCCCGGCGGCAGGTTGCTGGCCAGCGAGATGCCGCCGCTGAGCGGCGCGGCGCGGTGGAACAGGCTGGGCCGCGCCTGCACCGTGGCCGGCGTGGTCAGCAGCGCATAGACGTTGATCGCGCCGGCGGACTGGCCCACCAGCGTGATGTTCTTCGGGTCGCCGCCGAACTTGTCGATGTCGCGCCTGACGAAGCGCAGCGCCTGGATGATGTCGAGCAGCGCGAAGTTGCCCGAGTCTTCCTGCGCGTCGCTGCCGGACTTCAGCTGCGGCAGGTTGAAGAAGCCGAAGATGCCGAGCCGGTAGTTCACGGTCACCACCACGGCGTTGGCTGCCCGGGCCAGCGCCGCGCCGTCGTATACCGGGTCGGCCGTGTAGCCGGAGACGTTGCTGCCGCCGTGCACGAAGACGATCACCGGCAGGCGGCCGTTGCCGTTGCCGTTGCCGTTGCCGTTGCCGTTGCGGCTGTCGTCGCGGCGGTCATCCTCGCGGTCATCGTCGCGGTGGTGCTCGCGCCGGTCCGCCGGTGCCCAGATGTTCAGGTACAGGCAGTCCTCGCTGCCCACTGCCTGGCCCAGCGTGGTGCCGATGCTCGGGTCGTAGCGGTTGTTGGCGCCCGGGCCATAGATGCGGCCGTACTGCACGCAGGCATTGCCGAACTGTGTTGCCGCACGCGGCGCCTTCCAGCGCGCGGGTTCGACCGGCGCCTTCCAGCGCAGCTCGCCGACCGGCGGCTGGGCGAAGGGGATGCCCTTCCACGCATAGGTGCCGCTGTGGCGCGAGTCGTCGACACCCACCACCGGACCGTAGTGCGTGCGGCGCTCCATGTCGTCGCGGCGGGACGGGCCGTCGCCATGGGCGGCGACGGCGCCTGTCCAGGCCAGCACGATGCCGGCGATCAGCAGCGGGAGCTTGCGCATGTCGGTTACCTCCTTGAGTTCGTGAGTCCACGATACGTGGCCGCTGCCGCCCCCACCGACCGGGCTAACCCTGAAGCCCGGGCCGCTCGAGGGCAGAATGCGAACCCATGGCAAACATCGCGTCCCTCCTGAAGAACGAGATCGCACGCGTGGCACGCAAGGCCGTGCGTGACGAGACCGCCGGCCTGAAGAAGGCCGCCAGCCACCATCGCGGCGAGATCGCGGCGCTGAAGCGGCGCGTGCTGGCGCTCGAGTCCGAACTGCGCCGCGTGGGCAAGGCCGCGGCGAAGGCCGCGCCATCGGCGCCGCCGGCCGATGATGCGCCGTCCTTGCCGCGCTTCAGCCCCAAGGGGCTGGCCGCGCAGCGGCGGCGGCTGGGGCTGTCGGTGCACGACTGCGCGCTGCTGATCGGTGCCTCGGGCCAGTCGGTCTACAACTGGGAGGACGGCAAGTCCCGGCCGCGTGCCAAGCACCTGCTGGCGCTGGCGGCGCTGCGCCGCATGGGCCGCAAGGACGTGGCCGCCCGGCTGAACGAATTGCGCGGCTAGCGGCGGCGGCGCGTTCAGGCCGCGGAGATCTCGGCGACCACGCCGCGCCCGTCGGCGCGCGTGCGGTAGCTCAGCCCGAGGCCGTGCAGCTTGGCGATGCGCTGCACGATCGACACGCCCAGGCCGCTGCCGCTTTCGCGCTGCCCAGCCACGCGGTGGAAACGTTCGCCCAGGCGCGTGCGGATGTCCTCGGGCAGCGGCGTGCCGTCGTTTTCCACGGCCAGCCGCGACGCGTCGAAACGCAAGGTCACGGTGCTGCCGTCGTCGGCATAGCGCACCGCGTTGTCCAGCAGGTTGCGCAGCAGCACCGTCAGCAGGTCGGCATCGCCCTGCAGCGGCAGCGCGGGCTGGCCGTGCGGCGGCCACAGGCAGTCGAGCTCGATGTGGCGCCGCTCGGCCAGCGGCAGCACGTCACTCATCGCCTGCTCGACGATCGCCGGCCAGGCCACGGGCCGCGGTTGGGGCAGGCTGTCCGTGGTCTCCAGCCGCGACAGCGCCAGCATCTGCGTCACCAGCCGGTCCATGCGGTCCATGCCGGCGTCCAGCCGTGCGGCCGCCTGCTGGCGTTCGGCCTCGCCGGTGGCGCGCTTGAGCACGTCCCACTGGGCGCGCAGCACGGCCAGCGGCGTGCGCAGCTCGTGTGCGGCGTCGGCGGTGAAGCGGCGCTCGCGCTCCAGCGTGGCGGCGATGCGCGCGAACAGGCCGTTCATCGCCGCGACCATCGGCTTCAGCTCGCCGGGCGTGTCGGCATCGGGGATGCCGCGCAGGTCATTGGCATGGCGGACCTGCAGTTCGCCGGTCAAGGCGCGCACCGGCGCCAGCGCGCGCCGCACCGCCCAGGCCATCGCCGCCAGCAGCACCGGCAGCACCAGCAACCAAGGCACCAGCTGGCTGCTCACCAGGCCCCACACCGCGGCGTCGCGCTCGCGCGAGCGTGCCCCGGCGGCGACCAGCCAGGGGGCGTCCGCAGACTGCAGGTAATACACATGCCAAGGCCGGCCGCGGATGGTCACGTCGACGAAGCCGGTGGCATCGCGGCGATAGGGCAGCTGCGGGCCCTCGCGGTCGATCAGCAGCAGCTCGCCGTCGGCGTTCCACACGGCCACGGCCAGGTCGCGCAGGTCGGCGTCGCCGCGGGCGGGGGCCCGCTGCGGTGTCTGGCCCGGCACGCGGGCGCCGATCACCGTGGCCTGGACGTGCCGCGCCAGGCGGATCAGCTCGCTGTCGAAGAGTTCGTTGACTTCGTGCCGTGCGCGATGCACCGACACCGCCAGCGCAATCGCCCAGACCACGGGCGCGCAGATCAGCAGCGACAGCAGCAGCCGCCGCTGCAGGCTCACGGCGTGCCCTCTGGCGCGCCGAGTGCGTAGCCGACGCCGCGCACGGTGCGCACGATGCGCGGGTGGATCTTGCGCCGCAGGTGGTGCACGTAGACCTCGAGCGCATTGCTCTCGGGCTCGCTGCCGCTCCAGTCGTAGAGCTTTTCCTGCAGCAGCGCACGCGACAGCACGCGCTGCGGGTGCAGCAGCAGCATCTCCAGCAGCGCCATCTCGCGCCCGGTCAGCTCGACCGGCTTGCCCTCCCATTGCACCTGCTTGGCGGCCGGGTCGTAGCGCAGCGCGCCGTGGGACCAGACCTCCTGCACCTGGCCCGACGAGCGGCGCAGCAGCGCGCGCAGCCGCGCCGCCAGCTCGTCGATGGTGATCGGCTTGATCAGGTAGTCGTCGGCGCCGGCGTCCAGGCCGGCGATGCGCTGCTCGACGCTGTCGCGCGCGGTCAGCACCAGCACCGGCAGCTGCAGGCCGCGCTGGCGCCAGCGCCGCAGCCAGCCCATGCCGTCGGTGCCCGGCAGCCCCAGGTCCAGCACCAGCGCGTCATAGGGCGCGCCGGCGAGTGCGGCATCGGCCTGCGCGCCATCGCTGAACCAGTCCACCGCATGGTCGAACTGGCGCAGCCCGGCGGCGAGCGCGTCGCCGAGCTGCAGATCGTCCTCTACGACCAGCAGGCGCATCGGGGCCGGGGCACGGGGTCGTCTGCGTGGCGCATGCCCAGGCCTCAGGCGTTGGCGAAGCCGGCCAGGCGCTTGCGGATGATGTCCTCGGCCTGGGCCATGATGCGGTCGATGAGTTCCTTGACGGTGGGCACGTCGCGGATCAGCCCGGCCACCATGCCGCAGGACCAGACGCCGGCATCCATGGCGCCGTCCTTCATGATCTTCGGGTAGACGCCGGCCACCTGCTCGATGATGTCCTCGAACTTGATGGCCGCGCCGAGCGTGCGCTCCTTCTCCAGCAGCGCGTCGGTGGCGGCGTTGCGCAGCACGCGCTCGGTGTTGCGCAGCGGGCGCATCACGAGGCGCGTGTCCAGTTCGCTGGCCGCCACCAGCGCCTGCTTGACGTTGTCGTGGATCGGCGCCTCCTTCGTGGCCATGAAGCGCGTGCCCATGTTCATGCCTTCGGCGCCGAGCGCCAGCGCCGCCACCAGGCTGCGCCCGTCGGCCATGCCGCCGCTGGCGACGAACGGGATCTTCAGCTCCTCGGCGGCGCGCGGCAGCAGGATGAAGTTGGGCACGTCGTCCTCGCCGGGGTGGCCGCCGCACTCGAAGCCGTCGACGCTGACCGCGTCGCAGCCGATGGCTTCGGCCTTCAGGCTGTGGCGCACCGAGGTGCACTTGTGGATCACCTTGATGCCGGCCTCGTGCAGCAGCGGCATCCACTTCTGCGGGTTGTTGCCGGCGGTCTCGACGGCCTTGACGCCGCCGTCGATGATGGCCTTGATGTAGCCGGGGTAGTCGGGCGAGCTGACGGTCGGCAGGAAGGTCAGGTTCACGCCGAAGGGCTTGTCGGTCATCTCGCGGCAGCGGCGGATCTCGTTGGCCAGCAGCTGCGGCGTCTTCTGCGTCAGCCCGGTGATGATGCCCAGCCCGCCGGCGTTCGACACCGCCGCGGCCATCTCGGCAAAGCCGACGAAGTGCATGCCGCCCTGGATGATCGGGTGCTGGATGCCGAACAGCTCGGTGATGCGGGTCTTCATGAACAGGGGCTCCTTGTCGGACGGGTGGGGTTGGAGCATTCTAGGGATGGGGCGGCGCGGCGCCTTGTGATCCGATGCGGTGCCTCTACCGCAGCAGGGATCCGCGATGCCCCCCAGCGCCGACGTTGCCCGCTCCCGCCAGTTCGTGCGTTCCGCCGTGCTGCCCGCCGCGCCGCCGCGGCTGCGCGACGCGGCGCAGGGCGACGCCGCGGACGAGGCGCTGGTGGCCGGCAAGGCGCAGGCGGCCGTGGTCGGCTCGGACCTGGTGTCCTTCGCCACGCACGTGGACCCGCAATGGCGCCAGGACCTGATCAACTGCTCGCTGTTCGCGCAGCTGTGGGCCAAGGCCGAGGTGGCCGACCCGACGCGCATCTTCGACTGGTACGACAGCTACTTCGGCGCGCTGCAGCAGCTGGGCTGGATGGTGCAGGACCAGGGCTTCGCGGTCTACGTCGAGACCAGCCAGAACTTCTCGGCGCACGAGGCCATCCTGAAGGTGGCGGCGGGCCTGCTGATGCCGTCGGCAAGCGCGCTGGCGCTGGTTGCGACCACGCTCGACGCGCTGGCCTCGATGGACCAGGACAGCCCCTTCATGACGTTGTTCAGCCGCGAGAGCCAGCAGGCGTCGGCCGCGCGCTTCCAGATCAGCCTGGCCGAGCAGTCGGCCGACGGCGGCCTGACGGTGGCGCTGATGGCCTTCGGCCTGGAGGCGAAGTCGACGCTGACGCAGGTGCTGTTCTTCAAGTCGCTGGCCAGCCAGGCCACCTTGCGCCACTGCTCGGGCAAGGTGTCGATCAACACGCCGCTGCTCGAAGCGCTGCGCCCGGACCTGAGCGAGCAGCTCAAGGAGCACGCCCGCAGCTTCGTGCGCAAGTTGCCCGCCAAGCTGCTCAAGCCAGCCGCCTGACCGGCGCCCGAAGCCACCGGGGTCTTGTGCCCGCGCGAGAATGCGCGCGAGGAGGCATGAGATGACGCAGCACTGGTCCGGCTACCCGGTGCCCCCGATGCGCTACGAGGCGCTGCACACCGACCGCGTGGTGCGCTGCTTCGTCGACCGGCCCGCGGGCTTCTACGCGATGTTCGCGCGCAGCGTGGCGGCGCGTGCCGCGCACGACGCGGTGGTCTGCGAAGGCCGGCGCTGGAGCTATGCGGCCACCGAGGCCGAAGCCGCACGCATTGCCGCCGGCCTGGCGGCGCGGGGCATCACCGCAGGCGACCGCGTGCTGATGTTCATCGCCAACCGGCCGGAATTCGTCTTCGTGCTGCTCGCCGTGCAGCGCCTGGGCGCGATCGCGGTGCCGGTGGGCGTGCGCGAGCAGCGCCCCGGGCTGGCCTACATCGCCGGCCAGTGCGGCGCCAAGGCCATCGTCTTCGATGCCGAGCTGGCCGAGCGCATTCCCGATGCCGCCGAAGCGCCTTCGCTGGGGCTGCGTGTCGTGGTGGGCGGCACAGGCGCCGGCAGCCTGGCGGCGCTGGCCGCCGACGCCGCGGCGTCGCCCCCGCCCGCGGTGGCGTCGGCCGGCGAGGACGACGTGGCCTGCATCCTCTACACCTCGGGCACCACCGGCCGCCCCAAGGGCGCGATGCTGACGCAGCGCAACGTGGTGCATTCGGTGCTGCACTACCAGGCCTGCATGCGGCTGGTGCCCGAGGACCGCTCGGCACTGGCGGTGCCGGGCAGCCACGTCACCGGGCTCATCGCCATCATCGCGGCGATGCTGCAGGTGGGGGGCGCGATCGTCGTCGTGCCGGCCTTCCAGGCCGCGGACTTCGTGCGCCTGGTCGAGGCCGAGCGCATCAGCCACACGCTGATGGTGCCGGCGATGTACAACCTGTGCCTGCTCAGCGGCACGATGGTGCGGCACGACCTGAGCAGCTGGCGCGTTGGCGGCTACGGCGGGGCGCCGATGCCGGTGGCGACCATCGACGCGCTGGCCGCGCAGCTGCCGCAACTGAGCTTGCTCAATGCCTACGGCGCCACCGAGACCACCTCGCCGACGACCATGATGCCGGCCGGCCTGACCCGCGCGCATGCCGACAGCGTGGGCGTGGCGCTGCCGGCCGCCGACATCCGCGTCATGGACGACGACGGCCGCGAGGTGGCGCCCGGCGACACCGGCGAACTGTGGATCGGCGGGCCGATGGTCGTGCCCGGCTATTGGGCCAACCCCGAGGCGACGGCGGCCGCCTTCACCGCCGGCTACTGGCATTCGGGCGACCTGGGCTCGGTCGACGCGCAGGGCTTCGTGCGCGTCTTCGACCGCAAGAAGGACATGCTCAACCGCGGCGGCTACAAGATCTATTCGGTCGAGGTGGAGAACGTGCTGATGGCCTGGCCGGGCATGGTCGAGGCCGCGGTGGTCGGCAAGCCCTGCCCGGTGCTGGGCGAGCGGGTGCACGCGGTGCTGCATGCGCCGGGCGCGGTGCGCGACGACGCCGCCCTGCGGCGCTTCTGCGCCGAACGCCTGGCCGACTACAAGGTGCCCGAGAGTTTTGTCTGGAGCGACCAGGCGCTGCCGCGCAATGCCAACGGCAAGCTGATGAAGCGGCTGCTGCGTGATGCGGCCTAGGTAACGCCAGGTCCGCGTACAGCCGGCGCTCGATCTTGCGGGAGCTGCGGCCTGACCATCCATCGTCGCCAGGCGGAATTGCTTGTTGCGCGCGCCGCCACCTTCGATGCACGGCGTCCAACACGCGCCACGCGGGAAGCGGCCGACCACTGCACCTAACCCGATGAACCGGGTCTCTCTTGACCAAGAGCCTCCGCTTCCTCAAGCAAGATCGGCACGGCGAGGTTGCACGAATGAATCCCCATTACCGTGGTCAACTGGATCACCTCAAGAATTTCGTCGACGGTTGCACCCGTGCGCAGCGCATTGCGGATGTGGCGTCGCACGCCGGGCGCATAAAGGTGTGTCGTGGCCGCGTTGATCGCGACCATCACAAGCTCCTTGAATTTCTGCGGCAGCGGGCCGTTGCGGTGAGGTACGCTTCGAAAGGCGAGGTAAGCCTCCATGAACTCGGGATC
>JAHBZS010000078.1 GCA_019635285.1 Rubrivivax sp. | reverse complement strand
CACGCCGAGGTCGGCGTGCTGCCGCGCCTGGTGCACAGCCGCTTCGGGCTGCATGTGGTCGAGGTGCTGCAGCGCGAGAGCGGCGAGGCACTGCCCTTCGAGGCGGTGCGCGGCGCGATCGAGGCCACGCTGCGCCAGCAGTCCTACGCCACGGCGCTGCGCCAGTACGTGCAGCTGCTGGGCGGCGCGGAGTCACCGCTGGTGCAGTAGGCGCGCGCCCCATGGCCGACGAACTGCTGCAACGCCTGCAACGTTTTCGCGAACAGACCTTTCCGGGCATCCGCACGCGCTTCCAGGATCTGGTGCGCGAAGGCCAGCACCCGACCATCCTGTTCATCGGCTGCAGCGATTCGCGCCTGGTGCCCTACATGCTCACCGGCACCGGGCCGGGCGAGCTCTTCATCGTGCGCAACGTCGGCGCCTTCGTGCCGCCGCACGACGGCTCGGCCGGCTACCACGGCACCGCCGCGGCGATCGAGTTCGCGGTGCTCAACCTGAACGTCGCGCACATCGTCGTCTGCGGTCACAGCCACTGCGGCGGCATCCGCGCGCTCTACGACGGCGCGCCGGCGCAGGCCACCAATCTGGCCGCCTGGCTGGAACTGGGGCGTGAGGCGGTGCTGCCCGTGCAGGTGTCGCCCGAGGCGCTGCGCCGCACCGAGCAGCGCGCCGTGGTGCTGCAGCTCGAGCGGCTGATGGACTACCCGATGGTGCGCGAGCGCGTCGAGGCGAATCGCCTCGCCCTGCACGGCTGGCACTACGTGATCGAGGAGGGCGAGGTGCACGTATTCGACGTGCGGCGCGGCGGCTTCATTCCCTCCTCGCAGTCCGAACACAGCGGCACCGGCCCGCACCTGCCGGCCGAGGACGCCATGGGCGCGTTCTTCAACGAGATCGACGACGCCTTCGGGCCGCGCTGAGCATGGATCGGTCCCGTTCGGGCTGAGCTTGTCGAAGCCCGCCCGAGGTGCTGCGCGGGGCCCTTCGACAAGCTCAGGGCGAACGGAGTTAGGCCGCCGCCGGCCGCGCGTGGGCGAGCACGAAATCGGCCAATGCGGCCGCGTCGTGCAGATCCAGCCAGGGCAGGGTCGAAGGCACCTGCGCGGGGCGCGGCGCATCGGAGGCGATGGCGGCGATGCCCGGCCAGTTCGGCCACAGCATCTCGCGGCCCTGCGAAGGCCGCCACACCTCGAGCTTGGGAAAGTCACCCTGCTTGAAGCCCTCGATCAGCACCAGATCGCAGTGCTGCAGGCGGCCGAGCAGGTAGGGCAGGGGCGGCTCCTCGGCGCCGCGCAGCTCGTGCATCAGCGCCCAGCGCCCCTCGCCGAGCAGCAGCACCTCCTGGCAGCCGGCTTCGCGCAGGCGGTAGGAATCCTTGCCCGGCCGGTCGACCTCGATGACCTTGTGGCTGTGCTTGACCAGTGAGACCACCCGCCCGCGCGCGGTCAGCAGCGGGATGAGCCGCTCGAGCAGGGTGGTCTTGCCCATGCCGGAATGGCCGGCGATGCCGAAGACGTTCATGGCCCGATTCTCGCCGGGCCGGCAGGGCGCTTCGCGGAGGAATTACTTCTTGGCCTTCTCCAGCGCGTCGCTCTTGGACATCTCGCCCGACTTGACGGCGTCCTTGACTTCCTTCTTCACCTCGGCGCGCGTCTTGCCGCCCGACTTGGGCGCCGGCGCGGCGCTCGCCTCGCATTCGCGGCTGGTGCCCTTGCCCTCGGCCTTCACATCGGCGCGGTTCTTCTCCGACGCCGCCTTGGGCATCTCGGCCTGCTCGGCGCATTCGCCGGCCTTGCCCGCGGGCTTCTTCTTGTCGGCAGCCAGGGCCGTGCCCTGCGCGGCGAATGCGGCAACGACGGCGGCAACGAGGATCGTGGTCTTGAGTTGCATGGTGCTTTCTCCTTGTCGAATGGACGCCTGCATTCTGTTGACACCCTGGCCGGTACCCGTTGAGCACACGCAATCGTTGCGCCGTGGCCCTAGAGTCGGGCCATGGAAACCTGGAGCGTGTTTCTCTCCTCGCTGCTCGTCGGCCTGTCGATCGCCGCGCCGGTCGGGCCGATCGGCCTGCTCACCATCCAGCGCAGCCTCGAGCACGGGCCGCGCGCGGGGCTGGCCACCGGCCTGGGCGCGGCGGCGGCCGATGCGGTGTACGGGGCCATCGGCGCCTACGGCGTGAGCTGGCTCGTGAATGCGCTGGTGGCGGCGCGCATGCCGCTGGCGCTGGCCGGCGGCGCGGTGCTGCTCTTCATGGCCTGGCAACTGCTGCGCGCGCCGCTGGCCGAGCGCGCCGCGGCCACGGCGCCGGCGCGCGACGGCTGGCACTACTTCGCCGGCACCTTCGCGCTGACGCTGTCCAACCCGGCGACGATCTTTTCCTTCATCGCCATCTTCGGCACCCTGGGTGCGCGCCTGGCCGGCGGCTCGCCGTGGACGCTGGTGGCCGGCGTGCTGCTCGGCTCGGCGCTGTGGTGGCTGCTGCTCAGCGCCGGCGTCGCCCGCCTGCGCTCGCGCTTCGACGCGCGCGCGCAGACCTGGGTCAACCGCGCCTCGGCGCTGCTGCTGGCCGGCTTCGCGCTGTGGCAGTGGGCGGGGCTGGCCGCGCCGGGCGGGCTGGGCGGCTCCGGCCGCGGTTGATGGCAGACTGCGTGTCCCACCGACACCGGAGACACGCTCATGGCCGACCCGCACAACCGCATCGCAATCGTCACGGGCGCCGGCAGCGGCATCGGCAAGGCCACGGCGATTCGCCTGCTCGACGACGGTTGGCGCGTGGTCTTCGCGGGGCGCCGCCTGGAGGCGCTGCGCGAGGCCATCGCCGCGGCCGGCGACCCCTTCGGCGACATCGCCCAGCGCGCGCTGGCCGTGCCCGCCGACATGACCCGCCCGGACTCGGTGGCGGCGCTGTTCGACGTGGTGCGCGCGCGCTTCGGCCGGCTCGACCTGCTGTTCAACAACGCCGGCACCGGCGCGCCGCCGGTGCTGCTGGAGGACCTGACGGTGGAACAGTGGCGCAACGTCGTGGACACCAACCTCAGCGGCGTCTTCTACGGCATCCAGCAGGCCTTCCGCATCATGAAGGCGCAGTCGCCGAGGGGCGGGCGCATCATCAACAACGGCTCGATCTCGGCCTATGCGCCGCGGCCCAACTCGGCGCCCTACACCGCCACCAAGCATGCGGTCAGCGGCCTGACGCGCGCCGCGTCGCTGGACGGACGCAAGTACGACATTGCCGTCGGCCAGATCGACATCGGCAACGCGGCCACCGACATGACCGAGCGCATGACGGGCGGCGTGCCACAGGCCGACGGCAGCATGAAGGCCGAAGACCGCATGGACGTGCGCCACGTGGCCGATGCGGTGGCGCACATGGCCAGCCTGCCGTTGTCGGCCAACGTGCTGTTCATGAACGTCATGGCCACCAAGATGCCTTTCGTCGGCAGGGGTTAATGGCGCGCCAGGCTGCTAGGATGACGCCGTCACCCCACCACTTCAGGAGGAAGCGAACATGAGCGAAACCACCGTCGTCAATCGCGAGAAGCTGATGAGCGACCTGCGCACGGTCATCGCCGATGCCGAGGAAGTGCTGAAGGTCACCGCCGACCAGGCGAACAGCGGCGCGGCCGAACTGCGCGTGCGCATGCAGGAGCGGCTGCAGCAGGCGAAGATCCGCCTGCAGGACCTGCAGGACAGCGCCGTGGCGCGCGCCCGCGCCGCCGGCCATGCCGCCGACGACTACGTGCACGAGCACCCCTGGAAGGCCATCGGCGCCGCCGCCGGCGTCGGCATGATCATCGGCTTGCTCATCGGTCGCCGCTGACGCGACCGCCGCGTCATGCCCGCGTCCCGCGCAGGGCTGTTCGAGTCGCTGCGCCAGTTGCTGCACACCGCGCTGTCGCTGGGGGCGGTGCGGCTGGAACTGCTCGCCACCGACCTCGAGATCGAGAAGCTGCGCCTCATCGAGGTGGCGCTGCGCGCGCTGGTGGGCTTGATGCTGCTCGGCCTGGGCCTGCTGCTGCTGGTCGGTTTTTTGCTGCTGCTGCTGTGGGACGGCTACCGGCTGCCGGCGCTGGGCGTGCTGACGCTGCTGTGCCTGGGGGGTGGCCTGGCCTTGCTGCAGGCCGCGAAACGCCGGCTGCGCAAGGGCGAGCCGATGTTCGCCGCGACGCGGGCCGAGTTCGAGCGCGACCAGGCGGCACTGCGCCCGCCCCCGCAATGACGCGTGCCGCCGACCGCGACGAGTTGACGCGCCGGCGTGAGCGCCTGCGCCTGAGCAGCCGCCAGCTGCGGGAGGACTGGTCGCGCCAGGTGCAGGCGCTGCGCTCGCCGCTGGGTCTGGCCGATCGCGCGCGCGATGGCGTGCAGTGGCTGGCCCAGCACCCCGAATGGCCGATCGGCGTGGCCTTGCTGGTGGTGCTGGTGCGCCCCGGCCGCGTCTTGCGCTGGGCCGGCTATGCGCTGCAGGGCTACAGCCTGTACCGCCGCGCGCAGCGTCTGATGCCTCGCCCGCCCTTGCGTTGAGCCATGGCGGCCCCGCGCAGCGAGCCGCGTGGCATCCAGTTCCCGCCGGACGCGGCGGGCCAGCGCAGTTCGTCGACGGTGGGCCGCGGCATCCTGGCCGCCGCGCTGGGCACGCTGGATGGGGCGGCCGCAGCGCGCTGCCTGGCCGAGCGCGACTGGCGCCATGCCTATCCGCAGCACCTGCGCCGCCTGGTCGAGGCGCAGGCGGCGGCGCCGCAGCGCAGCGTGGACGCCTGCCGCGCCGGCCTGCGGGCCGCCTGGGAGGCGCTGGTGTTCGAGCGCGGCGCGCAGCGCCTGCCGCTGCGCGAGGCGATGGCCGCGCCCGCGGGAGTGCCGTTGCAGACCTTGCGCCTGCGTGGCCGCGGCGACGCAGCGCCGGCGCGCTGGGAAGTGCCCTACCAGGGCCGGCGTCTCGCCGGCGATGCGCTGGCGCGGCGCATCGATGCCTGGGCCGCGGCCGGCGTGATCGAGGCCTCGGCAGCGCAGGCGCTGCATCTGGCGCGCACCCATCCCGAATGGTTCGACCTGTCCGACCGCCACCTGGTGCTGCTGGGTGCCGGCAGCGAGGCCGGGCCGCTGGCCTGGCTGGCATCGTGGCGCGCCAACATCGTGGCCGTCGACCTGCCGCGCACGGCCACCTGGAAGCGCATCGCCCAGTGCGTGGCCGCCGGCAACGGGCAACTGATCGCGCCGTCCGCCGTGGCGCCCGCCGGTGACGCCGAGGCGGACCTGCTGAAAGCCGGCGCCGACATGCTGACGCAGACGCCGGAGCTGGCCGCCTGGCTGCGCCAGCTGGGGCCGCCGCTGGACCTGCTGGCCATCGCCTACCTGGACGGCGAGAAGCACCTGCGCGTGTCGCTGGCGATGGACGCGCTGGTCGACGCCTGCGCCGGCGCCGACCCGCGCAGCAGCTTCGCCTGGATGGCCACGCCCACCGACGTCTTCGCGGTGCCGCAGGCGCTGGCCGAAGACGTGATGCGCGCCTATCAGGACCGCGGCACGCTGAAGCGCCTGGCGCAGGCCGGCCTGCGCGCCGGCAGCGGCGGGCGCAGCTTCCAGCCGGCCATCGAGCGGCTGATCGACGCCGACGACGGCTCGCGCTGGGGTGTCGTCGACTGCCTGGTCATCGAGCAGGGGCCGAACTACGCGCTGGCCAAGCGGCTGCAGCAATGGCGCGCGCTGGCCGTGCGCGCGGCGGGCCACGTGGCCTCGATCAACGTGGCGCCGTCCACCACCACCGCGTCGGTGCTCAGCAACCCGGCGCTGGCCGCGGGCTTCCGCGGTGCCAAGGCCTTCGACATCGAGGTCTTCCAGCCCGACACCACCCACGCGCTGATCGCCGCGATGTGGGTGCACGACCTGCGCAACCCGCAGAGCAGTGCGCAGCCCGGGGTGGCGCTGCCGCATCCGCTGCAGCTGCTGGTCGACGGCGCCAACCACGGCGGCCTGTGGCGCGTGCCTTACCTGCCGCGGTCGGTGCTGCCCTTCGCCGCGCTGCTGGGCATGATGAAGCGCAGCTGACGCGCGCCGGATGCGGACGGCCGCGGCGCGGCGCTCAGGCGGCCGCGCTGGCCACCACCCAGGCGACGAGCTCGCCCAGCATCACGCCCACCGCCTGGCCCGCGGCGTCGGCCAGCCCGCCGGCATCGCGCCGGGGCACCGTGGCCGACGGTGCGAAGGCGCGCCGCGCCAGCAGCTGCCGGCTGCGCCAGTCGATCAATTCGGCGGCGACGCTCAGGCGCACCTGCCCCGGGTCGACCGAGACATCCAGGTACAGCTCGTCCAGCCGCAGCGACAGCAGCAGGTCGCCGCGCACGCCTGACGTGCTGGAGGCGACCTCGCGGAAGCGCTTCGCGCGCTCCAGGCGGCCTTCGGCCAGCACCCCCAAGGCCTGCGCGGGCCGCTCGCTCCAGTAGCCGTACTGGAAGTACGAGCGGCTGCGCCCGTCGGCGCTGTAGACCATGCGGTCGCTGTCGTACAGCCCCGGCATCGCGCCGGACGCGACGAGCAGCACCTTGTCGATCTTCGGGCCCGTCGGCGCGGCGGCCTGGCCGTCGGCATCGCGCAGCACGTGGAAGTCGGTGCGCGGTGCGCGGCCCAGGCTGCAGCCGGCCAGCAGCGCCGCCGGCGCCGCGCCCAGCCGGCGCAACGCCTGCCGACGGGTGGGGTGGCGCGCCGCGGCCATCAACGCGCCTCGCCCGGGCCGAGCTGCTGCTCGCCTGGGCCCAGCAACGCCGACTTCGGGTCCTGCAGGCGGTCCAGCGCGCGGGAGATGCGCTCGGCGCTGCTGCGCAGCTCCTGCGCGGTGGCGCGCAGCTCCAGCGTGCCGATGTCCACCGCCGCGTCGCTGCGGCGCAGCAGCGACGCGCCGTCGGTCTCCAGGGTCTGCAGGGTGCGCGACAGACTGGCCTCGAGCGAGCGCGTGGCCCGGCTCAGGTCGCGTATCGCGCCTTGCGCCTCGTGCAAGGTGGCCCCGGCCTGCTGCGACAGCGGCTCGGCGCTGTGGGCCAGGCGCTCGGCCGACACGGCAATGCGCTGCGCCGCGTCGCGGAAGGTGGCCATGCTCTGGTTCAGGCCGGCCGAGGACTTGTCTAGCGTGTCCAGGCGCGCATTCAGCCCCGCGGTCAGGTTGCGCAGGTTCAGCAGAAGTTCGGAGAAGACGCGTTGGTTGTCCGGCCCCATCAGCTCGTTCACGCGGCCCAGCGCGTCTTCGGCCGAGGTGGCCAGCCGCGTGGCCGAATCGGTGATCTGGTCCATGCCCGACTGGCCTTCGGGGATCACCGGATAGTGCTCGTTGTGCGCCACGTGGGTGAGCTCCGGCCCCGGCGGGCTGGGCGTCTCGAGCTTGATGCGCGCGATGCCGGTGACGAAGTTGCGGCTCACCGAGGCCTTGGTGTTGTCGCGCACCGGCGTCTCGCGGGTCACGCGCAGCAGCACCTTGACGCGGTTGATGTTGTCGGATTCGATCTCGTAGCTCTCGACGCGGCCGACGGCGATGCCGCGCATGTTGACCGCGGCGCCGACCTGCAGGCCGTCGAGCGACTGGTGCTCGAAGTACACGGTGTAGAAGCGGAAGTCGGAATCGCGCCCGCTGCTGCTGAGCCACAGGAAACCCAGCACGACGGCTGCCGCCAGCGCCAGCACGACGGCGCCGATGACGGTGTAGCGGGTATCAGGCTCCATCGACTGCGGGCACGGAGTGGCGCGAGGCGAAGTACGATTCTATCCAGGGGTCGTCGACGGCCATCACCTCTTGCACGCTGCCGTCGGCCAGCACCTTGCCGCCGCCGAGCACGACGATGCGCCGGGGCATCTCGTCCAGCTGGGCGAAGCTGTCCCACAGGGTGTCGCTGGTGACGTAGCCGACATCGTCCAGCCCCGGCAGCGGCGGCACGAAGGGCCGGGCGCCGGCGGCGATGACGATGTTGCGCGTCGTGAGCCGGGATGTGCTGCCGTCGTCGGCCCGGATCTCGACCGTCCAGGGGTTGACGATGGTCGCGTAGCCGGGCCGCACGTCCACGCCCAGGCTGGTGTAGCGCTCGATGCTGTCGTGCGGCGCGATGTCGGCGATCACCTGGTGGATGCGCGCCATCACCTGCTTGAAGCTGAACGTGGCCGTGGCCTCGGTGAATCCGTAGCGCTCGGCATGCCGGATCTGGTGTTGCAGCCTGGCGGTGCGGATCAGGGCCTTGCTCGGCACGCAGCCGAAGTTCAGGCAGTCGCCGCCCATCTTGTGCGCCTCGACCAGCGTGACCTTGGCCTTGACCGCCGCCGCGATGTAGGAGGCGACCAGTCCGCCGGCGCCGGCGCCGATGACGACCAGGTTGCGGTCGAACGTCGCCGGCCGCTGGTCGTTCCAGCGGGCGAACACCTTGCGCCTCTGGACCATGTCGACGATCCGGCGCGCCAGCAGCGGGAAGATGCCCAGCAGCACGAAGGCGCCGATCAGTCCCGGCGACAGGATGGACCCCAGGGAGTCGATCTTGGCCAGTTCGGTGCCGGCGTAGACATAGGCCACGGTGCCGGCGAGCATGCCGACCTGGCTGACCCAGAAAAAGGTCCGGGTCTTCATCCGGGTCAGTCCCATGACCAGGTTGAGCACGAAGAACGGAATCGCCGGGATCAGTCGCAGCGTGAACAGATAAAAAGCTCCCTCGCGCTCGACGCCCTTGTTGACGTCGGCCAGGCGCCGGCCGAAACGCGCCTCGATGTTGTCGCGCAGCAGGTACCGGGCCACCAGCATGGCCAGCGTCGCGCCCAGCGTGGAGGCGAACGAGACCACGATGGTGCCCAGCACCAGGCCGAAGCCGGCGCCAGCGGCCAGCGTCATGATGGCGGCTCCCGGCAGCGACAAGGCCGTGACGGCGACATAGATCGCGAAATAGGCCAGCGTCACGGTGACCGGGTGCTCCGCGAACAGCGCGTTGAACTGCGCCTGGCTCTGCTTGACGAAGTCCAGGCTGAAATAACGCCCCAGGTCGAAGGCGAAGAAGGCCACCACCGCGGCCAGCACGACGGCGAGGATCAGGATTTTCTTGGGGCTCACCGACAGGCACCGTTTCTTGGGTTGTGGCGCACGCAGCACGCATGCGCCGGGGATGTGGCTGATAGTCGCCGATTCCCCCGCATTCTTACACCGTGGCGGCCGGCCCGGCGCGCATCAGGGCTGCACCAGCAGCAGGTCGCCGACCACGGCCAGGCTGCTGCCGCCGGTGTTGTCGGCGTCGGCACCCACGGCCAGCGCAATCAGCGGGGGCAGGGACCGGGTCTCGTGGCCGAAGGCGCGCAGGAAGTCCTCGGCCAGCGGCCGGTCCACCGGCACCCACTGGCCGGGGCGCGGCGGCCCCTGGCCTGCGACCAGGTACCGCACGCGCGCGCTGAACACATTGGGCACGATGCTGCCCGCCGGCAGCAGGCGGTCCCATACATAACACAGCGTTGCGGCGGGCAGGGGCTCATCGGACAGGGCGCGGGCGATACGCAGGCTCGTCTGCTCGCCGAAGGACATGCCGTCGAGGGGCATGTCGAACAGTACGCAGACCTTGAGCGGCGCGTCGTCGCCGTCCCGGGTCCGCAGGTCGGATTGCGCCAGGCCGCGTTCGAGTCGCCAGCGCCAGCGCAGTCGTGCCGCGAGATGGAGCTGCGCCGGGCCGGCGTTGAACACGAGGTTGCCGTACGACGCATCGGCCCGGATCCGCAGCGCGACCGTGCCATCGTCCTGGGCCTGGACATCGAATCGGGTCAACGGGAACTTCTGGCCCGGCAGGCCGACCACCCGCCACGGTGGCGCGACCGCCCCGGCCTGCATG
>JAHBZS010000077.1 GCA_019635285.1 Rubrivivax sp. | reverse complement strand
AACCCTGCGAAGTCACTCAACCAAGGGCAGCAAAGCGCCGGGAGCAGTCGCACGCCGCGTCTCCCCTCGCAAATCCGAACGCGCCCGATTTCCCGTATCGTCGCACCGGGCCTGCGCTCGAGCGTGCCGCTCGTGAGGTGGTGCCCGCCGCACGAAAAACACACCAGGAGACCGTGATGACTCCCACCCTGACGCTCGTCGTCTACATGGCCCTGCTGACTTGGGCGACGCTGCTGGCGGCCAGCCTGATCCGGGTCCGAGGCTGGACGCTGGCCGGCACCATGCTCGCCTTCGGCAACCGCGAGAACCTGCCCGCCGCGATCGGCCTGGCCGGGCGTGCCGAGCGCACCGCGCGCAACACGCTGGAGAACTTCATGCTGTTCGCGGTGATCGCGCTGGTGGCCCACGCCGCCGGCGCCACCAACCCGCGCATCGCCAGCGGCGCCACCCTGTTCTTCTGGTCGCGCGTGCTGTACATCCCGGTGTACTACGCCGGCATCGTCTACCTGCGCACGCTCGTCTGGCTGGCCGGCATCATCGGCCTGGCCATGATGGTGCTCGCCCTTCTCTGACCCGCGCCTGCGGCGCCCCCACCCTGCCCCTCCGCCATGAACCTCAAGACATTTCCCTTCGGCTCGGCCACCGCGCAGGCCGCCGCGTTGCGCAAAGGCCAGGTCAGCAGCGTCGAGCTGCTGAAGGCTTACCTCGCGCGCGTCGACCGCTTCAACCCGGCGCTGAACGCGCTGGTCGTCGACGACCGCAAGGCGGCGCTGAACCGTGCGCGCGCCGCCGACCGCGCACTGGCCAAGGGCGAGGTCTGGGGCCCGCTGCACGGCCTGCCGATGACGGTGAAGGAATCCTTCGACCTGCAGGGCCAGCCCACCACCTGGGGCCATGTGCCGCGCAAGGCCCACGTCGCCACGCAGGACGCGCTGGCCGTGCAGCGCCTGAAGGCCGCCGGCGCCGTGGTCTTCGGCAAGAGCAACGTGCCGCTGAACCTGGCGGACTTCCAGAGCTACAACGCGGTCTACGGCACCACCAACAACCCCTGGGACCTGACGCGCGGCCCGGGCGGCTCGTCGGGCGGCAGCGCGGCGATGGTCGCGGCCGGCTTGAGCGCGCTGGAATACGGCAGCGACATCGGCGGCAGCATCCGCAACCCGGCCGCCTATTGCGGCGTCTACGGCCACAAGTCCACCTGGTGCATCGTGCCCAAGCGCGGCCACACGCTGGCGCCGCAGCCCGGTGCCGAGGCCGACCTGTCGGTCATCGGCCCGCTGGCGCGCAGCGCGGCCGACCTGTCGCTGGCGCTGAAGCTGACGGTCGGCGCCGACGACCTGAACGCACGCGGCATGGTCTACCGCCTGCCCGCGCCGCCGCGCAGCGTCAAGGGCCTGCGCGTCGCCGTCTGGCTGGACGAGCCGACGATCGCGCCGGTGGACGACAGCGTCAAGCAGCCCATCGAAGCGGCCGCGCGCGCGCTGGCCAAGGCCGGCGCCAAGGTCGACTTCAAGGCGCGGCCGGCCTTCGACCCGCTGCACGCGCACCGCGTCTACCTGATGCTGCTGCAGTCCAACCTGGCCGCGCGCCGCGCCGACTTTGCCGACCTGCTGGCGGCACGCGCCCGGCTGCGCGACGACGACACCAGCGACCATGCCATGGCGCTGCGCGCGTCCACCGCCAGCTACAAGGAGGTGTTCGACGCCAACCAGCAGCGCGAGCAACTGCGCTGGGCCTGGCACGACTTCTTCGGCAGGCACGATCTGGTGCTGATGCCGATCACCGCGACCGCCGCCTTCCCGCACGACCAGAGCGAGCCGATGCCGGCGCGCACGATGCGCATCAACGGCATCGACCGCCCCTACTTCGGCCAGCTGTTCTGGGCCGGGCTGGCGACCGCGCCCTTCCTGCCCTCCACGGTCGCGCCGGTCGGCCTCACGCCCGGCGGCCTGCCGGTGGGCCTGCAGATCGTCGGACCGGAGTTCGCCGACCTGAGCACCATCTGGCTGGCCGGCGAGCTGGCGCGCCTGATCGGCGGCTACCAGCCGCCGCCGGGCTACTGAGCGCACCATGCCGGTGTCCACCGAAGTCCACGGCCGCGTGCTGCTGGTGCGCCTGGACCGCGATGCCAAGCTCAACGCCATGGACCATGCCATGACGCTGGGCCTGGACGCGGCGATGAACCGGCTGGAGGACGACGAGGCGTTGTGGGTCGGCGTGCTCACCGGCCAGGGCCGCGCCTTCAGTGCCGGCAGCGACCTGGCCGACCCCGACCGCAACCACACCGAGCGGGGCGGGCCCTACGGGCTGATCCGCCGCGCCCGCCGCAAGCCGCTGATCGCCGCGGTCGACGGCCTGGCCTTCGGCGGCGGCTTCGAGCTGGTGCTGGCCTGCGACCTGGTGGTGGCGTCGCCGCGCGCGCGCTTCGCGCTGCCCGAGGTGAAGCGCGGGCTGCTGGCGCTGTACGGCGGCGTGTTCCGCGCCGCACGCGCGCTGCCGCCCAACTTGGCGCGCGAACTGGTCATGACCGGCGAGCCGATCGGTGCCGAGCGCGCCCATGCGCTGGGCCTGGTGAACCGGCTGTGCGCCGAAGGCGACGCGGTGGGCGAAGCCTTGCGGCTGGCCGAAGCGATCTGCCGCAACAGCCCGGTGGCGGTACGCGAGAGCCTGGGCGTGCTGAACCAGGCCATCGAGGCCGCCGACCAGCTGGCCTGGCAGCTCAGCGGCGAGGCCGCGGCGCGCGTGCGCGCGTCGGACGACAGCCGCGAGGGCATCGCGGCGTTCCTGCACAAGCGCCCACCGGCCTGGCGCGGCCGCTGACGGCGACGACCGGCGGTTACGGCGAGGTTACGGCGCGGTTACGGCGGCGCGCAAGGGTACTTCCGGTGTTGTCAATTTTCGGCGGCACCTATAGTCGCCGCCGTGTGGCAGCGGCTTCCCGCCACCCCCTTTCCACAGCATGGAGACAACCCGATGAAGTTGAAGCAACTTGCCGCGGCAGCGGCGATCGGCAGTGCGCTCATCGCGACGGGCCCGGCCTTCGCTCAGGAGAAGCTGACCGTCTGGTGGGTCAAGGGCTTCTACAAGGCGGAGGACGATGCCCTGTTCGCCGCCATCAAGAAGTTCGAAGAGAAGAACAAGAACATCAAGATCGACCTGTCGCAGTACCCCATCCAGGACATGATTCCCAAGACGGTGGCGGCGCTGGATTCCGGCAATCCGCCGGACGTGGCCTATGCCGACGTCTACGACTTCCAGGTCACGGCCAAGTGGGCCTACGAAGACAAGCTGCTCGACCTGACCAGCATCATCGACCCGATCCGCAACCGCTTCGAGCCGGCGGCGCTGGCGACGACGTTCCTGTACGACAACGTCACCAAGACACGCGCCTACTACGCGTTCCCGATCAAGCAGCAGACCATGCACATCCAGTACTGGAAGGACATGCTGGCCGATGCGGGCTTCAAGGAAAGCGACATCCCGAAGGACTGGAAGGGCTACTGGAGCTTCTGGTGCGACAAGGTGCAGCCCGCCTACCGCCAGAAGACCGGACAGCGCGGCTTCGGCATCGGCATGCCGATGGGCGTGGACTCCAGCGACTCGTTCTATTCGTTCCTGACCTTCATGGACGGCTACAACGTCAAGCTGGTCAGCGATTCGGGCAAGCTGCTGGTCGACGACCCGTCGGTGCGGCAGGGCCTGATCAACGCGCTGACCGACTACACGGCCGTCTATGCCAAGGGCTGCACGCCGCCGTCGTCCACCAGCTGGAAGGACCCGGACAACAACGTGGCCTTCCACAACAAGACGATCGTGATGACGCACAACGCGACCATCTCGATCGCCGCCAAGTGGCTGGACGACATGAACAACGCCACGCTCACCGAAGCCCAGCGTGCGCAGGCCAAGAAGAACTACACCGAACTGATCGCCACCGCGGGCTGGCCGGACAAGCCTGATGGCAGCAAGTTCGTCTACCGCGCCGCGGTCAAGACAGGCGTCATCTTCAAGGCCGCCAAGAACACCGCGGCGGCGAAGAAGTTCGTGGCCTTCATGCTCGACGAAGCCAACCTCACGCCCTACGTCGAAGGCTCGCTCGGCCGCTGGTTCCCGGTGACCAAGAACGCGCAGCAGAGCGCGTTCTGGAAGGCCGACCCGCACCGGCTGGCGGTGTACAACCAGTTCATGGCGGGCACCGTGCCCTTCGAATTCACCAAGAACTGGAAGTTCACGATCCTCAACAACGAGAACGTCTGGGCCAAGGCGATGAACCGCATCATCAACGAGAAGGTGCCGGTGCCGCAGGCCACCGACGAGATGATCGCGCGCATCAAGCAGGTGGCGAGTTCGACCGACTAGTTCCGGCGTCCTGGACGCGGCGGCAGGCGCATGCCGGGCCGCCGCCGCGAGGCGCGCTGCCCCGGGGGTTGACACGGGCCAGCGCAAGCCGCCGACGAAAGACACGATGAGCACCGACACCCTCGCCCAGCCGCCCCGGGCGCCCACCAAGCCGCTCAGCCAGTGGGTGTTCTGGGGCCGCGCCATGGTGCTGCCCTACGTGCTGGTGTTCCTGGTGTTCGTGCTCTTCCCCGTGTGCTACGGGCTGTGGCTGGCGCGCCACCCATCCAGCTACCACAAGCTCTTCGACGACCCGATCTTCTTCCGCACGGCGATCAACACGGTGGTCTTCATCGTCGTGGCGATCAACCTGAAGATGCTGGTCGCGCTGGGCCTGTCGGCCTTCTTCGTGCAGAAGCGCTGGTGGATCAGCGTGCTGGCGGCGGTCTTCATCATCCCCTGGGCCGTGCCGTCGATCCCGACGATCCTGTCGGTGCGCTTCATGCTCAACCCCGAATGGGGCGTGATCAACACGCTGATCTTCAAGCTCACCGGCCGCGACGGGCCGAACTGGCTCAACGACCCGACCCTGGCGCTGAGCTTCTCGATGCTGATGCACATCTGGAAGTCGCTGCCCTTCTGGACGCTGATTCTGGTGGCCGGGCGCCTGGCCATTCCCGGCGAGCAGTACGAGGCAGCCAGCGTCGACGGCGCCACGCGCTGGCAGAAGTTCCGCTTCATCACCTGGCCGGCGATGCGCGCGCTGTACCTGACGTCGACCATCCTGTCGATGATCTGGACGCTGGGCGACTTCAACAGCGTCTACCTGCTCACCGGCGGCGGGCCGGCCGACCTGACCCACGTGCTGGCCACGCTGGGCATCCGCTACCTGCGGCTGGACCAGGTCGACCTGTCGATGGCGGCCATCGTCGTGTCCTTGCCGCTGGTGCTGCCGCTGGTGTATTTCATGATGAAGAGGCTGTCGAAATGAGCCAGCGCTTCAGCTGGCGGAAGGCCAGCACCGAGGCGCAGCTGCTGCTGGTGGGCATTCCGCTGCTGCTGTGGACGCTGATCCCGGTGTACCACCTGTTCCTGTTCGCGATCTCGTCCAAGGACCAGGCCACCTCGGGGCGGCTGTGGCCGGAGAACCCGACGCTGCAGAACTTCCGCACCGTCTTCTATCAGGAACACTTCTATCTCAACCACTTCTGGCACCAGCTGCTCAATTCAGTGGTGATCGCGCTGAGCGTGGCCGTGCTCACGCTGTTCATCGCCACCTGCGCGGCCTTCGCCATCAGCCGCATGAAGCTGCCGGGCGGCCGCACGGTGATGAACCTGGCGCTGTTCACCTACTTCATCCCGGCCGCCTTCCTGGCCGTGCCGATGTACAAGACGATGAGCGTCTACGGCATGCTCAACAACCAGTGGGCGCTGATCCTGGCGATGGTGACCATCGCCTCGCCCTACTGCATCTGGGTGCTCAAGCAGGCCTCCGACAAACTGCCCTGGGAACTGGACGAGGCCGCGCGCATCGACGGCGCCAGCCCGCTGCAGCTGTTCCGCCTGGTCTACCTGCCGCTGATGGTGCCGTCCTTGGTGGCGGTGGGCACCTACGCGCTGCTGCTGGCCTGGAACGAATACCTGTACGCCTTCCTGCTGCTGTCGAAGGACACCGACATCACGCTGGCCGTCGCGCTGGGCAACTTCCTGTCGGCCGACGATTCGCCCTGGGAGCTGCTGATGGCCACCGGCTTCATCTACGCGCTGCCGCCGGCGGCGATCTACTACACCTTCAAGCGCTACATGGTCTCCGGCCTGACCGCCGGCGCCGTGAAGAGCTGAGCCCGGACTTCTTTCCATGGCCTCTGTTTCCTTCCGCGATATCCAGAAGTCCTTCGGCAAGGTCAAGGTCATCCAGGGCATCGACTTCGACATCCGCGACGGCGAGTTCGTGGTGCTGGTCGGCCCCTCGGGCTGCGGCAAGAGCACGCTGCTGCGCATGCTGGCCGGGCTGGAGGAAATCTCCGGCGGCGAGATCCGCGTCGACGACAAGGTGGTCAACGACCTGGAATCGAAGGACCGCGACATCGCGATGGTCTTCCAGAGCTATGCGCTGTATCCGCACATGACGGTCGGCGAGAACATGGCCTTCAGCCTGAAGCTGCGCAAGGCCGACGCGAAGACCATCGCCGAGCGGGTCGACAAGGCCGCGCGCATCCTCAACCTGGACCAGCTGCTGCACCGCTATCCGCGCGAGCTGTCCGGCGGCCAGCGCCAGCGCGTGGCGATGGGCCGCGCCATCGTGCGCGACCCCAAGGTCTTCCTGTTCGATGAGCCGCTGTCCAACCTGGACGCCAAGCTGCGCGTGGCCATGCGCGCCGAGATCAAGGCGCTGCACCAGCGGCTGAAGACCACCACCGTCTACGTCACGCACGACCAGATCGAGGCGATGACGATGGCCGACCGCATCGTCGTCATGCACGACGGCATCGTCGAGCAGATCGGCACGCCGCTGGAGTTGTTCGACCGTCCGGGCAACCTGTTCGTGGCGCAGTTCATCGGCTCGCCGGCGATGAACGTCTTCAAGGGCACGCTGCGTCGCCAGCAGGACGGCCGCCATGTCGTCGAGGCCCAGGGCGGTGCGTGGCCGCTGGGCACGCTGGCCCAAGGCCGCGACGGCCAGGCGGTGCATTACGGCATACGTCCCGGCGACATCGAACTGAGCACCCCCGACCACGGCATCCCGGCGCGGGTGGTGGTGGTCGAGCCGACCGGCGCCGAGACCGAGCTGGTGCTCCAGGTCGGCAGCGAGCAGTTGATCGTGGTGCTGCACGGCCGCACCACGGCGCAGCCTGACGACCAGGTCGGGCTGCTCATCGACGGCAGCAAGGCGCATGTGTTCGACGACGGCAGTGGCCAGCGCCTCGACTGAGATCTTCGTCGTCATGGGCGTCAGCGCCAGCGGCAAGAGCACGGTCGGCCGGCTGCTCGCGGCGGCGCGCGGCCTGAGCTACCTGGACGGCGATGACTTCCATCCGCCCGAGAACGTGGCGCGCATGGCAGCCGGGCACGCACTGACCGATACGGACCGCCAGGGCTGGCTGGCCGCGCTGAGCGCACGCCTGTCGCAGGCCGTCGCCGCCGGCGAAGGCGTGGTGCTGTCGTGCTCGGCCCTGAAACGCCGCTACCGCGACCTGCTGCGGCAGGGCGCGCCGCAGATGCAGCTGATTTATCTGCACGGCAGCCGCGAACTGCTGGCCGCACGCATCGCCGCACGCACCGGCCACTACATGCCGCCCTCGCTGCTGGACAGCCAGCTGGCGACGCTGGAGCCACCCCAGGCCGACGAAGCGGCCCGCAGCTTCGACGTGGCACTGCCGCCGCCGCAGATCGTGGCGGCCATCCTGGCATCGCAGGGAGCATCTCATGCCTGAATTCCGCAAGGTCGTGCTGGTGACGGGCGACGACGGCCGCGCCCGTTTTCGCGAAGAGGCGGTGGCGCTGGACGAAGGCACGCCGCAGGCGCGCCTGTCGTCGCTGTTCGCCAGCGGCGGCTACCAGCTGCGCCACAGCCCGGTGGGTTTTCGCAGCAGCTTCCACTGCACGCCGTCGCCGCAATGGGTGTTCATCCTGTCCGGGCGCATGGAAATCGGCCTGCAGGACGGCAGTTCGCGCGTCTTCGGGCCCGGCGAGCATTTTTATTCGGCCGACACCCTGCCGGCCGGCGCGACCTTCGACGACCAGTTGCATGGCCACTGGAGCCGGCAGGTCGGCGACCAGCCGCTGGTCACGCTGTTCGTGCGCGGCTGAGGTGGGCCGCCCGCGGCGGGCGAGCGCCCGGAATACCCTTGCTCTTGGCACCACTCGTGGACGCGCATGGCCGGATCCGCGATGATCGTTCGGGGCATGCGCGTCGCATGCCGCGAGCCACGTTGGAGGACCTGACATGAGCACGCCGCTGCGTGCCGCCGAAGTGCGGCAATACCATGAACTGGGCTACCTGGTGCCCGAGTTCCGCCTGCCGGAGCAGCGGGTCGCGCAACTGCGCGAAGCCCTGGACCGCCTGATCCGCGACAACCCCGGCGTGCGCCCCGAGAAGCTGGTCAGCGCCCACCTGACGCGCAGCGGTGGTCAGGCCAATGCCGAGGGCGTGCGCGGGCAGGCGGCGTTCCTCGAACTGGCGATGGATGCAAGCATCCTGGACGCGGTGGAGCAGCTGATCGGGCCGGACGTCATCCTGTGGGGCTGCCACGTGTTCTGCAAGCCGGCCGGTGACGGCCACGAGACACCATGGCATCAGGACGGCCACTACTGGCCGATCCGGCCGCTGGCCAACTGCACGGTGTGGGTGGCGCTGGAGGAGTCGAGCATCGACAACGGCTGCTTGCGCGTGATCCCCCGTTCGCACCTGGCCAAAGTCAGCCACCCGCACCTGCATGAGGACCGTGCCGATGTGGCGCTGCAGCAGCGGCTGAGCGACGACAGCTTCGATGCCGACACCGCGGTCGACCTGGAACTGCAGCCCGGCCAGATGTCCATGCACGACGTCTACATGATCCATGGCGCCAACGCCAACCGCTCCACCAAGCGCCGCACCGGCGTGGCGCTGCGCTACATGCCCGGCACGTCGGTGTTCGAGCGCGACCTCAATCCGGTCGACGGCAAGTCGGGCGTGCCGGTGGCCTTTGCGACGCGGCCCTTGTGGCTGCTGCGCGGGCAGGACCGCTCCGGACGCAACGATCTGCGCGTCGGGCACTGACCCGCCGCACAGCAGCGCTTCAGGCCTGCATCGCCCCCGACAGCAGCACCTGCGTGCCGGGCTTGCCGGCCGCCAGCGTACGCAGCATCGCCGTGGCGACGCGTGACGCCGCAATGGCGCGGTAGTCGGCCGGAATCAGCGGTGCGAACAGTGCCATGCCCAGCTGGCCGATACGTTCGCCCCAACGCGTGGGTTGCGCCAGTGCACCGCGGTCGCCGACCAGCAGCGAGGGCCGGGCGATCACCAGGGTGTCGTAACCCAGCTGGCGCAGGTCGTCTTCGGTCTCGCCCTTGACCCGGTTGTAGAAGATGCGCGAGTGTGCGTCGGCGCCCATGGCGCTGACGACGGCCAGCCGCGTGGCACCGCAGGCCCGGGCCTGGCGTGCCAGCGCCAGCACGGCGTCGTGATCGACGGCGCGGAATGCGGCCTGGCTGCCGGCGACCTTGATCGTCGTGCCCAGCGCGATGAAGACGTCGTCTACGGCCGGCAGCGCCGGCAGCCGGTCGAAGTCGACCGCATGGAAGCGGACCCGCGCATCATCGGTCGCGGGCGCACGGCGCCCGACGACGTGAATGGCGCGGTAACGTCTATCGGCCGAAAGAGCCGCCAGAACCTCCCGGCCCACGAGACCGGTTGCCCCCACCACCATAACCGCCCGAGCCACCGGATCGACCGCCGCCGCCACCACCATAACCACCTCCGCTGCGGCCACCGCCGCCACCACCACCACCGTATCCGCCGCCGCCGCTGCGACGCCGTTGCCCGCCGCGTTCGGCCATCGTGTCGACGCTGGTGCGCATCGGATCGGGTTCACGCGGTGCGCCGCTGCGTGGGAGCGGGTTTCCGGCGCTGCGCAGCGGATCGGGTTGCCGGTCCATCGCGGGTCCCCGGCCCTGGCCGTTGGCGCCGCCGTTGCGACGGCCCTGGCCGTTGCCGGCATGCGCGCCGCCACCGGTCGGTGCCGGGCCCCGTCCCGTCGCCGGGCCATGGTTGCCGCCACGGCCCGCCGGGCGTGCACCCTGGCCTGCGCGACCGCCGTTGGCGCCCTTGTTCTCGCGGACGCGTTGCAGCATCTCGGTGCGCGCTGCCTTGGCCGCGGCCATCATTACCTCGCGGCTTGGCGGCTTGCCC
>JAHBZS010000076.1 GCA_019635285.1 Rubrivivax sp. | reverse complement strand
GGGCCGCGTCACTTCGCCGATCCGAGCTTGCCGAACCCTGCATTGAAGGCCTGGCTCTGCACCGCGCTCGGCCGGCCCTGCGGCTGCGGCGCCATGCCGGCGGCGACGTCGACCCAGCCGCCGCCCATGGCCTGGTAGACGTTGACGATCTGCGCATAGCGGCTGGCCTGCAGGCTCACCGACGCCAGTTCGGCGGCGAAGAGTTCGTTCTCGGCCACCAGCACCTCCAGGTAGCCGGACACGCCCTTGTCGAAGCGCAGCTTGGACAGGCGTGCGAACTCGCGCAGCGCCAGCACGCGCTCGCGCTGCACGCTGAACTCCTCGGCGCGCTTTTGCGAGCCGCTGAGCGCGTCGTTGGTCTCGCGCAGCGCGTTCAGGATGGTCTGCTGGTAGAGGGCCAGCGCGGCGCGCTCGCCGGCCTCGGCGCTGGCCACCTGGCCTTCGATGCCGCCGAAGGTGAAGACCGGGCCGGCCAGGCTGGCGCCGATCAGCCCGGCCGCCGCGGGCCCGCCGAACAGCGCGCCGGTGGCCGTGGCGGTGGTGGCCAGCGCCGCCTGCAGCGACAGGTTGGGGTAGTACAGCGCCCGCGCCGCGCCGATGTTGGCGTTGGCCGCGACGAGGTTCTGCTCGGCCCCCAGGATGTCGGGCCGGCGCTGCAGCAAGCTGGCCGGCAGGTCGCCGGGGATCTGCGGCGCGAGCAGCTGGTCGATGGTCTTGCCGCGCGGCACCGGCCCCGGCGCGCGCCCCAGCAGGATCGACAGCAGGTTCTCCTGCGCGGCGATGGCCTGCTCGAACTGCGGGATCGCGGCGCGCGCCTGCTGCGTCTGCGAGCGGATCTGCGTCAGCTCGGTCTTGGCGATGACGCCCTTCTGGAAGCGCAGCTCGAAGATGCGCAGCGTGCCCTCGAAGTTGCGCGCGGTGGCCTGGGCGATCTCCAGCTGCCGGTCCAGCGAGCGCAGCACGATGTAGCTGGTGGCCACGCCCGCCACCAAGGTCAGCACCACGCCGCGCTGGCCCTGCTCGCTGGCGTAGACCTGCGCCTGCGCGGCCTCGGTCTGGCGGCGCACGCGGCCGAACAGGTCGGTCTGCCAGCTGGCCCCCAGCGACACGTTGTAGAGCGAGAAATACGGGTTCGCGCCCGGCGGCAGCGGTGGCTGGCCCACCGCGCTGGCGCGCACGCGCGTGGCGTCGGCGCCGTAGCCGATCTGCGGATAGAGCTGCGAGCCGGTGGCGGTGAGCGCGCCGATGAACTGGTCGACGCGCGCCGCGGCGAGGCGCAGGTCGCGGTTGTCGCGCAGCGCGGTCTCGACCAGCTGGTCCAGCACCGGGTCGCCGAACTGCTCCCACCACTTCAGGTTGGCCAGCTCGGCCGCCTTGGGAGCGGATTGCCGGGCCCCCCCGTCACACGTTCTGGAGAAAGCATGCAGCGCTCGACTTCCTCACCCCTGGCCGCCGCCCTGCTGGCGCTGGCGCTGGTTCCCCTGCAGGCGCCGGCGCAGTCGCGCGTGCAGTACGGCCGCATCACCAACGCGGTGATGGTCACCGACACCAGCAGCAGCGCACGCAACGTCGGCACGGTCGTCGGCGGCACCGTGGGCCTGGTCAGCGGCAGCGGCCAGTCGGGCAGCAACCGCGCGCTGCGCACGGTGGGTGGCGCCGCCGCCGGCCGCGGCGTCGGCAGCCTGGCCGGGCGCTCGCAGGCCTTCGAATACACGGTGCTGATCGACGGCCGCACCACGGTCCGCGTGGTCTCGGACCAGGCCGGCAAGCGCGTCGGCGACTGTGTCGCCGTGGAACGCGGCAACTTCGACAACATCCGCCTGGTGCCCGATTCGCGCTGCACGCCGCCGCCGGTGCCGCGGCCGGCCGCTCCCGCTCCGGCACCCGCACCGACCCCTGCGCCGCCGCCGGCCAGCGACGTCGAGGCGGCCACCGCCTGCGACCAGGCCAAGCAGATGGTGCTGGACGCCGACACCGACGAGGCGTTCTCGCTGGCCGAGCGCCGCATGCGCCTGCTGTGCGGCGAATGAGGTCCGTTTGCCGGGCACCCAAATTGCGTGCCCGACAACCGATCCCCTAACATCGGTCCAAGGCCGACACGCAAGACCCGCCATGGAACTGACCCCGCGCGAGAAGGACAAGCTGCTGCTCTTCACCGCCGCCCTGCTGGCCGAGCGGCGCAAGGCGCGCGGCCTGAAGCTCAACTACCCGGAAGCGGTGGCGCTGATCAGCGCCGCCATCCTGGAAGGCGCGCGCGACGGCAAGTCGGTGGCCGCGCTGATGAGCGACGGCAAGACCGTGCTGTCGCGCGCCGACGTGATGGATGGCGTCGCCGAAATGATCGCCGACATCCAGGTCGAGGCCACCTTCCCCGACGGCACCAAATTGGTGACCGTGCACCAACCCATCGCCTGAACCGCCACGGAGCCCCAAGATGAAGAACGCATTCACCCGCCTGGTGCCGGCCGCCGCGCTGGGCCTGCCGACATGGGCGCTGGCCCACGCCGGCGCCGACGCCGGCGCGCACCACGGTTTCATGGCCGGCTTCGCGCATCCGTTCAGCGGCGTCGACCACCTGCTGGCGATGCTGCTGGTGGGCGTGTGCAGCGCCGCGCTGACGCGCCGCTGGTGGCTGGCGCCGCTGGCCTTCGCGGCGACGATGCTGGTGGGCGCGCTGCTCGCCGCCGCGGGCGTCGTGCTGCCGGCCGTGGAGCCGGCCATCGCGCTGTCGCTGGTGCTGCTGGGCGCGCTGCTCGCGGCACGCAGCGCCTGGCCGGCTGCGGCGATGACGGCGGTGGCGGCGCTGTTCGCGCTGTTCCACGGCGCCGCGCACGGCGCCGAGCTGCGCGGCCTGCAGGCGCTGGCCGGCATGGTGCTGGCCACCGCACTGCTGCATGCTGCCGGGCTGGCGCTGGGCTTCGGCCTGCGCGGACGCAGCCCGTGGTGGCCACGCGCCGCCGGGCTGGCCGTGTCGCTGTTCGGCGCGGTGCTGCTCGTCGGGGCGGCCTGAGCATGCAGCCCGGCGAACTGCTGGTCGACGACGGCGACCGCGCACTCAATAGCGGCCGGCGCACGCTGACCCTGGTGGTCGAGAACCGCGGCGACCGGCCCATCCAGGTCGGCTCGCACTACCACTTCGCCGAGACCAACGCGGCGCTGCAGTTCGACCGCGCCGCCGCCCGCGGCATGCGGCTGAACATTCCGTCGAGCACCGCGGTGCGCTTCGAGCCGGGCCAGCAGCGCACGGTGGAGCTGGTCGACTTCGCCGGCGCGCGCCGCGTCGTCGGCTTCCGCGGCCTGGTGCAAGGAAAGATCTGATGGCCCCCACGCTCATTTCATTCGCTGCCCCCCAAGGGGGCGCCAGTGCCCTTCGGGCGGCCGGGCGGGCACTGTGATGGCCCAGCTGGCACGACGCGCCTATGCCGAGATCTACGGCCCGACGGTCGGCGACCGCGTGCGCCTGGCCGACACCGACCTGATCATCGAAGTCGAACAGGACTACACGCTGCGCGCCGGCAGCTACGGCGAGGAAGTCAAGTTCGGTGGCGGCAAGACCATCCGCGACGGCATGGGCCAGAGCCAGGTGGTCAACGGCCCCGGCCCCGCCGAGGCGGTGGACTGCGTCATCACCAACGCGCTGATCCTCGACCACTGGGGCATCGTCAAGGCCGACATCGGCCTGCGCGGCCCGCGCATCTGCGCCATCGGCAAGGCCGGCAACCCCGACGTGCAGCCGGGCGTGGACATCGTCATCGGCCCCGGCACCGAGGTCATCGCTGCCGAAGGCCTGATTGTCACCGCCGGCGGCATCGACGCGCACATCCATTTCATCTGCCCGCAGCAGATCGAGGAGGCCTTGTCCTCCGGCGTGACCACCATGCTCGGCGGCGGCACCGGCCCGGCCACGGGCACGCTGGCCACCACCTGCACGCCGGGGCCGGAGAACATCGCGCGCATGCTGCAGGCGGCCGACGGCTTCGCCATGAACATCGGCCTGCTGGGCAAGGGCAACGCCAGCCGGCCCGAGGCGCTGCAGCAGCAGATCGAGGCCGGCGTCATCGGCCTGAAGCTGCACGAGGACTGGGGCACCACGCCGGCCGCCATCGACTGCTGCCTGGGCGTGGCCGAGGCCACCGACACGCAGGTGTCGATCCATAGCGACACGCTCAACGAATCCGGCTTCGTCGAGGACACGATCGGCGCCACGAAGGGCCGCACGCTGTGCGCCTTTCATACCGAAGGCGCCGGCGGCGGCCACGCGCCGGACATCCTGCGCGTGGTCGGCGAGCCGAACTTCCTGCCGGCGTCCACCAACCCGACCATGCCCTACACCGTGAACACGGTGGACGAGCACCTGGACATGCTGATGGTCTGCCACCACCTCGACGCGGCAATCGCCGAGGACCTGGCCTTCGCCGAAAGCCGCATCCGCCGCGAGACCATCGCCGCCGAGGACGTGCTGCACGACCTGGGCGCGATCAGCATGATGAGCAGCGACAGCCAGGCCATGGGCCGCGTCGGCGAGATGGTGCTGCGCACCTGGCAGACCGCGCACAAGATGAAGCTGCAGCGCGGCGCCTTGCCCGAGGACAGCGCGCGCAACGACAACTTCCGCACCAAGCGCTACGTCGCCAAATACACCATCAACCCGGCCATCGCCAACGGCATCGCCCACGAGGTCGGCAGCATCGAGGTCGGCAAGTGGGCCGACCTGGTGTTCTGGAAGCCGGCCTTCTTCGGCGTCAAGCCGTCGCTGATCATGAAAGGCGGCTTCATCGCCATGTCGGCGATGGGCGACCCCAACGCCAGCATCCCGACGCCGCAGCCGGTGCACTACCGGCCGATGTTCGGCAGCTTCGGCGGCGCGCTGGCGCGCGGTTCGCTGACCTTCCTCAGCCAGGCGGCGCTGGCCGCGGACCTGCCCGAAGCGCTGGGTCTGCGCAAGCCGGTGTCGGCGGTGAAGAACTGCCGCGGTGTCGCCAAGCGCCACATGGTGCACAACGGCTACACGCCGCGCATGCAGATCGACGCGCAGACCTACGAGGTGCGTGCCGACGGCGTGCTGCTCACCTGCGAAGCCGCGACCACGCTGCCGATGGCCCAGCGCTACTTCCTCTTCTGAAGCCGCTGCCAGCCTTCATCCAACGCGCGCTGGCCCTGCTGCTGCTGGCGCTGAGCCTGCTGGCGCCCGCCGCCGCGCAGCCGGCCGCCGACGGCAACCTGGCGATCGCACCCGGCGACATCCCCGCGCGCGCCGATGCCGACGAGAAGCTGCTGCAGAGCGTGCAGCGGCGCATCCAGATGGCCGACAAGGTGCGGCGCATCGAGCGCGAGCTGGCGCGGCAGGAGGCCGCGCTGGACCGGCTGGACGAGCGCACCGACCGCAACGACCTGGGCCAGCTGTCGGTGCAGCGGCTGGAGAGCCTGGAGCGGCACTGGCAGCTCAAGGAGCGCGGGCTGACGCAGACGCGCGCCGAGCTGGCGCGGCTGACCAACGCCGCCTCGGAGGACGCGGCCGAGCTGGCCGCGCGCCGCGCCGCCTGGCAGGCCACGGGCGCGCAGCCCTACCTGTCGCCGGCGCTGCTGGAGCGTAGCAATGAAATGGTGGCGCAGATCGACCGCGCGCAGGCCGCGCTGGCCGACCCGCTGGGCCAGCTGCTCGGCCTGGGGCGCAAGAGCAACGCGCTGGCCTCGCAGGCGCAGCGCGGCGTGGCGCAGGCCGCCGCACAGATTGCCGAACAGGACCGTCGCCTGGTGACGATGGACCACCCGCCGCTGTGGCAGGCCATCGGCGAGGGCGGCATGCCACAGCCGGTGGGCGTCGGCCTGCGCCGCAGCCTGGAGATCGAGACCGCCTTCGCCCGCGACTACGACAGCGCGCACGCCCGCCTGCTGCCCGCGCTGGGCGTCGCCGCGGCGCTGCTGCTGCCGCTGGTCTTCTGGTTCAGGCGCCGTGCGCGCAAGCTGGTCGCCGCCGGGCAGCTGGGCGAGACCGCGCTGCAGGCGCTGGCGCGCCCATGGGCCGCGTGGCTGCTGCTGGTCGCGGCGATGGCCGTGGCCTACGGCGTGCAGGGCCCGCACCTGCGCCAGCAGCTGGTGATGCTGCTGGGCTGGATTCCGGTGCTGGGGCTGCTGCAGCGGCGCATGTTGAGCCTGGTCGGCCCCTGGGCCTACCTCAGCGCGGTCTTTTACTTCCTCAATGCGGTCGTCTCGCTGCTCATCGGCAACCCGCTGCTGTACCGGCTGCTGCTGCTGGGCGTGACCTTGCTGATGCTGCTGACGCTGGCGCTGAACCTGCTGCGCGCGCGGCGCCGCGGTGCAGCGCGCGAGGCGGGCGAAGAAGGGGCAGCGGGCGAACGGGGCGAAGAGCGCGAAGAGCGCGAGAACCGCTTCCAGTCCGGCTCCTGGCACCTGGTGGCCTGGGCCGCCTGCGTGGTGCTGGCGGTGGCCGCGCTGTCGAACCTGCTGGGCAACATCTCGCTGTCGGCGATGCTGGTCTCGGCCACGCTGGACAGCAGCTACGCGGCGCTGGCCATCTATGCCGGCGCCAAGGTGGTCATCGCGCTGGCCCAGGTGGCGCTGGCCGGCCCGACGGCGGCGCGCCTGGTGGAGCGCTACTGGTCGTCGCTGGCGCCGGCGGTGGTGACGCTAGGCCGCCTGCTGCTCATCGTCACCTGGGGGCTGTTCGCGCTGCAGTCCTTCCGCATCTACCGGCCGGTGTCGTCGATGGCGCTGACCGTGCTGACCTACAAGTTCCAGGTCGGCGAACTGTCGCTGAGCCTGGGCAGCCTGGTGTCGTTCGCCATCGCCACCCTGCTCGCCTTCTGGCTGGCCAAGACGGTGCGCCAGGTGCTGTCCGAAGACATCCTGCCCGGGCTGGCGCTGCCGCGTGGCGTGGGCAACAGCGTGTCGTCGCTGAGCTACTACGTGGTGCTGTTCCTGGGCCTGCTGGCGGCGCTCGCGGCGGCCGGCTTCCAGGTCGGGCAGCTGACGCTGGTGTTCGGCGCGCTGGGCGTGGGCATCGGCTTCGGCCTGCAGGACGTGGTGCGCAACTTCGTCGCCGGGCTGATCCTGATGTTCGAACGCCCGCTGCAGCGCGGCGACACGGTGGAGGTGGCGGGCGTGCTCGGCTAGGTGCGCGAGATCGGCCTGCGCGCGACCATCGTCACCACCTTCGAAGGCGCCGACGTGGTGGTGCCCAACGGCATGTTGCTGGCCGACAAGATGGTCAACTGGACGCTCAACGGCACACGCCGGCGCTTCGACCTGAACATCAGCACGCACTACTCGGCCGACCCGCAGCGCACCATGGACCTGCTGGTGGAGATCGCACGCTCGTGCACCCAGGTCGCAGCCACACCCTCGCCGGCCTGCATCATGACCGGCCTGGGCCCCGGCGAACTGCAGTTCAACGTGCGCGCCTGGACCAAGGACTTCGGCGACTGGGTGGCCGCGCGCACCGAGCTGGCGATGAAGATCCGGGACGGCCTGGCCAAGGCCGGCATCGAAGTGCCGCGGCCGCAGCGCGAGCTGGTGGTGCGCGGCCTGGCGCCGCAGGACCTGGCCCGCGCCGCGGGCGGCGAATCCCCCGCCCCGGCCGGCAGCTGAGGGCGAGGCACTGCTAGACTCGCCGCCCTCCATCGAGCAAAGCCATGCAGACGCCGGGCAACCTCTTCGTCGTCGCCGCGCCCAGCGGCACGGGCAAGTCCAGCCTCGTCAAGGCGCTGCTGGAACTGGATTCGCGGCTGGCGGTGTCGGTGTCGCACACCACGCGCGCGCCGCGCGGCCAGGAGCAGCACGGGCGCGAGTACCAGTTCATCGACCCGCCGCAGTTCCAGGCGATGGCCCAGCGCGGCGAGTTCTTCGAATGGGCCGAGGTGCACGGCCACCTGTACGGCACCTCGCGCCGCGCCATCGAGGACCGGCTGCAGTCAGGCCAGGACATCGTGCTGGAGATCGACTGGCAGGGCGCGCTGCAGATCAAACAGCTGTTCCCCGACGCGGTGCTGATCTTCATCCTGCCGCCCAACTGGCAGGAACTGCTGCAGCGCCTGCAACGCCGCGGCGAGGACGGCGACGACGTCATCGAGCGCCGCATGGCCAATGCACGGCAGGAAGTGGCCCAGGCCCGGCATTTCGACTACGTTATAATCAACGCCTTGTTCGAGACGGCACTCTTCGATCTGAAGACCATCGTGCACTCGCAGCGCCTGAAGTACGCGGCCCAAGCGCGCCACCGACCCCAGGTCTTCGCTGCCCTCGACCTGCTCTGAAACGCTCCAGGAAGCTGCCCATGGCCCGCATCACCGTCGAAGACTGCCTGACCAAGATCCCGAACCGCTTCCAGCTGGTGCTGGCCGCGACCTATCGCGCGCGCATGCTCAGCCAGGGCCACGCGCCGAAGATCGAGACGCGCAACAAGCCCGGCGTGACCGCGCTGCGCGAGATCGCCGCCGGCGAGATCGGCGTGGAGATGCTGCGCAAGGTGCCGGTCTGACGCACTGACGAATCAATACCCCTGACGGGCGCCTGCGGGCGCCCGTTCTGTTGGGGCCTGTTAAATTCCGGCCATGGGCATCCGCTCGCTGGCCGCCGAACTGCTGCCCTCTGCACTGCAGGGGCTGCAGCGCGCCGTGTCCTCGCCCGCGCCCAAGAGCCCGCAGGTGGCGTCGTTCGCCGCGCTGACCGACAAGCTGGGCTACCTGTCGAAGGCCGACCACAAGAAGGTGCTCGAGGCCTTCAAGTTCTCCGACGAGGCGCACCTGGGGCAGTTCCGCGCCAGCGGCGAGCCCTACATCACGCACCCGATCGCGGTGGCCGGCCTGTGCGCCGACTGGAAGCTGGACGTGCAGGCCATCATGGCCGCGCTGATGCACGACACCATCGAGGACCGCGGGGTCACCAAGGCCGAGCTGATCGAGCGCTTCGGCGCGCCCACCGCCGAACTGGTGGACGGGCTGACCAAGCTGGACAAGCTGCAGTTCAACACCCGCGAGGAAAGCCAGGCGGAGTCGTTCCGCAAAATGTTGCTGGCGATGGCGCGCGACGTGCGCGTCATCCTCATCAAGCTGGCCGACCGCCTGCACAACATGCGCACGATGGGCGCGATGGCGCCGGACAAGCGCCAGCGCATCGCGCGCGAGACGCTGGACATCTACGCGCCCATCGCCCATCGCCTGGGCCTGAACCAGATCTACCGCGAGCTGCAGGAGCTGTCCTTCGAATACCTGCACCCGTGGCGCCATGCGGCGCTGGCCAAGGCGGTGCAGCGCGCCCGCGGCCATCGGCGCGACATCGTCGAGCGCGTGCGCCGCGACGTCGAGAAAGCCTTTGCCGACGCGCGCATCAAGGTGCAGGTCAGCGGGCGCGAGAAGACGGTTTATTCGATCTACCGCAAGATGCGCGAAAAGCACGACGGCTTCGCGCAGGTCAACGACGTGTTCGGCTTCCGCATCGTCGTCGCGACGCAGCCCGAGTGCTACCTGTCCTTGGGCGTGCTGCACCAGTTGTACAAGCCGGTGCCGGGGCGCTTCAAGGACTTCATCGCCATCCCCAAGGCCAACGGCTACCAGTCGCTGCACACCACGCTGGTCAGCCCGCTGGGCACGGCGGTGGAATTCCAGATCCGCACCGAGACCATGCACGCGGTGGCCGAGAGCGGCGTGGCGGCGCACTGGCTCTACAAGATCGAAGGCCGCGACGGCAACCCGGCCAGCGACCCGCAGCGCCTGGGCGCGATGTGGCTGCAGTCGCTGATCGACATCCAGGGCGAGACGCACGATTCGGCCGAGTTCCTCGAGCACGTCAAGATCGACCTGTATCCGGATGCGGTCTACGTGTTCACGCCGCAGAGCAAGATCCTGGCGCTGCCGCGCGGCGCCACGCCGGTGGACTTCGCCTACGCCATCCACTCCGATGTCGGCGACCGCACCGTCGCGGCCAAGGTCAACGGCGAGGCGGTGGCGCTGCGCACCGAGCTGCACAGCGGCGACGTCATCGAGATCATCACCGCGCCCGGCGCCCGGCCCAACCCGGCCTGGCTGAACATGGTGCGCACCGGCCGCGCGCGCTCGAAGATCCGCCACTACCTGAAGACCATGGAGCTGGACGAATCCCGCGCCATGGGCGAGAAGATGCTGGCGCAGGCGCTGCGTGCCGAGGGCCTGATGATGCCCTCCGCCGACCCGGACGACACGCAGGCCGCGGCGCTGTGGCAGCAGCTCACGCGCTGGAGCGGCAACCGCGGCCGCGCCGAGCTGATGTCCGACATCGCGCTGGGCCGCAAGATCGCCTCCATCGTCGCCAAGCGGCTGGCCGCCCTGATGGTCGACCACGGCGCGCGGCCCGACGCCGTGACCCTGACGCTGGGCCGCTATGCCACCGACGATGCCGGCGGCGCGCAGGGCGTGGTCTTCATCGACGGCTCCGAAGGCGCGTCGGTGCAGCTGGCCCACTGCTGCCGGCCGATCCCCGGCGACAGCCTGGTCGGCTACCTGGGCCGCGGCGAAGGCCTGGTGGTGCACACCAGCGACTGCCACGTCGGCAAGCGCCTCTTCGAACGCGACAGCGAGCGCTGGATGCAGGTGGAATGGGCCGAGGAACTGACCCGCCCCTTCGAGACCGCCATCGTGGTGCTGGTGCGCAACGGCAAGGGCGTGCTGGCGCAGGTGGCCGCGGCCATCAGCGCGGCCGAGGCCGACATCACCCACCTGGACATGGGCGAGGAACGCGCCCGCGACTCGGCCGAGCTGAAGCTCCTGATCAGCGTGCGCGACCGGCTGCACCTAGCCGACGTGCTGCGCACGCTGCGCCGCTCGCCGACGGCGCTGCACGTGGCGCGCGTCAAGCCTTAGCCCAGCCTGGGGACCGGCCAAGCCGCTTGCGCGGCGGCCGCTCGATGTGCCGTCAGGCCGCCGGCTCGGGCTTGGGGTAGCGCACCGCCAGCACCTCGATGCGCTGCGCGCCGGCCGGCGTGTGCAAGGTCACCTCGTCGCCTTCGCGCGCCTTCAGCAGCGCGCGGGCGATCGGCGACACCCAGGACACCTCGCCCTGCAGGCTGTCGGCTTCGTCGATGCCCTTGATGGTGACCGTGCGCTCCTCGCCCTGCTCGTTGGCGTAGGTCACGCGCGCGCCGAAGAAGATCTGGTCGCTGCCATGGTGCGCCGACGGGTCGGCCACCTCGGCCACGTCCAGCCGGCGCGTCAGGAAGCGGATGCGCCGGTCGATCTCGCGCAGGCGCTTCTTGCCGTAGAGGTAGTCGCCGTTCTCGGAGCGGTCGCCGTTCTTCGCCGCCCAGGACACGGTCTCCACCATCTTCGGACGCTCGACGTCCAGCAGCGTCATCAGTTCCTCGCGCAACCGGCGGTAGCCCGCCGGCGTCATGTAATTGCGCGTGCCCGCGGGCAGTTCCGGCGCGCCGCTGTCGACCTCGTCTTCGTCGTCGGCGTCGCTCTCGCGGGTGAAGGCCTTGCTCATTGGTAGACGTTGGTTCCTAAATTGAATAAATCCAGGAGCGAACGCCCCCTTC
>JAHBZS010000075.1 GCA_019635285.1 Rubrivivax sp. | reverse complement strand
ATCCCTACCTGCCCGGCCGCGACCAGCTCTACCGGCTGGCCGAACGCAACCAGAGCGCGGGGCTGAAGGTATGAGGGCGCTCGTCCTTCCCGGCCGGCGGGCCGGCGCATGATCCCGTTCCGGCACGCACTGGTGACGGGCGGCGGCTCCGGGGTTGGACGCGCGATCGCGCTGGAACTGGCCGGGGCCGGCATCGACGTCACCATCTGCGGGCGGCGCGCGGAGCCGCTGCAGGCGGTCGCCGACGAGAACGCGCGCCTGTTCGCCCTCGCCTGCGACGTCACCGACGAGCACGCGGTCTCGGCGCTCTACGAGAAAGCCGAGGCCGACCGGGGTCCGTTCGGGATCGTCGTCGCCAATGCCGGCATGAGCGGCAGCGCGCCGGCCGCGCGGACCACGCTCGCCGACTGGGACGCGACGCTGGCCGTCAACCTGACGGGATCGTTCCTCACGGTGAAGCCGGCGCTGGCCGGGATGGCCGCGCGCAGGGCGGGACGGATCGTCTTCGTCGCCTCGACGGCCGGACTGAAAGGCTACGCCTATGTGGCGCCCTACGTGGCGGCCAAGCACGGCGTGGTGGGGCTGATGCGCGCGCTGGCGACGGAGCTCGCCACCACCGGGGTGACGGTCAACGCGGTCTGCCCCGGCTTCGTCGAGACCGAACTGCTGGAAGAATCCGTGCGGCGGATCGTTCACAAGACCGGCCGCAGCGCCGAGGACGCGCGCGAGAGCCTGCGCGCGGTCAATCCGCAGGGCCGATTCGTGCAGCCGTCCGAAGTGGCCGCGGCGGTCGCCTGGCTGTGCGGCGAGGCCGCCGGATCGATCACCGGCCAGGCCATCTCGATCTCGGGAGGCGAGACATGGTGAGCGCGCCGCTGACCGAACCCGACATGACGGGCGAGAGCAAGGAGCGGCTGCGGCTGTGGATTAGGATGCTGCGCGCCTCGCGCACGATCGAGGCGGAGCTGCGCGAAAGGCTGAGGCGCGAGTTCGACACGACGCTGCCGCGCTTCGACGTGATGGCCGCGCTCTACCGCGCGCCGGAGGGCATGCTGATGAGCGACCTGTCGCGCTTCCTGCTGGTCTCCAACGGCAACGTCACCGGCATCATCGACCGCCTCGCCTCGGAAGGGCTGGTCACCCGGGCGCGCCGCAACGGCGACCGGCGCACCTCGGTGGTGCGGCTGACCGAGGCCGGCGCACGGCAGTTCCGCAGCATGGCCGCCGCACATGAGGGCTGGATCGGCGAACTGCTCGGCAATGTCGGCGCCGACGAGACACGGCGCCTCGCCGCCATGCTGAAATCCTTCAGGAGCAACTGGGAGGGGCGCGAATGAACCCGATCCGCATGGCGGGCCGCACGCCGGAACACTTTCACTGGGAGGTGGACGGCCGCGTCGCGAAGGTGCGGCTGGCCCGGCCGGAGCGCAAGAACCCGCTGACCTTCGACTCCTATGCCGAGCTGCGCGACCTGTTCCAGCGCCTGCGCCACGCCGACGACGTGAAGGCGGTGCTGATCCACGGCGCCGGCGGCAACTTCTGCTCGGGCGGCGACGTGCACGAGATCATCGGCCCGCTGATCCAGCTGAAGGCGCCGGAGCTGCTGATGTTCACGCGCATGACCGGCGACCTGGTCAAGGCCATGCGCCACTGCCCGCAGCCCATCGTCGCAGCCATCGACGGCGTGTGTGCCGGCGCCGGCGCGATCATCGCCATGGCCTCGGACCTGCGCCTGGGCACGGCACGCAGCAAGACGGCCTTCCTGTTCAACCGCGTCGGCCTGGCCGGCTGCGACATGGGCGCGTGCAACATGCTGCCGCGCATCGTCGGCCACGGCCGCGCGTCGGAGCTGCTGTACACCGGCCGCGCGCTGGGTGGCGAAGAAGGCGAACGCTGGGGCTTCTTCAACCGGCTGTGCGCGCCGGACGCGGTAGTCGACGAAGCCCGCGCGCTGACGCGCGAACTGGTGGCCGGGCCGACCTTCGCCAACGGCATCACCAAGAGCATGCTGCATCACGAATGGGCGATGGACATCGACCAGGCCATCGAAGCCGAGGCGCAGGCGCAGGCGCTGTGCATGCTGACCGAGGACTTCGGCCGCGCGTACCGCGCCTTCGCGGCGAAGCAAAAGCCGGTGTTCGAGGGCAACTGACGCGAGAGGCACGACGATGAGCGACACCCGCTACCTGGACTGGCCGTTCTTCGAGCCGCGGCATGCCGAGCTGGCGTGCGCGCTGGACGCCTGGGCGGCCGAGCATGTGGCGCACGGCGCACACCACGACGTCGACGCCGAGTGCCGCACGCTGGTCGCCGCGCTCGGCCGCGGCGGCTGGCTGCGCCATGCGGTGGCCGGCGCGGCCCACGGCGGCGCCGGCGAGACGCTGGACACACGCGCGCTGTGCCTGATCCGCGAGACGCTGGCGCGGCATTCCGGGCTGGCCGACTTCGCCTTCGCGATGCAGGGGCTCGGCTCCGGCGCGATCTCGCTGCAGGGTAGCCCGGCGCAGCGGGCCGCCTACCTGCCGCGCGTGGCGCGCGGCGAGGCCATTGCCGCCTTCGCGCTGTCCGAACCCGAGGCTGGCTCCGACGTGGCGGCGATGGCTTGCGCGGCGCGCGTCGACGGCGACACGGTGGTGCTCAACGGCGAGAAGACCTGGATCAGCAACGGCGGCATCGCCGACTTCTACGTCGTCTTCGCACGCGACGACCACGGCCCCGACACCCCCCGGCGCGGCGCGAAAGGCATTTCGGCCTACATCGTCGACGCCGGCACGCGCGGCTTCGACATCGCCGAGCGCATCGAGGTGATCGCGCCGCACCCGCTGGCGCGCTTGCGCTTCACCGACTGCCGCATCCCGCTGGCGCAGCGCATCGGCGCGGCCGGCGAAGGCTTCAAGGTGGCGATGCGCACGCTCGACGTGTTCCGCACCTCGGTGGCCGCGGCGGCGCTGGGCTTCGCGCGGCGCGCGCTGGCCGAGGCACTGGCGCGCGCGACGACGCGGCGCATGTTCGACCAGCGGCTCGCCGACTTCCAGCTGACGCAGGCCAAGCTGGCGCAGATGGCCACCACGGTGGACAGCGCCGCGCTGCTGACCTATCGCGCTGCCTGGCAGCGCGACCGCGGCGACAACGTCACGCGCGAAGCGGCGATGGCCAAGATGGTCGCCACCGAAGGCGCGCAGCAGGTCATCGACGCGGCCGTGCAGCTGTTCGGCGGCCTGGGCGTGGTCAGCGGCCAGGTCGTGGAGACGCTGTACCGCGAGATCCGCGCGCTGCGCATCTACGAAGGCGCCACCGAGGTGCAGCAGCTGATCATCGCGCGCGAACTGTTGAAGGACTTGAACGCCTGAGGCCGACACATGCCCTCTGCTCACCTGGATACCTTCGCTCATGACCACCTGCCGCCGCCGGAGCAGCTGCCCGAGATGCTCTTCGAGCTGCCGGCGCTGCAGTTTCCGGCGCAGCTGAACTGCGCCACCGAACTGCTGGACCGGCATGTGGCCGAAGGCCGCGGCGACCGGCTGTGCATCCAGGCACCGGGCCTGCGCTGGAGCTATGCCGAGCTGCAGGCGCAGGCCAACCGCATCGCCCACGTGCTGGTGCAGGAGATGGGCCTGGTGCCGGGCAACCGCGTGTTGCTGCGCAGCCCGAACAACCCGATGCTCGCCGCCTGCTGGTTTGCGGTGGTCAAGGCCGGCGGCATCGCGGTGGGCAGCATGCCGCTGCTGCGCGCCAAGGAGCTGAAGCAGATCATCGACAAGGCGCAGATCAGCCACGCCTTGTGCGACCTGCGCCTGGCCGACGAGATGAAACGCGCCGCCGCCGACTGCCCCACCTTGCAGCAGCTTCGCTACTTCCACGACGACGGCGCCGACGGCCTGGAAGCGGCGATGGCGCGCCAGCCGACGCGCTTCGACAACGTCGACACCGCGGCCGACGACATCTGCCTGATGGCCTTCACCTCGGGCACCACCGGCCAGCCCAAGGGCACGATGCATTTCCACCGCGACGTGATGGCCGCCTGCGCCTGCTGGCCGCCGCACGTGCTGCGGCCGGTGGCCGAGGACATCTTCATCGGCAGCCCGCCGCTGGCCTTCACCTTCGGGCTGGGCGGCCTGCTGCTGTTCCCGCTGAGCGTGGGCGCGTCCACGGTGCTGGTCGAGAGGGTCTCGCCGCCGGAGCTGATGGCGGCGGTGCAGCAGTTCGGCGCCACGGTGATGTTCACCGCGCCCACCTCCTACCGCGCGATCGCCCTGTCGCTGCGCGACCAGCCGTGGCCGGCGAGCACGCTGCGCAAGTGCGTGTCGGCGGGCGAGGCGCTGCCCGCGGCGACGCGCACCTTGTGGCGCGAGACCAGCGGCGTGGAGATCATCGACGGCATCGGCTCGACCGAGCTGCTGCACATCTTCATCAGCGCCGACGAGAAGGATGCACGGCCCGGCGCCACCGGCAAGGCGGTGCCCGGCTACGTGGCCTGCGTGATGGACGCCGCAGGCCGGCCGCTGCCGGCGGGCGAGATCGGCGCGCTGGCGGTGAAGGGCCCCACCGGCTGCAAGTACCTGTCCGATGCGCGCCAGGCGCAGTACGTGCGCGACGGCTGGAACATGACCGGCGACGCCTACCTGGTGGACGCCGACGGCTACTACCACTACCAGTCGCGCACCGACGACATGATCATTTCGGCCGGCTACAACATCGGCGGGCCCGAGGTCGAGGACGTGCTGCTGCGCCACCCCGACGTCGCCGAATGCGGCGTCATCGGCGTGCCCGACGCCGAGCGCGGCCAGATCGTCAAGGCCTTCGTCGTGCTCAAGCCCACGGCGCAGCCGACGCCGGCCACCGCGGCGGCGCTGCAGGACTACGTCAAGCAGGCCATCGCGCCCTACAAGTACCCGCGCGCCATCGAGTTCCGCGACCGCCTGCCGCGCACCGAGACCGGCAAGCTGCAGCGCTTCAAGCTGCGCGAACCATGAGCCTGCGGCACGCCTTCGAGCGCACGGTGCGCGTGCGCTTCGCGCACTGCGACCCGGCGGGCATCGTGTTCTTCCCGCAGTACCTGGTGATGCTCAACAACCTGGTCGAGGACTGGGTCAGCGAGGCCTTGCAGCTGCCCTATGCCGAGCTCATCGGCGCCCGCCGCACGGGGCTGCCGACGGTCAGCCTGCAGTGCGAGTTCACCGCCGTCAGCCGCATGGGCGAGGACGTGACCATGGGGCTGTCGCTGGAGCGCATCGGCACCCGGTCCATCACGCTGCTGGCGGGCTGCCGCCGCGGCGACGAGTTGCGCATGCGCGTGCGCCAGGTGCTGGTGGTCACCAGCCTGGACACGCACCGCGCCATCGACATTCCGGCCGACCTGCGGGCGGCCCTCGAGCGCTTCACACAGAAGGCCAAGACATGACACAAGTGCTGCAACCGCCCGGCTGGGCGCGCCCCAAGGGCTACGCCAACGGTGTGGCCGTGCGCGGCCGGCAGATCTATGTCGCCGGCATGATCGGCTGGGACGGCCAGGGCCAGTTCCACAGCGACGACCTGGTGGCGCAGGTGCGGCAGGCGCTGCGCAACGTGGTGGAGGTGCTGGCCGAGGCCGGCGCCACGCCGGCGCACATCGTGCGCATGACCTGGTACCTGACCGACAAGCGCGAGTACGGCCTGCGAGGGCGCGAGATCGGCGCCGCCTACCGCGAGCTGATCGGCAGCTTCAGCGTGGCAATGACGGCCGTGCAGGTCAGCGCACTCATCGAAGACCGCGCCCAGGTCGAGATCGAGGTGACCGCGGTCGTGCCCGACTGAGCGCCTCAGTCGCCCCGACCGAGCGGCGCCCCGACGCACGAAGCGCCCGGACGCACGAGCCCCGTCGATCGACCGACACGGATCCGGCGCCGCCGGTCCGCCCGCAGCGCCCCCCGTGAGGGGACGGCCGAGGCGGCCGGGGCCGCGTCACTCCAGACTGTCGTAGACGGCCTTCTCGAAGCCGTAGTAGGTGTCCACGGTCGCGGCGTCGGCGAAGGGGAACATCTGCGTCATGTAGGCGCCGCCGACGCCGGTCTTCGGGTCGATCCAGTAGAACGAATTGGCCAGGCCCGCCCACATCAGCCCGCCGGCCGGACGGCCGGTGGGCGTGGGCTCGTGGTTGATCTGGAAGGCCAGGCTCCAGCTCTTCTGGATACCGGGGAAGAACTCCGCGTCGGCGGTCAGCGGGATCGCCGCCTTCAGCTTGTAGACGCGGCAGTCGCCCATCTGGTTGATGCCCAGCGAGGCCACCGATTCGGGCGTCAGCACACGCTCGCCGCCGAGTTGCCCGTTGTTCAGCACCATGCGCACGAAGCGCAGGTAGTCGCCCATCGTGCCGTACAGGCCGCCGCCGCCCATCTCGAACTCCGGCTCCTGCGGAATCTCGAAGGGGAACGGTGCCAGCTTGCCGTCGGCGCCACGCAGGTGCGTGCCGGCCAGGCGGCTGCGCATGTCGGGGGTGATGCGGAAGGCCGTGCTGCTCATGCCCAGCGGGTCGAACAGGTTGGCCTTCATGTACGCGCCCAGCTTCTGGCCGCTGACCGCCTCGACCATCTTGCCGGCCCAGTCGATGTTGATGCCGTATTCCCAGTGCTCGCCGGGGTCGTACAGCAGCGGCAGGGTCAGCGCCTTGTTCTTGCATTCGGTGACGCTGGGAATGCCCAGCGCCGCCTGCACCTTCTGCATGTCGGTGTTCCAGATCTCGTAGCTGAAGCCGGCGCTGTGCGTCAGCAGGTGGCGCAGCGTGATCGGCCGCTTCGGCGGGCGCGTCTGCGGCTGGCCGGCGGCGTCGAAACCGGTGAGCACCTGCGCCTGGGCGATGGCCGGCACCACGTCCGAGGCCGGCGTGTCCAGGCTCAGCTTGCCGCGCTCGACGCACTGCACCGCGGCCACCGAGGTGATGGCCTTGGTCATCGAGGCGATCCAGCCGACCGTGTCGACGGTCATCGCCTGCCCGCCGCCGAGCACACGCTCGCCGAAGGCGCCTTCGTAGATCGTGCCTTCGCGGTTGGCGGCCATGGCCACCACGCCGGCGACGTGTCCGGCACTGACGGCGCTGCCCAGCAGCTGGTCGGCGGCTTGTTTCAGACTCATGCTTGTCTCCTTGCTTGCCGACCCGATGACGGGCGAGTCGGTTCCCGGTCCACCTATTCGGCCGCCGCCGCGGGCGGCCGCGCCGGCGCCGCGTACCAGCGCGCGGGCGGCACGATCTTGGCCTCGGCCGGGTCACCCAGGTAGTGCGGCGACATGATCTGCACGCCGTGCTCGTTGAACACGTCCTGCACGTTGGCATGCAGCTGGTTCATCACCTCGGCGCGCGGCCGCGGCTGGTCGGGCACGGCCTGGCAGACCAGACGGTACTCGGGATAGAAGTCCGACAGCGCCACCTGGAATACATGCGGCGCCGGGTCGGTCAGCACCCCCGGCGTGCGGCGGGCGGCCTCGATGAGCATGGCGTTGACCTGGCGCCACGGCGTGTCGTAGCCGATGGTCACGGTGGTGTCGACGATGAAGCCCTTGCCCTTGACGGTGCGCGAGTAGTTGTGCGTCACCGCGCCCAGCACCTGCGAGTTGGAGATGGTCAGTTCCTGACCCATGCCGGTGCGGATGCGCGTGGTGAAGGCGCCGAGGTTGATGACCGTGCCTTCGTGCCCGTCGACGCGCACGTACTCGCCGTTGTGGAAGGTGCGCGTGTAGGTGAGGATCAGGCCGCTGGCCAGCTGGCCGACGAGGTTGGACGCCCCCAGCGACAGCATCAGGCCGATCAGCACCGACAGCCCCTTGAAGGCCTCGGTGTCCGAGCCCGGCAGGTACGGATAGGCCATGGCCAGCGCGAACAGCCAGACCGCGCCGACGCACAGCTTGGAGGTGATCGCCGCCACGTCCGCGTCGAGCCAGCTCAGGCGCACCTGCCCGGCGCCCACCTTGGCGAAGAAGCGGCGCAACACCCCCGTCAGCAGCCAGGCCAGCCAGAAGATCAGCGCCGCGGCCAGCAGGTCGGGCACGGCATGCACGATGCCCAGCACGAAGCGCGTCAGCAGGCCCAGCAGGAAGCCGTTGAGCTGTTCGCCCCAGGGCCGCGTGAACGGAAACTGCGCCAGCGAGATGCTCAGCCATTCATAGACCACCAGCAGCGCCAGCGACCAGAACACCACGTTCAGCAGCCATTGCTCGAAGCGCAGCACGCCTTCGCGGCGCACCAGTTCGACGCCGCCGACGCGCAGCCGGTCGGCATGCGCCAGCGTCTGGCCGGCAAGCCAGGCCTGCACGCGCCGGCGCGTCCGGCGCAACAGCCACATCAGCAGCAGCATCAGCGCGCCGGTCCCCAAGGTGACCAGCGTCGCGATGAGCAGCGACTTCAGGTCGCGCGACTCGCGCGATTCGTCGATGACCCGCTGCAGCACCGAGGCGGCCACCTTGGCGGTGGCCTGGGCGCCGGCCAGCGTGCGCTCCTCGCTGTCGTCGGGCGTGACGGCGAACATCAGCGCGCCATCGACGCGCACCAGCGCGCCTTCGGCGATGTCGAGCGTGTCCACCGCCAGCGGCCCGCCGCTGCGCAGCGCCTTGCGGATGCGCGCCTCGCTTTCCGTGGCCCGCGTCTGTGCCGGAATGCCGAACAGGCTGCCGCGCAGCGTCACCACCTCGCGGTTCATGACCACGACACGCCCCAGCGCCTGCACCCCCGGCGGGCCGGGCTGCGCCGCCAGCGCGGCCAGCTCCGACACCGGCGCCGAGGCGGCGGCAGCCGACGCTGCCCCCTGCGACCACGCCGGCAGAACGGCCAGACACAGCCACGCCCATACCGACAGTCTCCAGATCAGCGCCATCGACGACCCCGCCCGTTCCCATGCGATCGATGCGCACGAGTCTACCGAAGCAGGGATGGCTGAAGGCCGCACGGCGGGCGCCTCCGGCAGCCTGCCGCGGGCGCGCGCGGCGAGCGGCAGTGCCAGGTCGAGCCACGCCGGCGCCCCCAGGCCAAAGGCTCGGCGTACGCGCCGCGCAGGCAGGCGCGCCGGCGCCGCGGCAGCGACCCCAGGCCCTGCCCTTCCAGCCGGTGGAGCGGCGCAGCGTGGGGCTGTGCAGTTTCCATTAACGGACAAATCATTGAAATTCGTCCACTTATGGATTAAGCTCGACGCATGAGCGCCATCGCCCGGCCGGCCGCCACGGCCGTCGACCTGTCCAGCCCCGAGGCCGCGGCAGCCGCGCTGCGCAGCTTCTGGCGCCTGGCCGAGCTGTGGCGGCTGAGTACCGCCGAGCAGATGACGTTGCTGGGCGTCGGCCGCAGCGCGCTGTACCAGTGGAAGCAGGGCAAGGTCGGCCCGCTGGACCGGCACGTGCTGGAGCGGCTGTCCTACCTGTTCGGCATCCATGCCGCGCTGCAACTGCTGCTGCCGGACGCGCAGCGTGCCGCGGACTGGGTGCGCAAGCCCAACCGCGCGCCGCTGTTCGGCGGCGGGTCGGCGCTGCAGCGCATGCTGGCCGGCCAGGTGGCCGACCTGTACGTGGTGCGGCAGTACCTGGACGCGCAGCGCGGCGGCAAGGCATGACCCCGCGCCACGCCTAGGGGGCGCCCATGACCGAGCTTGCGCGCATCCCGCTCAGCGCCACGCGCTGGAAGCCCAGCTACCGGCTGATCGCGTCGCGCTTCCCTGCGGTGAGCCTGTACGACGACATCGCCGACCCGGCCGACCTGGAGGTGGTGTTCGCCATCGAGGCGCTGACCAACCCGCGCATGCGCGACCAGCTGGGCCAGCTTCAACTGGTGCCGCCCGAAGAACGCCTCAGCGGCGCGGGCAGCACGCCGATCATGGCCGCCTTCACCCACCTCAACCCCGAGGGCTCGCGCTTTTCCGACGGCAGCTACGGCGTGTACTACGCGGCGATGGACCTGGACACCGCGGTGGCCGAGGTCAGCCACCACCGGGCGCTGTTCCTGTCGCGCACCGCGGAAGCGCCGATCGACATCGACCTGAGGCTGATCACCGCCGCGCTGGACGCGCCGCTGCACGACCTGCGCCGGCTGCGCGCCAGCATGCCGGCGCTGTACGACCCGGTGGACTACGGCGCCGGCCAGTCGCTGGGCCGCCGCCTGCGCGACGCCGGCAGCTGGGGCGTGCTGTACCACAGCGTGCGCCACCGCGGCGGGCTGTGCGCCGGGCTGTTCCGCCCGCGCGCCCTGCAGCCGGCGAAAGAGGCCGCGCACATCGCGCTGCACTGGGACGGCGCGCGCATCACGCACTGGTACGAGAAGCGCGCGCCGAAGGCGGTGCCGACGCCGCGCCGCGGAAGGTCGGGGCCGGCGTAGGCGCGCCTCCCCGCGCCGGCGGGGCGGCCCGTTGGGCCTCAGCGGCCGTTGAACTTCGGCGGCCGCTTCTCCACGAAGGCCACCGCCGCGCCCTTGTGGTCTTCGGTCTCGAAGGTGCGCACCATGTGCATCGCCTCGGAGTCCAGCACGTCGGACAGCGAGCCGTGCAGCGCGGTGTTGAGGTTGCGCTTCATGTAGCCGACGGCCACCGTGGGCAGCGCCGCCAGCTCCGCCGCCCAGGCGCGCGCCGCGTCGGCCAGCTGCGCCGCCGGCACCGCGCGGTTGACCAGGCCGATGCGCGCGGCCTCGGCGCCGCTGATCACCTGGCCGGTGAAGTACATCTCGCGCGCCTTGGCCGCGCCGACCAGGTAGTTCAGGAAGTAGCTGCCGCCGAAATCGCCGGACAGGCCGATCTTGGAGAACGCCGTGGTCAGCTTGGCGTCGTCGGCGGCGATGCGCAGGTCGCAGGCCAGCGCCACCGACAGCCCGGCGCCCGCCGCCGCGCCGGGGATCACCGCCAGCGTCGGCTTGGGCATCTCGTGCAGCCAGCGCGCCACGTCCATGCGCACGCGCAGGTCGGCCACCTTGGTGTCGAAGCTCATCGTCACCGGCGCGCCGGCGGCGTTCTTGGCGAAGCTCTTGACGTCGCCGCCCGCGCAGAAGGCGTTGCCGGCGCCGGTGACCACCACCAGCCGCACCGCCGGGTCCACCGCCAGGCGCGGCAGCGCCTTGGACAGCCCGTCCATCATCTCGCGCGTGAAGGCGTTGCGCGCCTCGGGCCGGTTCATCGTCAAGGTGGCGATGCCGCCTTCGAAGCTCTCGAGCAGATCCTGGGACATTGCGGTCTCCTTGAGGGGTGTGGGTCCGAAGCCTATTCTCGGCCGGATGCCGGCGGTGCCGCGTCGCCTGCGTGCCAGGCGCTGCACCCCGGGCGGCTTCGGCCTACGATGGCCGCTGGTGCAAGCCACGGAGGGCGCGATGGCGGCAGTCGAGGGGTCGGTGCTGGTCGTGGGGGTGGGCGCGAGCGAAGGGCTGGGCGCGGCCATCGCGCGGCGTTTTGCGGCGGGCGGCTACCCGGTGCTGATCGCCGGACGCACCGAGGCCAAGCTGGCACAGACCGCGCAGTGGCTGCGCGCCGGCGGCGCCACGGTGGGCATCGCCGTGGGCGACGCCAGCCGGCGCGAGGACGCCGACCGCTTCGTCGCCGCGGCCCAGGCGCTGGCGCCGCTGGCGCTGGCCGTGCACAACGCCGGCAGCAACCAGCCGGCGGACTTTCTGGAGGTCAGCGAAGAGCGCTTCACCCGGCACTGGCGCGAACATGCGCTGGGCGGCTTCCAGACCGCGCAGGCGGCGCTGCCGGCGCTGCTGGCGCGCGGCGGCGGCAGCCTGATCTTCACCGGCGCCTCGGGCAGCCTGCGCGGCAAGGCGCGCTTCGCGCCCTTCGCCTCGGCCAAGGCGGCGCTGCGTGCGCTGTCGCAGAGCCTGGCGCGCGAATTCGGGCCGCGCAACATCCACGTCGGCCACGTCGTCATCGACGGCGGCATCGAAGGCGAACGCCTGCTGTCGCGCGTGCCTGGCCTGGCCGAACAGCGCGGGCCCGACGGCCTGCTGAAGATCGACGCCATCGCCGACGCCTACTGGATGCTGCACCACCAGCAACGCAGCGCCTGGACGCAGGAGCTGGACCTGCGCCCGTGGGCCGAGCCCT
>JAHBZS010000074.1 GCA_019635285.1 Rubrivivax sp. | reverse complement strand
CCAGCGGCCTTGGCCACCTCGGCGCGGGTGCCGATCTCTGCCGCCCAGGCTCCTGGGGCCGCCGCTTCACGGCATCATGCCGGTCCATGAAGACCCTCCGTCCCGAGCAGCTGGGCGTTGCGACCCACCCCTCGCCGTTGCCCTACGGCGTGGCCGACGAGGACATGGTGCCGTCGGACACGCTATGGCCCCAGGGCCGGCCGCCGCAGGGGCTGCTGCTGTTCGAGAAGGCCGGGCCACGCCGTCAGCTGTACTTCGAGCCGGCGCGCACGCGCGCGGCCATCGTCACCTGCGGCGGCCTGTGTCCGGGGCTGAACAACGTCATCCGTTCGCTGACGCGCGAGCTGCGGCGCAGCTACGGCGTGGGCAGCGTGCTCGGCATCCGCGGCGGCTACCGCGGGCTGGATCCGCGCCGCGGCCGGCCGCCGCTGGAGCTGAGCGAAGAAGCCGTCGAGGACATCCACAAGGAAGGCGGCACCTTGCTCGGCACCTCGCGCGGGCCGGTGGACCTGGACGCGGCGCTGGACTTCCTGAAGGCCCAGCGCGTGGACCTGCTGTTCACCGTCGGCGGCGACGGCACGCAGCGCGGCGGCCAGGCGCTGCTGGACAAGGCACGCCAGCGGGGCCACGCGCTGGCGGTGGTGGGCATCCCCAAGACCATCGACAACGACGTGCCTTTCGTCACGCGCAGCTTCGGCTACGGCACCGCAGTCAGCGAGGCGGTGCGCGTCATCCAGAGCGCACACACCGAGGCGCGTTGCGTGGACAACGGCGTGTCGCTGGTCAAGCTGATGGGCCGGCATGCCGGCTTCATCGCCGCGGCCGCCACGGTGGCCAGCCAGGAGGTCAACTTCTGCCTGGTGCCCGAGGTGCCCTTGTCGCTGCAGGGCGAACACGGGCTGCTCGCCGCGCTGGAGCGCCGTCTGCGGCGCAAGGCACACGCGGTGCTCGTGGTGGCCGAAGGTGCCGGGCAGGCGCTGCTGCCCGGCGACGGCCAGCGCGACGCCTCGGGCAATCCGAAACTGCAGGACATCGGGCTGCACCTGCGCGAGCGCATCGGCGCGCACTTCGCCGCGCGCGGCCTGGAGATGACGATGCGCTACTTCGACCCCAGCTACCAGATCCGCGGCTGCCCGGCCGACACCGAAGATGCACTGCTGTGCGACCGCCTGGCGCGCCATGCGGTACATGCGGCGATGGCCGGCCGCACCGGGTTGGTGGTCAGCTACCTGAACGGCCAGTTCGTGCACGTGCCGACCGCCGAGATCGTGCGCGGCAGCAAGACGCTCGACCTCGAGGGCGAGCTGTGGCGCGCCGTGCTGTCCAGCACCGGGCAGCCGGCGCGCTGGAGCTGAGGCGCCGATGGCCCGCGACCCTGCCGCGGCGCTGTGGCGCCACCACGAGTTCGCGCGCGGTGCGCGCGACATGACCGGCACCGCGCTGGGCATCGCCGCCTGGGGGCTGCTGGCCGGCATTGCCATGGCCAACAGCGGGCTGCCGCTGCCGCTGGGCATCCTGATGTCGCTGATCGTGTTTGCCGGCAGCGCGCAGCTGGCCGCGGTGCCGCTGCTCGTCAGCGGCTCGCCGCTGTGGGTGATCTGGGCCACGGCGCTGTGCGTCAACCTGCGCTTCGTCATCTTCAGTGCCGGCTGGCGCCGCTACTTCGCGGCGCTGCCGCGCGGCCAGCGCATGCGCATGGCCTACTTCGCCGCCGACCTGAACTACGCCCTCTTCATCAAGCGCTTTCCGCATCCGGCGCCGCTGTCGCAGAGCGTGCCTTACTTCTGGGGCGCGGTGGCGCTCAACTGGCCGGCCTGGCAGCTGCCGTCGCTGATCGGCCTGCTGGTCGGCAACAGCATTCCCACGTCCTGGGGCCTGGGCTTCGCCGGCACCTTGGCGCTGCTGGGGCTGACTTATTCGCTGCTCAACGACCGGGCCACCTGGATCGCCGCGGTGGTGGCCGGCGCGGCCGCGGTGGCCGCCTTTGCGCTGCCATTGAAGCTGAACATCCTGGTGGCCATCGTCGCCGCGGTGGTCGTGGGCCTGCTCATCGACCACACCACGCGGCGGCCGGCCGAGCCCGAGGAGGACCTGACGTGAGCGCGCTGCACCGCACCCATGCGCCCACCCCGCGGCGCGCAGCGTGCAGGGTGTCCCGATGAGCTGGGCCGACTGGGGCGAGGGCGTGGTGGCGATCGTCGGCCTGGCGTTCATCACGCTGTTCACGCGCGGCTTCTTCCTGTTCCCCGAGCGCGAACTGCCGCTGCCCGAATGGCTGATGCAGGGCCTGCGCTACGCGCCGCTGGCGGCGCTGGTGGCGGTGATCGCGCCCGAGCTGGTGATGACGCAGGGCAAGCTGATCGACACCTGGCGCGACGCGCGGCTGCCCGCGGTGGCGTTGACCACGCTGTACTTCCTGTGGCGCCGCGACATCCTCGGCACCATCGTCGTCGGCACGGTGACGCTGCTGGTGTTCAAGAGGGGCTTCGGCTGGTAGGCCGTGGCGGCCTCAGCCGCGCACGCGCTGCCACTGCATGTACAGCACGCCGGCCAGCACCACCGCGCCGCCGATCACCTGCTCGGCCAGCGGCGACACGCCGAAGAGCAGCATCGACAGCAGCACCGCAAACACCGGCACGGTGTTCTGCCACAGCCCGCCGCTCTGGATGCCCAGGCGGTTGACGCCGACGTTCCAGGCCACCGTGGCCGCCCCGGTGCAGAACACCGCCGCCAACAGCAGCTGCGCCAGCGGCACCGGGCCCGGATGCAGGTTGGGCGGGCCCGCCAGACCGACCAGGCGGGCGCAGGCCCAGAAGAACAGCAGCCACGGCAGCGCGCCCAGCGTCGTCAGGAAGGTGCGGCGCAGCTGCGGCGTGCCGGGCTCGAACCAGCGCTGCGCCAGGATCGAATAGGCCGTCCAGCTGCAGATGCCCAGCACCACCAGCACTTCGCCGCCGCCCAGGCTGAAGGGGCGCGCGCTGCCGATGCCGGCGCGCGCCTGCCCCCAGATGGCGATGCCGGCGCCGACCAGCGTCAGCACGGTGGCGCCCCAGAAGCCCCGCTCCAGCCGCGCGCCGACCATCAGCCGCGAGACCACGGCCACGTACACCGGCGAGCCGGCGGAGACCGCGGCCACGGTCATCGGGTGCGTGCGGTACAGGCCCAGGTTGTAGAGCACCAGGAAGCCGGCGACGCACAGGCTCAAGACCGCCACGCGCCACAGCGGGATCGGCGAGCGCAGCTGGCGCAGGCCCGCGGTCACGCCGATCAGCGCGCCCAGCAGCAGCGCGGACACTGCATAACGCAACGGCGACACCCAGAAGGGGTCGAAGTGCTGCAGCAGCGCGGCCGACAGCGGCAGGTTCAGGCCGAACAGCAGGCAGGCCACCAGGTAGCCGAGCGTGCCCACCAGCGCCGCGCGGCCGGTGGCGTTGTCGTTCACGTCTCGGTCATGAAGTCGGGCCAGGTGCTGGCCACGTACTGCAGGAACGCGGGGCCCAGCCCTTCGGCCTGCAGGTGCGCGCGGCTCACCGGCCGCTCGGCGCTGCGGAAGGCCGGGTCGGCCAGCGCGCGGCGGGCGAAGTCATGGTGCAGCATCGCGCCGCGGCCGACGAGCACGAAGTCGGCGCCGGCCTGCAGGCAGCGCGCCGCGGTGGGCGCGTCCATGATGCGGCCGGCCACGCCCAGCCGCGTGCGGCCACGCGGCAGCGCGGCGAAGTGGTCGATCAGCGGCCGATCGGCATAGGCCGGGTCGCGCGAGGGCTTGAAGCAGTCCCACAGCGACATGTCCAGCCAGTCCAGCCGGCCGTCGGCCAGCACCTGCTGCGCCAAGGCCAGCGCCTCGGGCATGAGGATGCCGAAGCGCTCGGGCGACAGCCGCAGGCCCAGCTGGAAGTCCGGCGCGGTGGCCGCGCGGATGCCGCCGATCAGGTCGAAGAGGATGCGCGTGCGCTGCTCCAGGCGGCCGCCGTAGCCGTCGTCGCGCCGGTTGTGCTCGGCGTCCAGGAACTGCGCCAGCAGGTAGCCGTGCGCGCCGTGCAGCTCCACGCCCTGGAAGCCGGCACGCTCGGCGCGGCGCGCCGCGGCGATGAAGTCCTGCACCAGCTGTTCGACCTCGGCGTGGCTCAGCGCTCGCGCGCCGGTCTCGGCATCGTCCCAGGGGGCGACGGCCGGCTGGCCGCTGAGCGCAACATCGGCGCGCCGGCCCGAATGCTGCAGCTGCAGGCAGGACACGCTGCCGGCGGCGCGGATGCCGGCGGCCAGCTGCGCCAGGCCCGGCAGGTGCGCGTCCGACCAGGCGCCCAGCTGCCCCGGAAAGCCTTGCCCCGAGGCCTGCACGTGCGCGGCGCAGGTCATCGTCAGGCCGAAGCCGCCGGCCGCGCGCATCGTCAGCCAGCGGTATTCGTCTTCGCCCAGCGTGCCGTCGGCATGGCTCTGCCAGTTGGTCAGCGGCGCCAGCGCGATGCGATTGGCCCAGGTGGGGCCGTGTGACAGGGTCAGCGGGGTGGAGAGTTCGATCATGGCCGCCATTGTGGTCGGCGCGGCGCGTCAGGCGTGTCGCACGAGCGCCAGCTGCCGCGACTGCAGCACCAGCTGGCCGCGGCTGTCCCACAGCGCGCCGTCTTCGATGACGCGGCCGTCGCTCAGGTCGTGCGACCAGAAGCGGCCCAGCATCCAGCCCGGCGCCGGCGGGCGGCGCAGCTGCACCGTCAGCTCGACGGTCGGCACCCAGCCGACCTGGCCGAGCAGGCCGAACACCGCCGGCGGAAAGGCGTCGGCCAGTAGCAGGCAGGCCAGCGCATCGGGCGCGCGGCCGTCGGTGAAGCGGATCCAGCCGCGCAGTTCGGCGCGCCCCGCGGCGCCGGGCCGCGCATCGTCGGGATGCAGGCGCACGTCCAGCCGCCGCAGGATCGGCAGCTCCACGCCCTGCGCGGGTGCCGAGCGCGGCAGGCAGTCCTCGGGCGGCGGCATCGGCGGCCGGGGCAGGGTGAGCACCGGCGCGGCGTCGTCCAGCCGGCCCATCGCGGCGAGAAGTTCCAGGCGCGCCTCGCCGTCCTGCACCAGCGTGGCCCGCAGCGTGCTGAGCGAGCGGCCGCTGCGCAGCAGCTGCGAGTCGACGCGGCACGGCTGGCCCGCCAGCCCCGGGCGCAGGTAGTGCGCGGTGATGCTCAGCGCGTCGGGCTGCTGCGGCGTGCGCAGCTGCAGCGCACGCCCGGCCAGCGCCAGCAGGTAGCCGCCGTTGGGGTTGGCGCCGATGTTCCAGGCTGGATGCACCTGGCCGGTGAAGCGCTCCGCATCCAGCGGGCTCAGGCGGGTGTCGTCGTCGAAGGCACTCATGCGGGGTAGTCTGCGCGAAATGGCGCGAACGTGCGTGCCGTGCCGCATGCTGGTCAGCGGCCGCGCGGGCTGGTACAACTGGCGCCCCTCGATAGCGACGACGCGCAATGCCCCAGAAGCAGGTCTTCATCAGCCACATCTCCGCCGAGACCGAGATCGCCCGGCGCCTGAAGCAGCGGCTGGACGGCGACTTCCTCGGCATGCTGCAGATCTTCGTCTCGTCGGACCGCGAGACGATCCGTGCCGGGCAGAAGTGGCTGGACGAAGTCGACCGCGCGCTGCGCGCCGCCGATGCCGAGCTCATCCTGTGCAGCCGCGAATCGGTGGGCCGGCCCTGGGTCAACTTCGAGGCCGGTGCCGCCTGGCTGCGGCGCATTCCGGTGATCCCGGTGTGCCACTCCGGCCTGGCGCTGACCGAGCTGCCGGTGCCGCTGAACCTGCTGCAGGGTGTCGAGTGCGCCAGCGCCGAGGGCCTGCAGAAGCTCTACGACGCGCTGGCCGCCGTGCTGGGCGTGAAGACGCCGGCGGTCGACTTCCAGGCACTCGCCGCGGACCTGCGCCAGCTGCAGGCCGTGCCGCCCGGCGCGGCGTCGGCGATCGAACGCATCGAGGAGCCGCGCATCCTGTGCGCGGCCAGCCCGTAGTACGCGCAGCCCAGCCTCGGCTTCGACCTCGACGTCGCCGTGCTCGAACAGGTCTTCGGCACGCAGCGCGTGGTCGTCGAGCGGGCGCTGAGCCGCCGGCGCCTGAGCGACCTGCTGTCCACGCAGCGCTTCGACATCGTGCACCTGGTGGCCGGGGTCGACCCGGGCACCGGCGAGCTGATCTTCAGCGACATGGACCTGCAGCGCGGCGTGCCGGCCACGGCCAAGGTGGAGAAGCTGGCGCCCGCCGGGCTGGCCAAGCTGCTGGTGGAAGCGAAGACGCGGCTGGTGGTGCTGGCCACCTGCCGCGCGCTGAAGCTCGCCGTCGTGCTGGCGCGCTCGCTCAACATGATCGGCACCGAAGAAGACCTCACCGGCGAGCAGGCCGCGGAATGGGCGGAGTGCTTCTACCACCTGCTGCGCCAGGGGCAGGCGCTGCACAAGGCCTATGACCTGGCCGCGTCGCAGGTGGACGCGCCGCTGCTGCTGGTGCCGCACCGCGACGTCGTCTTCGCCGTGCCGCCGGGCTGAGCGGCGGCGCCGGTCACTGCGGCGCCAGCTCGGTGCTGATCTCGGTGGTCACCTGCGTCATCAGCTTGTGCACCGGGCAGCGGGCGGCCACGTTCAGCAGCTCCTGGCGCTGTGCGTCGCTGAGCGCGCCTTGCAAGGCCAAGGTCACGCGCAGCCGGTAGGTGCCGCGGCGTTCGTCGCTGTCGTCGCGCTCGACCGTGACGTGGACGTCGTCCAGCGGCAGCTGCTTGCGCTGCGCATACCACAGCACCGTCAGCGCCTTGCAGGAGGCCAGCGCACTGTCGTACAGGTCGTGCGGCGTCGGCCCGAGGTCCTCGCCGCCGTTGCTGGCCGGCTCGTCGACCTGCAGGCTGTGCTGTCGCACCTGCACGGTGTGCATCATCTTGTGCTGGCGGTCGCGGCGGACTTCGATGCTCATGGGCGTCTCCCTGTTTGGTTTGCAGCGCATTCTGGCAGCGGTGGTGCGTCCCGCGGGTGGAGCGTGGCACGGCACGCGGAACGGGGCCAGAATGAGACGCCATGGGCATCCGGTACTGGTGGACGATCACACGCGACGCGGCCGCGCACTGGTTCGAGTGCAACGCCTTCAACCAGGCCGGCGCGCTGGCCTTCTACACGCTGTTCTCGATGGCGCCGGTGGTCATCATCGCGGTGACGGTCATCGGCCTGGTGCTCGGCGAGCAGGCGGCGCAGGGGCAGATCGTCGCCCAATTGCAGGGCCTGATGGGCCGCGAAGCCGCCGGCGCGGTCGAGCAGGCCGTGGTGCGCTCGCGCGTGCAGGTCTCGGGCTGGCTGCCGACGCTGTTCGGCGTGGGCGCGCTGGTCGTCGGCGCCACCACCGTGTTCGGCCAGATGCAGTACGCGCTGAACACCCTCTGGGGCGTGGCCGCGCGGCCGGACCGCAACAGCCTCTTCACGCTGCTGAAGAACCGGCTGCTGTCGCTGACGGTGGTGCTGGCCATCGGCTTCGTGCTGCTGGTGTCGCTGCTGCTCGGCGTGGCGTTGCAGGCGGTGCTGAAGTTCACGCACCACTTTGCGCCGTCGATCGCCGCGCTGCTCAGCGGCGGCGAGGCGCTGGTGTCGCTGCTGGCCGTGGTGCTGCTGTTCGGCGCCATCTTCAAGGTGCTGCCCGACGTGGTGCTGCGCTGGCGCGACGTGCTGGTCGGTGCGGCGGTCACCGCGCTGCTGTTCTCGGTGGGCCGCCATGCCATTGCCGCCTACCTGGCCTATACCGCGACGGCATCGACCTACGGCGCCGCGGGCTCGGTGGTGCTGATCCTGCTGTGGGTCTACTACTCGTCGCTGATCCTGCTGTTCGGTGCGGCCTTCACGCGCGCCCACCTGCTGGCACGCGGCGGCCAGGTCGTGCCGCGCAATTCCGCGGTGCGCATTCGCCACGTGATCCTGGACGAGACGCCGGGCTGAGCGCGCCGCGCCTCGGGCCCGGTGCCGTGCGGCACCCGCCGGCGTCTGAACCGCGCGCCTAGGCTGGGGCACCGTCGGCCTTGTAGGTGCCTTTCAGCACCAGCTCGCCCGAGCCCAGCAGCTTGCACAGGCTGGTCACGCTGATGTCCAGCGAGCCGGAGAACACCAGCTTCTGCTCCATGTCGATCGACACCATGCGGTAGGTCACGCCGCCGATGGCCAGCACCGGACGCAGCGCACCAAGCATCACGTCGAAGGTCTCGCCGATCATGCGGCGCACGAAATCCAGCAGGCGGCCGCGAAACTCCTGTGCGCGCTTGCCCATCGCCGCCGCGGCGTCCTCCACGCCGGCGGCGAAGGACTGCACTGCGCCGCGCACCGCCTCATAGCCGTCGCGCACCGAGCGCGCGGCGAGTTCGCGCAGCTCCTGCACCTTCTCGGCCACCGCGGACTCGAAGGCATCGAGCGCGCCGGAGCGCAGCCCGCCGGCGGCGCCGGCGGTGCTCGCCCGCTGGTCCAGACGCTCGAAGACGAGCGTGACGATGTCGGCATCGGTGCTGAGCAGGACTTGGTTCATGGCATGGCTCCGGTGGCGGGAAGGGTGAAGGCGCGCACGCGCGATGCGGCTGCCGGGTCGAAAGCGATCGGCCCCAGCGGCGTGGCGAGCGCGCGCTGCACACGCGCCGCGTCGTCGCTGCCGCACAGGTAGTCGGCGACGGCGGCGTGTTCGGCGGGGGCGTCGATCAGCGCGGTGGCACTGGACTGCAGCTCGGCGGCCGTCCGCGCGAAGGCCCGCGCCGCCAGGCCGGCTGCGCTGTCCGATGCCAGGCGGCCTTCGTCCAGCGCAGACAGGCGCCGCGCCGCCGGGCCTTGCGTCAGGCCACCCTGCAGCCGCGCCAGCAGGAACGCGGCGCGGTCGAGGGTGCGGGCCTCGTCGCGCATCAGCCCCGGGGGGTCGACGCGCAGCCGCACCAGCTCGGCGAAGGCCGCGTAGGACGGGCCGACGGGGCGCATCGTGTCGCCGGCGCTGAGCAGCTGCCAGTCCCCCAGCCCGAAATGCACGTACGAGGTGCTGGGGGCGGCAAACGGGGAATCAGACAGGCCCACCAGATCGACGACGCGGCTGCACAGCACACGCGCCGTGCGCTGCTGCCGGCATGCGCGCTGCAGGCGCTGCAGTTCTGTGGCGCCGCCTTCGAGCTGGACCATGCGTATGGAATAGCGGGTCTTGGCCAGTTCGGGCGGGCCCCCGGGCCCGCCGAGCCCGGCAAAGGTGCGCGGGCACAGCAGCACGCGGCCGCGCTCGGCGTCCAGCACCACCACGCGCGCCCGGCACCGCCCCACGGCGACCAGCGACGACTGGCTGTGCAGCGTGTCGAAGAGTTGCGTGATGCCCTGGGCATGGCGCGCCGCGGCGGCGGCGAGGTCCGCCTCGTGCAGCAGCTCGGTGGCCAGCGGGCCGCGCAGCGCCAGGTCCACGCTTCGCTGCCGCAGCGATGCATGTTCGGCCCGCAGTTGCAGGTCGTCGGCAGGCGCACCGTCGCCGGCGGTCATCGGCACGGGCACGCCATCGACCCAGCGGTGCCGCCGCGGCGGCGCGTCGTCGCTCTCGGTGGGCAGCAGGTAGCGGGCGAGCACGTCCGTGGGCAAGGCGGCCAGGCCGGCGACGAAGTCTTCGAGGCCGCGGCGCGCCTGCGCCTCGAATTCGTCCAGGCCCGCGGCCAGCCCCGGCAGCGCCTGGGCGCTGCCGTTGCGCGTGGCGTCGAGCAACAGGCGCGCGGCGATCATCGGCGCCACCGGCCGGCCCAGCTGCAGCTCCCAGCGCGAGACCAGCGAGCGGACCACCAGGTAGCCGAGCAGATAGAGCTCGGGCTGGTGCGCGCTGCGCAGGTAGCCGATGTGCCGCAAGCGTGCGTTGCGCTGCAACGCGCTGCCGTAGAAGCTGTCGAAAGCCTGCGTCAGCTCGGCGTCCAGCCGCTGCCGCCAGTGCTCGGCCGCTTCGCCGGGCCGCGCGTCGACGTGCACGTCGACCAGCGAGCGCAGCGCCGCATGCGGCGCCAGGATGCCGTGCGGATCGCCGCGCGGGTCGCAGCACAGCTCGACATACACCGCCAACCCCTCGAGCCACGGCAGCCACACCGCCTGCAGCAGCTTGCTGCGCCAGAGGGCGGCGAGCTGGGCATCGCACAGCAGCGGCACGAGCGACGGCCCGTCGGGCGCCGTCACCGCGTCGAGCGGCGACAGGTCCTTCCACAGCGCGCGTTCACGCGGCTTGCCGACCCCCGGCACGTGGTCGTACAGCAGCATCTCGAGGTACAGCACGGCGCTTCGGCAGGCCGTGCGCGCCCAGCCCAGCGGGCCCAGCAGCGTGTGCGCATGGGTCAGCTCGTGCACCAGCTCCATGACCGTGTCGCCGGTGCGGTCGAGGTCGACCAGCAGCGAGCGGCGCAGCGGCACCGCGTCCAGGTAGCGCACGTGGCGCAGCGTGTGGTCGCTCCAGGCGATCTCGGCGGCGGCATCCGGTGGGGGGGCCGGCGCCAGCGCCAGGCGGGCGTCGTCCACGTGCGGCTGGCAGTAGGTGGCCGCCACGGCGCGCAGCCAGGGCAGGTCGTCCTCGTCGGCGTCGGACACATCCACCGCGCTCGGCAGGGCGTCGATGGCGCGCAGGTAGCGCACGATCTTGTCGCGCAGCGTGGCGCGATCGAAGGCCTGCAGCGGGCCCTGGCACCAGTACGCCAGCAGCAGCGGTGCGAGCGCCGTGCGTTCGGCGCGGCCCAGCGCCGCGTGCAACGACTGCATCGACTCCGCCTGGCGATCGGGCTGCGGCAGCGGCAGCGTCAGCGCCAGTTCGACGGCGTCGATCGCCGGCAGCCAGTCACTGCCGCGAGCCAGGGCACGGCGACAGGCCTCGACCGCATGGCGCCAGGCGCGCAGATGGAATTCCGACGCGTTGTCCACCGACGCCAGGCGCAGCTGCAACCGGGTGAGTTCGAAGCGATCGTCGGCGCCGCCGTCGCCGAGCGCATAGGCCACCTCGCACAGCAGGAACGCGCTGTAGCCCTCGGCCACGTCTTGCAGCTTGGTCGCCAGGGCCTGAAGGGCGCGCCCCAGCGGCGCCTCGTCGCCGTTGGCGCGCAGGCTGGCGAAGCCATGTGCCGCATCGGTGAGGGCCAGGCGGAATGTGGCTTCGTCCACCGGCCAGCCCGCGGCGGTGACCGGCAGGCGGTCGAAGGCGCGCACTAGCTCTGCTGCATCGCCGGAGAGCAGCGCTGCCAGCGCCGCATCGATCTGTTCCAGCGCGGCGGCGGACGTGCCCGAGCGGGTGAGCAGCGCGGTCTTCAGCGCCTCGACGACGGCGCGCGCCAGTCGAATGTCCATGCGTGGAGCATAGGCGCTTCGGCCGTCTCCACCATCGCCATTTAACTGGGCTCGGCCCCCTTCGGCCCTTCCGATGCGTGGCCAGGCGGCAGCTCGCCGCCGAGCGCGGCGATCAGGTCGGGGATCAGGCCGCGCAGCTCGCCGGTGACCAGCGCCACGTCGGCATCGAAGCCGCCGCCCTCGGGCTCAGACGTGGCGCCTTCGAGCACCACGTCGAGCAGCTTGATGCGCTTGAGCGCCAGCGCGTCGGTCAGCACGAAGGAGACGCGTCCCTGCCAGGTCATCGCCAGCTGCGTAGGCAGCTTGCCCTGGCCGATGTGCGCCGCCAGCTCGTCGATGTCCAGCGTGTGCCGCGCGTAGCGCACCGTGGCCTTCTCGCTGTCGGGCTGCTTCAGCTCGCAGTCGCGGTCGATGCTGAAGCCGGCCGGCGCGTCGCGCGTGGCCAGCCACTGCGCCATGGCCGTGGCGGGGGACAGCTGCGTCTGCAGCGGAGCCAGGCGCATGCCGCCGCCGAAGAGCTCGAGCAGCCGCGTCACCGGCGCGTCGGCCTTCTTCATGCTGGCCGCATCCACCAGCAGCAGCCCGGCCTTCGCGTCCAGCCACAGCAGCGTGTGCGAGCGCTTGGCGAAGGCGCGCGGCAGCAGCTCGTGCACGATGGCTTCCTTCAGCTCGCGCAGGCCCTTGCCGCGCGGACGCCGGCCGGTGTCACGCTCGATCTGCTGCAGCCGCTCCTCCAGCAGCCCCTTGACGGTCGAGGCAGGCACCGGCTTGCGTTCGACGCACTGCTGTAGGATCGCCTGGCCGCCGACCAGTTCGAGCAGCGCGCCGTGCGCCTGCCCACGCGGTTCGACCCAGCCGGTGGACTCGGGCTGCGACGCGGCGCAGGCCACGAAGCGCTGGCCGGCCAGGCGCTCCTCGATGACGCCCGGCGCGGGCGGGTTCCAGTGGTCGATGCGGTAGATCAGCGCGTTCTTGAACATGAGGTGGGCGGGCAAAGGGCGCGCATTTTAGGAGCCGCGGTGGCCGCTGCCGATTTGCGGCCGCTGACGATCGAGTTCAAAGGTCTGCGCGAGCCGAGGCTGACGGGCAAGCGCATCCGCTCATGTCCCCCGATCGCGCCGTGCACGGCGCGCTCTCCTCCTTTACTTCCCGGATGCGCTTGCCCGTCATCCTCGGCGGGCAGCTGCATGGTCTTCGCAGCGCCCAGAAATAGCCTCGCGGGGCCAACGGCAATTCGGCGCGCGGTGCTGATGGTCTTCGCGGCTTGGGCAGTGATAGGGCGGCAGCAAGCCGAGGCTGGTGGGTG
>JAHBZS010000073.1 GCA_019635285.1 Rubrivivax sp. | reverse complement strand
CCCCGGTTGCGCGCGCGCACGCCCTCGCGGCGCGACTCGATGGCGGCGGCGCCGACCTGGGCGTTGTATTCGCGGCTGCGCTCCTTCTCGAGCCGCAGGCCCTCGCCGTAGCTGAGTGCAAAGCCGTCATCGATGGTCGCCTTGTAGCGCACCAGCATCTCCGGCAGGCAGCTCAGCATGTCGGCGGCCAGCGCGCGCGCCGCGCCCAGCAGCTCGTCGGCCGGCACCACGCGGTTGACGAAGCCCCAGGCCGCGGCCTGCTCGGCGCTGACCCAGTTGCCGGTCAACGAGACTTCGCGCGCACGGTAGATGCCGATGGCGCGGCTGAGCTTCTGCGACAGGCCCCAGCCCGGCGCGACGCCGATGCGCGCATGCGTGTCCGCGAAGCGCGCCTGCGGGCTGGCCAGCAGCACGTCGCAGGCCAGCGCCAGCTCGAAGCCGCCGGTCACGGCCGCGCCGTTGATCGCGCCGATCACCGGGCCGGAGAAGCGCTGCAGGGCCGTCACCGGGTCGTTGTCGCTGACCGCGCCGTCCACGCCCAGCCCGGCCTGGCCGCTGCCCAGCTCCTTCAGGTCCAGCCCGGCGCAGAAGGCCTTGCCGGCGCCGGTGAGGATGAGCACGCGCACGGCAGGGTCGGCCTCGAGCCGCCGTACCGCGGCCGCCAGTTGCGCCATCAGTGCGCGCGACAGCGCGTTCAGCGACGCCGGCCGGTTGAGCGTCAGCACGGCGTAGCCTGAAGGGTCGATGTCGGTCAATACCAGCTCGTCGTTCATGCAAGTCTCCGTCGAGCGGCCATTCTGTCAAAAGGGCGCTTCGCAATGCAGCCGCAGCGGCTGCCCGCTGGTGGGGTGGACCAGTTGCAGCGCCTGGGCATGCAGCATCAGGCGGCCGCCCTGCAGCGCAGGCGGTGCATACAGCGCGTCGCCGAGGATCGGATGCCCGATCGCCGCCAGGTGCACGCGCAACTGGTGGCTGCGGCCGGTCAGCGGCTGCAGCGCCAGGCGCGTGGCGTGGCGTGCGGCGTCGAAGCCCAGCACTTGCCAGTCGGTGATCGACGGCTTGCCGTGCTGCAGGTCCACCTTCTGCAGCGGCCGGCGCGGCCAGTCGGCGGCCAGCGGCAGTTCGATGCGGCCTTGTCCTTCGGCCAAGCGTCCGTGGACCAGCGCCACGTAGTGCTTGTGGATGCGTCGCGCGGCAAAGTCCATGCTCAGCTGGCGCTGCACGGCGGCGCCGCGCGCGAACAGCATCAGCCCCGAGGTGGCCATGTCCAGCCGGTGCACGACCAGGGCATCGGGCCACTGCGTCTGCACGCGGACCCACAGGCAGTCCTGCTTGTCCTCGCCGCGGCCGGGCACGGCCAGCAGACCCGCCGGCTTGTCGACGGCGAGCAGCGCAGGGTCCGCATGCAGCAGCATCTGTCAACAACAAAAAAGCGGCACCCCGCAGGGTGCCGCGCCTTGGCTGTCGAGCGGAAGCTGTCGGTCAGCGGCCGTAGACCTTGCCGAACAGCTCCCAGACCTTGCCATTGAACTTGGCCAGTTGCTCACGCTCGATCGGATAGAAGTCCTCGGGCGTGGTCTTGATGTTCACGCCCGGCAGCAGCATCGGCAGCGTCAGATCCATGCTCGCGGCCTGCTTCATGATGTTCGCGCGCGTCAGGTTGTCGCCGGCGCGCTGCAGCACCGACACCATGGTCTGCGCCACCGTGTAGCCGTAGACGTTGAAGTTGTCGTTCATCGCGCCGGTGGGGTGGTACTTCTTCATGAAGGCGACGAAGTCGTCCCACTCCTTGCCCTTCTGCCACTGCGGGTCGGTCGGGTCCTTGATGTAGAAGGCCGAGATGATGCCGGTGGAGTTCTCGGCGCCCGCCGGCACCAGCACCGTGCCGACGGCGTTGGACACGCTGTTCAGGTAGTGCGTGGGCTTCCAGTCGATCTCGCCGGCCTTCTTGATGGCCTGCGCCGCGAACTTGGGCGTGGTGATGTTGAAGAAGGTGTCCGCGCCCGAGGCCTTCAGCGTGACGATCTGGCTGTCCACCGTCGGGTCGGTGACCTCGTAGCTGGCCTTGGCGACGATCATTGTCTTGGCCTTGTCGCCCAGGCCGTCCTCGAAGCCCTTGAGGTAGTCCTTGCCGTAGTCGTCGTTCTGGAAGAGCACGGCGATCTTGGCGTTGGGCTTGGTGTCCAGGATGTGGGCGGCGTAGTTGCGCGCCTCGCTCTGGTAGTTGGGCTGCCAGCCCATGGTCCAGGGGAAGTTCTTCGGGTCGCCCCACTTGGTGGCGCCGGTGGCGACGAAGAGCTGCGGCACTTTCTTGTCGTTCATGTACTTGTGGATCGCCGAGTTGGGCGGCGTGCCCAGCGTCTGGAACAGCAGCAGCACTTCGTCCTGCTCGACCAGCTTGCGCGCCTGCTCCACCGTCTTGGCCGGGTTGTAGCCGTCGTCCAGGCTGATGAACTTGATCTTGCGGCCGTTGACGCCGCCTTCGGCGTTGACCTTGTCGAAGTAGGCCGCGATGGCCTTGCCGATGGCGCCGTAGGCCGACGCCGGGCCGGAGTAGGGCATGACGTTGCCGAGCACGATCTCCTTGTCGCTCGCGCCGGTGTCGTACTTCTTCTGCGCGAACGCCGGACCAGTCATGGCCAGCGTCACCATGCTCGCCAATGCGAGCGTCAGGGTCTTCAGCTTCATGGTTCCCTTGTCTCCTGGTTGTGGGAGGGCGCCAAGATAACGCTGGGCCCGGATCTGCGTGGACCGGGTGAACCCGCGGTTGGCCGTGCACAAGAAAAAGCGGCACCCCGCAGGGTGCCGCTTCCAGGGGACGGGGCCGTTCAGCGGCCGTAGACCTTGCCGAACAGCACCCAGGTCTTGCCGTCGAACTTGGCCAGCTGCTCGCGCTCGATCGGGAAGAAGTCGTCCGGGCCGGTCTTGACGTTCACGCCCGGCAGCAGCATCGGCAGCGTCATGTCCAGGCTGGCGGCCTGCTTCATGACGTTCTCGCGCGTCAGGTTGTCGCCGGCCTGCTTGAGCACCTGCATCAGGCCCTGCGCGACGGTGTAGCCGTAGGTGACGTTGACGTCGTTGATGTTGGCGCCGGAGCTGTACTTCTTGAACCAGGCGACGTAGTCGTCCCACTCCTTGCCCTTCTGGAACTGCGGGTCGGTCGGGTCCTTGATGTAGCTGGCGGTGTAGATGCCCACGCCGTTTTCCAGGCCCGCGGGCGTCATCACCGAGCCCACCGACGCCGACACGCTGTTCAGGTAGTGCGTGGGCTTCCAGCCGATCTCTGCCGCCTTCTTGATGGCCTGCGCCGCGAACTTGGGCGTGGTGATGTTGAAGAAGGTATCGGCGCCCGAGGACTTCAGCGACACCATCTGGCTGTCCACCGTCGGGTCGGTGACCTCGTAGGTGAGCTTGCTGACGATCATCGTCTTGGCCTTGTCGCCCAGGCCGTCCTCGAAGCCCTTGAGGTAGTCCTTGCCGTAGTCGTCGTTCTGGTACAGCACGGCGATCTTGGCGTTCGGCTTGGTCTCCAGGATGTGCGCGGCGAAGACCTTGGCCTCGCTCTGGTAGTTGGGCTGCCAGCCCATGGTCCAGGGGAAGTTCTTCGGGTCGCCCCATTTGGTGGCGCCGGTGGCGACGAACAGCTGCGGCACCTTCTTGTCGTTCATGTACTTGTGGATCGCCGTGTTCGGCGGCGTGCCCAGCGGGTTGAAGACGATCAGCGCTTCGTCCTGCTCGACCAGCTTGCGCGCCTGCTCCACCGTCTTGGCCGGGTTGTAGCCGTCGTCCAGGGGGATGTACTTGATCTTGCGGCCATTGATGCCGCCCTCGGCGTTGACCATCTCGATGTAGGCGCCGATGGCCTTGCCGATGGCGCCGTAGGCCGAGGCCGGGCCGGAGTAGGGGTGGATCGAGCCGACGACGATCTCCTTGTCGCTCGCACCGGGGTCGTATTTCTTTTGCGCCAGGGCGGTCTGGGCCAGGCTCAGGGCGGTGGTGCCGGCGACGGCGAGGACAAGGGTCTTCAGCTTCATGGTGAGTGGTCTCCTTCGGGGTGAGGTAAGAGCCAAATGGCCGGGCCGAGTTCCGGTCAACCCGCGTCCCTGGTGCGCAGCCGCGCCCAGAGCCGGTGCAACCCACCCATCACGCCGGTGGGCAACAGATACATCAGGCCGATCAGCAGCACGCCGTAGATGGCGGCCGGTGCCGACTTGGACAACTGGTCGGCAATGTTCGGCACGTACTGGATGAAGATGCCGCCGAAGATGGCCCCGGGGATCGAGGCCAGCCCGCCCACGACCACGCCGACCAGCAGGAAAATCGACAGCGTCACGGTGAAGCTGTCGGGCGACACGAAGGCCACGGCAATCGCGCCCAGCGCGCCGGCCAGGCCGGTGAAGCCGGCCGAGGTGCCGAAGGTCAGCGACTTGAACATCGGCAGGTTGATGCCCATCGCGGTGGCGGCGATCGGATGGTCGCGGATCGCCACCAGCGCCCGGCCGACGCGGCCGCGCAGCAGGTTCCAGGCGAACAGGAACATCAGCGCCGCGACGAACAGCGTGAAGAAGTACAGCCAGCGGTCGGGGCTGAGCGGCTGGTCGAAGAGCGTGAACGAGAAGGGCGGCTCGGGCTTGTTGAGCACGATGCCCTGCACGCCGCCGGTCCAGTGCTCGATCTTCTTGTACTTGAGCAGCTGCGGCACGGCCAGCGCCAGCGCGAAGGTGGCCAACGCGAGGAAGTGCCCGGCCAGCCGCAACGCCGGGAAGCCGACCAGGAAGCCGAAGACGAAACAGACCACGAAGGCCGCGGGCAGCGTCGCCCAGTACGGCACCTGGTACAGCGACATCAGGATCGCCGCGGTGTAGGCGCCGAAGGCGTAGAACGCGCCGTGGCCCAGCGAGAACTGGCCGTTGAAGCCGGTGAGGATGTTCAGCCCGAGGATGGCCACCGCATACACCAGCACCAGGTTGAACTGGAACACGCGGTAGTTCTTGAACAGGAAGGGCAGGATCAGCAGCGCGACGGCGACGACGATGCCGCCGATCCAGACCCACTTGCGATCGCTTGAGCCGGTCATACGCGCACCACCACCTTCTTGCCGAACAGGCCGGCGGGTTTGAGCGTCAGCGTGGCGACGATCAGCACCAGCGCCACGGTCAGCTTGAGCTCGGTGCCGATGACGTAGGCGCCGAGCAGGTTCTCGAGCACGCCGACGATGAAGCCGCCGATCACCGCGCCCAGCGGGTTGTCGATGCCGCCCAGCAGCGCTGCGGCGAAGCCGTACAGCAGGATGCCGGCCATCATGTTCGGGTCGAGGAAGACGATCGGCGCGACCATCATGCCGGCGACGGCGCCGATGGCCGCCGCCAGCCCCCAGCCCAGCCCCAGCATCCAGGACACGCGGATGCCGACCAGCCGCGCCGAGTCGGGGTTTTGCGCGGCCGCGCGCATCGCCAGCCCGACGGGGGTGAACTTGAAGAAGGCGAACAGCCCGACCAGCACCACCAGCAGCACCCCGGCCGAGCCGAGCTGGTGCGCGGAGAAGTACTTCGTGGCCAGCACCGAATCCTTGGGGAAGGGGCTTTCGAAGGACTTGATGGTGTGGTCGAAGATCCAGCCCGACAACGCGTTGAAGATGAGCAGCAGGCCGATGAAGACGATGACGTTGGTCATCACCGGCGCCTTCTCGATGGGCCTCAGGATGATGCGCTGCAACAGCAGCCCGCCGGCAAAGGACACGGCGACGGTGAAGAAGAACGCCGCCCAGTAGGGCCAGCCGGTCTGGATCAGCCACCAGGCGATGAAGGTGCTGAAGGTGGCCATCTCGCCCTGGGCGAAATTGATGTGGTGCGTGGCCTGGTAGATCATCACCAGCGCCAGCGCGACCGAGCCGTAGATGATGCCGTTGGCCAGGCCGGAGAAGATCTGAAAGAGCAGGGCTTCCATAGGACCTCAGTAGCCGAGGTAGGCGCGGCGCACCGACTCGTCGTTCTTGATGGTGTCGCTGGGCCCGGACAGCGCGACGCGGCCGGTTTCCAGCAAGTAGGCGTGGTCGGCCAGGTCCAGGGCCAGGCTGGCGTTCTGCTCGACCAGCAGCATGCTCACATGGTCCTCCTTGTTGATGGTGCGCATGATGCGGAAGATCTCGGCGACGATCAGCGGCGCCAGGCCGAAGGACGGTTCGTCCAGCAGCAGCAGCTTGGGCCGCAGCATCAGTGCGCGGCTGATGGCCAGCATCTGCTGTTCGCCGCCCGACAGCGTGCCGGCCTGCTGGTGCCGGCGCTGCTTGAGGATGGGGAAGCGCGCGAACATGCGCTCCATGTCCTCGGCCATTTCGGCCTTGTTGCCGCGCACGTAGGCGCCCAGGCGCAGGTTCTCCTCGACCGACAGGCCGGTAAAGGTGCCGCGCCCGTCGGGCACGTGGGCCACGCCCATGCGCACCACCGCCTCGGTGGACTTGCCCACGAGCTGCGTGCCGTCGAGCAGGATGCTGCCGCTGGTCTTGACCACCTGGCACAGCGCGCGCAGCGTGGTCGTCTTGCCGGCGCCGTTGGCGCCCAGGATGGCGGTGATGTGGCCTTTCTCCAGCGAGAAGTCCACGTCGTACAGCACCTGCGTCGCGCCGTAGGACGCGCACAGCTTGCTCACTTCCAGCAGCTTAGACATTGGCGGGCGCCCCCAGGTAGGCCTCGATCACGTCCGGATGCTTCTGGATGTGCTCGGGCGTGCCTTCGGCGATCTTGCGCCCGAAGTTCAGGGCCACGATGTGGTCCGACACGCTCATCACCAGGCTCATGTGGTGCTCGACCAGCAGCACGGTGATGCCCAGCCGGTCGCGCGCATCGCGGATCAGGCGCGACAGCTCCGACAACTCCTCGTGGTTGAGGCCGGCGGCCGGCTCGTCCAGCAGCAGCAGCTTCGGCTCGGCCGCCAGCGCCCGCGCGAACTCCACGCGTTTCTGGATGCCAAATGGCAGATCGCCCACCGGGCGGTGGGCGAACGGCGTCAGCGCCAGGTCGTCCATGATCTTGGCCGCCCGCTCGCGCAGGCTTTGCTCCTCGGCCGACACGCGGGGCAGGCGCAATGCGCTGGACAGAAAGCCCGACGACGAGCGGCAATGCGCGCCGACCATGACGTTCTCGCGCACCGGCATCGTCCTGAACATCGCCAGGTTCTGGAAGGTGCGGCCCATGCCCAGCCCGGCGATCTGGTGCGTGGGCGTGCGGGTGATGGAACGGCCTTCGAACTGGATGTCGCCGGACTGGTACTGGTAGAGCCGGCTCAGGCAGTTGAACAGCGTGGTCTTGCCAGCGCCGTTGGGGCCGATCAGGCCGCAGATGTCACCGCGCTTGACATCGAAGCTCACGCCGTCGAGCGCCACGATGCCGCCGAAGCGCACGGTGACGCCGCGCACGCTGAGTAAGGGTTCCACGCTGTTGGTCATTGGCGGTTGTCGTTGTTGCTGCGGTAGGCCTTGGCCTACGGCCGCTCGCAGGCACACAGTGCGAATGGTTATAGGCCGCATTCCTGTGTTCTGGCAATCGGGGTTGCACTGCCCCGCGGAGGCGGACGCTACAATGCCGGCACAGATATACGCAGGACCGTTTCTTCAAGGTCTGCATTTCGCTTCACCGCCCCCCGCTCCCGCAGCGACGGCCGGCCGGGTTCGAAGTTCCCCCTGGTGGATGTTTCTTGAGTGTCTCTGTCCGTGCCTGCGAGTTCGCCGGCGCGGTAGCTTGTTTTTGCAACCCACCCAGTAGAGGAATTTCAACGATGGACAACGCCACCCAGACCGGCACCGTCAAGTGGTTCGACGACGGCAAGGGCTACGGCTTCATCACGCCTGAAAGCGGCGGCAAGGACCTGTTCGCGCACTTCAGCGAGATCAAGACCGGCACCGGCTTCAAGAGCCTGCAGGAAAACCAGCGCGTCGAGTTCGAGGTCAAGCAGGGCGCCAAGGGCCTGCAGGCCGCCAACATCCGCGCGCTGTAGTCCCGCCGCGGGCGCTACGTTTCGATGTCGATCTGTAGCGCCTCCAGAAAGCGCGACACCATGTTGTAGGCCGCCACCGTGGCGGTCAGCTCGACCAGTTCGCGTGCGTCGAAATGCGCGCGCACCGCGTCGAACAGCGGCTGCGGCACCTGCACCTGCAGCGTCATGGCGTCGGCATAGGCCAGCACGTCGCGGGCGCGGGCGTCGAACAGCGGCGAGGCCTGCCAGGCCTGCACCGCATCGATCTGCGCCTGCGACAGGCCTTCGGCGCGCGCCACCGGCGCGTGCTGCGCAAATTCGTAGGGCGCGCGGTTCAGCACCGCCACGCGCAGGATCACCAGCTCGCGCAACGCACCGTCCAGCCGGGTCTGGCTGCGGATCGCGCCCATGCAGACGTTCCAGCCTTGCGCCAGCGGCGCGCTGTGCAACAGCTGCCGATCCAGGTTGAGCAACTGCCCGCCGCGCCGCGCCTTGACGGCGCGCAGCAGCTCGGCGTCCACCGCCGGCGACTGTTCGTCCACATAGTCGATGCGTGCCACGCGCTGCTCCTTCCCGTAGGCCGTGAAAAGAAACGATACACGACGATACCGGCGCGAAAGGACGGCGCGCGGCGTCCCCGGCACGATGCACGCACCTTCAACACCCCAGGAGCTTTCATCATGAAAACGTGGATCCGCAGAAGCCTCATCGGCCTGGCCAGCGTGACCATCCTCGTCGGCGGCCTCGCCGCCTGCAGCAGCCACCGCCACCACGGCTGGGGCGGCACGCAGGTCAGCGCCGAAGACGCCGCCAAATGGCGCGAGCGCATGCTCGAACGCGCCGGCAAGGAGCTGCAGCTCGACGAGGCGCAGAAGCAGAAGCTGGGCGAGGTCTTCGACCGGATGCGCGAGCAGCGCAATGCCTTGATCGGCAGCACGACGAACCCACGCGCCGAGCTGCGGGCGCTGATCGGCGGCGAACGCTTCGACCAGGCGCGTGCGCAGGCGCTGGTGGACGAGAAGACGAATGTGCTGCGTACCGGCAGCCCGCAGGTCATCGCCGCGCTGGCCGGCTTCTACGACAGCCTGAAGCCCGAGCAGCAGCAGAAGCTGCGCGAGTTCATGGACAAGCGCGGCAGCCGCTGGCGCTCATGAGTGCGCCGAGGGCCATGTTGCGCCCGGCCCGCCCCCCGAGGGGGTGCGCAAAGGGGCCAAGGCCCATTGACGCGGCGCGTTGCGGCGGCTTGCCGCGCATGGGAGCATCGCGGCCATGCACCGCATCCTGCTGATCGACGACGACGCGCTGCTGGCGCCGCCGCTGGCCGAGTACCTGCGGCGCTTCGACCTGCAGCTGGACAGCGCCGCGCGGCCCAGCGAAGGCCTGGCCCGGCTGCGCGCGGTGGGCTACGACGCGCTGATCCTGGACGTCATGCTGCCGGAGATGGACGGCTTCGAGCTGTGCCGCGCCATCCGGCGCGAGAGCAGCGTGCCGATCCTGATGCTCACCGCGCGCGGCGAGGTCATGGACCGCGTCGTCGGCCTCGAGCTCGGCGCCGACGACTACCTGCCCAAGCCCTTCGAGCCGCGCGAGCTGGCGGCGCGGCTGCAGACCATCCTGCGCCGCGCGCGCGGCGTGCCGCATGCCGACGCGCAGGTGCTGGCCTTCGACGGCTTGCGCATCGACCTGGCGCGGCGCCAGGTGCAGCGCCTGGGCGAACCGGTGGAGTTGACCGGCACCGAATTCGAGCTGCTGGCGCTGCTGGCGCGCGAGCCGCAGAAGGTCTTCGACCGCGACGAGATCCTCAACCGGCTGCGCGGCCAGGAGGCCGAGTTGCACACGCGCGCGGTGGACATCCTGGTGAGCCGGCTGCGCCGCAAGCTCGAGCCGCTGGACTGCATCCGCACCTTGCGCAACGCGGGCTACGCCTTTGCCGGGGCGCGAGCATGAGCCCGCCGCGCACCGGCCGTCTGGCAAACACGCCCGGCCGCCGCCAGGTGCGAGTTCCGGCGCGCTCCACGCGCCAGGCCACCCCATGAGCAAGCCGCGCTGGCGCCAGCAGCTGCGGCGCTCGCTGGGCCTGCGCCTGGTGCTGCTGTTCCTGCTGCTGGCGCTGGCCACGACGGCGATCTTCCTGGTGGGCATGCAGCGCGCGCTGTCCGGCGGCTGGAGCGGCCTGGTGCGGCCGCTGGTCAGCGACTACGTGGACCGGCTGGCCGCCGAGATCGGCTCGCCGCCGGATGTGGCACGCGCCCAGGACCTGGTGCGGCGGCTGCCGCTGTCGGTGCGCATCGAAGGGCCGTCGGTGCAGTGGGACTCGCAACCGCAGCGCCGCGCGGGGTGGCATCGCGGCCCCGACGAGGACGACGGCCGCTGGCTGCTGCAGCGGCAGACGGCCGACGGCCACCGCATCACCTTCGGCCTGGGCGACCGCGGCTGGGTGAGGCGGCCGCGCACCATCGGCTGGGCCACGCTCGGGGCCCTGCTGCTGCTCACCGGCGTGGCCTATGCCTACGCGCGCCACCTGTTCCGGCCGCTGGACGACATCCGTGCCGGGGCGCAGCGCTTCGGGCAGGGCAGCTTCGATGCGCCGATCCCGGTGCGGCGCCACGACGAACTGGGCGAGCTGGCCGAGCAGGTCAACACCATGGCGCGGGACATCCGCGCGATGCTCGACGCCAAGCGCGGCCTGCTGCTGGCGGTCAGCCATGAATTGCGCTCGCCGCTGACGCGCGCGCGGCTGAACGCCGAGCTGGTGGCGCCGGGCTCCTCCCGCGACGCACTGCTGCGCGACCTGGGCGAGATGCGCGACCTGATCACCGACTTGCTGGAGAGCGAACGCCTGGCCGCCGGCCACGCGGCGCTGCAGCGCGAGCGGCTCGACCTGAACGCGCTGGTGCGCGCGGTGGTGGATGAACAGTTCGCCACGGCCGGGCTGCAGCTCGACCTGGATGCGCAATTGCCGCCGCTGGACGCCGACCCGGCACGGCTGCGCCTGCTGCTGCGCAACCTGATCGACAACGCGCTGCGCCACGGCGGGCGTGAACCGCCGCCGCGCATCGCCACCACGCTGCGCGACGGCCGCGTGCGCCTGAGCGTGCGCGACCACGGCCCCGGCGTGGCCGCGGCCGAGTTGTCGCGGCTCAGCGAGGCCTTCTACCGGCCCGATGCGGCGCGCGCGCGCAGCACCGGCGGCGTCGGTCTGGGCCTGCACCTGTGCCGCATGGTCGCGCAGGCCCACGGCGGCGCGCTGCACATCGCCAACGCCGGCCCAGGTCTGGAGGTGGTGCTGAGCCTGCCTCAGGCCTCGTAGCGGCCCAGCCGGACCATCGTCGCGCCGACCTTCGGCGGCGTTACCGACGGCATCACCAGCACGGTGTCGTCGTGCGGCGCGTGGAAGCGCAGCGTGCCATCGGTGGCGATCAGCTCGCCGGCGCGCGGCAGCACCTGCAGCCCGCGGAACGGGCGCGCGAAGCGGAAGCCGGGGCTGTGCGCCACCACCGCCTCGGTGACGCGCAGCAGGCGTTGCCGCGGCGCGGGCGGCGTCTGTGCCTGCGTCTGCGCCTGCAGCCGCGGCCGCAGGTAGCCGTCGTCCAGCGCGCCGGCATGCGCCAGGAAGCGCAGCAGCGTGTCCTGCGCCACGTCCGCGGCGGCGCGTTCCCAATGCTGGCCGCATTCGATGAGCACGGCGGTGCGCGCGTCGCGCGGGTCGGCGAAAGCGCCGCGTTCGATCATGCGCAGGCCCGACGGATGGCCGGTATCGACCAGCAGCACGCCGGGCACGCCCAGCTGCCTGGACAGCGCCACGCCCTTGTCGCCGCCGCGGCCGTCTGCGCCGCAGACCATCAGCGCTTCGCAGGGCTCGCGCATCGAATGCAGGTCGAGCAGCAGGTCGGCGGCGTCGACGAAAGGACGCAGCACGCGGGCCCGGCGCAGCTCGGCCGAATCGCGCGGGCCGCACAGCGCCTCGTCCGCCCAGACGCGGTTGAAGTCCTCGTCGACGTAGCGGCTGCGGTCAGGGTCGGCCGGGTCCCAGCGGGCGTAGGCCTCCAGGTTGCCGAAGGCCAAGGTCAGCCGCCCGCGCGGCACCTGCCATTGCGCCTGGTCCGCCAGCAGGCGGTCGAGCACGATCGCGCCGCAGATCTCGTTGCCGTGCGTCAGCGCCTGCACCATCACCTGCGGCCCGGGGCGGCCGGAGTCGAAGCTCCACACGTAGGGCACGCCGCAGTTGCCGCCGGCCCAGCGCGACAGGTCCGGGGCCTGCAGTTCGATCGGTGGCAGTGGGTTCATGCGGGTGGGTGCCAAAAAAAGACAAGCCCCGCGAGTAGCGGGGCTTGCGGGTGGCAGCGGTCAGTGCCGCTGTTGAATGCCGGCGATCGACCAGGCCGGGTTGTCGCCGAAGCGCGTCAGGTGCCAGATCTCGTCGAAGTCCTCCACCGGGCCGGCGGCGTCTTCGCGGATCTTGCCGTGGAAGCGCACGCTGACCACCTGGCGCTCGCCTTCCTTGGCCACGTCCAGCACCTCGGCATCGACATGCACCACATCGGTGGTCTGGGGCTTGCCGCCGCGCTCCTGCAGGTCCAGCTTGGCCACGGCGAACATCTCCGGCGTGGTGAAGCTGCGCAGGTCGTTCAGGTCGCCGGTGTCGTGCGCGGCCTGCATGCGGATGAAGATCATCTTCGCCAGGCGCGAGAAGCCTTCGGCGTCGAAGTCCGACGGCAGCGTGCTCGGCACCACCGACGCCACCGTGGAGCCGGCCATCGGCGACAGTCGCGTCGAGCCGTCGGCCGACAGCGTCGCGCCGTCGTGGCTGCGCTGCATCACCGGTGCGGCCGCGGGCTTGTCCCAGCCGGCCGCCGGCGACGGCGCGTCGACGGTCGCCAGCCGGCCGGGCGCAACGCCGGCCGAGGCGCCGGCGCCGCTGCGCCGCATGAAGAAGCGGATGGCGAACACCGCCACCATGGCCAGCAGCGCGATCATCAGAAAGTTGCCGAAGGCCTCGCTCAAGCCCAGGTGGCTCATCAGCGCGGCCAGCCCCAGGCCGGCGGCCAGGC
>JAHBZS010000072.1 GCA_019635285.1 Rubrivivax sp. | reverse complement strand
ATCGGGGGACATGAGCGGATGCGCTTGCCCGTCAGCCTCGGCTCGCGCAGACCTTGGAAGGTGATTGCGCAAGGGCAGCAAAGCGCCGCTTGCCGCCGCCAGATCCCATGCGCTTGATCGCCATCGGTATGAGGCGCCCTGCGGCTGTCTGAAATAACCGACACCGCGCCGCGCAGCGCGGTGCTAACTTCCGCGGCATGCGCCTCTGGGACATCTCACCGCCCGTGCACGCCGCATCGCCCGTCTTCCCGGGCGATGCGCTGTACACGCAGACGTGGAACGCGCGCATCGGCCCGGGCTGCCCGGTCAATGTCGCCACGCTGACCCTGTCGCCGCACACCGGCGCACATGCCGATGCGCCGTTGCACTACGACGAGCGCGGCGTGCCCATCGGCGCCGTCGACCTGGCGCCCTACCTGGGCCGCTGCCGCGTGATCCATGCGATCGAATGCGGCCCGCTGGTCGAATGGGCACACCTGCAACACGCGCTGGCCGATCTGCCTCCGCGCGTGCTGGTGCGCACCTATGCACGCCAGCCCGCGGGTTGGGATCCGGGCTTGAGCGCCTTTGCGCCGCAGACCATCGAGCGCCTGGCCGACCTGGGCGTGACGCTGGTCGGCATCGATACCGCCAGCATCGACCCCGCCGACAGCAAAACGCTGGACAGCCACCAGGTGATCCGCCGCCGGTCCCTGCGCGTGCTGGAGAACCTGGTGCTGGACGAGGTGCCCGAGGGTGACTACGAACTGATCGCCCTGCCGCTGAAGCTGATGAGCGCCGACGCCAGCCCGGTGCGCGCCGTGCTGCGAGAACTGGAGCCCCGATGAAGAGCCGTGACGAAGCCTTGGCGCTGGACGCCGCCGACCCGCTGGCGCCGCTGCGCGAGCAGTTCAGTATCCCGCCCGGGCTGATCTACCTGGACGGCAACTCGCTGGGCGTGATGCCCCGCGCCGCGCCGGCGCGCGCGCAGCAGGTGGTGGCCCAGGAATGGGGCACCGGCCTGATCGGCAGCTGGAACAGCGCCGGGTGGATGGAGCTGGCGCCGCGCATCGGCGACAAGATCGCACGGCTCATCGGCGCCGGCCCGGGCGAATGCGTGGCGACGGATTCGACCTCGGTGAACCTGTTCAAGGTGCTCAACGCGGCACTGGCCATCGCGCGTGCCGACGCGCCGGCGGGCACGCGCACCCGCATCGTCAGCGAGCGCAGCAACTTCCCCACCGACCTGTACATCGCCGAGGCCACCGCCGCCGAACGCGGGCTCGAGCTGGTGCTGGCCGACAGCCCGGAAGAGATCCGCGCCTTGCTGGACGAGCGCTGCGCCGTGCTCATGCTCACGCACGTCAACTATTCCACCGGGCGCATCCACGACATGGCCGCGCTGACCCGGGCCGCGCACGAGGCCGGCGCGCTGACGCTGTGGGACCTGGCGCATTCGGCCGGCGCAGTGCCGCTGCAGTTAAGCGACTGCGGCGCCGACTTCGCCATCGGCTGCGGCTACAAATACCTGAACGGCGGCCCCGGTGCACCGGCCTTCGTCTGGGTGGCGCCGCGCCATGCCGAGCGCTTCTGGCAGCCGCTGGCCGGCTGGATGGGCCATGCCGCGCCCTTCGAGTTCACGCCCGGCTACCGGCCGGCGCCCGGCATCCGCCGCTATCTCTGCGGCACGCCGCCGGTGCTGTCGCTGGCGGTGCTGGAATGCGGCGTGGACAGCGTGCTCGCCGCCGAGCCGCTGGGCGGCATGGCCGCGCTGCGCGCCAAGTCGCTGGCGCTGACCCGCGCCTTCGCGGACCTGGTCGAGAGCCGCTGCGCGGGCCACGGCCTGACGCGCGTGTCGCCCCGCGACGATGCCCAGCGCGGCAGCCAGGTCTGCTTCGCGCACCCCACGCACGGCTATGCCATGGTGCAGGCGCTGATCGCCCGCGGCGTGGTCGGCGACTTCCGTGCGCCGCAGATCCTGCGCTTCGGCTTCACGCCGCTGTACCTGCGCTACGCCGACGTCTGGGACGCGGTCGAGCACATGCGCCAGATGCTGCAAGGCGAAGAGTGGCGCCAAACGCGTTTCAACCAACGGGCCGCAGTGACATGAACCCACGTACCGACACCGAAGGCATCGTGCGCGACGAGGGCGCCAAGCTCGACTTCGCGCGCGACATGAGCTATGGCGACTACCTGCACCTGGACCAGGTGCTCAGCGCCCAGCATCCGCTGTCGCCGGACCACAACGAGATGCTGTTCATCGTGCAGCACCAGACCAGCGAGCTGTGGATGAAGCTGATGCTGCACGAGCTGCGTGCGGCCGTCGCCCACCTGGCCCACGACGAGCTGGCACCGGCCTTCAAGATGCTGGCGCGCGTCAGCAAGATCATGGAACAGCTGGTGCACGCCTGGGACGTGCTGGCGACGATGACGCCGCCGGAATACAGCGCCATCCGCCCCTACCTGTCCAACAGCAGCGGCTTCCAGAGCTGGCAGTACCGCTGCATCGAGTTCAGCCTGGGCAACAAGAACGCAGCGATGCTCAAGCCCCATGCGCACCGCCCCGACCTGCTGGCGCAGGTCGAAGCCGCCTACCGCGCACCGTCGCTCTACGACGAGGCGCTGCGCCTGCTGGCGCGCCGCGGCATCGCCGTGCCGGCCGCATACCTGCAGCGCGACTGGGCGCAGCCCTACGTCGCCAGCGACGAGGTCGAGGCCGCCTGGCTGCAGGTCTACCGCGCGCCCGACGCGCACTGGGACCTGTACCAACTGGGCGAGGAACTCACCGACCTGGAGGACGCCTTTCGCCTCTGGCGCTTCCGCCACGTGACGACGGTGGAACGCATCATCGGCTTCAAGCGCGGCACCGGCGGCACCAGCGGCGTCGGCTACCTGCGCAAGATGCTCGACGTGGTGCTGTTCCCCGAGATCTGGAAGCTGCGCACCGATCTTTAGCCGCGCACGGCCGCTCAGTCCGGCAGCGCCGGCAGCTCGATCACCGCGCGCAGCCCGCCGCCAGGTGCGTCGCCGAGCCTCATCGTGCCGCCGTAGAGCGCGACGCGCTCGCGCACGATCGCCAGCCCCAGCCCGCTGCCCGGCATCGATTCGTCGAGGCGTTCGCCGCGCGCCAGTGCGCGCTCGCGCAGGGCCGGCTCGATGCCCGGGCCGTCGTCGTCGACGATCAGCCGCAGCCGCGCCGCGCCCGGCGCATCCGGCACGCGCTCGGCCGCGACCCGCACCACGCTGCGGGCCCACTTGCAGGCGTTGTCGAGCAGGTTGCCGAGCATCTCCTGCAGGTCTTGCGCCTCGCCGGCGAAGGCCAGTCCGGCGGCCATGCTCGCAGGCTCGATGCGCAGCCCGCGCTCGGCATGCACGCGCTGCATCACCCGCAGCAGCCCGGCCACGACCGGCGCCACCTCGGCGCGCACGCCGGGCTGCGCAAGCGCCGCCGCGGCGCGCGCGCGCGACAGCTGCCAGTCCACCTGCCGCCGCGCCAGCGCCACCTGCTCGGCCACCAATGCCGGCAGTTCGTCGCGCCGCGCCGGCTGCGCGCGCGCGGCCTCGGCGCCCTGGGCCAGCGCCGCCAGCGGCGTCTTCAGCGCATGCGCCAGGTCGCCGGCCTGGGAACGCGCACGCGCGACGATTTCGGCGTTGCGCTCGAGCACCGCGTTGAAGTCGTCGACCAGCGGCTGCAGCTCGCGCGGGAAGCGGCCTTCCAGCCGCTGGGCGCGGCCCGCGTGGACCGCCATCAGCCCGCGCTGCAGCCCGTGCAGCGGGCGCAGGCCGATCGCCGTCTGCGCGGCGGCGGCGGCGGCCAGCAGCAGCACCAGCGCGGCCAGCGACACGATCAGCACGCGGTCGAAGGCCGCGGCGGCGGACGCGGTCGCGCGCCGGTCGGCAGCGACCAGCAGCCGCCAGCGCGGCGCGCCCTCGCCGCCCAGGCGCACCGTGCGCTCCAGCGCGAGCAGCGGCGCGCCGTCCGGCCCGCGCAGCGCGTGCACGTGCACCTGGCCATCGGCCGGCACGTCCGCCGGCGACGTGAGCTGCGCGTCCCACAACGAGCGCGAACGCAGCACCGAGCGCCGCAGGCCCTGCGTGCCGATGGCGTCCACCTGCCAGTACAGCCCCGAGTAGGGCTGCTGCCAGCGCGGGTCGCTGAGCGCCGCGCCGTCCACCGCCGGCGCGCCGGCGGCGTCGAGCTCGAAGCGCGCGGTGACCTCGTCGAGCTGCGTGCGCAAGCTGGCCGAGAACTGGCGCTCGACCTCGTCGCGAAACAGCGCCGACAGCCATGCGCCGGCCAGCACCGCGACCGCCAGCGCAGCCACCAGGGTGGCCGCGAGCAGGCGCCAGCGCAGCGAGAGCGGCCTGGCCTGCGCCGGGCCGCTCACCGCGCTCCCCCGTGCACTGCGCGCGCCGGGTCGAGCGCTTGGCAGCGGCCCGGCCGGCTCGCGGCAGTGGCTGCGCGCTGCGCCCTCCGGTTGGCGCCCTTGGGGCGGCCCGGCCGACTCATGCGCGGGCCTGCAGCCGGTAGCCGCGCCCGCGCACGGTCTCGATCAGCTCGGCCGGCAGCTTGCGCCGCAGGCGCGCCACGAAGACCTCGATGGTGTTCGAGTCGCGGTCGAAGTCCTGCGCGTACAGGTGCTCGGTCAGCTCGCCGCGCGACACCACCTGCCCCGGGCGGTGCATCAGGTAGGCCAGCAGCCGGTATTCGTGCGCCGTCAGGCTCACCGGCCGGCCGGCCACGGTGACCTCGCCGCTGCGCGTGTCCAGCTCCAGCGGCCCGCAGCGCAGCCGCGGCGACGCCAGCCCCTGCGCGCGCCGGATCAGCGCGCGCAGCCGCGCCAGCAGCTCCGGCGTGTGGAAGGGCTTGCTCAGGTAGTCGTCGGCGCCGGCGTCGATGCCGGCGACCTTCTCGTGCCAGCCGTCGCGCGCGGTGAGGATCAGCACCGGCATCGCGCGGCCGGCCGCGCGCCAGCGCTGCAGCACGCTCAGCCCGTCGAGCAGCGGCAGGCCGAGGTCGAGCACCACCGCGTCGTAGGCCTCGGTCGAACCCAGGTGCCAGGCGTCGCGGCCGTCGGCGGCCTCGTCGACCGCGTAGCCGGCTTCGCGCAGCGCCGCGCCGAGCTGCGCGCGCAGCGTCGGCTCGTCCTCGACCACCAGCAGCTTCACGACGGCGCCTGCCCGTGCCGCCGCTCGCGCTGCGGCTTCGCCTCGAGCACCTCGCCGCTGCGCGCGTCGACCTCGAGCTTCAGCAGCCGGCCGTCGGGCTGCAGCAGGCGCAGCTCGTAGATCCAGCGGCCATCGTCGCGCTCCAGCTCGACGCGCAGCACCTGTCCCGGATGGCTGCGCTGCACGCGTTCCAGCAGCGCCGGCAGCGGCATCACCTCGCCGGCCTGCACCGCGGCGCGTGCGCGGTCCTGGTCGGCGCCGGGCCGCTCGCCGGCCACGGCCAGGCCCGCCAGCAGCAACGCCAGCGCGACGCCACCCTTGGCACCGCATGAACGTGAACGGACCATGCGCATCGGGCGATTCTGACCGGCGCCGCCTGAACACCGCATGAACAGCCCGTTCAGCCGCGGTTCAAGCGCAGGTTTCCAGAATGCCTCGCATGACATCGATCACCCCTCTGACGATGCGCCGCCCGACGGTGCACTGGGTCGGCGCCCTGCTGGCCATGTTCGTTGCGCTGACGGTCCCGGCGGCCCGTGCGGCCGACACCACGCCGGCGCAGCAGTTGCAGCGCTTCGCGGCGCAGGCCGGCGGCACGCCGTCGGCCGAGCGCGGCCGCGCCTTCTTCAGCACGCCGCACGGCGGCGAGTGGTCCTGCGCGTCGTGCCACGGCGCGCAGCCGGTGGCAGCCGGCAAACACGCCAGCACCGGCAAGCCGATCGATGCGCTCGCACCGGCGGGCAACCCGCAAGCCTTCACCGATGCCGCGCGCGTGGACAAGTGGTTCCGCCGCAACTGCCGCGACGTGCTGCAACGCGAATGCAGCGCGGCGGAGAAAGCGGATGTCATCGCCTGGCTGCTGACGCTGCAGCGCTGAGTCGCCCCACCAGGAACGACCATGTCCCACACCCCTCGCCCCGCATGCCGCGCGCCGCGCTGGCCCGCCCGCGCCGCCGCTGCCGCCGCGACCCTTGTCGCCTGCGCCACGGCGCTGGCCGACAGCCGCGCCGGCCTGCCGGCCGACGCACCGCCGGCCTACCTGCAGGAATGCGCCAGCTGCCATGTCGCCTATCCGCCGGGGCTGCTGCCGGCGGTGTCGTGGCAGCGGCTGATGAGCCAGCTCGAGCGGCACTACGGCAGCGACGCCTCGCTGGACGCGGCCACCACGCGGCAGCTCGCCGATTGGCTGCAGGCCCACGCCGCCCGCGGCGGGCGCCGCGCGACGCCGCCGCCCGAGGAGCGCATCACGCGCTCCGCCTGGTTCCAGCGCGAGCACCGCAAGCTCGACGCCGCGGTGTGGGCGCTGCCCAGCGTGAAGAGCCCGGCCAACTGCGGCGCCTGCCACACGCAGGCCGAACGCGGCCGCTTCGACGAACACGGCTTGCGCGCGCCGGCGGGCCTGGACGCCCGCCAGCGCCGCGCCTTCGAAGACTGATCCCCCCGATGGAGACCCTCATGCACCCAGCTCCCGCTCTAGACCACGCCGCGTCGTCGCCGGCGCCGGCGCCCACGCGCCGCGTCAACGACGCGCCGATCCGCATGTTCCACGCGCTGTTCGCGCTCGCCTTCGCCGGCGCCTGGGCCACCGGCGACTCCGAAGCCTGGCGCGCTCTGCATGTCACGCTCGGCTACACGCTGGCCGGGCTGCTCGGCTTTCGCCTCGTCTACGGCCTGGTCGGCCCGCGGCCGGCGCGGCTGTCGATGCTGTGGCGGCGCGTGGCCGGCACCCCGGCTTGGTGGCGCTCTGCGCTGCGCCAGTGGAGGAACCCGCGCGCCATCGGCTGGACGCAGGGCAGGCACCTGCTGCTGTCGCTGTCCATCGTCGCGCTGCTGCTCGGCATCGTGCCGCTGGCCGCGAGCGGCTATGCGGTCTATGCCGACTGGGGCGGCAAGTGGCTCGAGGAGGTGCACGAGGTCTTCGCCAACACGCTGCTCGCGCTGGTCGGCGTGCACCTGTCGGCGCTGGCGCTGTCGAGCCTGATCCAGCGGCGCAACCTGGCGCGCCCGATGTTCGACGGGCGCACCCCCGGCGCCGGTGCCGACCTGGTGCCGCGCCAGCGCCGCGGCCTGGCGCTGCTGCTGCTGGCCGCGGTGCTGGGCTTCGGCGCGTGGCAGTGGCAGCAGTCGCCCACCGGGCTGTGGCCGAAGGCCGCAGCCGCGGCGCCGGTGTCGAAGCACGCTCACCACGACCGCGACTGAAGACCGCGGCGCCGCGCATCAGGCGGCATCACCTCCCGCACCGAGGCTCGACGGGTTCGGCTCCCCCGAAGTCCGCGACCTGCACACCGACTTGCAGGGGCGTCTACAGTCCGTGGCATGAAGATCCTCGTCCTGGGCGCCGGCGCGATCGGCGGCTATTTCGGCGGCCGGCTGGCGCAGGCCGGCGGCGACGTGCACTTTCTGGTGCGCGAGCGCCGGCAGCAGCAGCTGCAGCAGCACGGCCTGGTGGTGCGCAGCCCGCACGGCGACTTCCAGCTGCCGGTGAAGACGCTGCGGCGCGAGCAGATCGACGCGCCGGCCGATCTGGTGCTGCTGGCCTGCAAGGCCTACGACCTGGACGACGCCCTGTCGTCGATCGCGCCCGCGGTGGGCGAACACACCACCATCGTGCCGCTGCTCAACGGCGTGGCGCACATCGAGCGGCTGCAGGCGGCGTTCGGACCGGCACGCGTGGCCGGCGGCAGCTGCGGCATCCCGGCCACGCTGTCGCCGCAGGGCGAGGTGCTGCAGCTGGGGCCGATGCACCGCATCGTCTTCGGCCGGCTGCCCGGCACGGCCGATGCCGCCCAGCCGCGGCTGGAGACGCTGCTGAGCTTGCTGCGCGCGACGCCGGTGTCGGCGGAGATCGACGCCGAGATGATGCGCGCGCTGTGGGAAAAGTTCGTCGGCCTGGCCACGCTGGCGGCGATGACCTGCCTGATGCGCGGCACGGTGGGCGACATCCTGGCGGCCGACGACGGCGCGGCCCTGTTCGCGCAGACCTTCGCGGCCTGCCAGGGCGCGGCGCGCGCCGCCGGCCATGCGCCGCGCGAGGCGCCGATGGCCGCGTTCCAGGCGCTGATGTCCGACCGCGGCTCGGCGCTGACGGCGTCGATGCTGCGCGACCTGGAAGGCGGCGGCCGCACCGAAGGCGCGCACGTCGTCGGCGACATGCTGCGGCGCGTGGTGGCCGCCGGCCTGGACCCCGGCGCGCTGCGTGCCGCCTGGTGCCACCTGCAGGTGGCTGAACGCCGCCGCGCGGCGGCGTAGCTCAGCCCAGCGCGGCGTCCAGCGCGCGCTCGAAAGTGGCCACCGTGCGGTCCGGGTGCTTCAGCTTGTCCAGCCCGAACAGGCCGAGGCGGAAGGTCTTGAAGTCGGGGCCTTCGTCGCAGGCCAGCGGCACGCCCGCGGCGATCTGCAGCCCTTGCTTGGCGAAGGCCTGCGTGTTCTGGAAATCGTTGCGATCGGTGTAGCTGACGATCACGCACGGCGCCTGGAAGCCCGGCGCAGCCACGCTCTTGATGCCGCGCGCCTCAAGCAGCGCACGCACGCGGGTGCCCAGCGCCTGCTGCGCCTGGCGCGCAGCGTCGAAGCCGAAGGCGGCGGTCTCCTGCATCGCGTCGCGCAGCTGCACCAGGCCGTCGGTGGGCAGCGTGGCGTGGTAGGCGATCTGGCCTTTCTCGTGTGTCTCCATGATCGACAGCCACTTTTTCAGGTCCATCGAGAAGCTGGTGCTGGTCGTGCCGTCGATGCGCTCGCGTGCCGTCTCGCCCAGCATCACCAGGCCGGCACAGGGCGTGCTGCTCCAGCCCTTCTGCGGCGCGCTGACCAGCAGGTCGACGCCGGTGGCCCGCATGTCCACCCACATCGCGCCGGAGGCCACGCAGTCCAGCACGAACAGGCCGCCGTGCGCGTGCACCGCGTCGGCCACGGCGCGCAGGTAGTCGTCGGGCAGGATCATGCCGGCCGAGGTCTCGACGTGCGGCGCGAACACCAAGTCGGGCTTTTGCGCGCGGATCGTCGCCACCACCTCGTCGATGGGCGCCGGCGCAAACGGCGCCTGCGCGCCGGTGCCCGTGGCTCGCGCCTTCAGCACCGTGGTCTCGGACGGGATCGAGCCCATCTCGAAGATCTGGCTCCAGCGGTAGCTGAACCAGCCGTTGCGGATGACCAGCACCTTCTTGCCGGTGGCGAACTGCCGCGCCACGGCCTCCATGCCGAAGCTGCCGCTGCCCGGCACGATGGCGGCCGAGCGCGCGCCGTACACCTGCTTCAGCGTCGCCGACACGTCCTGCATGGCACGCTGGAAGCGCTGCGCCATGTGGTTCAGCGCGCGGTCGGTGTAGACCACCGAATACTCGAGCAGTCCGTCGGGATCGACGTGGGGCAGCAGTCCGGGCATGTCAGGGTCTCGCTAGGGGATTCGAAAACGCCGAGGTTATCAGCCCGCGTGCGCCACCTAGAATCGCCCGACCCCCGCGTTTGCAGGACATTGCATGGACACTCGCACCTCCCCGATGCGCCTGCGCCTGACGCAGCTGCGCGAAGAGCTGGCGCGGCGCGGCGTGCAGGCGCTGCTGGTGCCCAGCAGCGACCCGCACCTGTCGGAGTACCTGCCCGAGCGCTGGCAGGGGCGGCAGTGGCTGTCGGGCTTCACCGGCTCGATGGGCACGCTGGTGGTGGGCAGCGAGCGCGCGGCGCTCTTCGCCGACAGCCGCTACTGGGTGCAGGCCGAGGCGCAGCTGGCCGGCACCGGCATCGAGCTGGTGCGCATCGGCTCGGCCGCATCGCCGGCGCACCTGGACTGGCTGGTCGAGCAGGTGCCGCGCGGCGGTGCCGTGGCCGTCGACGGCCAGGTGCTGGGCCTGGCGGCCGCGCAGGCGCTGCGGGCCCGGCTGGACGCCGCCGGCATCGCGCTGCACACCGCGCCCGACCTGCTGGAGGCCATCTGGCCCGACCGCCCCGGCCTGCCGGCGCAGCCGGTGTATGCGCACCGCGCGCCGCATGCGGCGCGCAGCCGTGCCGACAAGCTGGCGCAGGTGCGCGAGACGATGGCGCGGCACGGCGCGACGCAGCACTTCGTGTCCACCGTCGACGACATCGCCTGGCTGACCAACCTGCGCGGCAGCGATGTCGAATACAACCCGGTGTTCCTGGCGCACCTGCTGCTGGACGCCGTGGGCGGCCGGCTGTTCGTCGTCGACGGCAAGATCGACGCGGCGCTGCGCGACGAACTGGCGGCCGACGGCATCCGCCTCGCGCCCTATGCCGACGCCGCGCCGGCGCTGGCCGCGCTGGGCGGCGGCGACGTGCTGCTGCTGGACCCGAAGCGCGTGACCCTGGGCTTTCGCGAACGCGTCGGCAGTGGCTGCCAGGTGGTCGAAGCCATCAACCCCAGCACCCTGCTGAAGAGCCGCAAGACCGAGGCCGAGGCCGCCTTCATCCGCCAGGCGATGGCCGAGGACGGCGCGGCGATGTGCGAGTTCTATGCCGGCTTCGAGGCCGCGCTGGCGCGCGGCGAACGCCTCACCGAACTCAGCGTGGACGAGCGGCTGACGGCCGCGCGCGCGCGGCGCAAGGGCTTCGTGGGCTTGAGCTTTTCCACCATCGCCGCCTGGCAGGGCAACGGCGCCATGCCGCACTACCGCGCGCTGCCCGAATCCTTCGCGGTGATCGAAGGCGACGGCCTGCTGCTCATCGACTCCGGTGCGCAGTACCTGGGCGGCACCACCGACATCACGCGCGTCTGGCCCATCGGGCAGGTGTCGCCGGCGATGCGGCGCGACTACACGCTGGTGCTGAAGGGCACGATGGCCTTGAGCCGCACGCGCTTCCCACGCGGCACACCCAGCCCGATGCTCGACGCCATCGCGCGTGCGCCGCTGTGGGCCGAGGGCCTGGACTTCGGCCACGGCACCGGCCACGGCGTGGGCTACTTCCTCAACGTGCACGAAGGCCCGCAGAGCATCAGCCGCAGCGTGCCCGACGCGCACATGGCCATGGAGCCGGGCATGATCACCTCGATCGAGCCTGGCGTGTACCGGCCCGGCCAATGGGGCGTGCGCATCGAGAACCTGGTGCTCAACGTGCCGGCGCAGACGCCGGAGGGCAATACCTTCGCCGAGATGCTGGAGTTCGAGACGCTGACGCTGTGCCCCATCGACACGCGCTGCATCGACCGATCGCTGCTGCGCGCCGACGAGATCGCCTGGCTCAACGCCTACCACGCCACGGTGCAGGAGCGGCTGGCGCCGCTGGTCACCGGCGAGGCCCTGGCCTGGCTGCAACGGCGCTGCCAGCCGATCTGATGCAGCACGGGCGCGCGCTCGGCATCGACCTGGGCGGCACCAAGATCGAAGCCATGCTGCTGTCGCCGCGGGGCGATGAGTTGTGGCGACGGCGCATCGCGACGCCGGCGGGCGACTACGGCGCCACGCTGCAGGCCATCGCCGCGCTGGTGGCGCAGGCGCAGGACGCGGGCGGCGGCCCGTGCAGCATCGGCGTGGGCACGCCAGGCAGCCTGACGCCCGAAGGGCTGATGAAGAACTCGAACTCGCAGTGCCTGAACGGCCGCCCGCTGCAGGCCGACCTGCAGGCCCTGCTGGGCCAGCCGGTGCGGCTGGCCAACGACGCCAACTGCCTGGCGCTGTCCGAGGCCACCGACGGCGCCGGTGCCGGCGCGCCGGTGGTCTTTGCGGCCATCCTGGGCACCGGCTGCGGCGCCGGCATCGCCGTGCACGGCCGCGTGCTCGGCGGCCCCAACGGCCTGGCCGGCGAATGGGGCCACAACCCGCTGCCCTGGGCCGTGCCGGACGAGGACCCGCTGTTCGACTGCTACTGCGGCCAGCGCGGCTGCAACGAGACGCTGCTCAGCGGCCCCGGCCTGGCGCGCGACCACGCACACGTCAGCGGCGGCACCTTGCGCGCCGAGGAGGTCGTGCAGCGCGCCGCGCAGAGCGACGCCGCCTGCGAAGCGACGATGCGACGCTGGGAGTCGCGGCTCGCGCGCGCGCTGGCGCACGTGATCAACCTGCTCGACCCCGACGTCATCGTGATCGGCGGCGGGCTGTCGCGCGTCGAGCGGCTGTACGCCAACGTGCCGCCGCTGCTGCCGCGCTGGGTGTTCGCCGGCGGCGTGCGCGACGAACCGGTGCGCACGCGCATCGTGCCCAGCGCGCACGGCGATTCGTCGGGCGTGCGCGGCGCGGCGTGGTTGTGGCGCGAGTGACCGCGCCGCGAACCGCACCCGGTTGACGCCAGCGGGGCCGGCGCAATCGGCGGCCGCGGAACTCGGCGCCGAGGCGACAATCGAACCCTGCCTGTCGGCATCGAACACGGCCGGCTCGTCCGATGCCGCTGGCGCGCGCTCGACGGCCACCGCACCGAAACATGCAGTGGTCGCACGAGTGGCTCAACAGCCTGGTCTGGATCGCGAAGGCGTCGCTGGTCTCGGCCGTCGGCCTGGCGATCGTCACCGCCGCGCTCAGCCACTTCACGCGCTGGGGCCGGCAGTTCAGGCAACTCGCCTGGCCCTACCTGACGCCGCGGCGCAGCTGGCGGCCGCTCGCCACGGTGGCCGCGATCCTGGTGCTGGCGATCGCCGGGGTGCGCATGAACGTGTTGTTCTCGTTCTGGAACAACGGCTTCTTCGACAGCATGCAGGCGCTCGATGCGAACCGCTTCTGGTTCTTCATGCGGCTGTTCGCGCTGCTGGCGACGATCCACGTCGTGCGCGTGCTGGTGGCGTACCTGGTCGCGCAGGCGTTCGAGATCCACTGGCGCACCTGGATGAACGACCGCCTGATGGACGACTGGCTGGCCGGCAGCGCGTACTACCGCACCGCATTCGTCGCCGCCGCGGGCGACAACCCCGACCAGCGCATCCAGGTCGACATCACCAGCTTCGTCGGCACGTCGCGCGCGCTGGCGATGGGCGCGGTCGACGCGGCGGTGACGCTGGTGTCGTTCAGCGCCATCCTGTGGGCCCTGTCGGGGCCGCTGTCGATCGGCAGCTACGAGCTGCCGCGGGCGATGGTGTTCATCGTCTACCTCTACGTGATCGTCGCCAGCGTGATCGCGTTCCGCCTCGGCCGGCCGCTGATCCGGCTGAACTTCATGAACGAGAAGCTCAGCGCCGACTTCCGCTACGCGCTGATCCGGGTGCGCGAGTACGCCGAGAACATCGCCTTCTACCGCGGCGAGGCGGTCGAGAAGGCGACGCTCGCGCAGCGTTTCGACGCCTTCATCCGCAACGTCTGGGCGCTGGTGTTCCGCTCGCTCAAGTTCGACGGCTTCAACTTCATCGTCGGCCAGGTGGCGGTGGTGTTCCCCTTCCTGCTGCAGGCGCAGCGTTTCCTGTCCGGCGCGATCAAGCTCGGCGACGTGATGCAGACCGCGCAGTCCTTCGGCCAGGTGCAGGACGCGCTCTCGTTCTTCCGCCTCTCCTACGACAACTTCGCCCAGTACCGCGCGGTGCTGAACCGCCTGACCGGCTTC
>JAHBZS010000071.1 GCA_019635285.1 Rubrivivax sp. | reverse complement strand
CGGAACAGGAATGGCTCGAGGTCGAATCGCTGGACCTCGACGCACAAGGCGTCGCGCATCGCGCCGACGGCAAGGTGGTGTTCATCGAGGGCGCGCTGCCCGGTGAGCAGGTGCAATGCAGCGTCGGCCGGCGCAAGAACCAGTGGGAGCAGGGCACGCTGACTGCACTGCGGCGCGAAAGCGCGCAGCGCGTGCGCCCGGCGTGCCCGCACTTCGGCCTGCACGCCGGCGCCTGCGGCGGCTGCAAGATGCAGCATCTGCACCCGGCCGCGCAGGTGGCCGTGAAGCAGCGTGTGCTCGAGGACAACCTGTGGCATCTGGGCAAGGTGCGGCCGGCGCAGATGCTGCGCCCGATCGAAGGGCCCGCCTGGGGCTACCGTCAGCGCGCGCGGCTGTCGGTGCGGCATGTGGCCAAGAAGGGCGCGGTGCTGGTGGGTTTTCACGAGCGCAAGTCGCGCTATGTGGCCGACATGACGGTCTGCCCGGTGCTGCCGAGCGCGGTGAGCGCGATCCTGCCGGCGCTGCGCGAGCTGATCGCGGGGATGCAGGCGCGCGACCGCCTGCCGCAGATCGAGCTGGCCGCCGGCGACGAGACCACGGCGCTGGTGCTGCGCCACCTGGAGCCGCTGGGCGAGGGCGACCTGCAGCGCCTGCGCGACTTCGGGCAGCGCCACGGCGTGCAATGGTGGCTGCAGCCCAAAGGCCCCGACAGCGCGCACCGCCTGGACGATGGGCCCGACGAGCTGGCCTATGCGCTGCCCGAGTTCGGCGTGCGCCTGCCCTTCAGGCCCACCGACTTCACGCAGGTCAACGGCGCCATCAACCGCGTGCTGGTCGAGCGCGCGCTGCAGCTGCTGGACGTGCAGCCCACCGACCACGTCATCGACTGGTTCTGCGGCCTGGGCAACTTCAGCCTGCCGCTGGCCACGCGCGCGGCGCGCGTGCTGGGCATCGAGGGCAGCGCCGCGCTGGTGCAGCGCGCCGGCGAGAACGCGGCGAGCAACGACCTGGCGCACAAGACACGCTTCGAGGCGCGCGACCTGTTCGCCGTCGTTGCCACCGACCTGGTGTCCTTCGGCACGGCGCAGCGCTGGCTGGTCGATCCGCCGCGCGAAGGCGCCTTTGCGCTGGCCAAGGCGCTGGCCGATCTGCATGCCCAGCCGCGGGCCGGCTTCGCGCCGCCGCAGCGCATCGCCTATGTCAGCTGCAACCCGGCCACGCTGGCGCGCGACGCCGGTCTGCTGGTGCACCAGGCCGGCTACCGCTGCACGCACGCCGGCGTGGTCAACATGTTCCCGCATACCGCGCATGTGGAGAGCCTGGCGGTCTTCGAGCACGGGGGGTAAGCCCTAGAGGCCGATTTGGTCACGGTCGTTACCATGTGCCGGTCACTGCAGGAGGCCGACCTTGCAAGCCGCATACCGCCTGGAAGCCGCCGCGCGCGTGCATGTGTTCGATGGCCACGACATCCCCTGGCAGGAGACCACCGAGCCCGGACTGCGGCTGAAGCCGGTGCGCTACGACGACGCGCTCGGCCACTTCCTGGGGCTGGTGATTTTTGCGCCGCTGACGCGCAGCGGGCTGCACCAGCACCGCGGCGTGGCCACCAGCTTCGTGGTCGATGGCAGCCTGGTCGACTTCGCCGGGCCCATCGGCTTGCACAAGGCCGGCATCAACCTGCACGGCGCCACGCACGACGCCATCGCCTACCAGCAGACCACGCTGGTGTCGCGCCTGGAGGGGCCGGTGGTTTATCCGGCCAGCCGCGGCACGCTGACCGGCCTGCACGCGGGTTCACGGCATGCCGAGTTCGCCAACCCGGCGCCCGAGGCCTCGCCGGACATCAACGTGGACGTGGACGCGCTGCAGCCGTATCAGACGGGCATCGCCGGCATCCGCAGGCAGACCATCTTCGACTATGCCGGCACCGGCAGCGCGCATCGTTTCGTGCAGCTGTCGCTGGCGCCGGGCACGCAGTGCCCGCCGTGGCGCTGTGAACGCCTGACCGAGTTCTGGGTGCGCGGCGGCCTGCTGCAGATCAACGGCGAGCTGACGGCGCACGGCAACTGCTTCGTCGTGGCCGAGCCGGGCGCGGTGCTGCGCCTGGCGTCGCCCTTCGGCGTGTTGATGCTCGCCTGGGCCGAAGGGCCCGAACAGTGGCTCGATGCCGGCATGCTGGACCAGGCGCGCGCGCGCCAGCCCAGCCTATTCGGCTTCTGACAACCCGGCCAGCAGCCGGTCGATGCCGCGCTCGAGCTGCTGCAGCTCCAGCGCGTCGATGCGGCCGAAGAGTTGATGCTCGCGCTGCTTGGCCAGCGCGCCGACGGTTTCGAAGACGCGCCGCCCGGCCGCATTCAGCCACAGCCGCGTGCGGCGGCCGTCGGCGGGGTCGGCCTTCTTGGTCAGGCGGCCGCTGCGCGACAGCGCCGCGATGGCGCGGCTGACGCTCATCTTGTCCAGCCCGGTGGCGTCGGCCAGGTCGCTGGCGGCGACGCCCGGATGGTTGGCCAGCACCACCATCACGCGCCATTCGTTCAAGGACAGCTGGTGGGCCCGGCCCAGCGTCTCCACGAAGGGGCGCGCGGTCAGGTTGACCACGCGCACCAGCTTGAAGAACAGCGAGCTGTCGGCCGGCAGCGCCCGGGCGGCGGGAGGGCGCGGGTTCAACTCTTGCGCGACTGCTCGACCACCTGCTCGATCTTGCCGACCAGGGCCGCATTGGTGGCCACCTTCCAGCGCGCATAGACGCGGCGGCAGGCGATCTGCCATTGCGTGGACTCGGCCGGCGTCGGCACGTGCACGTCCACGCCCAGCGCGCGCACACGATCCACGTCTTCGGCATACAGCTTGCGCACCAGCGCGATCTGCTGGGCGGCGGCGTCGATGCCGGCTTCGCGCACGATCTTCTGGTCGGCCGGCGTCCACGACGCCCACACCGGCGCGGCGATGGCGAACAGCAGGATGTCGTTGGAGTAGTTCCACTTGGTCACGTACTTCTGGCCCAGCGTGTTGATCTTGGCGGCCAGGAAGACTTCCAGCGGGTTCTCCTGCGCATCCACCGCGCCCGAGGCCAGCGCCGGCTGGGCGTCGGCCCAGCTCATGAACGTGGGGTTCGCGCCCATGCCGGTCATGATCTCGCCGTACATCGGGCTGCCGACCACACGCACCTTCAGGCCGCGCAGGTCGTCGGGCTTGATCAGCGGGCGCTTGGAGTTGCTGATCTGCCGGTAGCCGGTCTCGCCCACCGAGATGGCCTCGGCGCCGGCCTTGCGCACCAGGTCGAAGTAGTCGTTCATCACCGCCGGGCTCTTGATGACCGCGTCGTAGGCCTTGTGGTCCGGCAGGATGAAGGGCAGCGTGAACACGCCCAGCTGCGGCACCGTGCCCGACCAGTTGATCGGCGCGCCGCACAGCACGTCGATGATGCCCTGGCGCATGGCGGTGAACTCGCGGTCCTGCTGGCCCTGCACCAGGCTCGCGCCGGGGTACTGCTTGATGTTGATGCGGCCGTTGGTGCGCTCGCGCACCAGGGTCAGGAAGATCTCGCCGCCCTTGCCCCAGGCAAAGGCCGGCGGCACCACGGTGCTCATCTTGTACTCGGCCTTGTAGGCGCCCTGCGCATGCGCAAAGCGCGGCAGGCCCACGGCGGCGGCCGTGCCGCCGGCGAACTTGATGAGATCACGTCGTTGCATGGCTTGTCTCCTTGTCGAGGCTTGAGTCAGTAACCCAGCGAACGTGGCAGCCACAACGCCAGCTCGGGGACGAACAGCACCGCCAGCGCGGCGCACACGAAAGACAGCAGCAGCCAGCCGACCCAGGGCACGGTCTGCTCCATGCGCACGTTGGCCAGCCGGCAGGCGACCATCAGGTTCACCGCCAGCGGCGGCGTGAACTGGCCGATGGCGATCTTCATCGTCAGCAGCACGCCGAACCACACCGGGTCCCACTGGAAGTGCAGCATCAGCGGGTACAGCAGCGGCAGGAAGACCAGGAAGATCGACACGCCGTCGAGGAACATGCCGAGCACGGTCATCACGACGAAGAGCAGGATCAGGGTGCCGGTGGACCCCAGCCCCAGCGCGGTGACCCAGGCCACCACCGGGTCGGCGATGCCCAAGGTGCTGACCGAGTAGGCAAAGATGCCGGCCAGTGCCAGCACGATCATGATCACCGCCGAGGTCTCGGTGGCATCGCGGAAGATCTCGTACAGGTCACCGAAGCCGATCGTGCGGTGCACGAGCATGCCCACCAGCAGGCCATAGGCCGCGGCCACCGCCGCCGCCTCGGTGGGCGTGAACCAGCCGACACGCATTCCGCCGAGGATCAGCACCGGCGCGGCCAGGCCCCACGACGCCTCGCGCAGGCTGCGCCAGAAGGGCGGCCGCGGCAGCGCGGCCTCGGCCTGGCCGAAGCCGTGGCGGCGCGACACCCACACGGCCGGCAGCACCAGCGCCAGCCCGGCCAGCACGCCCGGCACCATGCCGGCGGCAAACAGCGCCGGCACCGAGGCGCCGGGCACGTTGACGCTGTAGACGATGAAGGCGATCGACGGCGGAATCAGGATGTCCGTCGCGGCCGCCGCGCCGACGACGCTGGCCGAGAACGCCGGCGGATAGCCGGCGCGCGACATCGCCGCGATCATCACGCCGCCGACGGCCGCCGCATTGGCCGGCCCCGAGCCCGAGATGCCGCCCAGCACCATGGCCACGGTGATGGCCACCAGCGGCAGCATGCCCGGCGAGCGGCCGACGCAGGCCACGGCGAAGTCGACCATGCGCTGCGCCACGCCGGCGCGGTCGAACACCGAGCCGACCAGCACGAACATCGGCAGCGCCAGCAGCGGGTACTTGGCGATGCCCGCCTGCAGGTTCTGCGGCGCCGCCAGCAGCCCCCACCACTGCGTGTCGGCATTGGCCCAGGCGATGGCGACGATGCCGCCCAGCCCCAGCGCGGCGCCGATCGGCACGCCGGCCAGCATCAGCACGACGAACAACGCGAACAGCGTGAAGCCGATCATGGCGCGGCGTCTTCGAGTTCGCGCGCGGCGCGCCAGGCCACGCCGGCCGAGCGCAGCGCGATGGCGGCGCACAGCAGCGGCGAGAAGACCGTGAACCACCAGCGCGGGATGCCCAGGCCCATCGAGGTTTCTTCGAAACGGATCTCGTCGCCGACGACGCGGCCGAAGAGCAGCGCCAGCACCGCGAAGAGCAGGGCGCAGATGCACGCCGCGAAGACCTTCAGACGGCGCCGGCGCCGGGTGCTGCCGCCGTCGTAGAAGAACTCGATGCGGATGTGGCGGTCGCGTGCGGTGGCGGCGCTGGCGCCGGCCAGCGTCATCAGCACCATCAGGAACACCGAGATCTCTTCGGTCCAGGCAAAGGATTGGTCGGTGAAGTAGCGCGTCAGCACGTTCAGCAGCGTGATCACCAGCAGCACCGCCATGCAGGCGACGGCCAGGCCTTCTTCCAGCGCCACCGGCACCAGGCGGCGCCGGGGTGTCAACGCAGCAGCTCCCGTGCGGCGGCGACGATGGCCGCCGGACGCACGCGTGCGGCTTCCTCCAGCGTCGGCGCGTAGCCCACCGGAATGCGCGGCGCGCCCAGGCGTCGCACGCGGCAGCCGGTGGCTTCGGCCGCGCTGGCGGCGACCTCGGCGCCGAAGCCGGCCACCTGCACCGCCTCGTGCACCACCAGCAGCCGGCCGCTGCGCGCCGCCGATTCGCACACCGCGTCGCGGTCCCACGGCCACAGCGTGCGCAGGTCGATCAGGTCGGCCTGCACGCCTTCGTCGGCCAGCGTCTGCGCGGCTTCGGCGGCCCAGTGCATCTGCCGTGACCAGCTGACGAGGGTCAGGTCACGGCCTTCGCGCCAGCGCCGGGCCTGGCCGAGCGCGGCCGGCGCGGTGGCCTGCAACTCGCCCTGCAGCGGCCACAGTTCCTTGTGTTCCATGTAGATCACCGGGTCGCCGCAGTCCAAGGCGGCGCGCAGCAGGTCGTGGTTGTCCTGCGGCGTGCTGGGGCAGACCACGACCACGCCCGGCAGGTGCGCGAACCAGGACTCGAAGGACTGCGAATGCTGCGCCGCCGACGCCGACCACATGCCGATCGGCAGGCGGGCGACCAAAGGCACGCGGCCCTGGCCGCCGAACATGAAGCGGTTCTTCGCCGCCTGGTTGACGATCTCGTCCATCGCACACAGTGCGAAGTCGACCACGCGCATCTCCACCACCGGCTTGCAGCCGGCCAGCGCCATGCCGACGCCGGCGCCCATGATGGTCGACTCGGAGATCGGCGTGTCGATGACCCGCTGTGTGCCGAAGCGGGCCTGCAGCCCGGCGTACTGGCCGAAGATGCCGCCGCGGCCGACATCTTCGCCGAGCACGACGATGCGCTCGTCGGCCTGCATCGCCTGCTCCAGCGCGCGGCAGGCGGCCTGGGCATAGCTCAGAACCATCGGCCGGCTCCCGTGCTCATCACGTCCTCGAAGGCGGCTTCGGGAGCGGGCCAGGGCGCGTCCCGCGCTGCCTGCTGGGCACGATCGATCTCCTGTCGGGCCTGGGCGGCCAGCGCATCCAGGTCGGCGGCGCTGCCCCCTTGTGCCAGGAAGCGCGCCGAGGCCAGCGCGATCGGGTCCTGCTCCAGCGCGGCGGCATGCGCCTGCGCGTCGCGGTACTTGGCCGGGTCCACCGACACATGGCCCTTGACGCGGTAGGTCAGCGCATGCAGCAGGCGCGGCCCGGCGCCACCGCGCACGGCCTCGACCAGGCGCCCGGCGGCTTCGCAGACCTGTTCGACGTCGTTGCCGTCGACGCTCTGCGCCGGCACCCCCAGGGCCTCAGCACGGGCCGCCGCGCCCGCGCCGGCGGTGGTGGTGGCGCTGTCGGTGGTGGCCGACCAGCGGTTGTCCTCGCAGACGAACAGCACCGGCAGGCGGTAAGCCGCGGCCCAGTTCAAGGCTTCGAGAAAGGGCCCGCGGTTGATCGCGCCGTCGCCGAAGAAGCAGGCCACCAGGGCCGGCGAGCCGCGCAGCTTGAGCGCGTGCGCGGCACCGACGGCGATCGGCAGCCCCGCGGCGACCACGCCGTTGGCGCCGAGCATGCCCACCGAGAAGTCGGCGATGTGCATCGAGCCGCCCTTGCCGGCATTGCTGCCGCTGGCCCGGCCGAACAGCTCGCACATCATGCGCGTGGTGTCCGCGCCCTTGGCCAGGGTGTGGCCGTGGCCGCGGTGCGTGGAGGTGAGCAGGTCGCTGCGCTGCAGGTGGTGGCACACGCCCGCGGCCACGGCCTCCTGGCCGGTGGACAGGTGCAGCGGCCCGCGCACCAGCGCGGCTTCGCCGACCGCCGCGCCGAAGGCCGAGACGCCGCCCTGGCTCAGGCGCTCGGCGGCGTCTTCGAAGGCGCGGATGCGCAGCATCGTGGCCAGCAGGCTGCGCAGGCGGTTCGGGTGCGGGGTAGTCAGCGGCGGCCTCCCTAGTCGCCGCGATGGTAACGACCGTGACGTTCTGGCCGGCCGCAGGCTTACCCTGAGAAATGCAAACAGGGCCCGCAGGCCCTGTTGCTGTGAGGCAAGATCCCGCTCAGTCGCGTTCGCCGCCGAAGATGCCCAGCAGCGCCAGCAGGCTCTGGAACACGTTGTACAGGCTCAGGTACACGCCCAGCGTCGCGGTGATGTAGTTGGTCTCTTCGCCGTCGCGCACGCGCTTCAGGTCGACCAGGATGAAGGCCGAGAAGATGCCGATGGCCAGCACCATCAGCGTGATCATCAGCGCGCTCGACTGGATGAAGAAGTTGGCGATGCCGGCCACCAGCAGCATGATGGCGCCGATGAACAGCCACTTGCCCATCGACGACAGGTCGCGCTTGATGATCGTCGACACCGAAGCCATGCCCAGGAAGATGGCGCCGGTGCCGGCAAAGGCGACCATGATCAGGCTGGCGCCGTTGGACAGGCCGAGCACCGTGCCGATGATGCGCGACAGCATCAGGCCCATGAAGAAGGTGAAAGCCAACAGCACCGGCACGCCGGCTGCCGAGTTCTTGGTCTTCTCGATCGCGAACATCAGGCCGAAGGCGCCCACCAGGAAGACCATCATGCTGACGCCGGGCGACATGGCTGCGGCCAGGCCGGTCGACACACCGATCCAGGCGCCCAGCACGGTGGGCACCATCGACAGCGCCAGCAACCAGTAGGTGTTGCGCAGGACGCGGTCACGTTGCTCGGCAAGCGCGCCGGTCTGGACGTAGCCGGGAGCGGTTTGCAGGCCAGGATTCATGCGTTCAATCTCCATCGGAAGGTTGAGGGCTGCGGGTAGATTCGCGCCGCGCATTCTAGTTCCCACTGTTTTCGTCGGGATTGGCATTTCTCTGGACCGTACACGAGGGAAAGTGCCCAGCGGATACAATCTGGCGTTCATCTGCTGACCCAGCAGCTCGGCAAGGCCCCCCGAAGTCAACCCTCTTCGAACTGTGATGCCCCGCGGGCAGACAGCGGGCAAGGCTGAGCGTGCGAAACCGGAGCCGCCCTCTTGCTTCCCGCCTTGCCCCCCGCGCTGCTCGCCCTGGCCGATGGCACGCATTTTGTTGGCCACGCCATAGGCGCCCCCGGCCATACCGTCGGCGAGGTCGTGTTCAACACCGCATTGACGGGCTACCAGGAGATCCTCACCGATCCCAGCTACTGCCGCCAGATCGTCACGCTGACCTATCCGCACATCGGCAGCTACGGCGTCAACGACGAGGACGTCGAAGCCAACCGGGCGCATGTGGCGGGGTTGGTGATCAAGGACCTGCCGCGGCGGTCGTCCAACTTCCGCAGTAGCGCCGACCTGTCGGATTACCTGCGCGCCGAGCGCATCGTGGCCATCGCGGGCATCGACACGCGCCGGCTGACGCGCGTGCTGCGCACGCGTGGTGCGCAGAACGGCTGCATCGTGGCCTTCGAGGTCGGAGCGGCCGTTGGCGAGGCCGAAGTGGCGCAGGCGGTGGAACGCGCGCGGGCGGCGCCGGCGATGACCGGTCTGGACCTGGCGCAGGTGGTCTCGGCCGACAAGCCCTATGGCTGGACGCAGACCGAATGGTCGCTGGTGGGCGGCTACGGCGAACAGGCGGCGCCGCGTTGGCACGTGGTGGCCTACGACTTCGGCATCAAGCGCAACATCCTGCGCATGCTGGCCAGCCGCGGCTGCCGCGTCACCGTGGTGCCGGCGCGCACCTCGGCCGACGAGGCGCTGGCGCTGCGCCCGGACGGCATTTTCCTGTCCAACGGCCCGGGCGACCCGGAGCCCTGCGACTATGCGATCGAGGCCACCCGCCGGCTGATCGATTCCGGGCTGCCGGTGTTCGGCATCTGCCTGGGCCACCAGATCATGGCGCTGGCCTCGGGCGCGAAGACCTTCAAGATGAAGTTCGGCCACCACGGCGCCAACCACCCGGTGAAGGACCTGGATTCGGGCCGCGTGTCCATCACCAGCCAGAACCACGGCTTCGCGGTGGACGAGGCCACGCTGCCGGCCAACCTGCGCCCGACGCATGTGTCGCTGTTCGACGGCACCTTGCAGGGTCTGCAACGCACCGACCGGCCGGCCTTCTGCTTCCAGGGCCACCCCGAGGCCTCTCCCGGGCCGCACGACATCGGCTACCTGTTCGACCGCTTCATTGCGCTGATGGAGAAGAAGAGTGCCTAAGCGCGCCGACCTCAAATCGATCCTCATCATCGGCGCCGGCCCGATCGTCATCGGCCAGGCCTGCGAGTTCGACTACTCCGGCGCACAGGCCTGCAAGGCGCTGCGCGAGGAGGGCTACCGCGTCATCCTGGTCAACAGCAATCCGGCGACGATCATGACCGACCCGGAGATGGCCGATGCCACCTACATCGAGCCGATCACCTGGCAGGTGCTGGAGCGCATCATCGCCAAGGAGAAGCCCGACGCGGTGCTGCCGACGATGGGTGGCCAGACGGCACTGAACTGCGCGCTCGACCTGCACCGCCACGGCGTGCTGGCGCGGCACGGCGTGGAGATGATCGGCGCCAACGAGCGCGCCATCGAGAAGGCCGAAGACCGGCTGAAGTTCAAGGACGCGATGACTTCCATCGGCCTGGGCTCGGCGCGCAGCGGCATCGCCCACTCGCTGGACGAGGCGCTGGCCGTGCAGCGCCGCATCATGGACGAGATCGGCGGCAACGGCTTCCCGATGGTCATCCGCCCCAGCTTCACGCTTGGCGGCACCGGCGGCGGCATCGCCTACAACCCGGACGAATTCGAAGAGATCTGCAAGCGCGGCCTGGACCTGTCGCCGACCAAGGAACTGCTGATCGAGGAATCGCTGATCGGCTGGAAAGAATTCGAGATGGAGGTCGTGCGCGACCGCGACGACAACTGCATCATCGTCTGCGCCATCGAGAACCTGGACCCGATGGGCATCCATACCGGCGACTCGATCACCGTCGCGCCGTCGCAGACGCTGTCGGACAAGGAATACCAGCTGATGCGCGACGCGTCGATCGCCATCCTGCGCGAGATCGGCGTCGACACCGGCGGCAGCAACGTGCAGTTCGCCATCAACCCGCGCGACGGGCGCATGGTGGTCATCGAGATGAACCCGCGCGTCAGCCGCTCTTCGGCACTGGCGTCCAAGGCCACCGGCTTCCCGATCGCCAAGGTCGCCGCCAAGCTGGCGGTGGGCTACACGCTGGACGAGCTGCGCAACGACATCACCGGCGGTGCCACGCCGGCCAGCTTCGAGCCGAGCATCGACTACGTGGTCACCAAGGTGCCGCGCTTCGCCTTCGAGAAGTTCCGCGAGGCCGACCCGCACCTGGGCACGCAGATGAAGTCGGTGGGCGAGGTCATGGCCATCGGCCGCACCTTCCAGGAAAGCCTGCAGAAGGCGTTGCGCGGGCTGGAGACCGGCATCGACGGCCTCAGCGAACGCAGCCGCGACCGCGACGAGATCATCGAGGAGATCGGCGAGGCCGGCCCCGAGCGCCTGCTCTACGTGGCGGATGCCTTCCGCATCGGCATGAGCCTGGACGAGATCTTCGAAGAAACCGCCATCGACCCGTGGTTCCTGGCGCAGATCCAGGAGATCGTGGACACCGAGAAAGCGCTGGCCGGCCGGGCGCTGGAGTCGCTGTCGGTGGCCGAGTTCCGCTTCCTGAAGCAAAAGGGCTTCTCGGACAAGCGCCTGGCGCGGCTGCTGGGCACCAACCAGCACGACCTGCGCCGGCGTCGGCACAGCCTGGGTGTGCGCCCGGTCTACAAGCGCGTGGACACCTGCGCGGCCGAGTTCGCCACGCCCACGGCCTACATGTACTCCACCTACGACGAGGAGTGCGAGGCCGAGCCGACCACGCGCAAGAAGATCATGGTGCTGGGCGGCGGGCCCAACCGCATCGGCCAGGGCATCGAGTTCGACTACTGCTGCGTGCACGCCGCGCTGGCCATGCGCGAGGACGGGTACGAGACCATCATGGTCAACTGCAACCCCGAGACGGTGTCCACCGACTACGACACCAGCGACCGGCTGTACTTCGAGCCGGTGACGCTGGAAGACGTGCTGGAGATCGTTGCCGTCGAGAAGCCGGCCGGCGTGATCGTGCAGTACGGCGGCCAGACGCCGCTGAAGCTGGCGCTGGACCTGGAAGCCAACGGCGTGCCGATCATCGGCACGTCGCCGGACAGCATCGACATCGCCGAGGACCGGGAGCGCTTCCAGCAACTGCTGCACAAGCTGGGGCTGAAGCAGCCGCCCAACCGCACCGCGCGCACCGAAGAGGCCGCGCTGGACCTGGCGCAGCAGATCGGCTATCCGCTGGTGGTCCGCCCCAGCTACGTGCTGGGCGGCCGTGCGATGGAGATCGTGCACGGCGACAAGGACCTGGAGCGCTACATGCGCGAGGCGGTCAAGGTGTCGGACAAGTCGCCGGTGCTGCTGGACCGCTTCCTGGACGACGCCGTCGAGGTGGACGTCGACTGCATCAGCGACGGCCAGAACGTGATCATCGGCGGCATCATGGAGCACATCGAGCAGGCCGGGGTGCACTCCGGCGACTCGGCCTGCTCGCTGCCGCCGTATTCGCTGAGCCCGGCCCTGCAGGACGAACTGCGGCGCCAGACCATGCTGATGGCCAAGGCGCTGAAGGTGGTCGGCTTGATGAACGTGCAGTTCGCCATCCAGGGCGAGGGCGACGCGGCCACCGTGTACGTGCTGGAAGTCAACCCGCGTGCCTCGCGCACCGTGCCTTTCGTCAGCAAGGCCACCGGCCAGCCGCTGGCCAAGATCGCGGCACGCTGCATGGCCGGGCGCCTGCTGAGCGACCAGCGTGGCCGCGACGGCCGCGAACCGCGCGAGGTCGTGCCCGGCTACTTCAGCGTCAAGGAAGCGGTGTTCCCGTTCAACAAGTTCCCGGGCGTCGACCCGATCCTGGGGCCGGAGATGCGCTCCACCGGCGAGGTGATGGGCGTCGGCGCCACCTTTGCCGAGGCCATGCTGAAGAGCCAGCTGGGGGCGGGCTCGCGCCTGCCCGACAAGGGCACGGCGGTGATCACCGTGAAGAACGCCGACAAGGCGCGCGCGGTCAAGGTGGCCGGCGACCTGGTGGGGCTGGGCTTCCAGGTCGTGGCCACCAAGGGCACGGCCGCGGCCATCGCCGAGGCCGGCTTGCCGGTGCGCACCATCAACAAGGTGAAGGACGGCCGCCCCCACATCGTGGACATGGTCAAGGCCGGCGAGATCCAGCTGGTGTTCAGCACGGTGGACGAGACGCGCACCGCCATCGCCGACTCGCGCCACATCCGCACTGCGGCGCTGGCCCATCGGGTGACCTACTACACGACGATGGCCGGCTGCGAAGCCGCCACCGAGGCGATGAACCATCAGCACGAACTGAGTGTCCAATCGCTGCAGGAACTGCACGCCGATCTGCACTAAAATCTCTGCCCACACACCGCCGCCCCTGCCGACCGCTTGCCAGAGCAAGCGGGGCCGTCGCGGCGGTTTCACTTTCTGCGAGCGAAGCCGACCATGAGCACCACCCCCTTGACCCGACGCGGCAGCGAAAAACTCAAGGAAGAACTGCACCGCCTGAAGACGGTTGAACGCCATGCGGTGATTCAGGCGATCGCCGAGGCGCGCGCGCAAGGCGATCTGTCGGAGAACGCCGAATACGAAGCCGCCAAGGACAAACAAGGCTTCATCGAGGGCCGCATCCTGGAGATCGAAGGCAAGCTCGCCACCGCGCAGGTCATCGACCCGACGACACTGGACGCCGACGGGCGGGCGGTCTTCGGCTCCACCGTCGACCTGGAAGACGAAGCCAGCGGCACGCGCGTCACCTACCAGATCGTCGGCGACGACGAAGCCGACCTGAAGCTGGGCCTGATCTCCATCAGCAGCCCGATCGCCCGCGCGCTGATCGGCCGCTCGGCCGGCGACGTGGCCGAGGTGCGCGCGCCCGGCGGCGTGAAGAGCTACGAGATCATCGAGGTGCGCTACATCTGATGCTGCAGCGCACGTGGCGCGTGCTGCCTGGCCTCTGGGCCGGGGTGCTGCTGTGCATCGCTGTGCTTGCGGCGCCTGCGGCCTTCGCGGTGCTGCCCGCGGCCGACGCCGGCAAGGTCGTCGGGTACATCTTCGCCCGCGAGGGCTGGTTCAGCCTGTTGCTGGCCGCGGTGCTGCTGCTGGGCTTGAGGGGCGCGTCCCCGTCCGGGGGGCGGGGCGCCGGCCGCGGCGTGCTGCTGTGGGGCACGGTCGTCTGCACGCTGCTGGGCGGCTTCGCGGTGCAGGCGGCCATGCCGGCGGCGCGGGCCGGGCAGGGCATGCTGAGCTTCGGCCAACTGCACCTCGTCAGCACCGTGTTCTACGGCCTGAAGACCGTGCTGGTGCTGGTGCTGGCCTGGCGCGCCGCCGCGCCTTAGTCGACGGCCTTCTTCTTGACGCTGCTCGCGCGCGGCTTGGCACGCTTGATCGAGCCGCCCGCGGTGACGCGCTGGTTGCCGAAGACCGTGATCTTCTTGATCTGCGGCCGATGGTTGCCGCTCTTCGAGAATTTCAGGATCTTCACCACGCGCGGCGCGGCGGCGCGCGCGTCGGCGGCCGGCTTGGCGGCGGCCGGCAGCGGGCGCCAGAGCACCAGCAGCTTGCCGATGTGCTGCACCGGCGCGGCGTCCAGCGCGTCGGACAGGCGCGCCAGCGCCTGGGCGCGCTCGTCGCGCAGGTCGGAGAACATGCGCACCTTGATCAGGCCGTGGGCCTTCAGCGCGGCATCGGCTTCTTTAAGAACGGCCTCGGTCAGGCCCTCGGCGCCGACCAGGACGACCGGATCCAGGTGATGGGCCTGACCGCGCAGGTGCTTGCGTTCGGCGGGCGTGAGGGACAGGGCAG
>JAHBZS010000070.1 GCA_019635285.1 Rubrivivax sp. | reverse complement strand
AAGGCCTTGTCGCCGACGCCGGTGAAGACCACGCAGTTGACCGCGCGGTCGTTGCTGGCGGCGCGCATGGCCAGGATCACGCCCTTGACCATGTCGGTCGTGTAGCTGTTGAACTGGCTCGGGTTGTCGAGCCAGATCCAGGCGTTGTACAGGCCGGGCACCACCGTGCCGTCGGGCCGCTTCGCGGGCCGCCTTTCGTAGCGCACGCCGGGCTTGGCGAAGTCGTCGACGAGGTCGTGGTTCTTGAATTCGGGCACGGGGGTTCTCCTCAGGGAACGAGCACCGCGCGGCGCGTGATCTCGCGCGCATGCACGGCATGGAAGACGTGGTTGATCTGGTCCAGCGGATGCGTCTCGACGAAGGGCGCGAGCTGGACCTTGCCGTCGAGCACGAGGTCCAGCGCCGCCGGGTACTGCTCGGGCGGGCAGCCCCAGTTGCCGAGCGCGCGCGCATCGAAGGCCATCAGGTTGGACAGCCGCAGCTCGACCTTGTCCATCGTGAAGCCCACCACCGACAGCGTCGCGCCGTGCACCAGCAGGCCGAAGGCGGTCGTCTGGCCGGCCGCAGTGCCCGAGCACTCGAAGATCTTCCATTCGGTGCCGCGCAGGCCGCGCGACTTGGCGAAGTCGGACGTGGCCTTCTTCAGTGCCTTGGCGTCGAGCTCGCCTGCGTTCAGCGTCAACGCGGCGCCGCCGTCGCGCGCCGCCGCGTCGAGCTTGCGCGCATCGACGTCGATGGCGACGACCTCGGCGCCGAAGGCGCGCGCCACCTGCACGCAGTAGCCGCCGACGCCGCCGGCGCCGACGACGATCGCCAGGTCACCCGGCGTCACGCCGGCGCGGCGCACCGCCTGGAACGGCGTGGTCAGCGCGTCCGCGACGATCGACACCTGCCACAGCGCCAGGCCCGCGGCGGCGAGCCGCTTCTCGTCCACCGCGCACAGCCCGCGCGCCGGCACGACGATGTGCGACGCGAAGCCGCCCTGGATGTCGTTGCCCGGCATCTTTTGTGCGCGGCAGATCGGCGCCAGCCCGCGCCGGCACAGGTCGCATTCGCCGCAGGGCAGCACCGCCGGCACGATGACGGCGCGGCCGACCCATGCCTCGGCGCCGGCGCCGGCCGCGACCACATGGCCGCTGATCTCATGCCCCAGCGCCAGCGGCAACGGCGCGTTGGTACGCACGCCGTCGTAGTAGTAGCCGAGGTCGGTGTGGCAGACGCCGCAGCCGGCGACGGCGACCACCACTTCGCCGGGCGCGGCGACCGCGTCGAAGCCGGCGCGCTGCAGCGGCGCCTGCGGGGCGGTCATCAACCAGCGGTATGCAGCGATCGTGGGCATTCGGGTGTCTCCGGCGTGCGGCTCTCTCAGGGTTTGATGGTATTTTGGTACTTCAATACTGCTTTAGGGGCATTTTGAGGCCACTGCTCCAAGGTTCCTTGATCTGAGTCAGGGACATTGAAGGCCGTCGCAGTTTCACTGACAACCTTCGTCGCGCCAGGAGCCGGCCCGTGTCCCATCGTCCTGCTGCTCACCCTCCCGCATCCGCTGCGCAGCGCTCGTTCTCGCTGGCTGTCGCCGGCAGTGGCGGCGCGGGCGTCATGACCGCCGGCACGTTGTTGCTCGATGCCGCCGCACGCGCCGGCCTGTACGGCCTGATGGTGCGCACCAGCGGCCCGCAGATCCGCGGCGGCGAGGCCGCCGCGCTGCTGCGCCTGTCGGCGGCGCCGGTGGCCACGCTCGACGACCGCTTCGAGCTGCTGCTGGCGATCGACTGGCTGAACCTGAACCGCTTCGCCGACGAGGTGCCGCTGGGCACCGGCAGCCTGCTGGTCGGCGACAGCGACGCCGGCGAGCCGCCCGCGGCCCTGCTGGCCAGCGGTGCGCGGCTGGCGACGCTGCCGCTGAAGAAGAGCGCCAAGGCGGCCGGCGGCGCCTGGGTCAACATGATCGCGCTCGGCCTGGCCGGGCGCTGTGCCGGCATCCCGGCCGACGCGCTGGAAGCCGCGCTGCGCGCCAGCTGGAAACGCGGCGAAGAGGCGCTGAAGCCCAATCTCGCGGCACTGGCCAGGGGCATCGAACTGGCCGGCGAGCTGGGCACGCCCATGCCCGCGCCGCTCGACGTGCCGGGCCGCACGCCCGAGGGCCGCTGGCTGCTGTCGGGCAACGAGGCCGCAGGCTGCGGCGCGATCCGCGGCGGCGTGCGCTTCGTCGCCGCCTACCCCATCACGCCGGCCACCGAGCTGCTCGAATGGATGGCGCCGGCGCTGGCGCGCGTCGGCGGCACGCTGCTGCAGGCCGAGGACGAGCTGGCTTCGGTGAACATGATCATCGGCGCGTCCTACGGCGGCGTGCCGTCGCTGACCGCCACCGCCGGGCCGGGGCTGGCCTTGATGGCCGAGGGCATCGGCCTGGCGGTCGCGGCCGAGGTGCCGATCGTCGTCGTCGACGTGATGCGCGGCGGCCCGTCCACCGGCATCCCGGCCAAGAGCGAGCAGAGCGACCTGAGCTTCGCGGTCGACGGCCTGCACGGCGATGCGCCGCGCCTGGTGCTGGCGCCGAACTCGATTGCCGACTGCCTGGCCACCACCGCATGGGCGGTGCAGCTGGCCGAGACGCTGCAGGCGCCGGCGCTGGTGCTGTCGGACCAGTTCATGGGCCAGTCGCGCGCGGTCATCGACCGGCCGACGCAAGACCCGGCGCCGGCGCAGCGCCTGTTCGCCGAAGCCCACACGCCGGAGTACAGGCGCTATGCCGACACGCCCTCGGGTGTCTCGCCGATGGCGCGCCCCGGCACGCCCGGCACCGTCTACACGGCCGATGGCCTGGAGCACACCGAGCGCGGCATTCCATCCAGCGGCGCCGCCGACCATGCCAAGCAGCTCGCCAAGCGCGAGCGCAAGCTGGCGCGGTACTCCTTTGGCCCGCGCTGGGCCGATGTCGAAGGCTCGAGCGATCTGGCGGTCATCACCTTCGGCTCGACCACCGGCGCGGTTCGCGAGGCCGTGGCGCGTGCCACGGCGCGCGGCGTGGCGCTGCGGCTGGTGTCGCTGCGCCTGATCGCACCGCTGCAGACCGAGGCGCTGGCGGCCGCGCTGCAGGGCGTGCGCCAGGTGCTGGTGGTCGAGCAGAACCACGGCGGCCAGTTGCTGCGCTACCTGCGCAGCCGCGCCGACCTGCCCGGCCGGCCGTCGGGCCTGCACCGCGCCGGCCCGCTGCCGCTGCGGCCGGGCCAGCTGGCCGACGCCTTTGTCGATTGGGCCGCCGCGCATGCCGGCAAAACCGAGGTGACCGCATGAACGACATGAGCACGCCGCCGCTCGCCGCGGCCGACTACAAGAGCGACTACAAGCCGATCTGGTGCCCGGGCTGCGGCGACTACACGGTGTTGGGCTCGCTGACCAAGGCGCTGGCGATGATCGGCCGCCCGCCGCACGAGGTGGCGGTGGTCTCGGGCATCGGCTGCAGCTCGCGCATCCCCGCCTACACCAGCTGCTACGGCTTCCACGGCGTGCACGGCCGCGCGCTCGCCGCCGGCACCGGGCTCAAGGTGGCGCGGCCCGAGCTGACGGTGGTGGTCACCGGCGGCGACGGCGACGGCTACTCGATCGGCGGCAACCACTTCCTGCACGCCTGCCGGCGCAACGTGGACCTGACCTACATCGTCATGGACAACCACGTCTACGGCATGACCAAGGGCCAGGCCTCGCCGACCACCGAGCCCGACTGGGACAACAAGCTCGCGCCCGGCGGCACCGGCGTGCGCGCCTTCCATCCGCTGGTGATCGCGCTCGCCTCGGGCGCCAACTTCGTGGCGCGTGCGTTCTCCGGCGACCCGAGCGGCACCGCGTCGATCGTCGCGCAGGCCATCCGCCACCCCGGCTTCTCCTTCGTCGAGATCCTCAGCCCCTGCGTCACCTTCCGTCCCGAGCAGCGCAGTTGGAAGGAGCTGGTGCATCCGGCGCCGGTGGCCGAGACCGACGACCCGGCACGTGCCGCGCGCCGCATCATGAGCGACGACGGCTTCAACATCGGCGTGCTCTACGCCGGCAGCCGCACGCCCTATGCGCGCAGCAGCGCGGCCACGGCGACGCTGGCGCAGCTCGAAGAGGAGTTCGCCCTGTGAGCGCGGCCCCGAGCACGCTGGACGAGCTGATGGCCCAGGCGCTGACGATGGAGCGCGAAGCGGTGGCGCGCTACACCGAGCTGGCCGAGATGATGGAGGTGCACAACAACCTCGAGGTCGCCGGGCTGTTCCGCCAGATGGCGCAGTACGAAAGCCGCCATGTCGAACAGATCCTGGCCGACATGGGCTGGGCCGAGGACACCATGGCGCCGCGCGTGGCCGGCGCCTGGGCCGGCGCCGAGTCACCCGAAGCGGTGCCGATCGACCAGATGCACTACCTGATGCACCCGTGGCACGCGCTGCAGCTGGCCCTGGCCGCCGAGCAGCGCGCGGTGCAGTTCTTCGAGACGCTGGCCGCGGGCGCGCACAGCGACGCGCTGCGCCGCGCCGCCGAGGAGATGCGCGACGAGGAGATCGAGCACGTGGAACTGGTGCGCGCCTGGCTGGCCAGGGTGCCGCCGCCGGACCCGGGCTGGGCAGACGACCCCGACCCGCCGCGCTACGACGACTGAGGAGCCCTGATGAACACGCTTTTGCCCGAGGGCTGGAAGGCGCCGATCGGCTATGCCAACGGCATCGCCGTCGATGCCGGCCGCATCGTCTTCGTTGCCGGCCAGGTGGGCTGGAACGCACAGCAGCAGTTCGAGTCGGAGGCGATCGCGCCGCAGTTCGAGCAGGCGCTGCGGAACATCCTGGACGTGCTCGCCGTCGAGGGCGGCGGCGCGCAGCACATCACGCGCATGACCGCCTTCTGCATCGACCGACCCGGCTATCTGGCGGCGCGCGCCGAGCTGGGCGCGATCTGGCGGCGCCTGATGGGCCGCCACTATCCGGCGATGAGCATGATCTTCGTCGCCGATCTGCTCGACCATCCGGCGAAGATCGAGCTCGAAGCCACCGCGGTGATCCCGCGATGATCGAAGTCGTGATCCAGGGCCGCGGCGGCCAGGGCGCGCAGACGGCGGGCAACCTGCTCGCGGCCGCGTTCTTCGCGGCCGGGCGCGAGGTGCAGTGCTTCGCCAGCTACGGCGGCGCGCGCCGCGGCGCGCCGGTCAGCTCGTTCCTGCGCGTCGACGAGCGGCCGATCCGCTTGCGCTGCGACATCGAGCGCGCCGATGCGATCCTGTGCTTCGATGCGAGCCTGCTCGGGCCGGCGCTGCTGGCCTGCGCCGACGAACGCACGCTGATCGTCGTCAACTCGGCGCAGACGCGCGCGGAGTTCGCGCGCAGCCTGCCGGGCAAGCAGGTGGTTCCGGTCGACGGCCTGGCGATCTCGCGCCGGCAGGGCCTGGGGCGCATCGTCAACTCGGCCCTGCTCGGCGCGCTGGCGCGTGCGCTGCAGGCGCCAGCGCTGGCGGTGCTCGAGGCCACACTGACCGAGCGCTCGCCGAAGCTGCACGAGCAGAACATCGCCGCCTGCGAGGAAGGCTGGCACTGCGCCGATGCCGTGTTGCGAGAGGAGGTGCAGTGATGGGCGCGCCGCTGCCGCCGATCTGGACCACCGGCTCGACCGAGGTCTTCCACACCGGCACCTGGCGCGCGGCGCTGCCGCGCCACATCCAGGCGCCGTCGCCGTGCCACCAGGCCTGTCCGGTGGGCGGCGACATCGCCGAGTGGATCGGCCTGGCGCGCGCACGCGACGTCCGCGGCGCGTGGCAGGTGCTCACCCGCCACAACCCCTTCCCTGCCGTGGCCGGGCGCATCTGCCACCACCCGTGCGAGACGGCATGCAACCGCGCCCGCCACGACGAGGCGCTGTCGATCTGCAAGCTCGAACGCTTCGTCGGCGACCAGGCGATCGAGCAGGCGTGGACCTACCCCGCGCCGGACGTCGAACGCGATGGCCACGTCGCGGTGATCGGCGCCGGCCCCGCCGGCCTGTCGGCCGCCTTCCAGCTGCGCCGCCGCGGCTGGCGCATCACCGTCTACGAAGCCGCCGCCGAACCCGGCGGGCTGATGCGCTACGGCATCCCGTCGTACCGGCTGGCGCGCGCGGTGCTCGACGCCGAGATCGCGCGCATCGCGGCGTTGGGGGTCGACATTCGTTGCAACGCCGCGCTGGCCGATGGCGCGCAATTCGAGCGCATCCGCGCCGCACACGATGCGGTGTTCGTCGCCACCGGCGCGGCGCGCGTCAAGCGGCTGCCGGCGCTCGACTACGCGCTGCCCGGCGTGATGGACGGCGCGGCCTTCCTCGCCGCCTGCAACGCCGGCACGCCGCCGGCGCTGGGCCGCGACGTGGTCGTCATCGGCGGCGGCAGCGCGGCCATCGACGCGGCGCGCAGCGCACGCCGTGCCGGGCATGCGGTGACGCTGCTCGCGCTGGAGCCGCGCGCACAGATGCCGGCGCAGCCCGACGAAGTGGAGGAAGCGCTCGAAGAAGGCATCGTGCTGGTCGACGGCGCGATGCTGCAGTCGCTGCAGGCCGAGGCGCAGGGGCTGGCGCTGCGCTGCCTGCGCGTGAACTTCAGCGCCGGTGCGACGCGTGGCGAGTTCCGCGTCGAGCCGATCGACGGCAGTGCCTTCGCGCTGCAGGCTGACGCGGTACTGAGCTGCATCGGCCAGGACCCAGAGCTGGCGCCGTTCGGCGAGGCACTGCCACGGCGCGGCGCGCTGCTCGCCGCCGATGCGGCGACGCAGGCCACCGGCACGCACGGCGTCTGGGCCGGCGGCGACGTCAGCAGCCTGGCGCGCTTCGTCACCGAGGCGATCGGCATGGGCGAGCGCGCGGCGCTGGCAATCCATCGCCATCTTCTGGGCCAGTCGCTCGGCGAGACCGACGCGCCAGCCGCCGAAGGCCCCGCGGTACCGCTGTCGGCCATCGCCACCTGGTACCACGAGCCGGCGCGGCGCGCGCAGTCGCCGCGGATGCCGCCCGACGAGCGCCTGAAGGGCGGCGCCGAAGTGCAGCTCGGCCTGGAGATCGAGCAGGCGCTGGCCGAAGGCGCGCGCTGCTTCTCCTGCGGCACCTGCATCACCTGCGACAACTGCGTCGCCGTCTGCCCGGACCTGGCGGTGCGGCGTGTCGGCGACGGCTACCAGGTGCTGGGCGAGTACTGCAAGGGCTGCGGGCTGTGCGTGCGCGAATGCCCGACCGGCTCGATGACCATGGTCGAGGAGCGGCGATGAACCCAGTGGCAGAGCAACGCCTGCTGCTCACAGGCAACCACGCCGTGGCCTGGGGCGCGCGGCTGGCGCGGCCGCAGGTCGCGCCGGTCTATCCGATCACGCCGCAGACGCCGGTGCTGGAGCTGCTGACCGAGTTCCAGGCGCGCGGCGAGTTCGACGCCGAGATCATCACGGTCGAGTCCGAGCATTCGGTGATGTCGGCCTGCATTCCGGCGTCGCTGGCGGGGGTGCGCGTGTTCACCGCCACCGCGTCGCAGGGCCTGCTGCTGATGCACGAGCTGCTGCACTACGCGGCCGGCGCGCGCGCGCCGATCGTCATGGCCAACGTCAACCGCACCGTCGCGTCGCCGTGGGCCTTCTGGCCCGACCAGACCGACAGCCTGGCGCAGCGCGACACCGGCTGGATCCAGTTCTACGTCGAGAGCGCGCAGGAGGCGCTGGACACGGTGCTGCAGGCCTACCGCGTGGCCGAGCAGCTGCTGCTGCCGGCGATGATCAACCTCGACGCGTTCTACGTGTCGCACGCGCTGGAGCCGGTGGCCATTCCCGAGCAGGCGGCCGTCGATGCCTACCTGCCGCCCTTCGACCCGCCGCACCGGCTCGACCCGGCGCGGCCCGAATCCTGGGGCAACGTCGTCAGCCAGGACATGTTCTACCGCCACCGCCAGGCGGCCGAGGAAGCGATGGCGCGCGTGCCGGCGCTGGCGGCGGAGGCCGACCGGGAATGGGCCGAGCGCTGCGGCCGCTCGTGGGGCGTGGTCGAGCGCTACCGCTGCGACGACGCCGCCTGCGTGGTCGTGACGATGGGCAGCATGTGCGGCAGCGCGCGCGCGGCCATCGACGAGTTGCGCGACGCCGGCATCGCCGCAGGACTGGTCAAGCTGCGCCTGTTCCGGCCGCTGCCGGTGGCCGCCTTGCGCGCGGCGCTGCACGGCATGCGCGACGTGGTCGTGCTCGACCGCAACCATTCGCCGGGCATCGGCGGCGTGCTGCACCAGGAGCTGCGCGCCGCGCTGTACGGCATGGACGGCGCGCCGCGCGTGCACGGGCTGCTGGCCGGCGTCGGCGGCGTCAACGTGCCGCCGCGGCGCATCGCGGCCTTCGTGCGCGACGCGCTGGACAGCGAGCCCAGCGCCGCATCGTTGTGGGTGAGGTGACGATGAAGACGCTGGCATTGAACGAACTGCGCGCCGACGCGCCGATGCTGTGTGCCGGCCATGCCGCGTGCCCCGGCTGCATCGACGCGCTCAGCGCACGCCACGTGCTGGCCGCGATGGGGCCCGACACGGTGGCGGTGATCCCGCCGTCGTGCATGGCCATCATCGCCGGGCCGCAGCCGTATTCGTCGCTGAAGATCCCCGTCTACCAGCCCACGCTCGAAGCCAGCGCCGCCGCGGCCTCGGGGCTGCGCCGCGCGCTCGACGCGCAGGGCAAGCGCGACACGCAGGTGGTGGTGCTGGCGGGCGACGGCGGCACCTACGACATCGGCTTCCAGTGCCTCAGTTCGGCGGCCGAGCGCAACGAGGACTTCCTCTACGTCTGCCTCGACAACGAGGGCTACATGAACACCGGCGCGCAGAAGTCCAGCTCGACGCCGCACTACGCGAAGACCGGCTCGACGCCTGCCGGCAAGCTGACGCGCAAGAAGAACCTGACCGAGATCATGGCCGCGCACGGTGTGCCGTACGTGGCTACCGCCAGCGCCGGCCACATGGCCGATCTGACGCGCAAGCTGACCAAGGCCAAATCGATGCGCGGCACGCGGCTGCTGACGCTGCTGATTCCGTGCCTGGACGGCTGGGGCGTGGCCGACGACATGGGCCTCGCGGCGGCGCGACTGGCCGTCGAGACCGGCGCCTTCCCGCTGGTCGAGGTCGAGCACGGCGAGCGCTGGACCGTCAACTCGGCGAAGACGCGGCCGATCGGCGACTACCTGGCCGTGCAGCGGCGCTACCGCCACCTGGGCGCCGAGCAGATCAGCGCGCTGCAGGACGAGATCGACGCCGGCTGGGCGCGGCTGCAGCGCCTGGCCGCACTGAACGACACCCCCGTCTGAAGCCTTGCCATCGCACCACCACCAGAGGAGTCCGACATGGATGCACGTGCCCGTCCGCTGCTGCTCGCCGCCGCGCTGCTCGCCTCGACCGCGCTGCCCGCGCAGGCGCAGGCGCCCAAGCTCAAGGTCGGGCTGATGCTGCCCTACACCGGCACCTATGCGGCACTGGGCAACGCGATCGAGAACGGCTTCAAGCTCTACCTCACCGAGCAGGGCGGCAAGCTCGGCACGCGCGAGATCGAGTTCGTCAAGGTCGACGACGAGTCCGATCCGGCCAAGGCCACCGACAACATCAACAAGCTGATCAAGCGCGACAACGTCGACGTCGTCATCGGCTCGGTGCACTCGGGCGTGGCGATGGCGATGGCGCGCGTGGCCAAGCAGAGCGGCACGCTGCTGATCGTGCCCAACGCCGGCGCCGACGCGGTCACCGGCGCGATGTGCGCACCCAACATCTTCCGCAGCTCGTTCGCCAACTGGCAGCCGGGCTACGCCACCGGCGAGGCGATGGCCCAGCGCGGCCACAAGAAGGTGGTGACGATCACCTGGAAGTACGCGGCCGGCGACGAGATGGTCGGCGGCTTCAAGGAGGCCTTCCAGAAGTCCAGCGGCCAGGTGCTGAAGGAGCTGAGCCTGCCGTTCCCGAACGTCGAGTTCCAGGCGCTGCTGACCGAGATCGCGGCGAGCAAGCCCGATGCGGTGTTCGCGTTCTTCGCCGGCGCCGGCGCGGTCAAGTTCGTCAAGGACTATGCGGCCGCCGGCCTGAAGAAGAACATCCCGCTGTACGGCACCGGCTTCCTCACCGACGGCACGCTCGACGCGCAGGGCGCCGACGCCGAAGGCGTGCTCACGGCACTGCACTATGCCGACGGGCTGAACACGCCGCGCGACAACGCCTTCCGGCTGGCCTACGCCAAGACCTACAAGCTGCAGCCCGACGTGTACGCGATGCAGGGCTACGACGCCGCGCAGATGCTCGCGGTGGGCCTGGCGGCGACGAAGGGCGACGTGACGAAGAAGGCCGAGTTCGCGGCGGCGCTGCGCAAGGCGAAGATCGACAGCCCGCGCGGGCCGTTCACGCTGTCGGCCTCGCACAACCCGGTGCAGGACCAGTATCTGCGCCAGGTGGTGGGCAAGGAGAACAAGTCGATCGGCATCGCCAGCAAGGCGCTCAGCGATCCGGGCAAGGGCTGCAGCATGTAGCTTCGGTGCCCGCCCGAGTGCATGGCGGACCGCCGCATGGACCTCGCCACCTTCCTGATCCAGTGCCTGAACGCGCTGCAGTACGGGCTGCTGCTGTTCCTGGTGGCGTCGGGGCTGACGCTGATCTTCGGCATCATGGGCGTGATCAACCTCGCCCACGGCAGCTTCTACATGATCGGCGCGTACATGGCCTATGCGCTGGCGCCGTGGGTCGCCGCGCAGCTGGGCGGCGGCTTCTTCGCCACGCTGGCGCTGGGCGCGCTACTGGCGGTGCTGCTGGGCATCGTGCTCGAGTGGGCCTTCTTCAGCTTCCTCTACGAGCGCGAGCACCTGCAGCAGGTGCTGATGACCTACGGCCTGATCCTGGTCTTCGAGGAGCTGCGCAGCATGCTCGTCGGCGACGACGTGCACAGCGTCGCGCCGCCGCCGCTGCTGGCCGGCAGCATTCCGCTGGGCGAGCTGATGACCTATCCGGTGTACCGGCTGTTCGTCTCGGCGCTGTGCTTGGGCCTGGCCGCGGCGATGTGGTGGGTGCTGGCGCGCACGCGGCTGGGCATGACCATCCGCGCCGGCGCCGGCGCTGGCAATCGCGAGATGGTGCAGACGCTGGGCATCGACATCCGGCTGCTGTTCCGCATCGTTTTCGCCGCCGGCGTGGCGCTGGCGGTGCTGGCCGGCATGGTGGCCGCGCCGATCTCGTCGGTGTACCCGGGCATGGGCGGCCAGGTGCTGATCGTCTGCTTCGTCGTCGTCGTCATCGGCGGCATCGGCTCGGTGCGCGGCGCGCTGCTGGCGGCGCTGCTGATCGGCGTGGTCGACACCTTCGGCAAGGTGCTGCTGCCGCAGGCGGCGGGTGTCGGCGTCTACCTGCTGATGGCGCTGATCCTGCTGTGGAAGCGGGACGGGTTGTTCCGTGCCGGATGAGCCCCGCCGCGCGGCGGACACGCGCCTCGTCTTTGCACTGATGGGCTTCGCGGCGCTGGCCGCCTGGCCACTGGCCTCGGGCAGCTTCGGCCTCGACCTGGTGACCAAGACGATGATCTACGCAATCGTCGCGCTGAGCCTGGAGCTGCTGGTCGGCCACACCGGGCTGGTGTGCTTCGGCCAGGCGGCCTTCTTCGGCCTGGCTGCCTATGCCACCGTGAGGCTGTCGCCGGCCGACGCGCCGGCCTCGCTGTGGTGGCTGCTGCCGGCGGCTATGGCGGTGGCCGCGGCCTATGCGCTGTTCATGGGCGCGCTGTCGCTGCGCACGCGCGGCGTGTACTTCATCATGGTCACGCTGGCCTTCGCGCAGATGGCCTACTACGTGGTGCACGACACGCCGCTGGGCGGCGGCAGCGACGGCATCTACCTGAACTTCAAGCCGGTGCTCGGTGTCGGCGCGAAGGCGTGGCTCGACCTCGACCAGCCGCTGACGCTGTACTACGCGGTGCTGGCCTGCCTGGGCGCGAGCTTCGTCTTCCTGGCGCTGCTGGCGCGCGCGCCGTTCGGCCGCGCACTGGCCGGCATCCGCATCAACGAGCAGCGCATGCGCGCGGCAGGCTTCTCGACCTATCCGTACAAGCTGGCGGCCTTCGTGATCTCGGGCGCGATCGCCGGGCTGGCCGGTTTCCTGTTCGCCGTCAAGGACGGCTACGTCAACCCCGAGCTGCTGAGCTGGCACTTCTCGGGCGCGGTGCTGATCATGGTCATCCTCGGCGGCATCGGCCACCTGCGCGGCGCGGTGCTCGGCGCCTTCGCGTTCGCGCTGCTGCAGGAGCTGTTCAAGTCGGACGCCATCTTCGGCGCCTTGGCCAAGCACTGGCTGCTGGGCCTGGGCGCTACCATCATCGCCAGCGTGGCGCTGCTGCCGCGCGGGCTGATCGGCGCCGGCGCGCTGTTCACGCGGCGGCTGTGGCGCCGCGTCGGGGGGCAGTGATGAGCGGCGAGGTGCTGCTGCGCGCCGTCGACCTGAGCCGCCGCTTCGGCGGGCTGCTGGCGCTGGACCGCGTCAACCTTGAATTGCAGCGCGGCAGCGTGCATGCGGTGATCGGCACCAACGGCGCCGGCAAGTCGACGCTGATCAACGTCCTGTCCGGCGAACTCGCCGCCAGCAGCGGCCGCATCGAGCTGCGCGGCAGCGACATCAGCGGCTGGACGCAGCCCAAGCGCGCGCGCGCCGGCATCGGCCGCAGCTACCAGCGCACCACCATCTTCCCGAACTTCAGCGTGCTGGAAAACTGCCGCCTCGCCGCCCAGGCGCGCCATGCGCGGCCCTGGGCCTGGTGGGCCGACGCGGCGGCCTGCCCCGTCTGCGTGCCGGCGGCGTGCGAGGCCGCGGCGCGCGCCGGGCTGGCCGAGGTGCTGGAGCGCATCGCCGGCACGCTCTCGCACGGCCAGCGCCGCCAGCTGGAGATCGCCATGTGCCTGGCCGGCGCACCCGAGGTGCTGCTGCTCGACGAGCCGCTGGCCGGCATGGGCGCCGAGGAGACCGAGCGCATGCTGGCGCTGCTGACGGCGCTGAAGGCCGAGCATGCGATCGCGCTGGTCGAACACGACATGGATGCGGTGTTCCGCATCGCCGATCGCATCACAGTGATGGTCAACGGCACGGTGCTGGCCAGCGGCACGCCGGCGGTGGTGAAGGCTGACCCGCAGGTGCAGGCGGCCTATCTGGGCACGGCCGCATGAACGCCGCATCGCCGCTGCTCGACGCGCAGGATCTGCACGCTTGGTACGGCTCGAGCCACGTGCTGCACGGCGTGGGCCTGCAGATCGCGCGCGGCGAGACGCTGGGCCTGCTCGGCCGCAACGGCATGGGCAAGAGCACGCTGATCCGCACGATCTTCGGCCACGTGGCGCTGCGCCAAGGGCGCATCGTCGTCGACGGCCACGACTTGTCGCGCGCCCGACCGCACCAGGTGGCGCGCCGCGGGCTGGCCTACGTGCCCGAGGGCCGCGGCGTGTTCCCCGGGCTGTCGGTGCGCGAGAACCTGGTGATGGCGGCGCGCGCCGGCACCGACGGCCGCCGCGGCTGGACCTTGGAGCGCGTGCTGAGCACCTTCCCGCGGCTGGCCGAGCGCCTGGCGCACCTGGGTGGGCAACTGTCCGGGGGCGAGCAGCAGATGCTGTCGATCGGCCGCGCGCTGATGACCAACCCATCGCTGATCATGCTCGACGAGGCCACCGAAGGCCTGGCGCCGCAGATCGTCGACGAGATCTGGCGCGTGATCGCCTCGCTGCGCGCCGACGGCCTGGCCGCGCTGATCGTCGACCGCGACTACCGCCGCGTGGCCGCGCAGTCCGACCGGCTGCTGCTGCTGCAGAAGGGCCAGACGCTGCTGCAAGGCCGCGCCGACGAATTGCGCCAGGGCGACACGCTGGAGCGCTGCCTCGGGCTTTGAAGCCGCAGCATGCCGCCGGCAGGGTCTTTGGTCGGCGCCCCCGGGGCGGCAACGGCGCCGCAGCGCCAGCCGGCGATCACCGACCTGGCAGAGCGGCCGGCCGCAACAGCGCCAGCACGTCCGACGGCGGCGTCACGCCGGGGTCGAAGGGATGCGAACGCACCCCTCCCATCGCCGCCAGGATGCGCCGCACGTAGTTGCGCGTCTCGGCATAGGGCGGCACGCCGCGGTAGCGATCGACCGCGCCTTCGCCGGCGTTGTAGGCTGCCAGCACCAGCGACAGGTCGCCCTCGAAGTAGGCCAGCAGCCAGCGCAGGTAGGCCATGCCGCCGCGGATGTTCTGCACCGGGTCCTGGATCTGGCGCACCTTGAAGCGCGCCGCCGTGCCCGGCATCAGCTGCATCAGCCCCTGGGCATTCTTCGGCGACATCGCCAGCGGGTCGAAGTTGGATTCGGTGGCCATCACCGCCAGCACCAGCTGCGGCGCCAGCTTGTACTCCGGCGCCACCAGGTTGACGAAGCGCACGATCGGCTCCGGCGCGTTCGGCGGCACGGGCGGAGCCGGGGGCAGCGCTATCGTGCGCGCGGCAGGCGCTTTCGATGCGACGGCGGCATGGGACAGCGGCGCAGGGTCGGTATCGGGCGGACGCAGGCACAGCGGCGGTTCGCCGCGCGGCGTGCCCATCGAGGCCAGCATGTTCTGCGCCTGCGT
>JAHBZS010000007.1 GCA_019635285.1 Rubrivivax sp. | reverse complement strand
ACTCGCCGCATGCACACCTGGGACGAGGTGGTGGCGCTGCAGCGCACCGCCCGACGCATCGAGACGCCCTGCGGTGCGGGCACGCTGGTGTGGCATCGCTGGGGACCGCAGGACGCGCCGCCAGTGCTGCTGCTGCACGGCGGCTCGGGCAGCTGGACCCACTGGGTGCGCAACATCGAGCCACTGGCGCGCGCCGGATGGCAGGTGCTGGTGCCCGACCTGCCGGGCTTCGGCGAGTCGGCCGCGCCGCCCGACGGGCACGATGCCGACGTGCTGCCGGCCTGGCTGGAGCGCGGCCTGCAGACGCTGGTCGGCGACGCGCCGCTGCCGTTGGTGGGCTTTTCCTTGGGCGGGCTGGTGGCCGGCCTGTGGGCGAAGGACGTACCGGCACGCATGGCGCGGCTGGTGCTGGTGGGCAGCCCGGGCCTGAGCGCGGAACTGCTGCCGCCGCTGGACCTGCGGCGCTGGGACGCACTGCCCGCGGGCGAGGCCCGCGACGCGGTGCACCGCCACAACCTGCTGACGCTGATGCTGGCGCAGCCGGCTTCGGCCACGCCGCTGGCCGTGGCCCTGCATGCCGGGAACGTCGAGCGCGACCGGCTGCGCCGTCGCCGCCTGATGCTCACCGACGCGCTGCGGCCGGTGCTGGACGGGCTGCGCTGTCCACTGCACGGCCTGTGGGGCGCGCAGGACGTGCTCTATGCGCACCGCCTGCCGCTCGTCGAACAGGCGCTGTCGCGCGCGCCGGGCTTCGTCTCGCTGGAGCTGCTACCGCAGGCCGGGCACTGGGTGCAGTTCGAAGCGGCCGAGGCCTTCAATGCCGCGCTGGCCCGGGCGCTGAGCCGACCCGCGTCGCACGCGGCCTGACCGGCAAGAACTGCCGCCGCCCCCGGGCATCGGGTTCGTCCCGACTGGCCCGCAAGGTCGAAGCGCCCTAGGCTGTATTCGGCCGGCGGCAGGCACCGCGGCCTCGAGCACGCACAAGAGAAACGAGAAACGGGCGCTGCGCCCATAACAGGGAGACGACATGCGAATCACCATGACGGCGGCAGCTCTTGCCGCCTGTGGCCTGTGGCTGAGCGGCTGTGGCGGCGGCGACGGCGCTGCCACGCAAGGCACGGCATCGAACGAGCGCGCCACCGCGCTTTCGGCATCCCGCGGCGGCGACGACGACGCGCGCGGCTCGTCGGCCAGGGTCAGGCTGAGCGTGCTGTCCAGCGCGCCGGAGTACGTGTCCGGCGGCGATGCGCGCATCCACGTGCGTGCCGCACCGGGGCAGCGCGACAAGCTCGTCTTCCTGCTCAACGGCCAGCCCAAGGAGGTGGCACTGCAGGAGGTGAGCGATGGCCTCGAGGGCGTGATCACCGGCTTGGTGAACGGCAGCAACCTGCTCGAGGTGAGGCACCGCAAGGGCAACACCCGCGACAGTCTCAAGCTCGTCAACTGGCCGATCACCGGGCCGATGTTCACCGGGCCGCAGCAGACGCCCTTCGTCTGCACGACCGCCCAGTTCGGACTGCAGCCCAAGGTCGACAGCGCGGTGGCGCCCGGCTACAAGGTCAGCGACAGCGGCGGCGCCACCATCGGCTACAGCCGCGACTGCTCGATCGACACCTTCGTCACCTACCTCTACCGCGCCAGCAACAACGCGTGGAAGACGCTGCCCGCCGGCCCCCGGCCGGCGGACATGACGACCACCACGCTGGCCGACGGCCGCACCGTGGACTTCATCGTGCGCCGCGAGGTGGGTTCGATCAACCGCTTCCTGTACAGCATCGCCATGCTGTCGGCCGGCCCGGCCGCCGACACCGCGGCGCAGGACGACACGCGCCTGTGGAACCGCAAGCTGCTGTACTGGTTCCAAGGCGGCGTGGCGGTGGGGCACAGCCAGGGCACGGTGCACGGCGGCTCGCTGAACCCCGACATCCTGGGCCAGGGCTGGGCCATCGTGCACAGCAGCGGCAACAACACCGGCACGCACTACAACATGAACCTCGCCGGCGAGACGGCGATGATGACCAAGGAGCGCTTCATTGAACGCTACGGCGTGCCGCTGTACACGGTGGGCCTGGGCGGCTCGGGCGGCGCGATCCAGCAGTACCTGATCGCGCAGAACAACCCCGGTGTGCTCGATGGCCTGCTGCCGGTGCAGAGCTATCCGGACATGGTCACGCAGACCATTCATGTCGGCGACTGCGAACTGCTCGAGTACTACATGGACGCCACCGACCGCGGCAACGCGAAGTGGCGCACCACCAAGAACCGCAGCTGGCTGGTGGGCATGAATGCCGAGCAGGACGACGTGGGCAACAACCCCAAGGTCAACGATGCGCTGGCGCCGCTGAAGCTGGCGCTGGGCTACAGCACCGCCAAGGGTTCGACCGAGTGCGTGCCGGCGTGGCGCGGGCTGACGCCGCTGGCCATGAACCCCTGGTACGGCCAGGCGCCGAACCAGCAGAACTGGCTGCCGCAGAGCGACATCGCGGCCATCCGCTGGACGCACTACGACGACCTGCGCAACGTCTATGGCGTCGACGCCACCGGCGCGGCCCGCGTTACCTGGGACAACGTCGGCGTGCAGTACGGCCTGCGCTCGCTGAAGGACGGCAAGATCACGCCGGCCGAGTTCCTGCATCTCAACTGGAACATCGGCGGCTGGAAGCACCCCAGCCAGATGGTGCAGGAAACCTTCCCGTTCTTCGGCACCGGGCAGGCCGAGATCAACAAGGCGCTGACCATTCCCGGCTACTTCGACCCGTGGAGCAGCAAGAACATGCTCGCCAGCGTGGGCGCGGGGCAGCCGATGCCGCGCAGCCACGGCGACCCGATCGCCATGCGCGCGGCCTACAGCAGCGGCCACGTCTTCAGCGGCAAGCTCGACGTGCCGGCCATCGACCATCGCCAATACATGGAGCGGGAGCTGGACATGCACAACGCGCACCAGAGCTTCGCGTCGCGCCAGCGGGTGCTGAACAAGATGGGCAACAGCGACAACATGGTGGTGTGGTTCACCGACACCACGCCGGGCGTGGCCAAGGCCAGCCAGTCGCTGGAGGCGCTGGCGGTGATGGACCGCTGGTTGACCGCGATGCGGCTCAACCCGGGCGGCGGCATCACCGGCAACAAGCCGGCCGAGGCCACCGACGCCTGCTACGACCTGCAGGGCAAGCTGATGTACCGCGGCAGCGACGCGTGGAACGGCATCCTCGACGGCAACGCGGCGGGCGCCTGCACGCAGAAGTTCGCGCTGTACGGCACCTCACGCACCGTCGCCGGGGCACCCATCCAAGGTGGCATCTATAACTGCGCGCGCAAGTCGGTGGACACCGCGCTATCCGACGGCACCTACGCGCCCTGGGTGCCCAATGCGGCGGAGATCACGCAGCTGAAGGCCATCTTCCCCGAGGGCGTCTGCGACTACAGCCGGCCGGACCAGGCGCGGCCGCGCCACTGACCGGGGCCCCGCCGCCGCGGGGCCTTCAACGGTAGAAGACCTCGACCTGCCCCTTCAGCTTGATCAGCAGGGGCCGGCCGCGGCGGTCGACGGTCTTGCCCGCGGGCACGCGCACCCAGCCTTCGCTGAGGCAGTATTCCTCGACGTCGTGGCGCTCGCGGCCGTTGAGGCGCACGCCGATGTCGTGCTCGCACACGGCGGCGGCATGGTGCGGGCTGCGCGGGTCGACGCTCAGGCGGTCGGGCAGCGGCGGGCGGTCGGACGGGGTGTCGCTCATGGTGGGCGCATTCTGCCGTGCTTCGGCGCGGGGCCCAGCGCGCCGGCTTGCAAGTGCTCGCCGGCCGGCGCCGCAGCCTTCCGCCGGCTCAGGCCAACGCTCAGGCGGGGAGCATGCCGCCGATCGGATCGGCCGGCTCGGGCGAAGGCCGCTTGAACGCGCTGTGGTAGCCGATCAGGTGCCACGCGCTGGGCATCGGGCCGACCGTGACTTCGATCAGCGCCGGCCCGCGCCGTGCCAGCGCGCCGCGCAGCGCAGCCTGCAGCCCGGCCGGCGAATCGACGCGCTCCGACGGCACGCCGAAGGCATCGGCCAGCTTGACGAAATCCGGGTTGCACAGCTCGACGCCGAGGGTGTGGCCGAAGGTCTGCTGCTGCAGCAGCCGCACGTTGCCGAAGTGGCCGTCGTTGAAGACCACGACCACCAGGTTCAGCGCGTAGCGGCGGGCCGTGGCCAGCTCCGCCAGCCCCCAGCCGAAGCCGCCGTCACCGGTGATGCACACCACCGCCCGGTCCGGCAAGGCCGTGGCCACGCCCAGCGCCGTGGGGAAGCCGAAACCGAGCGTGCCCTGGTAGCCCGGCGTGATCAGCGTCTGCGGCCGGTACACCGGGTAGGCGAGCGTCGCCAGATAGCCCACCTGCGTCAGCTCGTTGACCAGCACGCCATCCTCGGGGATGGCGCCGCGCAGCGCCTGCACGTAGGCCAGCTGCGGCTGCACCTCGGCGAACTGCTGCAGCGCCCACTGCCGCGCCGCCTGCACCAGCGGGGCGCGCGATGCGTGGCGTGCGGCGACGGCTGCTTCCAGCGCCTTCAAACCCAGTACCGCATCGGCCTGCACCAGCAGGCCCGGCTTGCGCGGTGGCGCAGCGGCCTCGGCCTCGACGTTCAGGTAGATGAACTGCGTCGACGGCGACGTCCACTGCGGCAGCGGCGCCATGCGGCTCATGAAGCGGCTGCCGACCACCAGCAGCACGTCGGCCCGGCGGATGACGGCCCGGCCGGCCACCGCATCCAGCGCCAGCGCATGATGGTCGGAGATGGCGCCGCGGCTGGTCTCGGTCATGATGACCGGCGCCTGCAGCCGCTCGGCCAGCCGCGCCAGCGCCTCGCTGGCGCCGGCAGCCAGCACGCCGCCGCCAGCGTGGATGACCGGGAAACGCGCCGACGACAACAGCGCCGCGGCCGCCTCGACCTGCGCCGGGTCCGCGGGCAGGCGGCCGTCGAAGGCGGCCGGCGGCTCGATCAGTTGGATGTCGGCGCTGCCGCTGAGCACGTCGTGCGCAATCTCGATGCCCACCGGCTGCGGGCGGCCGCTGCGCAGCTGCTGCACGGCCTGCCGCACCAGCGCCGGCACCTGCTCGGGGCGGGCCGCGATGCCCTGCCATTTGGTGACGCTGCCGACCAGCGAGGACTGGTCCTTGATCTCGTGCAGCATGCCGTAGCCGGCGCCGATGGTCGTCGAGTGGATCTGGCCGGTGATCGACAGCAGCGGCGACGAGCAGGCATAGGCCGTCGCCAGGCCGGCCATCGCGTTGGTGAAGCCGGGGCCGGGCACCGTCATGCACACGCCGATGCGGCCGCCCGCGCGCGCATAGCCGTCGGCCATGTAGCTGGTGGACTGTTCGTGCCGGGGGATGCGCAGACGGAAGGCATCGCCCATCTGGCGGATGCCGTCGACGGCCCAGTCAAGCTGCACGCCGGGCACGACGAACAGGTCCGTCAGCCCTTCGAGCGCCAGTTGCCGGGCCAGCGCCTGGCCGCCGGTCAGCGTGGCCACTGGCGGACCCTACTCGAGCCGAACGCCGCTACGGGCGATGACCCCGCCCCAGTAGTCGTAGCTCTTCTTCATGATGCGCTGATGCTCCTGCGGGCTGCTGTAGACGGGGTCGAAGCCGCCGCGGTCGAGGATGCTGCGCACCTCGGGCGCCTTGGCCGCCTGCATCAGCGCCGCGTTCATCTTGTCGGCGAGCTCCGGCGGCAGCCCGGCCGGTGCCAGCAACTGCTCCAGCCCGGGCTCGGAAAAGCCCGGGAACCCGGCTTCGGCCATGGTCGGCAGGTTCGGCACCGACGCGATGCGGCTCGGGCCGACCACCGCGAGCAGCTTGACCCGGCCGCCGGCCGCGTTGGCGATGGCGGACACCGAGGCGTCGAACAGGATGTCGGCTTCACCCGCCATGACGGCGCGGGCCGCGTCCGCACCACCCTTGTACGGAATGTGCGTCATGCTGATGCCCGCCTGCTTGCTCAGCGCCTCGCTGACGATGTGCGGGAGCGAGCCGGCACCGAAGCTTGCGTAGTTCACCTTGCCGGGGTTCTTCTTGGCGTACTCCACCAGACCGGCCACGCTGTCGTACGGTGCGTTGGCGTTGGCCAGCAGCACCACCTTGTTGTACGCCACCAGACCGAGCGGCGTGAAGTCCTTGAACGGATCGAAGGGCGGCTTGGCATAAAGGTGCGGCAGCTGGCTGGTCGTGCCGGTGGTCGTGTACATCAGCGTCGTGCCATCGGGCGGCGAGCGGCGCAGTTCATTGACGGCGATCACCGTCGAGCCGCCCGGCTTGTTCTCGACGACCACGGACTGGCCCAGCGCGCCGGACAGGTAGTTGGCCATCGCGCGGGCGATGGTGTCGGAGGTTCCGCCGGGCGGGAACGGACTGATGATGCGAATGACCTTGCCGGGGGCCCAGGACGGCTCCGCCGCCATCGACGCAGACGCGCACAGCAGGGCCAGGGAGGCGCAAAGAAGAGGGGCAAATCGTCGCATGGTCGCTCCAGGGTGAGTCGGAAGGCAGGGTCGGCCTATCGGGTCGGTAGACAACACGGGCATCGCGGGGAAGCTGCTTCGTGCGGCAGCAGCCGCGCCATGCCAGAAGAAGGATTCTTCCTCATGATCGGCTAGCAAATAGTATGCTCAACCACGGAGTGCGTTCAACAGTAGTACCCCATACCCCGATACCGATGGATCGCGGCAAGGCATTCACCCGAAGCGCGTGCGTTCATGCCGCCGGGGTGGGCAGCGCCGCCTGTGAGGGGCGCTGCACTGCAGAGGCAGCGGCGGGCCACAGCGCCAAGCCACCGCTCACGCTGTAGGCCCGCAGGCGGCCCAGGCGCCGCAACGCCGCCGCGGCGCGGGCGCTGCGATTGCCGCTGCGGCAGAAGACGAGCACCGGGGTCTGTGCCGGCAAGGCCAGCAGATCGGGCAGCGCTTCGACGAGGCCGGACAACGGAATGGCCCAGCGCCGGGCGCCGCCACCGATCTCCAGGGTCTGCCCCAGGCGCTGTTCGTAGGGCTCCCGCACGTCGACGAGCACCAGGTCGGAGCGCGTCTCGAGCAGGGCCGCCACGGCGGACGGCGACAGTGCCACCGGATCGACGGCCTCGCCCGCATCGGCCGCAGCCGGCGGCTGCGCAAGCGCAGGGCCGAACCCGTCGGCGAGCGTGCTGGCGAATCGCTCGTCCGGGTCATCGGCCGGCAGCAGCAACGCGCCGCCGCCACCGACGGACGCGTGCAGCGCTTGCAGCGCTGCGGCTGCCGCGTCGCGCTCTGCCCGCGCGCCTCGGTCCGACGTCGCCGCGGGCGCCATGTCACCGACGAATGCCCAGCAGCGCTGCCGCTCGTCGCGCAGCACATAGGCCGCGGCATCGCGCGGCAGGCCGGGCAGCCGGGTCAGGCACTGGTCTCCCAGAGCGATGCTTTCGACGCCCACTGGCCAGCCAAGGGCTTCGGTCGCCGACCACGCCGGCGCCAGCGCCGCGCGCAGCGCCGCCGCGGCGGAAGCGACCTCGCTGCGGGCGTGCGTGGCCAGCACGGCGGCCAGTTCGAGCCCGCGACAGCGGATCCACTGCATCAGCGACTCGTTCAACTCCGGCCGCGGGTCGACCACGACGCAGCGGCCCCCTGCCGGGTCGGCGACGACGTAGCTGCAGGCCGCGTCGGCAACGAAGCGCGTCAGGCGCGGCACGGGTCCATCACCCGCCGGCGACGCGCCCAGGCAGTTGGCGCGGACCGATTCGCCGCAAGCCCGGATGCGCTCGCAGGCGGCTTCGATCACTTCGGCCGGCGTGGCCGGCCCGAAGGACAGCCGCACCGCGGCAGCGGCCTGCCATGCCGGCAGACCCATCGCCTCGAGCACGTGGCTGGGCTGCGCCTTGGCGGCGCTGCAGGCCGAGCCGCCGCTCACGCGGATCTCGGCGGCGTCGAACAGATCGAGCAGGAGCCGGGAACTCAGCCCCGGCACCGAGAAGTTCAGCGTCGTCGGCACGCTCACGTCGGTCGGCGCATTGAAGACGATGTCCGGGAAGGCATCACGCAGCGCCTGCGCCAAGCGTTCGCGGTAGTGCACCAGGGTGTGCGCGGGCTGGAACACCTGCCCCGAGGCCAATGCCGACAGCACCGCGCCCAATGCGGCGATGCCGGGCATGTTCTCGGTGCCGGAACGCAACGCATCCTCCTGGCCGCCGCCCGCCAGCAGGGGCGTGACCGGCGCGCCCTGCCGGACATAGAGCAGGCCGATGCCCTTGGGGGCATAGAGCTTGTGGCCCGAGAAGGTCGCATAGTCGACGGCCAGTTCGTGCAGCCGCAGGTCGAGCTTGCCCAGCGCCTGCACGCCATCGACCATCCAGAAGGCCCGGCTGCCGCGCAGCGCCTGCGCGATGCCTGGCAGGTCGCTGATGACCCCGGTCTCGTTGTTGACGGCCATCGTGCACACCAGCCCTGCGCCGGGCGCATGGGCGCGCAGCCAGTCCAGGTCGTGCCGGCCACGGTGGTCCACCGGAATCTCCAGGACCTGCTGGCCCAGGCGCAGCAGGTGGTTCCAGTGCCGGATCGCCTCGGGCACGGCTTTGTGTTCGGTGGCGCCGTAGAGCACGGTGGCCGCCGCGCCGGCGCCACTTGCGCTGCGCTCGCGCAGCGCCGTCATCGCCGACAGCACCGCCGTCTGGATGCCTTCGGTGGCGCCGCTGACGAAGAGCACCTGGCCGTCGGCCGCGCCGATCGCACGCCGGGCCTGCGCGCGGACCGCGTCCATCAGCGCGCGCGCCTTCAGGCCGGTGCCGTGCACGCTGCTGGGGTTGCCGTAGTCCTCGGCCATCGCCGCCAGCGCGGCCGTGCGCGCCTCGGCGAGCACGGGCGTGGTGGCGTTGGCGTCGAGATAGATTTCCATGGCCGCGTCAAGCAGGTTTTGCGTACCTCAGATTCAACAAAAGATAGTACCTTGATCTACATTGTACAGATTCAAAGAAAAAATGTTGCAATCCTTCGTCAGTCATTGGAATGCAGCAGCTCCAGGCACCGGGCCTGGGGCCGTTGTGCAACCGCTGAAAAAGTGGATCGGGAAATCAGCGCGCGGCGCCGGTGCGCCGGCGTGCCGGCGCAGGCGCAGCTTCGGGCTCGGCCGGCGACAGGCGCATGGGCAGCGCCGTGGAGTACTTGATGCGCTCCATCGCGAAGCTGGAACTCACGTCATGGAGCTCGCAGGCCTTGATCAGACGCTTGTAGACCGCGTCGTAGCCCTTGATGTCCCTGACGACGACGCGCAGCAGGTAGTCGACGTCACCGCTCATGCGATAGACCTCGACGATCTCCGGAATGGACTGCACGGCCTTGGCGAAGCTGGCCAGCCAGGTTTCGTTGTGCTGGTTGGTCGAGACCTCGACGAAGACCGTCGTGCCCAGTTCGAGCTTGTCCGGGTCGCAGAGCACGACCTGCCCGGCGATGACGCCGTCTTCCTTGAGCTTGTGGATGCGCTTCCAGCACGGCGTGGTCGACAGCCCCACCCGCGCGGCGATCTCGCTCACCGGCAGGCTGGCGTCCTGCTGGAGCAGTTCGAGAATCCGGCGATCGATGTCATCCAAGGTGGCGATCCTGTCGCTGCCGAACGGCGGCGCGATCATAGCTGCGTGCGCTGCCGTGCCATGTCCTGCAACAGCTTGCGGTCGATCTTGTTGGTGGCGGCCAGCGGCAGCCGCTCCTCGAACCAGACGAAGCGCGGATGGCGGTAGGCCGGCGCGTGCGCCAGCGTGTAGCGCTTGATGTCCTCGGCGCTCGACGCACGCCCTTCGCGCAGCACGCAGAAGGCCACCGGCTTGGCGCCCTTGATGTCGTCCTCGATCGGCACCACGCAGGCCTGCGCGATGTCGGGATGGCTTTCCAGCAGCTTCTCGACTTCGCCGGGGTAGATGTTCTCGCCGCCGCAGACGAACATGTCGTCGGTGCGGCCGACGAAGTAGTGGAAGCCGTCGTCGTCGCGCCGGAACACGTCGCCGCTGACGAAGTAGCCGTCGTCGGTGAAGGGCATGCGGATCTCCGGCCGGTTGTGGTAGCCCAGCATCACCCCGGGCGAGCGCAACTGCAGCACGCCCTGCCGGGCGTCCAGGTCGTCGCCGTCCACCAGCCGCAGGCGCACCTCGGGATGGGGGTAGCCGACCGACAGCGGCGGCTGCGGCAGCCCCTGCGGATGGCGGCCGAAGATCACCGGGCCGGCCTCGGTGGAGCCGTAGGCGTTGAGCACCACCGCCTGCGGCAGCGCCTTGTGAATCTCCTCGAGCAGGCTCGGGCTGACCGGCGCCGAGCCCATGCGCAGAAACGCCACCGAGGACAGGTCGGTGCGGGCCAGCGCCTCGCGCTCGCGCAGCATCATCGCCACCATCGGCGGCACGGCCGTCAGCGAGGTGCAGCGGTAGCGCGCGATCGCGTCGATGTAGCCCAGGCTGCTGAACTGCGGCATCAGCACGATGGTGGCGCCCGAGGCGATGGCCAGCTTGCTCAGGCCGAGCGCGTTCATGTGATACAGCGGGGCCGCGATCAGGAAGCGGTGGCCGGACACGTCCTGCGCGCGGCGCCGCGCCTCGACGACCCACAGGTGGCTCTGGTGCGACAGCACCACGCCCTTGGGTCGCCCGGTCGAACCCGAGGTATAGAGGAACATCGCCGGCTCGTCGGGCGCCGGCAGCACCGGCTCGAAGGGCCCGGGGTCGAGAAAGTCGGCAAAGGGCGTGGCGCCCGCCGGCAACTCCTGCGGCGCCGTGCCGAAGACCACCGTCGGCATCCCGGGCGGGCGGGCCGCCAGGCGTTCGGCGTCGCAGAAGAGCAAGCGCGCGCCTGCGTCGTGGATCACGAAGTCGCTGAGTTCGCGCGGGAAACGATGGTTCACCGGCACCGGCACGAAGCCCGCCTGCATCGCGCCCAGGTAGGCCACCAGGTATTCGCTGCGGTTGGCCGACAGGATGGCAATGCGCTCGCCGCGCTGCAGCCCTTGGCGGCTCAGGGCCCGCGCCGCCGCGCGGATGGACGCGGCAAACTCGGCGTAGCTCAGCTGCCGCGGACCGCTTTCGCCGCCCAGGTCGATCAAGGCCAGCCGGTCTGCCGTCGCGGCCGGGTCGATCAGGTCGCCGAGATTGCTCAGGGTCTTCATCGCGTGCTTTGACGGCAAGGATCAGGCGCGGTCGCTGGCGCCCGGGCGGGGGCCGACGAACTCCAGGACGCAGTCCCACAGTCCGGCGGCCGCGACGGTGAGGCGATCGCCGTGATCGACGGCGCGGCCGGCGCGAAGATCGTCGGCCAGGCACGCACGGGCCGCCGCCAGGGAGTGCGTGCGCAGCGCCAGCGCGCCCATGCAGTCCCCGTCGCGCGCGGCACGCGCGCAGCCGGCTGTCCCGTAGCGCGCGTCATACCGCTCGCGGCTCATCAGGCTGAGGCGGAAGCCGTCCCACGCCGCGAACACCTCGCCCTCCCCGGCCGCCGGCACGAAGACGGCGCCGTCGAGCAAGCGGGCGTAGCGCTCGGCCTGCGTGGGCAGATCCTGCGCCACGACGACGAACTCGGCGAGCCCGTCGCTGCCGTTGCGCTGCGCCAGCCATTCGGGGCGCCACACCAGCTCGGGCGTCTTGTGCTCGCAGTAGTACACGCGGCCGCCGGGCACGTAGTCGGGGTGCACGCGCACCGTGGTGAACGCGGCCTCACGCTCGACGCCGTCGACCATGACCGGTCGCGAGAAGTCCACCGGGTCGAGCACCGGCACGCCCTGCGCGCGCAGTCGGCGATGCAGCGCCCGCGCGTCGTCGGTTGCAAAGACCAGGCCGTTGAGGCCGATCGGCGCGGATGCCACCTCCTCGCGGACCTTCGTCGCACCCGGCTCGATGCCGACGAGTTCAAGGTAGTCGCGCTCGAACATCATCAGGTGATTGATCGAACCCAGCGAGTGGTAGCCGCGCGGCGTCGGCGCGAAGCCCAGCGCGCGGAAGCGCTCGACCGCGGCATCCATCCCGGTCAGGACGTTGATCACCGCATGGTCGACGCGCACCGCCATGGCCGCTCAGGCGCTCTTCGGCGCGGGCATGGCGTAGACGCCCCGGCCGCTGGCCAGCAGCTGGCCCTGCTCGTTGAACAGCGACGCCTCGCAGACCGAGAACTGCTTGCCGCCCTTGACCACCTTGCCCTTGCAGACGATGTCGCCCTTCATCGCCGCGCGGTGGTAGTCCACGCGCATGTCGATGGTCGGCACGCCGCGTCCGGTGGTGGACACCAGGGCCCAGTCCGCACACAGGTCGATCAAGGCCGCGAGGATGCCGCCGTGCGTGTAGCCGGCGTCCGGGTTGACCACCCATTCCGGCCGCCACGTGGCCTTGATGTCGATCTCGCCGTCGCCGACGCGCAGCACCTGCAGCCCGAGCCATTGGTGAAACGGGCCGCGCGTCAGCAGGGCTTGAACGCTGTCGACGGAAGGTAGGCTTTCCATGGATGCTCCGTGTGTCTTGTTGCAGAGGCTGGCTCAGGGCGTGACGATGACCTTGCCCATGACCTCGCGGTCCTGGATCAGGCGCAGCCCTTCGGCCGCCTGCTCCAGCGGCAGCACCTTGTCGATGACCGGCTTGATGCGGCCGTTCGCGATCATGCCCATCAACGCGGCCAGGTCGTCGTCGTAGAAGCTGTTCGAGCCGATGACCTTCAGCTCGAAGCTCCAGATGTAGCGCAGATCTTCCTTCGGATCGTGGCCGGCGGTCGCGCCGCACACCAGCAGCGAGCCGCCGCGCTTCAGACAGCGCAGCGAAGGCACCCAGGTGTCGCCGCCGGTGAAGTTGATGACCACGTCGACGCCCCCTTCGTAGGTGCGGCGCTGCGGCTTGCCGTATTTTTCGACGGCCCACTTGGAGAAGTCCGTCGTCTTGTAGTCCAGCACGTGGTCGGCGCCCAGCGCCTTCAGGCGCTCGAGCTTCTCCGCGCTGCCGGCGCAGGCGATCACCTCGGCACCGAGCATCTTGGCCAGGATCACGCAGCCGGTGCCCACGCCGCCGCTGGCGCCCAGCACCAGCACGCGGTCGCCCTTCTTGATGGTGTTGTGGGTGATGAGCATGCGGTGCGCGGTGCCGTAGGCCACCGGCAGCGCAGCCGCCTCCTCGAAGCTCACGCCGTCGGGCATGCGGATCAGCTGTTCGGCCGAGACCAGGCAGTACTCCGCCATGCCGCCGTCCATCATCTCGCCCATCAGGCCCTTCTTCTTGTTCAGCGGATTCACCAACACGCGGTCGCCGGCCTGCCAGCCGGTGACATTCGCGCCGACCTCGACGATCTCGCCGGCCATGTCCAGGCCGATGACCACCGGCAGCGGCACCTTGATGCCCGGCATGCCACGCACGGTGAACACGTCGTGGTAGTTGAAGGACGAGGCGCGGACCCGGATCACGACGTGCCCTTCGGTCACCGCGGGGCGCGGATGGTCGGCGACGACCTCGAGTTGCTCGAGGCCACCATGTTGTCTGAGTACGAGGGCTTTCACGGTCAAGTCTCCGGGTTGAGGTGAGAGAGGCGAATGAGGGTTGACGATGGCGCCGGCCGAAGGCTGCGGCGCCGCGATGCGTTCAAGGCAAGGAGCGGGCCCAGTCCACCATCGTGCGGCAGGCGATCAGCTTCTCCTCCGGCTGGCCATCGAGGTAGTGGCCGGCGCGCGCAATGCCGGTGATGCGGCGGCGATCGTGCCTGACGCCGTCGTACAGCGACTGCGCATAGCTGGGGTAGCAGCCCGGGTCGGCCGTGCCGTAGATGACGTGCACCGGCACCGAGACGGACTCCAGCCGCTTCGGCCCGTTGCCGTGGGAGCAGCGCATGCTCCACTGCGACAGCCAGGAGCGCAGGCTGGTGTAGTGGCCGATCGACGCCGGGATCAGGTTGGCCACATAGGGCTCGCCCCATTGCGTGGATGCCTTGCGATCCGAAGGCTCCAGGCTCAGGTCCAGGTTGCGCGGGTCGGCCATCGTGCCGTGCACCACGAACGGCAGGTCATGCACGCGCTCGCCGGTGTGCTGGCGCAGAAACGCCAGCCGCTCCAGGGCCCAGTCGGTGATGCGTTCGTTGCGCGCGATCTGCGCGGCGCGGTAGCGCTGCAAAAACTCCGGCGTGTAGGGCGGCCCGTTGCGCGGGTCGAACATGTCCAGCGACGCATCGCGCCGGAACGGGTCGAACTCGTCCAGCAGCGAGGGGTCGAGCTTCTCGGTCAGCACCGTGTTGCGGCCGGGATGCGCCATCAGCATGACCAGCGCATCGGCGGCCGGCAGGCGCGCCTGGGTGAGATCAGGGCCGGCGCCGCAGGGCGCGGACCGGATCGAAGGATGCTCGGCCTGGTTCTGGTACAGCGCCACCAGCCCGCCGCCGCCGGAGTTGCCGACGAGCACGATGCGCCGGTAGCCCTCCTCGCGCAGAGTCAGCAGCACCGAGCCGATGTCGACCACGCAGTCCTCGAGCAGCAGCGTCGACTCGTTGTTGATGTACCGTGTGGACATGCCCACGGCGTCGACCCCCAGCTGCGACATCGTTGCCAGCGCATAGTGCGCCATGAAGTTCGACGAAGGGTGCACGAACACGAACACCGTATCGGATTTTTCGGCGGCGCGATGCCGGGTGCACCACAGCAGGCCGGCCCGCCGGGCGACACCCGACTGCTGGTTCAGGCGAGCTGCGTCGCCGGCGGCCAGCGGCTGCATGCGCACCGCCAGAAGTTCGCGTTCGCCGGCTGGGGCGGTGAGCATCGGGGAGGCAGTGCTCATGAGATCGGAATTGCAGGTAGACGGGGCAACGGGTTCAGACGGCGCGGGCCGTCCACGAATGCAGGTAGCCGGCCTGCTCGACGCTGGCCGCGCGCGAGGCCAGGCGCAGCGGCCTGAAGGTGTCGAGCATGATGGCCACTTCTTCGGTGCGCTGGCCCACGCGCTCGGCAGCCTTGTCGGTGCTGCCGGGGTGCGGCCCGTGCACGTGGCCCGCCGGATGCAAGCTGACCGAGCCGCGCTCGATGCCCGAGCCGCGCCGCGAGAAAAAGTTGCCCTCGGCGTAGAAGATGAACTCGTCGGAGTCGACGTTCGAGTGGAACGACGGAATCGGCATGGCCCGGCTGTCGTAGTCGAGCATGCGCGGCACGAAGTTGCAGAACACCATGTTCGGCGCCTCGAACACCTGGTGCACCGGCGGCGGCCGGTGGAAGCTGCCGGTGATCGGCGAGAAGTCGGCGATGTTGAAGGCGAAGGGATAGTTGCAGCCGAACCAGCCGACCACGTCGAAGGGATGGCGCTCGAAGGTATAGCGCGTCAGGCCGGCGGCCGTGCGCACCAGCACGTCCACGCCCTCGCCGTCCATCAGCAGCGGCCCGGAAGGCACGCGCAGATCCAGTTCGCTGAAGGGCGCGGTCTGCAGGAACTGCCCATGGGCGGACAGGTAGCGCGACGGCACCTTGACATGGCCGGAGGTCTCGAAGACCAGCGCGCGCAGGCTCGGCGCCGGCAGCCAGCGGTGCGTCACGCCCTTGGGCAGCAGCACGTAGTCGCCGGGGCCGGCTTGCAGCGTGCCGAAGATCGTCTCCAGCCGCGCCTGGCCCTCGTGCACGAAGAACAGCTCATCGGCGGCCGCATTGCGGTACAGGGGCGACGGCGCGCTGGCCGTCACGAAGCTGGCCACCACGTCGGCGTTGGCGCACAGCATGAAGCGGCCCGACACCGTATCGCCCGCCGTCTCGATGCGCCCCGTGTGCCACAGGCGGGGCAGCAGCGGATGGTTGTCGATCAGCTCTGCCTGCGCGCTGCCCACGCTTTCGCAGGCGACGATCGACGAGGGTGCATGGCGATGGTGCAGCAGCGAGAAGTCCGAGCTGAAGCCCTCGAGCCCCATCACCTCGGTGCTGTACAAGGACCCGTCTTCCCGGCGGAACTGCGAGAAGCGCTTGCGCGGGACATCGCCCACCTTCATGAAGCTTGGCATCGAACGACTCCCGCAACAGCAAGGACGAAGGATCAATTACTACAAATGTAATCTACTACAGCAATCAATAAGACGCAAACCGGCTCATCGAAGATTTATCTTATGCTTGCATAGCATCTTGAGGTAAATTTCGTTCACAGCCCTCGCCCCTTCGACGCCATGCCTTCCAACGCCACGCCCGCCGTCGTCAACCACAACCGTCCGCCGGAGAGCATCGCCCCGCAGCCGAGCTACGAGGTGGTGTTCGGCGAGTACTTTCCCTACTCGCAGCACCCGCCGGAACTGCCGGCCACGGTGCGCGACGGGGTGGACGGGCGCCGCGCCACGGTGGCCATCGTCGGCGGCGGCCCGACGGGCCTGACGCTGGCGCTGGACCTCGCCAACCACGGCATCGCGTCCGTCGTCATCGAAGCCGACGCCACCGTCTGCTCCGGCAGCCGCGCGGGCGCGTTCACCCGGCGCACGCTGGAGATCATGGACCAGCTCGGCGTCGCCGATCAGATTGTCGCCTCGGGCCTGGGCTGGAACCGCGGCTGGACCTATTTCCGCGATGCGCTGGTGGCCGAATCGCGCATCCCCGACAGCCCGGACCCACGCTTCCCGGCCACGCTCAGCCAGCTGCAGAACCTGATCGAGGAGCACCTGGTCACGCGCTCGGCGGCCTTTGCGCCGCTCATCGACATCCGGTGGCACTCCAAGGTCGTGGGCTTCGAGGCCGGCCCCGACGGGGCACGGCTGCGCATCGAGCATCCGCACGGCAGCTACGACATGCAAGCCGACTGGGTCGTCGCCTGCGACGGCGGGCGCAGCACGATCCGCCAGTCGATGGACCTGACGATGGAGGGCCAGCGCCACGCGGGGCGCTACGCGATCATCGACGTGCGCATCGATACCAGCGATTTCCCGGTCGGCCGGCGCTGGTGGTTCGACCCGCCGTCCAACCCCGGCGGCACGCTGATCATGTTCAAGAAGCCGGGCGGCATGCTGCGCTTCGACTACCAGTTGCGCGACGACGAGCCCACCGAGGAAGCCATGCAGCCCGAGCGCGTGCTCGCCAAGGTGCAGGCCCACCTGGCGATGCTGGGGGTCGACAAGCCCTGGGAGCCGGTCTGGCTGAGCCTGTACCGGGCCAGCGCGCTGACGCTGCCGTCGTACCGCCACGGCCGCGTGCTGTTTGCGGGCGACGCGGCGCATCTGGTGCCGATCTTCGGCGTGCGCGGCATGAACTCCGCCGTCGAGGATGCGCACAACCTGGCCTGGAAGCTGGCCTGGCGCATCCGCGGGCTGGCCGGCGACGCGCTGCTGGACAGCTACTCGGTGGAGCGCGTCGCCGCCGCGCGCGAGAACCTGCGCTATGCGTCCAAAGGGGCCGAGTTCATGTCGCCGCCCTCGGCGCCGCACCGGCTGATGCGCGATGCCGTGCTGTCGCTCAGCGCGCAGCATCCGGCGCTGACCTCGCTGATGAGCCCGCGCCAGCATTCGGCCAACGACTACGCGGGTTCGCCGCTGAACCAGGCCACGGCCGACGAAGCCGGCTTCGCCAGCGGCCCGAAGCCCGGCATGGCGCTGCCCGACGGCCCGCTGCAGCGGCTGGCCGGCGGCGAAGCGGTCGCCGGCCATCTGACGCAGCTGTTGGGACCCTGGTTCAACCTGCTGCACTTCGCCGCCGACCACGGGCCCAGCGCGGCGCTCGCCGCCAGCATCCAGGCGCTGGGCGCCGACGTGCCGATCCGGCTGCGCACCGTGGCGGCCGCAGGCACGCCCGCCGCGGACGGCATCGACGCCATCGATTCGACCGGCCACCTGCATGCCCTGTATGGCGCCGGCGCGGGCGCCTGCTACCTCGTGCGCCCCGACGGCCACCTGCTCGCCCGGTGGGGGCGGGTACCGTCGCAGACCGAACTGCGTTCCGCGCTGGCGCAGGCGCTCGGGCGCCCGGCCGGCGCGGCCTGATCACCCTGCAGAGCCAGACCATGAATGCCCAGGAACTCGACGATGTCTACACCCAGCTCTGCCATGGGCTGACCGCCGCCGGCGAGGCCGAGACGCCGAACGTGCTGGCGCGGCTGGTGCTGCTGCTGTTGCTGCAGGTGCCCTCGGCCGCGGCGGCGTCGCAAGCCGTGGCCGACGCGCTGCAAGGCACGGAGCGCACGACGTGAGCAGCGACGCCCCGCAGCGGCTGGTCGTCGCCATCACCGGGGCGACCGGTGCGATCTACGGCGTCAAGCTGCTGCAGGAGATCGCCCGCCTGCCGGGCTGGGAAAGCCACCTGGTGGTCTCCGATGCGGCCGTGCTCAACGCCTGGCAGGAGCTCGGCCTGTCGCGCGGCGAGCTGGAGGCGCTGGCCAGCGTGGTGCACAAGCCGCGTGACATCGGCGCGACCATCGCCAGCGGCTCGTTCCTGACGCGCGGCATGGTCATCGCGCCATGCTCGATGAAGACGCTGTCGGCCGTGGCCAACGCCTATTCCGACAACTTGGTCAGCCGCGCCGCCGACGTGATGCTCAAGGAACGCCGCCGCCTGGTGCTGCTCACCCGCGAGACGCCGCTGAACCTGGCCCACCTGCGCAACATGACGGCCGTGACCGAGATGGGCGGCATCATCTTTCCGCCGGTGCCGGCCTTCTATTCGCGCGCCAGCTCGATCGACGCGCTGGTGGAGCACACGGTGCACCGCGTGCTCGACCTGTTCGACCTGCACTCCCCCCGCCTGGCGCGCTGGGAAGGCATGAAGGCGGCGCGGCCTGCCGCCGGCACCGAACCCGCCGCATCCGACTCCCCTTCCAAGGACTGACGCCACATGGACGAGAACTTCCGCGCCTTTCTGGACCGCCTCGAGCGCGAGGGCGACCTGGTCAACATCGACCAGCCCGTCGACATCCGCCACGTCGCCACGCTGGTCGACCAGAGCGACAAGGCGCTGCGCTTCAACCAGCCGATCGGCTACGACATGCCCATCGTCTCGGGGATCATCCGCACGCAGCAGCGCGCGATGAAGTCGATGGGCGCCAGCACCTATGCCGAGATCGAGCAGAAGCTGCAGCGCGGCATCGACCAGCCCATCCCGCCGCGCTACGTCGAGCGTCCTCCGGTCAAGGAGGTCATCACCACCGGCAGCGAGGTCGACCTGTTCCGCCTGCCGATCCCCATGTCCTCGATCTACGACGGCGGGCCGATGATCACCGCCGGCATCGTGATGGCCCGCGATCCGGAGTACGGCATCAACACCGGCATCTACCGCTTCATGGTCAAGGAGAAGGCGCTCACCGGCATCGACATCGTCACGCCGAACAACATGCGCCTCTTCGCGCAGCGGGCCTACGAGCAGGGGCGGCCGTGCGAAATCTCGATCTCCATCGGCAACCATCCGATGGAGATCATGGGCGCCGGCTACCGTGCGCCGATCGGCGTCGACGAGATGGGCATTGCGGGCGGCATGCGCGGCATGCCGGTGGAGCTGGGGCACTGCGAGACCATCGACCTGCCCTTCCTGGCCGATTCGGAGATCGTGCTCGAGGCCGAGATCCTGCCCACCGGATGGACGCAGCCGGAGGGCCGCTTCGGCGAATTCACGGCGCTGATGGGCGGCCTGCACTGGAACCCCAACGTGCGCATCAAGGCCATCCTGCAGCGCCGCGACGCGCAGTACTACGCCTTGCACATGCCGTGGGAGAACACCTGGCTCGCCGCGCCGACGCGCTACCAGGCGATCCGCCGCGCGCTGCGCACGGCTGGCGTGCAGGTCAAGGACATCAACGTCACGCTGGGTGGGCGCGCGTTCTGGCACGCCGTCATCTCCATCAAGAAGCAGGCCGGCGAAGGCAAGAACGCGCTGCTGGCCGCACTGTCGGTGATGGACCTGAAGCACGTCGTCGTGGTCGACGACGACATCGACGTGTTCAACGGCGAGCAGGTTGAATGGGCCATCGCCACGCGCGTGCAGGGCGACCGCGACGTGATGATCATCCCCGGCGCGCGCGCCAAGCCGCTGGATCCCAGCCTGCCGGTGATGCCGCCCGGCGTGGTGCCCACCGGCGCGAAGGTCGGCATCGATGCGACCATCTCCGAAGGCATCCCGCACGAGCGCTACGAGCGCATCTCTTACGCCTACGCCGACCGCGCCAAGATCGCCGACTATCTGCAGGGCAAGAGCGATGCCGCCGGCCTGGCGGGCGACGCGCAGGTGGCCGAGGCCGAAGCGGCCATCGTGCAGCAACTGACGCAAGCGCCGATGTACTACCAGAAGCTGGCCGAGACGCTTGGCCGCTTCGGCTTCAACGTCATCGCGCGTGCGCTGGGGCGTCTGCACGAGACGCAGCAGCTGTGGCAGACCGACGAAGGCCGGCTGTGCATGCGCGGTTCCAAGTTCGATGCCAAGCCGCCCGGCAAACGCTGAGCTGCTGAGCCGATGGAACCCACCGCGCTGCCGCCCTGCCCGGCGGACATCGACCCGGTCGAATGGCGACTGCGGCTGGAGCTCGCAGCCTGCTACCGGCTCTTCGACTGGATGGGCTGGACGACGCTGATCTACAACCACATCTCGCTGCGCGTGCCGGGCAGCGCGCCGCAGTTCCTGATCAACCCCTTCGGCCTGAACTACAACGAAGTCACGGCGCGCAACCTCGTCAAGATCGACGTCGAAGGCCGCAAGCTGGATGCCTCGCCGCACCCGGTGAACGTGGCCGGCTTCGTGATCCACAGCGCCATCCATGCGGCCCGGGCCGACGCCCACTGCATCGCGCACACCCACACCACGGCCGGCATGGCGGTGGCGTGCAAGGCCTCGGGCCTGCGCCACGACAACTTCAACTCGGCGCTGTTGCACGGGCGCGTGGCCTATCACGACTTCGAAGGCGTGACGACCGACGCCGCCGAGAAGCCGCGGCTGCTGGCCAGCATGGGGCAGAAGCCGATCCTGATCCTGCGCAACCACGGCCTGCTGGTGACGGCGGGCAGCGTGGCGGAGACCTTTGCACTGATGGCCACGCTGGAAAAGGCCTGCGAGGTGCAGGTGGCGAGCGACGCCATGGCCGGGCCCAACATCCCCATCGGTGCCGACGTGCTCGCGGCCGTCCCGGCGCAGAACGCGGCGATGGAAAAAGCCGGCAGCCTGCCGGGCCGCCTGGTGTTCCATGCCAGCCTGCGGCGCGCCGGCATCCGCTACGAGGACCTGGCGTGAGCCGCAGGCCAGGTCGGGCCGCATGACCGACGCGCTGCCTGCCCGCGGGCCGGAGGACGGCGGCTCGGGCTTCTGGGACTATTCGCTCAAGGTCTATGCCGATCCGGCGACGGCACGCACCTGCCTGGAACTGCAAAACCAGTTCGGCCTCGACGTGAACCTGCTGCTGTTCTGCCTGTATGCAGGCCACCACGGCCACGCGCTGTCGACCGACGATCTGCGGCGGCTCGATCAACAGGTCCATGCCTGGCGCGCGCAGGTCGTCCAGCCGCTGCGCAGGGTCCGCAGCTGGCTCAAGTCGACGGCGACGGACGCCGCTGCAGAAGCCCTTCGCCGACAGGTGCTGCAGACGGAACTCGCCGCGGAGCATCACCAACAGCGTTGGATGGAGCACGCCCTGCCCATCGCGCCCGGGCCCAGGGACCAGAAGCTGGCCGCGGCCAACCTGGCCCACTATGTGGACACCTTGGAGCGCCAGCCCGACGCCGCGCTGCAGGCCGCGTTGTCGACGCTGTGTCGGCTGTCGACGCAGACGCTGGAGCGGCTCGCACCGGGGGCGGCAGACTGAACCCCGGATGAGCAGGCGCTGGGGCGCCCAGGTGCACCCCTTCTGCGTCGCCTCGAGCCGCAGGCGCGGCGTCGAAGACAATGGGCGGCCCAGCCCAAAGCGGCACGAGCGTCGAACGTCTGCAGACATCCCACACACAGTGAAAACCGGCACCCGAACCCACACCAGACAGCTGCGTTGGCTGGCGCCAGGTCGCGCCGGCCGGCGCAAGTCCTGCGGAGGTTTGTTCTCGTGACGGAGCCGCCTCTCCCGGACCACACGCCGATGATGCAGCAGTACCTGCGCATCAAGGCCGACTTCCCGGACACGCTCGTCTTCTACCGGATGGGCGACTTCTACGAGCTGTTCTACGACGATGCGCGCAAGGCCCACCGGCTGCTGGACATCACGCTGACCACGCGCGGCCAGTCGGCCGGCGAGCCGGTGGTCATGGCCGGCGTGCCGGTGCATTCGGTCGAAGGCTACCTGGCGCGGCTGATCAAGCTGGGCGAGGCCGTGGCCGTGGCCGAACAGGTGGGCGACGTGGCCACCGCCAAGGGGCCGGTGGAGCGCAAGGTGACGCGCGTGGTCACGCCCGGCACGGTGACCGACAGCGCACTGATGGCCGAACGCGCCGACACGCTGCTGCTGGCGCTGCAGCGCCAGCGCCAGACCTGGGGGCTGGCCTGGCTGGGGCTGTCCAGCGGCCGGCTGGGCGTGGGCGAGTGCAGCGAGCGCGAACTGGCCGCCTGGCTGGCACGGCTGGACCCGGCGGAAATCCTCTTCGACGGCGACGCGCTGCCGCCGGCCGTGCAGCAGCACCGCGCGGCGCGCACCGCGCGGCCGCCCTGGCAGTTCGACGCGGTGCTCGGGCAGCGCAAGCTGTGCGAGCAGCTGAAGGTGGCGTCGCTGGCGGGCTTCGGCGCGCAGGACCTGGCCACCGCGCACGCCGCCGCGGCCGCGCTGCTGGCCTTTGCCGAACACACGCAGGGCCAGGCGCTGCGCCACGTGCAGCGGCTGGAGGTGGAGCGCAGCGGCACGCTGCTGGAGCTGCCGCCGGCCACGCACCGCAACCTGGAGCTGACGCAGACGCTGCGCGGCGACGACGCGCCGACGCTGCTGTCGCTGCTGGACAGCTGCTGCACCGGCATGGGCAGCCGCAGCCTGCGCCACTGGCTGACGCATCCGCAGCGTGACCGCACGCAGGCCACGCAGCGCCACGACGCCATCGCGCAGTTGCTGGACGCGGGCTTCGAGCCGCTGCGCAAGGCGCTGCGCGCCGTCAGCGACGTGCAGCGCATCACCGCGCGCATCGCGCTGCGCCAGGTGCGGCCGCGCGAGTTGGCCGGCCTGCGCTTCACCTTGCAGGGGCTGCCGGCGCTGGCCGCCGCGGCGCCCGGCGGTACGGCCCTGCTCGACGCGCTGCGGCAGGGGCTGGCCCCTTCGCCGGACATCGCCGAGGCGCTGCAGGCCGTCGCCGACGAGCCGGCCGTGCTGCTGCGCGATGGCGGTGTCATCGCCACCGGCGTGGACGCCGAGCTGGACGAGCTGCGCGGCATCAGCCAGAACTGCGACGCCTTCCTGCTGGAGTTGGAGCAGCGCGAGCGCACGCGCAGCGGCATTGCCAATCTGCGCGTGCAGTACAACAAGGTGCACGGCTTCTACATCGAGGTCACGGCCTCCAACCTGGGCCGCGTGCCCGCCGACTACCAGCGCCGGCAGACGCTGAAGAACGCCGAGCGCTACATCACGCCGGAGCTGAAGGCCTTCGAGGACAAGGCGCTGTCGGCCGCCGAGCGTGCGCTGGCGCGCGAGAAGTGGCTGTACGAGCAGTTGCTGGACGCGCTGCAGCCGCATCTGGCGGCGCTGTCCGCGCTGGCCGACGCACTGGCCACGCTGGACGCGCTGGCCGCGTTGGCCGAGCGCGCCGCCACGCTGGACTGGTGCCGCCCGAGCTTCGTCTCGCACCCCTGCATCGACATCGAAGCCGGCCGCCACCCGGTGGTGGAGATGCGCCTGAACGAAAGCGGCAGCGGCAACTTCATCGCCAACCATTGCCGGCTGGACGCCAAGACCCGGCTGCTGATCATCACCGGCCCCAACATGGGCGGCAAGAGCACCTTCATGCGCCAGGTGGCGCTGATCGTGCTGCTGGCGGCAATGGGCTCCTTCGTACCCGCCGCCCGCTGCCGCCTGGGGCCGATCGATGCCATCCACACGCGCATCGGCGCGGCCGACGACCTGGCCAACGCGCAGTCCACCTTCATGCTGGAGATGACCGAGGCCGCCGCCATCGTGCACGGCGCCACCGACTGCAGCCTGGTGCTGATGGACGAGATCGGCCGCGGCACCAGCACCTTCGACGGGCTGGCGCTGGCCGGCGCCATCGCCAGCCACCTGCACGACCGCAACAAGAGCTTCACGCTCTTCGCCACGCACTACTTCGAGCTGACCGAGTTCCCCGCCAAGCACGCGCGCGCGCTGAACATGCACGTGTCGGCGGTGGAAAGCGGCGAGCAGATCGTCTTCCTGCACCAGATCGAGGCCGGCCCGGCCAGCCGCAGCTACGGCGTCCAGGTGGCCCGGCTGGCGGGCATGCCGGGCTCGCTGGTGCGTCAGGCGCGGCACACGCTGGAATCGCTGGAGGCGATGCAGCAGGCCGGCCACGCGCAGGTGGACCTGTTTGCCGCCGCGCCGACGGTGGCCGCGCCGTCGGCCCCGGCGGTGGACACGGCGCTGGCCGCCATCGACCCTGATAGCCTCACGCCCCGGGACGCGCTGGACGCGCTGTACCGCCTGAAAAAACTGCAGCAAGAGACGAGTTCATGACCTACTGTGTCGGCATCCGGCTGGACGCCGGGCTGGTGTTCATGTCCGATTCGCGCACCAACGCGGGCCTGGACCAGATCAGCACCTACCGCAAGATGATCATCTACGAGCGGCCCGACGACCGCTTCATGGTCATGCTGTCGGCCGGCAACCTGAGCGTGTCGCAGTCGGTGCGCGAGATCCTGCAGGTGGAAAAGCTGGACCGCGGCACCGACGAGGAGCCGCTGACGATCTGGAACGCGCGCAGCATGTTCGACGCGACGCGCGTGCTCGGCGCCGCGGTGCGCCGCGTCTACGACCAGGACGGCCCGTCGCTGAAGGCGGCGGGCATCGACTTCAACGCCAGCATGATCTTCGGCGGCCAGATCAAGGGCGAGGCGATGCGCCTGTTCATGGTCTATTCGGCCGGCAACTTCATCGAAGCCACGCGCGAGACCTGCTTCTACCAGGTGGGCGAAAGCAAGTACGGCAAGCCCATCCTCGACCGCGTGCTGACGCCGTCCACCCCGCTGGACGAAGCCGCCAAGTGCGCGCTGGTGTCGATGGACTCGACGCTGAAATCCAACCTGTCGGTGGGCCTGCCGCTGGACCTGCTGGTCTACCGCGAAGGCGAGTTCCGCAGCGACCATGTGGTGTGCATCGACGACAACAACCCGTACTTCCGCATGATCCGCAGCACCTGGGGCCAGCGCTTGCACGAGGTGTTCGAAGGCATCGACGACCCGCGCTGGGACGGCGGCGACGCGGCGCATCCGCTGATGGTGAAGAGCGAACGCTTCGAGCCGATGCGCAAGATCACCCAGCCCGGCGAGCGCATCGTCTGATGGACGAGCCGCGCCTGACCTCTCTGTCGCACGGCGGCGGCTGTGGCTGCAAGATCGCGCCAGGCGTGCTGTCGGAGATCCTCAAGGGCAGCAGCCAGCTGCCGCTGCCGCCCGAGCTGCTGGTGGGCATCGAGACTTCGGACGACGCCGCCGTCTACAAGCTCAACGACGAGCAGGCGCTGGTCGCCACCACCGATTTCTTCATGCCCATCGTCGACGACCCGGCCGACTTCGGCCGCATCGCCGCGACCAACGCACTGAGCGATGTCTATGCGATGGGCGGCAGGCCGATCCTGGCGCTGGCGTTGGTCGGCATGCCGATCAACGTGCTGTCCACGCAGACCATCGGCCGCATCCTGGACGGCGGCGCGTCGGTGTGCCGTGCCGCGGGCATTCCGGTGGCCGGCGGCCACAGCATCGATTCGGTGGAGGCCATCTACGGCCTGGTGGCGCTGGGGCTGGTGCATCCGCAGCGCGTCAAGCGCAATGCCGACGCGAAGCCCGGCGACGTGCTGGTGCTGGGCAAGCCGCTGGGCGTGGGCATCATGAGCGCGGCACTGAAGAAGGGCCAACTCGGCGACGCGGGTTACGCGCAAATGCTGGCCACGACGACGCGGCTCAACACACCCGGCCCGGACCTGGCCGAGTTGCCGGGCGTGCACGCGATGACCGATGTCACCGGCTTCGGCCTGGCCGGCCATGCGCTGGAGATGGCGCGCGGCGCAAGCTGCGATGTGCAGATCGACTGGAGCGCGGTGCCGCTGCTGCCCGGAGTGCGCGCGCTGGCGGCGCAGGGCATGGTCACCGGCGCGTCGGGCCGCAACTGGGCAGGCTACGGCGCGCAGGCGGTGCTGCCCAACGGCTTTGCCGCCGAGGACCGCGCCTTGCTCACCGACCCGCAGACCAGCGGCGGCCTGCTGGTGGCCTGCGAGCCGGCGGCGCTGGAGGCGGTGCTGGCAACGTTCCGCCGGCACGGCTTCGGCGACGCGGCCGTCGTCGGGCGTGTTTTGGGCGCCTCGTCGTCTCCTCAACTCCAGGTGACGAGCGGCAGGTAGCGGCGCTTTGCAGTCTCTCGTCGGGCCGCTGTGTTTCTTTGAGGTCTGCGCGGGCCGAGGCTGGTGGGCGAACGCATCCGCTCATGTCCCCCGATCGCGCCATGAATGGCGCGCTCTCCTCCTTTACTTCCCGGATGCGCTCACCCACCAGCCTCGGCTTGGCACCGCCAGCTCACTGCCGAGGCCGCAAAGACAACAACCCCTTCCTGAGAGCACTGCCGCGAGGCGCAGCGCGTGCTGTTTCTGGGCGCTGCGAAGACCCGGCAGGTGCCTGCCGAGGATGACGGGCAAGCGCATCCGGGAAGTAAAGGAGGAGAGCGCGCCGTGCACGGCGCGATCGGGGGACATGAGCGGATGCGCTTGCCCGTCAGCCTCGGCTCGCGCGGGCCTTGAAAGGCGACTCACCAAAGGCGGCAAAGCGCCGCAAACGACCCGAACTCAGATCCCCAGTCGCTGCGGCGCCAGGTACTCTTGCCTGTAGATCTCGAAGGGCATGGTGTCGGAGGCTTCGATGCGCTTTTGCTCCAGCACCGAGTCTCGCGCCATGGCCTCGAAGCTGCGCTGCTGCGCCTCGCTCCAAGGCAGGCCGAGCAGAAGGTTGCGCGTCTGCACCGACTGCGCGCGCGTAAAGCGCAGGTAGGAGCCGTCGAAGTCCGTGCCCATGGTCGCCAGCACGCGTGCCGACGGCAATTGCTCAGGCGCGTTCAGCAGTCGCGACGCCGCCTGCCAGGCATCGCGGTAGCGCCGCCCGCCCAGGGCGACGTCCATGGCGTTGGCCAGCAGTTCCATCTCGTCGACGATCTGCGCGCCCCACTCCACCAGCGGCAGTTCGGCGTCGCCGCGCTCCAGCTTGAGCCCCGGCTCGCGCCCGCGCGCGGCCACGCGCTGCTGGTTGCGGCCCAGCGCGGCGATTTCCTGGGGCGTGTCCGGCGGGCTGTCGCTGAGCAGGCAGTGCAGCAGGAACAGGTCGATGAAGCGCATGGTGGGCGCTTCGATGCCGACGGGCACGAACGGGTCCAAGTCCATGCAGCGCACTTCGACGTATTCGACGCCGCGTTCGCGCAGCGCGTGCAGCGGCCGCTCGCCGGGGAAGATCACGCGCTTGGGGCGGATGGTGCCGTAGAACTCGTTCTCGATCTGCAGCAGCGTGGTGGCCAGCTGGTTGTATTCGCCGCCCGGGTTGCGGATGCCGATCGCCTCGTAGGCTGGGTACGGCACGGTCAGCGCCTGCTGCAGCGACGCGCCGTAGCTCTGCAGGCTGTTGTACGACACGGCCAGCGACGCCTGCGCGTCGCTCTGGTAGCCCAGCCGCCCCATGCGCAGGCTGGTGGCATGCGGCAGGTACAAGGTGCCGCCCTTCAGCGACTGCAGGCCGTGCTCGCGCCCGGCGACGAAACTCGAACACACCGCCGGCGACGCGCCGAACAGGTACAGCAGCAGGAAGCTGTGGCGACGGAAGTTGCGGATCAGACCGAAGTAGTCCTCGTTGCTCAGCCCCGGCAGCGACCAGTTGTAGTGGATACCCGAGATGGTCTGCATGCGCCGCCCGTAGCGATGCCCCAGGCCCATGCGGTAGACACTCTTGGCGCGTGCCACGTTGCTGGTGCCGTACACGCCGATGGGGATGTTCTCGTCGGCCGGCAGCCCGCAGGGCATGCTGCCCACCCACAGCATCTCGTCGCCGATGTGGCGGTAGACGAACTGGTGGATCTGCGTCAGCTCGTCCAGGCAGGTGTCGATGTCGGCATGCGCGCCGGTGATCAGCTCCAGCTGCGATTCGCTGTAGTCGGTGGTGATGTGCGGATGCGTCAGCGCCGAGCCCAGCGCCTGCGGATGCGGCGTCGCCGCCAGCGCGCCGTCGGAGCGCGAGCGCAGGCTCTCCCTCTCGATGCCGCGGCGCATGCCCTTCAGCGCCGCAGCCGGCAGGGCCTGCAAGCGATCCTTCAAACGTGTCATGAGGGCATTCCTGAACTTGTGTCAGCCGCGAAGGTACCAGAGCCGGGTGACCGGTGCTTGCGGACACCCCGGTCGGCTGTACGCCGCGCAGTCGATATCATGCCCGGCGTTGGTGCGCGTCGCGTCATCCCGGAACCCGGCCAACGAGGTGGCGAGCCGCGCAGGCGCTCGCCCTACGGCGCGCGGCCGCGGAGCAGGCGGCGGTGCGCGTTCGCTGCGTCCTTGTCATGAGCCGATCTGCTCCCACGTCGATTCTCTGCGCTGCGCCAGTGCTCCGGCGGCTGTCGGCGCTGTGCGCCCTGCTGCTGGCGACGGCCGCACTGGCGCAGCCCATCGTCGTGCGCGACGACCGCGGCATCGAGCATCGCTTCGCCGCGCCGCCGCGGCGCATCGTCACCATGCTGCCCTCGCTCACCGAAATCGTCTGGGTGCTGGGCGCCGGGCCGCGGCTGGTCGGCGTGGACCGCTATTCCAACTGGCCGGAGCCGGTCGCCGAGCTGCCGCACCTGGGCGGCATGGAGGACGCGCAGATCGAAGCCATCGCCGCGCTCAAGCCCGACGTGGTGCTGGCCTCGACCTCGTCGCGCGCGATGGACCGGCTGCAGGCGCTGGGCCTGCGCGTCGTGCGCCTGAAGTCGGACAGCCACGACGACCTGCGACGCGCGTTGCAGCTGATCGCGCAGCTGCTGGGTACGCCCGACGCCGGCGCACGCGTCTGGGACCGTATCCGGCGCGACGTCGATGCTGCAGCGGCACGCGTACCGCCGGCGCTGCGCGGCCAGCGCGTCTACTTCGAGATCGACGGCGGCCCCTATGCCGCGGGACCGGCCTCGTTCATCGGCGAGACGCTGACGCAGCTGCACATGGGCAACATCGTGCCCGCGTCTCTGGGCGCGTTCCCCAAGCTGAACCCCGAGTTCGTGGTGCGCGCGCGGCCGGACATCGTCATGGGCCTGCGCAGCGAACAGGCGGCGCTGGCCCGGCGGCCCGGCTGGGGCGGCCTGGCAGCCGTGCGCGAGCAGCGCCTGTGCGGTTTCGACGCCGCGCAGTTCGACGTGCTGGTGCGCCCCGGCCCGCGCCTGGGCGAAGGCGCGGCGCAGCTCGCGGACTGCCTGGCCGGTCTGGGCAAGGCAACGGCACGATGAAAGCCGATGCGGCACGCCGCCGCCGGCTCGCCGCCTGGATGGCGCTGGTCATCGGTCTGGGCCTCGCTGCGGGGCTGGCCACCGGATCGGCCGGCTTCTCGCCCGGCGCCTTCTGGGCCGACCTGCAGGGGGGCGACGCGGCGCTGCTGCTGGGCCAGATCCGCGCGCCGCGCACGCTGGGCGCCGCGCTGGTGGGCGCGCTGCTGGGCCTGGCGGGGGCCATCTCGCAGGGGCTGTTCCGAAATCCGCTGGCCGACCCCTATCTGCTGGGCAGCGCCTCCGGCGCCGCGCTGGGCGTGGTGCTGGTGCTCGCCGCCGCCTCGCTGGGCGGGCACAGCCTCGGCCTGGCCACTGCGATGTGGATCGAACGTGTCGGCCTGGTGTCGGCGGCCTTCGCCGGCGCGCTGGCCGGCGTTCTGTTGACGCTGATGCTGGCGCGCGGTGCGGTGCAGACGCTGCGCCTGCTGCTCGCCGGCGTGGTGGTGGGCGTGGTGCTGGGCGCGGTCAGCGACCTGATCACCGTCGCCTCGCCCGACGCGCTGCGCGGCAAGCAGGTCTTCATGCTCGGCAGCACCAGCTTCCTGGGCTGGGATGCGCTGGCGCTGCTCGCCGCCGGGCTGGCGCCGCTGCTCTGGCTGGCGTGGCGCCACGCGCGCGCGCTGGACGCGCTGACGCTGGGCGAGGACAGCGCCGCCAGCCTGGGACTGGACTTGGGCGCAGTGCGCCTGCGGTTGGTGCTGATGCTCAGCCTGGGCACTGCGCTGGCCGTGTCCCAGGCCGGACTGGTGGCCTTCGTCGGGCTGGTCGCGCCGCATCTGGTGCGGCGCAACGCGCCCGGCGCGCACGGCTGGCTGCTGCTCGGCAGCGCCGCCATGGGTGCGGCGCTGTTGCTCGTGGCGGACGTGATCTCGCGTGCCCTGATCGCCCCCGAAGAGCTGCCGGTGGGCGTGGTCACCGCGGTGCTCGGCGGCGTCTATCTGTTCCGGCTGCTGCGGCAGCGCACGGCGCCATGACGGCCTGGCTGCAGGCCGAGGACTTGCACGTGCGCCTCGGCTCGCGCGACGTGCTGCACGGCCTGAACCTGCAGGTCGGCCCGGGCTGGACCGCGCTGGTCGGCCCCAATGGCGCGGGCAAGTCCACGCTGCTGCGCGCGCTGGCCGGGCTGCTGCCGGCGGACGACGGCCGCGTGCGGCTGCAAACGCAGGATCTGCGCACGCTGCCGCCGGCCGCGCGCGCGCGCCGCCTCGCCTGGCTGGCGCAGCAGGGCGAAGTCAGCGGCGAGTTGACGGTGCGCGAGACGGTGGCGCTGGGGCGCATCGCCCACCTGGGACTGCTGGGCACGCCGGGGCCCGAGGACCATGCGGCGGTGGCGCGCGCGATGGCGATGACCGAATGCACGCCCTGGCAGGAGCGGCGGCTGTACCAGCTGTCGGGCGGCGAACGCCAGCGCGTGCTGCTGGCACGCGTGCTGGCCACCGAGGCGCCGCTGCTGCTGCTGGACGAGCCGACCACGCACCTGGACGCGCCGCACCAGGTGGCGCTGGCCCGGCTGTTCCGCCGTCTAGTCCGCGACCCGGCGCGGCCGCGCGCGGTGCTGAGCGTGCTGCACGACTTGGCCGTCGCGCTGCAGGCCGACCGGCTGCTGGTGCTCGCCGACGGCCGGCTGTGCGCCGACGGCGCGCCCACCGATGCCGCGCTACAGGCCACGCTCGTGCGCGTGTTCGGCGGCGCGATCCGCATCGAGGCCGATGCCAGCGGCCGGCCTCGCGTCGCGCTGGCGCTGGACGCCGACTGAGGATGCTGGCGCGCGCCGGCGGCGCGGGTCAGGGCTTCTTCGCGGGCGGCGATTCGGCTGCCGCGGCCTTGGTGCTCGGCGGCGCGACGGCGGTGGCTGCCGGCGAATGCGCCCCGGCCGCTTCCAGCGGCTTGGCGGGCGCGGGCGGCGCATAGGCAAACGGGCCAGGGTCGACGCAGGGCGGTGTGGCGGTCGGATGCAGCGTCTTGCCCGCCTTGGCGGCGTCCGCCAAGTAGCGCGCCGCCACCCGGTCCATGGCCAAGCACAACTGGTAGGCGCCCACCTTGTCGTTCCATGCCGCCTTGGCCGCCGTTTCCGCCGCCTTGGCCTTGGCTTCGTCCGACAGCGGCGGCAGCTTGGCAGCGGCCAGGCTGCTGGCGCTGGCCAGCACGAGCAGGGTCATCAGCTTGTTCATGGGCTCTCCTTGGCGGGCCGCAGTGGGGGCCGTGCATTCGAGCGCTGCGCCGCAATCTTGCCCGTGCGCACCTCCTCGGCCCACAGCGCATGGTGTTCGTGCGCCCATCCTTCATCGACATAACCGGTGCGCATGGCGCCGTAGGCGCCCTTCATGCCCACGGTGCCGATGTAGATGTGGCCCATGAACATCGCCATCATGCCCACGGCGGCGGCGGCGTGCACCATGTGCGCCAGCTGCATCTGCGCCCGCGTTTCGCCCCATGCCGGCACCAGCCCGTCGAGCACCAGCCCCGAGACGACGATCACCGTGCCCAGCAGGCACACGCCCAGCCAGAACAGCAGCTTTTCTCCGCCGTTGAAGCGGTGCGAGGCCGGCTCGTGGCCGCTCAACAGGCCGCCGCCTTTGGCCACCCATTGCGTGTCCTCGCGACGCCAGAGGTTGTCGCGCACGAAGGTGAAGAAGACGATGACCAGCGACACCGCAAACAGCGGGCCGGCAAAGTTGTGCGCCGTCTTCAGCGCATAGGCCAGCCAGCCGAACAACGTGGAACCCAGGATGGGCAGCAGGAAGAACTTGCCCCAGGCCATGACGATGCCCGAGACCGCCAGCACCACAAAAGCGATCGCATTCGCCCAGTGGGCCGCACGTTCGAAGGGGGTGAAGCGCTCGATCTTGCGGCCGGTGTCGGCCACGTGCCCGCCGAGCGGGCCCTTGCCGAAATAGAACAGCGCGATCGCCACCGCCACGATCAGCAGCAGCGCGCCGCCATAGGGCAGCAGCCACTGGTTGCGTACCTGGCGCCAGGCTTCGCCCGCGGTGGTGTAGCGCGACCCCGGGTACTGCACGAAGGACTGGATCAGCGTGCCCCTCTCGGCACCGGGCAGGCTGGTCGTGCCCTGCTGCTCGCCCGAATTGCGCACGCCGCGCCAGAACGGCGCGTTGTTGCCGGGCTGGCTCTTGGCGCGCGCGGCGTTGCTGTCATCGGCCTTCGCCTCGGGCGCCGCCGCGGGCGTCGCCGCCGGAGCCTGGGCCAGCACGGCAGAGGGCAGCACGAGCATCGACAGCGCGAGCGCCGAACTCTGCAACAGGCGGCGCAGGGGACTTCGCATGGTGGGCTCCTTGGGCGCAGTGCTCAGCGGCCGGGGGCCATGCGCACGAACTCGTTCTGCCCCTGGGCCCGCGTCTGCAACTGCTGCTTCCAGCTTTCCTGATCGCCGACCTTCCAGCCCGGGGCCGTGAATGCGGTGGTCGGGCCCTCCCAGGCCGGCGCGCTGCCGCGGACCTGCTGGCCGGCCAGGCTCTGCGGCCTCTCGCTGCAGCCGACGAGCGCCAGCGCCAACAGCATCCCTGCGACGAGCGTCTTCATGACTTGCCTCCGTTCGGCTTGGTCGGCTTGCCGTTCGTGGCCGGCGCCGGCTTGCCGTAGGCGGTGCCCCAGCCCCAGACCTCGCTGCCGCTATTGCGCGCCACCACGCGCATGCGGAAGATGTCGGCGACGACATCGCCGTCACCGCCGAGCAGTGCCTTGGTCGAGCACATTTCGGCGCAGATCGGCAGCTTGCCTTCGGACAGGCGGTTGCGGCCGTACTTTTCGAACTCGGCCTGGCTGCCGTTGACTTCGGGGCCGCCGGCGCAGAAGGTGCACTTGTCCATCTTGCCGCGCAGGCCGAAGGCGCCATTGCTCGGAAACTGCGGCGCGCCGAAGGGGCAGGCGTAGGAACAGTAGCCGCAGCCGATGCACACGTCCTTGTCGTGCAGCACCACGCCGTCGTCGGTGCGGTAGAAGCAGTCCACCGGGCACACCGCCATGCACGGCGCGTCGGAGCAGTGCATGCAGGCCACCGAGATGCTGCGCTCGCCCGGCACACCGTCGTCGAGCGTGACCACGCGGCGCCGGGTGATGCCCCAGGGCACGTCGTTCTCGGCTTTGCAGGCGGTGACGCAGCCGTTGCATTCGATGCAGCGCTCGGCGTCGCAGATGAACTTCATTCGGGCCATCGGTCGTCTCCTTCCGGGGTCGTCAGGCCGTGGCCTTCTCGATCTGGCACACCGTCGTCTTCGTCTCTTGCATCATCGTCACCGCGTCGTAGCCGTAGGTCGTGCCGGTGTTCACCGCCTCGCCGCGCACCACCGGCATGGCGCCCTGCGGGTAGTACGACGCCAGGTCCGCACCGCCCCAGCGGCCGGCAAAGTGGAAGGGCAGGAAGACGGTGTCGTGGCCGACCCGCTCGGTCACCAGTGCCTTGACGCGCAGGCCTTTGAAGTCGGGCCGCGCGGCCATGGTCGGCGTCTTCACCCAGACGTCGTCGCCATTGCGGATGCCGCGGTCGTTGGCCGCCCTCGGGTTGATCTCGACGAACATGTGCTGCTGCAGCTCGGCCAGCCACGGGTTCGAGCGCGTCTCGTCGCCGCCGCCCTCGTACTCGACCAGCCGCCCACTGGTCATGATCAGCGGGAAGCTCTTGACGATGTCCACATTGCGCTCCTGCACCGTCTTGAACAGCGTCGGCAGGCGCCAGAAGGTCTTGCGGTCGTCGTGCGTCGGGTACTTGGCTATCAGGTCGGGGCGGGTGCTGTACAGCGCTTCGCGATGCTGCGGGATCGGGTCGGGGAAGTTCCAGACCACGGCGCGCGCCCGCGCGTTGCCGAAGGGATAGCGCCGTGCACCTGCATGGTCACGCGGATGATGCCGCCCGAGGGGTCGGTCTTCCAGTTCTTGCCTTCGGCCGCCTGTTGTTCTTCAGGCGTCAGGTCTGTCCACCAGCCCAGCTTCTTCAGCAGCAGGTGGTCGAACTCGGGGTAGCCGGTGGTCAGGTCGGACCCCTTCGAGTACGAGCCGTCGGCGGCCAGCAGGCTGACGCCGTCGCGCTCAACGCCGAAGTTGGCGCGGAAGTTGCCGCCGCCATGCATCACGTGTTTGCTGGTGTCGTAGAGGTTCGGCGTGCCCGGGTGCTTCAGCGACGGTGTGCCGAAGCACGGCCAGGGCAGGCCGAAGTAGTCGCCGTCGAGCGAGTAGCCGGTCTCCTTGTCGATGCCGCCCTTGGCGCGCAGCGACTTGACGTCGAAGACGTGCATGTTGCGCATGTGCGCCTTCAGCCGTTCCGGGCTCTGGCCGGTGTAGCCGATGGTCCAGACGCAGCTGTTGATCTCCTTCAGGATCGACTCGGTCTCGGGCTCCATCATGCCGCCCTTGCCCGGCACCATCTTGTAGTTGCCCGCCAGCTCCTTGCCGAAGCCCAGCTTGTCGGCCAGCTGGTACATGATCATGTGGTCGGTGCGGCTTTCCCAGAGCGGCTCCATCACCCGTTCGCGCCATTGGATCGAGCGGTTCGACGCGGTCACCGAACCGCTGGTCTCGAACTGCGTGGTTGCCGGCAGCAGGTACACCGCGCGGTTGGCATTCAGCTCGTCGGGCTTGCCCGGCATCGCTGCCATCGCGGCCGTGGCACTGGGGAAGGGGTCGACGACGACCAGCAGGTCGAGCTTGTCCATCGCCGTCTTCATTTCCAGGCCGCGCGTCTGCGAGTTCGGCGCGTGGCCCCAGAAGAACAGGCCACGCAGGTTGTTGTCCTGGTCGATCAGATCGTTCTTCTCGAGCACCCCGTCGATCCAGCGCGACACGGTCATGCCGGGCTTGCTCATCATGCCCGGCGCGTACTGCTTCTTGATCCACTCGAAATCGACGCCCCAGGCCTTGGCGAAATGCTTCCACGAACCCTCGGCCAGACCGCAGTAGCCGGGCAGCGAATCCGGGTTGGGACCCACGTCGGTGGCCCCCTGCACGTTGTCGTGGCCGCGGAAGATGTTGGCCCCGCCACCGCTCTTGCCGATGTTGCCCAGCGCCAGCTGCACGATGCACGAGGCGCGGACCATCGCATTGCCGATGCTGTGCTGCGTCTGCCCCATGCACCAGACGATGGTGCTGGGCCGGTTCTCGGCCATCGTGCGCGCCGCCTGCAGGCAGGTGGCTTCATCGACGCCACAGGCTTCCAGCACCTTGTCCGGCGTCCACTTGGCCATCACGTCAGCACGCACCTTGTCCATGCCGTAGACGCGGTCATCGATGAACTGCTTGTCCTCCCAGCCGTTGTTGAAGATGTGGTACAGCATGCCAAACAGGAACGGAATGTCCGAGCCGGAGCGGATGCGGATGTACTGGTCGGCCTTGGCGGCCGTGCGCGTGAAGCGCGGGTCGACGACGATCAGCTTGGTGCCGGCCTCCTTGGCATGCAGCATGTGCAGCATCGACACCGGGTGCGCCTCGGCGGCATTGCTGCCGATGTACAGCGCCGCCTTGCTGTTCTGCATGTCGTTGTACGAATTCGTCATCGCACCGTAGCCCCACGTGTTGGCCACGCCGGCTACGGTGGTCGAATGGCAGATGCGCGCCTGGTGGTCGGTATTGTTGGTGCCCCACAGCGAGACCCACTTGCGCATCAGGTAGGACTGCTCGTTGTTGTGCTTGGACGAACCGATGAAGAAGATCGAATCGGGGCCGCTGGCCTTGCGCAGTTCGAGCATCTTGGCGCTGATCTCGCTCAGCGCCTGGTCCCAGCTGATGCGCTGGTACTTGCCGTCGACCAGCTTCATCGGGTACTTCAGCCGATATTCGCCGTGGCCGTTCTCGCGCAGTGCCGCGCCCTTGGCGCAGTGCGCGCCCAGGTTGATCGGCGAGTCGAAGACCGGTTCCTGGCGCACCCAGACGCCGTTCTCGACCACCGCGTCGACCGCGCAGCCCACCGAGCAGTGGCCGCACACGGTGCGCTTGACCTCGACCTTGTTGGCGCCGCCCGCTGCGGCCGCCGGGTCGGCCGTGTGGGCCTTCCTCACCAGCGTCAACTGCGATGCCGCCATGCCGGCACCGACCCCCAAGCCGGAACGGCGCAGGAACGCACGGCGGTCCATCGTCGGCACCGAACGCGCCAGGCCGCGCGCCAGGCTAGACACCATGGCGCCGCCGTGGGCAGCGGTGTGGCCCGCCGGGCCGGGCTTGCGAGTCAGCAGCATGGTGTCTCCTGAAGGTGTGGAGCGGCAGCGGGCGCGGTCAGACCTTGGCGGTCTGGTAGTAGCGCTGCACGTGCGCCGTCAACTGGTAGCGCCCATCGGCTTGATCGGCCGGCGCCGCATCGGCGGCCACAGCGTCCTCGGGTTCGCGCTGCCCCAGTGGCAGCGCCACGGCGGCAGCGGCCAGTGCACCCGCGGTTCCGGCGCCCGCGAAAACACGGCGGCGCGACAGCAGCGGCGACGAAGGCGGGGACTTGTGCATGCGCTTCTCCCTGAACGCACCCGCACGTCCGACCGCGGGCGCATGACGCATTAGCGGACGCGACGCCCGGCATTGCAATAAGGTCTGCCCCGACTTGGGGCGTCGCATGTGGCGTTGCAGCATGACCCTGCCCTCGGTCCATTCAATGAGCCGCCGCTGCAGCCGCCTGCCTAGAATCGTGCTCCCTTCGACGACGAAGCCGCATGGCTGAACGCCCCACCCTGCATGTCGCCGTGCTCATCGAGCGCCGCGCGCAGCCCAGTCCCTGGGAGGATTGGGGTTTTCGCATTGCCGAGGTGTGCCTCGACGACGGCGGCTTCGGCGCCGAAGCGCGCACGCTGCGTGACGACGGTGGCTTCACGCAGTGGCTGTTCCCCGGCCTGCCGGTGACGCTGTACCGCGACGAGGCCGAGGGCTACCACCTGAACCTGCGCACCGGGCAGCCGGTGTGGTTCGTGATGTGGCGCATCGACGCCGAAGACGCGTCGCGCGCCTGGCCCGAACTGGTGACCGCGTCGTACCACGAAGCCGCGCGCCTGCTCGATGCGCAAGAGCGCGTGGACAACCTGCCCATGCCCGCCGAGGTGCGCGACTGGCTGCAGGCCTTTGTCGATGCGCACTACACGCCCGCGCCGAAACGGCGCCAGCGGCCGGCATCTTTTATCGCGCCAGAGCATCGTTGACATCGACCATGGAGCAGCATGACGGCGGTTTCCTGTCGCGCTGGTCGCAGCGCAAGGCACGCGCCCGCGAAGGTCGCCCCGTGCCTGAAGCGCCGCTGGCCGCGCCCGAAGACCGCCCGGCGCCGCCACCGGCGCATGCCCCCACGCCCACGCCGATCTCGCCGATCTCGCCGGTCTCGCCGCACGACGACAAGCCGTTGCCCGCCGCCGCGCCGCCGACGCTGGAGGACGTCGCGCTGCTGTCGCGCGACTCCGACTTCGCCCGCTTCGTCGCGCCGAACGTCGATGGCGGCGTGCGCAACGCGGCGCTGCGCAAGCTCTTCAGCGACCCGCGCTTCAACATCATGGACGGGCTGGACACCTACATCGACGACTACCACGCGCCGGACCCCCTGCCGCCGGCCATGCTGCGCCGCATGCTTCAATCCGAAGCGTTGGGGTTGTTCAAGACCGAAGCCGGACCCGCGCCGGCCACCACCGAGAGCCAGGTCCCCGATGAAGACCCTGATCTGCGACTGCAATCGCACGATGCCGCTGGACCCGAAGGCGCTGAGCCTGGCGCTGGCGCAGACCCCCCAGGCCAGCCCTGAGGGCCTGGAGACGCTGCACAGCGCGCTGTGCCGGCGCGAGGCGCCGGCGTTCCAGCGTGCCGCCCAGGCCAGCACGGCCAGCGGCGACACGCTGCTGGTGGCCTGCACACAGGAGCAGCGGCTGTTCCTGGAACTGAACGAGCAGACCGAGGGCGCGGCCGGCGTCGCAGAAAGGCCGATCCGCTTCGTCAATATCCGCGAGACCGGCGGCTGGTCGCGCGACGCGCGCGAGGCCATGCCGAAGATCGCCGCGTTGCTTGCCGCGGCGCAGGCGCCGGCGGCGCAGCCGGTGACCACCGTCGGCTATCGCTCGGCCGGGCGTTGTCTGGTGATCGGCGACGCGGCCGCCGCCGCAGCCGCTGCCGCGATGCTGTCCGACAAGCTCGACGCCACCTTGCTCGTCGAAGGCGGCCCACTGCCGCAGGCGCACGAGCTGCCGGTGCAGGCCGGGCGATTGACGTCGCTGCGCGGCTGGCTTGGCGCCTTCGACGCCGAATGGGAAAGCGGCAACCCGATCGACCTGGATCTGTGCACGCGCTGCAACGCCTGCATCGACGCCTGCCCCGAGAGCGCGATCGACTTTTCCTACCAGGTGCAACTCGACGCATGCCAGGGCCACCGCGCATGCGTGCGGGTGTGCGAGGCGCCCGGAGCCATCGACTTCACACGCGCGCCGCGCCGGGACGGCGCCCGCTTCGACCTGGTGCTCGACCTGCGGGCGCAGGCGGCGTTTGCGATGCACCAGAAGCCGCAGGGCTATTTCCACGTCGCCCAGGATCCGCGGGCGCTGATCAAGGCCGTGCTCGAACTGCGCGAGGCGGTCGGCGAGTTCGAGAAGCCGAAGTTCTTCCACTACCAACCCGCACTGTGCGCGCACAGCCGCAACGAGCAGATCGGCTGCCGCGCCTGCATCGACGTGTGTTCGGCCCAGGCCATCCGCAGCGACGCGTCGATGAAGGGCAAGGCCCCGGCCAAGGGCCTGCGCCGTCCGGCCACGCCCGAGGCGCCCACGTCGTCCGGCGGCGGCATCGTCGTCGAGCCGCACCTGTGCGTGGGCTGCGGCGCCTGCAGCACCGTGTGTCCGAGCGGCGCGCTGAGCTTTGCCTATCCGGGCCCGGCCGACCTGGGGCTGCGCATGCGCGGCATGCTCAGCGCCTATGCGGCGGCGGGTGGCCGCGATGCGGCCCTGCTGCTGCACAGCGAAGGCGCCGGCGCCCGCGCCGTCGCCGCGCTGGGCCGCGCCGCGCGCACCGACAAGGCCGTTCGCGGCGTGCCGGCCCGCGTGCTGCCGCTGGCGCTCTGGCACACCGCCAGCGTGGGCATCGACCTTTGGCTGGCGGCGCTGGCACAGGGCGCATCGCAGGTCTGGGTGCTGCTGAGCGACGAAGAAGCGCCCGAGTATCGCCAGGCCCTGGCCGCCCAGATGGCCGTGGCCCAGGCCATCGTCAGCGGCCTGGGCTACCGCGGCGAACACTTCCGGCTGATCGACTCGGCGGCGGCGGGCGATGCCCGCACGCTCGACACGCTGCTGGCCGCCGCACCGGCACAGACGGTGGCGCGCGCCGCCCGCTTTGCCGTGCAGGCCGACAAGCGCCCCACGCTCGAGATGGCCATCGAGCATCTGCTCGCCCAGGCGCCGCAGCCCCACGACGACATCGCCCTGCCGGCCACCGGCTCGCCCTTCGGCAGCCTGCTGGTCGACACCGAGCGCTGCACGATGTGCCTGAGCTGCGTCGGCGCCTGCCCGCGAGCGGCGCTGGCCGACAACCCGGAGCGACCGGAATTGCGCTTCATCGAAGCCAACTGCGTGCAGTGCGGCTTGTGCGCCACCACCTGTCCCGAAGACGCCATCACCCTGCAGCCACGCCTGTGGCTGGCCGACGCTGGCAAGGCGCGCAAGGCGCCGCGCGTCATCCACCGCATGGAGCCTTACTGCTGCGTGCGTTGCGCCAAACCCTTCGGCACGCTGCGTGCGGTCGAGCACATGATCGGCAAGCTGGCAAGCCATGCGGCCTTCCAGGGCAAGGCGGCCGAGCGGCTGAAGATGTGCAGCGACTGCCGCGTCATCGACATGCACCGCAACCCCGACGAAGTGCGCATCACCGACATTCCGCGATGACCGCCGCAGCCGATGCCCCCTTGGTCTTCGCCAGCGCCGATGCCGGCGAAGAACTGCAGCGCGCCGAACTCTATGGGCTGCTCGCCAGCCTGTGGCTGGCGCCGCCCAACCCGGCGCTGTTCGAGCAGTTTCGCGTCGCAGTGACCGAAGCGCCGCAACGCGGTGGCGCGCTGGAGATCGCCTGGCAGGGCTTGGTGGACGTCGTGCGCGGCAGCAGCGTGCAGGCGGCAGCCGACGAATACGACGCCTTGTTCCTGGGCGTCGGCAAGCCCGAGATCCTTCTCTACGGCTCGTACTACCTCAGCGGCTTTCTGAACGAACTGCCACTGGCCCGGCTGCGCGACCACCTGGATCGGTTGGGCCTGACGCGCGACGCGGCGCGCGGCGAAACCGAAGACCACGTGTCGTACGTGTTCGAGGTCATGCGCTACCTCATCGCCGGTGACGACGCCGCGGTGTGCAACCTGGAGCAGCAACGCCTGTTCTTTCGCGCCCAAGTGCAGACCTGGGTCGAAGCGCTGTGCGATGCCGTGAAGGCGCACCCGCGCGCCGCCGTCTGGTCGGCCGTGGCGGAGCTGACGAGCCAGTTCGTGCGCGTGGAGGCCCAGGCCTTCGACCTGATCGAGAGCTGAGAAACCGAGCTGAAGCGTCATGGGCATCGACAAGCACGACATCACCGGCCTGGTCCTGGCCGGCGGCCGCGGCAGCCGCATGGGCGGCGTCGACAAGGGGCTGCAACCCCACCGCGGCATGCCGCTGGCGCAGCACGCGCTGCTGCGGCTGGGCGCGCAGGTGGGTGAGCTGATGATCAACGCCAACCGCAATCTCGGCGCCTACGAATCGATGGGCGTGCCGGTGTGGCCCGATGCCAGCGCCGACTATCCCGGCCCGCTGGCGGGCCTGCTGGCCGGGTTGGAGCGCTGCCAAACCCCCTACCTGGTGAGCGTGCCCTGCGACACGCCGGACTTTCCCGAGGACCTGGTGGCCAAGCTGGCGCAGGCCCTGGTGGCGCACGATGCCGACATCGCCATGGCCGCCATCCTCGAAGACGGCCGGTTGCGCACCCAGCCCGTGTTCTGCCTGTTGAAGAGCGGGCTGGTGGAAAGCCTGGTCGCCTATCTTCATTCAGGCGAGCGCAAGATCGACCGTTGGACGGCGCAGCATCGATGCGTGCCGGTGCGCTTCGATGAGGCGGCGGCATTCTTCAACGCCAACACGCCGGCTGAACTGCAGCAGCTTCAGCAAGCTGCACCGCCCGCCGCGCGACGCTGAAAAGGCGTGCCGCTTGCCGGCCTCAGACCGGCGGCGGATTTCTTGTCGTTTGCACTCGACCCGTTCAGAGCCCCTTGCCGTCGTAGCGCAAGCCCAGCCAGAACTGCCGGCCCACGTCCTGATAGTCGCGCGCCGGCTGGTAGTCCTTGTCGAAGGCGTTCTGCAGCCGCGCCTCGATCTGCCAGAAGCGCTCGAAGCGCCAGCGCGCGTTCAGGTTGAGCAGCGCATAGGCCGGCAGCATCACGCCGGCGTCCGGCCGCTGGCTGACGCGCAGTGCCGTGGCGCCCAGTTGCCACGGGCCTTCGTTCCAGTCCACCGCCAGCGTCTGCTGGTTGGCCGCGCGGCGCGGCAGGGTCTGGTCGGTATCGGTGTCCTTGGCATTCAGCCAGTCCAGCGCCAGCGTGAACTGGAATTGGCCCCATTGCTGCAGCCCCTGCAGGGTCAGGCCCTGCAGCAGCGCGCGGCTGGTGTTGGCGGCGCAGCCGAAGTTCAGGCCCGGCGGGCACTGGTTCGGGTCGGGCTGGTAGCCGATCAGGTCGGAGACCTTGTTGTAGTAGGCGGTGGCCGCCACCGAGCTCTGCGCGGCCTGGTAGTTCAGGCCGGCCTCGACGCTGCGCGAGCGCTCGGGCTGCAGCGTCGTGACGCCGAAGTTGGGGAAGTACAGGTCGTTGAAGGTCGGCGCGCGGAACGCCGTGCCGGCCACCGCGCGCACCGACCAGCTCTCGGACAGGTCCATGCCCCAGCCGAGCTTGCCGGTGGTCTGGTTCTGGTAGACCGAGTTGTGGTCCCAGCGCAGGTCGGCCTGCAGCTTCTGCGCGCCGAAGCGGCCGGTGTAGCCGACGATCAGGCCGGTGTTGTCGCGCTCGGGCGCCTGGTAGTCGCTGCTGTGGATCGACTCGGTCAGCAGGTCCACCGCCGCCACCCACTGGTGCTGCGCGCTCGGCGTCCAGGTGGTCTGCGCGGTGAGCTGCCGGCGCGTGGTGTCGTAGCGGCTGACGACGTTGGCGCCGGACTGCAGTTGGTCGGTCTGGTACGACGCGCGCAGCAGGTTCGCCCATTCGCTGGACAGCGTGCCCTGGTATTGCAGGGTCGTCAGCTGCGTCGTCAGCCGGTTGCGGAAGTCCGGCGACGCATCGGGCGCGAAGTTCGGCGGCGGGTATTCGGCGCTGTCGAACTGCGAACGCAGCCGGCTGGCGCTGTAGCTCAGGCCGATGCGCTGCCCTTTCTGCCAGCTGTAGCCGCCGGCCAGCGACAGGCCATAGCGCGAGAAGCCGTCGTCGTCGCGGTTGTAGACGCCGAACAGGTCACCAGGCAACACGGCGGAGACGCCATCGCTGGTCTCGCCGCTGAGGCCGAGCGCGTAGTCGAAGGCCTCGGTGGAGCCGCTGACGGCCACCGACGCTTCACCCGAGCGGTGGTTGCCGCCGGCGAGGTTGCCGCTGACATAGGCCGCGCCGTCACCGCGCCGCGTGACGATGTTGACCACGCCGCCGATGGCATCGGCGCCGTACAGGCTGGAGCCGGGGCCGCGCATGATCTCGATGCGCTCCACCTGCGCCAGGCTGATGGCCGCCAGGTCGGTCTGGCCCAGCGTGGCCGAGCCGATGCGCACGCCGTCGATGAGCACCAGCGTGTTGCTGGCGGCGCTGCCGCGGATCATCACGCTGGCGCTCTGGCCCGGCCCGCCGTTGCGCGACAGCTGCATGCCCCCCTCGCGGCGCAGCAGGTCTTCCAGCGAATCGGCGCTGGTGGCGCGGATGCGGTCACGGTCGATGACCACGACGTCGGCGACCATGCGGTTCAGCGCCGTCGGCGCGCGCGTGCCGATGACCTGCACGGCCGAGCCCGGCGTGGCCTGGGCCTGGGCCCAGACGGGCAATGAAGAAGTCAGGGACGCGCAGGCCAGCAGCAGCCGCGCGGGACGCAGTGTTGAATGAGGGGACACGAGGAAACACCTTTCACGACCGCACACCCCGTGCGGGCTGGTTCAAGTCAAGGCTGGCGTGGCGGGGCCACGGCAGCTTCCCGTGCATCAGGCCGGTATCCGGGCTTGCGAGTGCCGGTTCCCGTAGGGGACCGGAACGATCGGCGCCTTCCCAGGTGGGTCACCCAGTGGCTGCGTGCCGAACGCGACTCGCTTACCGTTGCGGGGGCAGCGCCGGAATGGCCGGGGGAACAGATCCCCGGCGCACCGGCTTCCCGTTTGACCCGCCGCCCCGCGCAGGGGAGGCAGGCACCTGGTGCAAGCGCGTGCAGTCTAACGCAGCGCTCCGTGCGGAGCCTGCGTGCGGCCCTCGCCTCTATAATCACGCTTTCACACCCTAGCCTCACAAACAGGTGCGCCGCCGCACCGGGGCCAAGTGCACAGACATGACCAAGTTCGTCTTCGTCACCGGCGGTGTGGTGTCCTCTTTAGGCAAGGGCATCGCTTCGGCCTCCCTGGCCGCGGTCCTGGAATCGCGGGGCCTCAAAGTCACCCTCATCAAGCTCGACCCCTACCTGAACGTCGACCCGGGCACGATGTCGCCTTTCCAGCACGGCGAGGTCTTCGTCACCGACGACGGCGCCGAGACCGACCTGGACCTGGGCCACTACGAGCGCTTCATCACCACGCGGATGAAGCGGGCCAACAACTTCACCACCGGCCAGATCTACAAGAGCGTGCTCGAGAAAGAGCGCCGCGGCGACTATCTCGGCAAGACGGTGCAGGTCATCCCGCACGTCACCAACGAGATCCAGGACTACGTGCGACGCGGCGCGGGCCTGGGCACCGCCGAGGCCGTCGACGTGGCCATCGTCGAGGTCGGCGGCACCGTCGGCGACATCGAATCGCTGCCCTTCCTGGAAGCCGCGCGGCAGATGAGCCTGAAGATCGGGCCGACGAACAGCGCCTTCGTGCACCTGACCTACGTGCCGTGGATCGCCGCGGCCGGCGAGCTGAAGACCAAGCCCACGCAGCACACGGTGCAGAAGCTGCGCGAGATCGGCATCCAGCCCGACGTGCTGCTGTGCCGCGCCGACCGTGCGATTCCGGATGAGGAGCGCGACAAGATCAGCCTGTTCACCAACGTGCAGCTGCACGGCGTGATCAGCATGTGGGACGTGGACACCATCTACAAGGTGCCGCGCATGCTGCACGAGCAGGGCCTGGACGAGATGATCTGCATGAAGCTGCAGCTGCTCACCAAGCCGGCCGACCTGCGCCGCTGGGACCGGCTGGTGCACGAGGTCGAACACCCCGCGCAGCAGCTGACGATCGCCATGTGCGGCAAGTACACCGACCTGTCCGACAGCTACAAGTCGCTGAACGAGGCGCTGCGCCATGCGGGCATCCAGAACCATGCGCGCGTGAACATCGAATACGTCGATTCCGAGACGCTGAACGACGCCACCGTCGACCAGCTGTCGCGCTACGACGCGGTGCTGGTGCCGGGCGGCTTCGGCAAGCGCGGCGTCGAAGGCAAGATCTGCGCGGCACGTTATGCGCGTGAGCACCGGCTGCCTTACCTGGGCATCTGCCTGGGCATGCAGGTGGCGACCATCGAGGTGGCGCGCCACCTGGCCGGGCTGAAGGAGGCCAACTCCACCGAATTCGAGCCCGACACACCGCATCCGGTGATCGCGCTGATCGACGAATGGCAGGACCGCGACGGCTCGATCCAGAAGCGCGACGCCCACTCCGACCTCGGCGGCACGATGCGCCTGGGCGCGCAGAGCTCGGACGTGCAGCGCGGCACGCTGGCGCATCGCATCTACGGCGACGTGGTCACCGAGCGCCACCGTCACCGCTACGAGGCCAACGCGCACTACCTGGACCGGCTGCGCGCGGCCGGGCTGGTGATCAGCGCGATCACGCAACGCGACAAGCTCACCGAGATCGTCGAGCTGCCGCAGGACGTGCACCCCTGGTTCGTCGGCGTGCAGTTCCACCCCGAGTTCAAGTCCACGCCCTGGGATGGGCATCCGCTGTTCAACAGCTTCGTCAAGGCCGCGCTGGAGCATCAATCCAGCGCGCAGAAGCCGCTGAAGGCCGTGGCATGAGCGCCGCCCGCAAGGCCAAGGAGATGCAGTGAAACTGTGCGGCTTCGAGGTCGGCCTGCGCCAGCCTTTGTTCCTGATCGCCGGGCCTTGCGTGGTCGAGAGCGAGACGCTGCAGATCGACGTGGCCGGCCGGCTGAAGGAAATGACCGCGGCGCTCGGCATCCCCTTCATCTTCAAGAGCAGCTACGACAAGGCCAACCGCTCCAGCGGCAGCAGCTTCCGCGGCCCGGGCATGGAGCGCGGCCTGCAGATCCTGGCCAAGGTGAAGCGCGAGCTCGGCGTGCCGGTGCTGACCGACGTGCACAGCGAAGCCGAGATCCCCGCCGTGGCGCAGGTCGTCGACGTGCTGCAGACGCCGGCCTTCCTGTGCCGGCAGACCGACTTCATCCGCGCGGTGGCGCAGTCGGGCAAGCCGGTGAACATCAAGAAGGGCCAGTTCCTGGCGCCGCACGACATGAAGCATGTCATCGCCAAGGCGCGCGACGCGGCCCGCGAAAAGGGCCTGCCCGAGGACAGTTTCATGGCCTGCGAGCGCGGCGCCAGCTTCGGCTACAACAACCTCGTCTCCGACATGCGCAGCCTGGCGATCATGCGTGAGACCGGCACGCCGGTGGTCTTCGACGCCACGCACAGCGTGCAGCTGCCCGGCGGCCAGGGCACCACGTCGGGCGGCCAGCGCGAGTTCGTGCCGGTGCTGGCGCGCGCCGCGGTGGCGGTGGGCGTCGCGGGCCTGTTCATGGAGACGCATCCCGACCCGGCCAAGGCGCTGAGCGACGGGCCGAATGCGGTGCCGCTGAAGCACATGCACGCACTGCTCGAGCAGCTGCTGGCGCTGGACCGCGTCGTCAAGGCCCAGCCGCTGCTTGAGAATGACTTCAGCTGCTGAGGACGCCATGCCCGCCGCGTACCTGATCGTCGAATCCAGCATCAGCGACCCCCAGAAATTCAAGGCCTACATGGACGCAGCGCCGCCCATCGTGCGCCAGTTCGCCGGCGAGTACCTGGTGCGCGGCGGGCGCATGGAAGTGCTCGAAGGCGACTGGGCACCGCCGCGGCTGACGGTGCTGCGCTACCCCAGCTTCGAGGCCGCGAAGCGGCTCTACGACAGCCCCGAATACTGCGCCGCGCGCGAACTGCGCGCCGGCGCCACCGCCCTCTTCAACATGGTGCTCGTCGAAGGCGTGGACGGGCCGGTCTGAACCGATTTGAAACCCACCTTAGGAAACGCATGAGTGCCATCGTCGACATCGTCGGCCGAGAGATCCTCGACAGCCGCGGCAACCCCACCGTCGAATGCGACGTGCTGCTGGAGTCCGGCACCATGGGCCGCGCGGCCGTGCCCTCGGGCGCGTCCACCGGCAGCCGCGAGGCCATCGAGCTGCGCGACGGCGACAAGAGCCGCTACCTGGGCAAGGGCGTGCTCAAGGCCGTGGAGCACATCAACACCGAGATCAGCGAGGCCGTGCTGGGCCTGGATGCATCGGAGCAGGCCTTCCTGGACAAGACGCTGCTCGACCTGGACGGCACCGACAACAAGAGCCGCCTGGGCGCCAACGCCACGCTGGCGGTGAGCATGGCGGTGGCGCGCGCCGCGGCCGAAGAATCCGGCCTGCCGCTGTACCGCTACTTCGGCGGCATGGGCGGGCTGATGCTGCCGGTGCCGATGATGAACGTCATCAACGGCGGCGCGCATGCCAACAACAACCTCGACCTGCAGGAATTCATGATCCTGCCGGTGGGCGCGCCCAGCTTCCGCGAGGCGGTGCGCTACGGCGCCGAGGTCTTCCACGCGCTGAAGAAGATCATCGACGCCAAGGGCATGCCCACCAGCGTCGGGGACGAAGGCGGCTTCGCGCCCAACGTCGCCAGCCACGAGGCGGCGATCCAGCTCATCCTGGAGGCCATCGACCAGGCCGGCTACACCGCCGGCGAGCAGATCGCCATCGGCCTGGACTGCGCCGCCAGCGAGTTCTACAAGGACGGCAAGTACCAGCTGGAAGGCGAAGGCCTGAGCTTGAGCGCCGCCGAATGGGCCGACATGCTGGCCGCCTGGGCCGACAAGTACCCGATCGTGTCGATCGAGGACGGCATGCACGAAGGCGACTGGGACGGCTGGAAGCTGCTCACCGAACGCCTGGGCAAGAAGGTGCAGCTGGTCGGCGACGACCTGTTCGTCACCAACACCAAGATCCTGAAGGAAGGCATCGACAAGGGCATCGCCAATTCGATCCTCATCAAGATCAACCAGATCGGCACGCTGACCGAGACCTTCGCCGCCATCGAGATGGCCAAGCGCGCCGGCTACACCGCGGTCATCAGCCACCGCAGCGGCGAGACCGAGGACAGCACCATCGCCGACATCGCCGTGGGCACCAACGCCGGGCAGATCAAGACCGGCTCGATGAGCCGCAGCGACCGCATCGCCAAGTACAACCAGCTGCTGCGCATCGAGGAAGACCTGGGCGACGTGGCCGCCTACCCCGGCCGCAGCGCGTTCTACAACCTGCGCTGACCCCAAGGCTGCCGATGCGTCGCCTGTCCGTGCTGCTGGCGCTGGCCCTGCTGGGCGGCTGCGCCTACTACCCGGCCGCGCCCTACCCCGCGCCGGTGAGCTACGGGCCCAGCACCTTCGACCGCGCCTACGATGCCGCGCTGGGGGCGTTGTCCGACCAGGGCCTGCGCATCGCCGCGCAGGACCGTGCCGGCGGCAGCGTGGTCGGCACGCGCGGGCCGCTGACCGTCACCGCCACGGTGCGTCCGCAGGCCGACGGCACGACGCGCGTGGAGTTCAAGACCAGCGGCGAACAGCCGCAGGACGCCGACATCTCGCAGCGCGTGCTCGCGTCCTACCACGCGCGCATGGGCCGCTGACCGCGATGCACAGGCGCCACCTGCTCGGGCTGAGCTTGATCGCCACGCTGGGCGCGCTGCCCGGCTGCAGCACGCAGCCGCTGGGCGCCGTGGACGACAGCCAGCTGAGCTTCGACCGCACCTTCAATGCCGCGTTCGGCGCCATGTCCGACCAGAAGATGGTCGTCGGCGTGCAGGACCGGCGCAACGGCCTGATCGTCGGCACGCTCGACGGCGACAGCATCACGGCGACGCTGGCGCCGCAGCACGATGGCGCCATCCGCGTGCGCTTCACGCAGCAGGGCGAGAACAATCCGGAACTGCTGAAGCGCGTGGTCGACGCCTACAACGCGCGTGTGGCCAACCGGAGCATTCTGGGCGGCTTCAGGGACTCCGGCAACGACACGGGGCCGGTCCCTTGTCAGTCCGGCCCGGCCTTCTGCAAATGACCTCGTCATGAAGCTCATTCCCGCGGGGCTGCTTTTGCTGCTGGCGCTGGTGCAGGCGGAGCTGTGGGCCGGCAAGGGCGGACGCAGCTACGTGGTGCAGCTGCAGATGCAGCTGCAGGCTCAGCAGCAGGCCAACGACGCCGCGCGGCTGCGCAACCAGCGGCTCAGCGCCGAAGTCAGCGACCTGAAGGAAGGCCTGGAGATGGTCGAGGAAAAGGCGCGCAGCGAGCTCGGCATGGTCAAGCCCGACGAGATCCTGGTGCAGCTGGGCGCGCGCCGTCCCTGACGCGCGGGGCTGGCCGGCCACCGCCTGCGCCATGGCCGAGGCCACCGTGATCGCCGTGCTCGGCGCACGGCCCGCCGACAGCACGGCCCTCGCCGCGGCCCTGGCATCGCGCCTGGCCTTCGAAACCGGACTGCACTGCGACTGGCTTCAGGCACCTGCGGACAGTGCCCTGCCGGCCCAGGCGCTGGTGACGTGCCGCACCGACGCGCCGGCGCCGGCCGCCGCAGGGCCGCCCGGCCCCGTTGCACTGACCTTGCTGTTGGCGCTCGACTCTCCGCATCACGACCCCGCCGCCGAAGCCCGCGACACGGCCCTGCGCCTGCAACTGCAGGCCGCGCGCGCCGCCTGGGTGCCGGTGCGCGGCCGCGGCCCGGCCTTGCTGGAGGCCGCGCTCGACGCGGTGACGCCGCTGCTGCGCCAGCGCGCGCTGCCGCGCGCCGGGCTGCTGACGCGCCTGGCCCGGCGCGACGCCGCCATGCCGCGCTGGACCTGGGTATGCGAGAAATGCGACGTGCCCGAGTGCGAGCACGCCCAGCTGCGCTGATGCGCCGATGCGCCGATGCGCCGAGGCTAGTTCAGCGCGCCCTGCCCCGGTGGCTGGTCGACCTGCGGCACGAACAGCGCCGCCGCATCGACGGCGTCGAAGCGGTACTGCCGCCCGCAGAATTCGCAGCCGACCTCGACCTCGCCGCGCTCACGCACGATCGAATCCACTTCCTCGCGGCCCAGGCCCCGCAGCATGCCGGCCACGCGCTCGCGCGCGCAGCTGCAGGCGAAGCGCGGCCGGCGCGGCTCGTGGCGCTGCACACGCTCCTCCCAGAACAGCCGGCGCAGCAGCGTGTCCGCGTCCAAGGTCAGCAGCTCGTCGCGCGTCAGCGTGGCGGCCAGGTGGGCGATGCGGTTGAAGTCCTCGTTGAGGCCGATCTGGTCCTCGCGCCGCTCGCCCGAGACGCGGCCGGGCCCGTCGCCCGGCATGCGCTGGATCATCAGGCCGGCGGCACTGTGGTCGTCCGCCGCCAGCACCAGCCGGGTGTCCAGCTGTTCGGACTGCAGCATGTAGTGCTCCAGCACCTGCGACAGCTGCTGCAGCGGCTCGCGCCGGTCGCCGTGCAGCGGCACCACGCCCTGGTATGGCTGGCGGCCGGGCAGGCGCCCGCTCGGATCGAGCGTGATCGAGCAGCGGCCCTGGCCGTGCACGTTGAGCAGCGCTTCGAGCCGCGCGTCGGGCGCCACCGCGCCGACCACCGTGGCCGTGGCGCGGAAGCTCAGGTCGCTGCGCACCTCCGCCACGGCCAGCTTCACCGGGCCATCGCCATACACCTGCAGCAGCAGGGTGCCGTCGAACTCGATGCTCGACTGCATCAGCACGCCCGCCGCGGCCATCTCGCCCAAAAGCGCACGCACCGGCGCCGGATAGGGGTTCGACGCGCGCCGCGCCAGCATCTCGCGCCAGCCGGCGCCCAGGCGCACGAGTTGCCCGCGCACCGGCAGGCCCTCGAACATGAAACGATGCAGCTCGTCCACCGCGCTAGGCGATGCGCTTGAGGCCGCGGCGATGGCGCTGCGTCTGCACCAGGTAGGCCTCGGCGATATGCTGCAACAGGTCGATTTGCGCCGCCGACAGCGGCCGTACCACCTTGGCCGGCGCGCCAACGATCAGCGACCCGTCGGGGAACTCCTTGCCTTCGGTGACCACGGCGCCGGCGCCGACGATGCAGCGCCGGCCGATCTTGGCGCCGTTCAGCACCACCGCCTGGATGCCGACGAGCGTGCCGTCGCCGATGTGGCAGCCGTGCAGCATGACCTGGTGGCCCACGGTGACGTTCTCGCCCAGCGTCAACGGCAGGCCGGGGTCGGTGTGCAGCACGCTGCCGTCCTGCACGTTGCAGTTGCGGCCCAGGGTGATCTGGTCGTTGTCGCCGCGCAGCACGGCGCCGTACCAGACGCTGGCGCCTTCGTCCATGCGCACGCGCCCGATGACGCTGGCGCTGTCGGCCACCCAGGCGCTGGCGGCGATCTCCGGTACCCAATCGTCAAGCTGGTAAACGGCCATCGGCAATCCTCGAACGCGAAGCGCTGATTTTCGCTCCTTCGGACCAGGCGCCGGCGCAAGTCCCTGGCAAGACCCTGCGCCGCAGCGCCGTCGGCGGGACGACCCGGCCCCGCGTGTCCAGCCCCCAGCCTTCGGTGGCGGTGTCGCGTTCGTGCAGCAGCATCTGCATGCCCGCCAGCCCAGCGGCGGCGCAGCGCTCCAGCAGCTGCTCGACCAGCGGCTCGTCCAGCTGCAACGCGAAGCGCTGCCAGCAACGGTTGACGCGGGCGTCGGCCCAGGCATCTTCCAGCGCCTGCCGCAGCGCGTCCATGTCCACGTCGCGGCCCGCTTCCAGGCAGCGCGGCAGCAGCGCGCTGACAAAACGGCCGAAGTCGGCGCGCAGCGCTTCGCCGGGCAGCAGGTCGGACAGTGCGCGCAGGCGCCGCGGGCCGTCGGGGCGTGCCAGTTCGCGCGTCACCAGCGCCTGCAACCCCTGCACCGGATTCAGCAGCCGCAGCCGGTTCGGCGGCAGCACGCGCAGCGGCAGGCGAGCCGCCTGCTCGTGCGTCAGCGGCGTGACGAAGGAGATCAGCACCGCCACGCGCATCCAGGCCGCGGCGTCGAGCCCGTGCACGCAGCCGTCGGCCTGCGACGCGGCCTGGTGGGCGCGCCGCAGCGCGTCTTCCCAGCCCAGGTCCGCCTTGGCGCGATTGGCCTGCGCACTGAGCATCGCCAAGTTGCCGGCGGCATAGCCGGCGGCGTCGCACACGCGGTCCACCGAGGCCTCGGCGGCGCCGAGCGGCCGGCGCGTGACCGGGCAGCGCAGCACCTCGAGCTGCCCCAGGTAGTGCGGCGTCACCTGCGCCAGCTCGAACACGCGGCCGTGCTGCCAGGCGTGCAGGCGCAGCGCCAGCCACAGCCGCGCGCGGCGCGATGCGGTCAGCGTGCGCTGGCCGAAGCAGGCCCTGCCCGCGCACCAGCCCTGGTGCACCGCGTCGCTGTCCCGCCCGGAGTGCGGCGCCTGCAGCCCGTGGCGGGCGTGGTCCCAGCCGATGTCGAAGCCGGTCTGCAGATCGGCGGGCGGGGAATCGAAGGCAAGGAAGGTCTGGGCCATGGTTTGCTCCGGTCGACGCGCCAGGCCCCTTGCCCGGCGCATGACGGCAGTGTCCGGGGCCACAGGCTCATGGCGTGAGCCTGCCAAAGCTATGATCCCGGCGATGGACCGCACCGAACGCTTCTACAAGATCGAACTGCTGATCCGCAACCGCGGCCGCATCGACTTCGAGACCCTGCGTGCCGAGCTGGAGGTGTCGCGCGCGACGCTGAAGCGCGACCTGCAGTACCTGCGCGAGCGGCTGGACGCACCGATCGTCTACGACCGGCTGGACAACGCCTACCGCTTCGGCGGCGACAGCCGGGCACGCGCCCACGAGCTGCCCGGCCTGTGGTTCAGCGACCGGGAGATCCACGCCCTGCTGACGATGCACCAGCTGATCCAGGGCCTGGAGGCCGAAGGCGTGCTCGGCCGCCACCTGCAGCCGCTGCTGGACAAGCTGCACGGCATGCTGGGCGCCGACGACACGGCGGCGTGCGAGCTGATGCGGCGCGTGAACATCGTCGCCGCCGCGCGCCGGCCGGTGGACGCCCGCTTCTTCGAACGCATCGGCAGCGCGCTGCTGGAGCGCCGCCGCGTCGAGCTGCTGTACTACACGCGCGCCCGCGGCAGCGAAAGCCGGCGCGAGGTCTCGCCGCAGCGGCTGACCCACTACCGCAACACCTGGTACCTGGATGCCTGGTGCCACCGCAGCGACGGGTTGCGCCGCTTCGCGCTGGACGCGGTGCGCGAGGCCTCGGTGCTGGAGCAGCGCGCCAAGGACGTGCCGCTGGCCACGGTGAAGGCCGAGCTGGACGGCGGCTACGGCGTGTTTGCCGGACGGCGCCTCAAGTGGGCCACCTTGCAATTCAGCGCCGAGGCGGCGCAATGGGTCGCCACCGAACAATGGCACCCGCGGCAGCAGGCGCAGACCCTGGCCGATGGCAGCCTGCGGCTGCGCCTGCCCTACGCCGACAGCACCGAGCTGAGCATGGACATCCTGCGCCACGGGGACCAGGTGCGCGTGCTGGCGCCGGCGTCGCTGCAGCGCCAGGTGGCCGAACGGCTGCGTCGCGCGGCGGCGAGCTACCCCGCGGGCGAAGGCCCGCTCAGCAGTGCAGCCGATGCGCCTCGCGGCGGATGACGTCGCGTGCGCGTCTCAGCGCGTAGTTCAACGCGTCGGCCTGCGACAGCCAGCGGTAGCCGCAGGCCAGGCTGTCGTCGCGATAGGCTTCGCGCGGCGTGCTGCCGGCGCCCTGCACGCGGCTGACCACCACCGCCGCGATGTAGCCCTGCCCGTGCGGCGCCTCCAGCGCGCCGGCATAGATGCGGTAGTCGCCTTCGTTGCGTTCATCGAAGATCATGGCAGGGTCTCCCTATGGCCAGTTCTGCGGCCCTCGCGGCCATGATGGCCGCAAGGGCGCGCAGAGAAAATCCACCAAAGGAGGGAGGGGTCGCTCAGCTGCCCAGCCAGTGGGTGGCAAATGCGGCCAGGTCCTGATGCACCGAGCGGGCCAGCTTCAGCTCATTGCCGACGTTCGGGCTGCCGTTGGGCGCGCGCAGCACCAGCGCCGTGTGCACCTCGGTGGGAATGCCGCGCAGGTAGGCGACGTAGTCGTCGACGAAGGCCACCGGGCGCAGCTTCTCGATGGCATCGGCCTTGGGGCTGCGATCGCCCTCCTGGTGCCCGGTGGTGATGACGCGGCGGATCGGAAAGCCCAGCGCCTTCAAGTTGTTCAGGCGCGCCTTCTGGAAGCGCGACTCCAGCGCGGTGACGCAGACCAGTTCGTAGCCGGCGTCGTCGAGCCGCAGACAGGCCTCGACCGCGCCGGGCATCGCCGGCAGGCTTTCCCAGAGCTCGGGCCGCTGGAACTGCTCGCGCAGCAGCAAGCGCTGCTCGGCGTCGACGCGTTCGACATCCCAGCGGTCCATCGGCCAGTAGGCCAGCGGGTCGCGCTCGGCCGGCACGACGCCGAAGGCCCGCTGCCAGGCGCGGGCGTAGCCGGCATGCAGGTCGACGAGCACGCCGTCGGCGTCGAGGGCGAGGATGGGGCGGGTCATGGTGCAGACTTTATCTGCATCTGCAGCGGCACTCAGCGTGCGCGTGACTCCCCTACGTTGTGGATCCGGCATTTCAGCCGCTGCTGCAGGGGGTTTTCACGCTCAGCCTCTTGGCCCAAGATGTCGCGCCGCCATGCATGACGGCGTCACCAACGAGGAGCAGCGGATGAACAGAGCAACTTCGGCAACGTCCCTGGTTCTGCTGATGCTGGCGGGATGCGCGCCCATCGACCGCGACTTTGGAGCGCAGGCGAGGGATCCGCGTTACGTCACCGTCAACGTCGAGCATCGCCTCATCTCGCTACCCGAAGGCTACGCGACGCTTTACGAGAAGAACGGCGCCATACGGTGGGTCTTCGGCAGCAATCCGGACGAGTATGAGTTCCCGGAGGACGGCATCCAGTTCGATCGCCATCCGCCGCCGCCGCCGCCCGAGATGGGCTGCCGCAGCCAGCCCGATCCGGACGCGGTCTTCAAGAACTGCCGCTCCCGTGACTTCGGGCAGGGATTCCAGTGCAACAAGACCGGCCCGCATACCGCGGATGCCTGCTTCAAGTACGACATCAAGCTGGTTCCGAAGGACGGCAGCGCGCCGATCAAGCTCGACCCGTGGGCCAAGCTCAAGTAGCCGGGCGCTCGTCTGCCGGGGCCAGACCGAGCAGCGCTTGCGCCCTGGCCAGAGCCTGACCGAATTCGGAACCGGGACCCGCGCCGGTAGAGAGGCCCATCGAACGGGCCTTGTCCAGTGCCTGGCGAGCGGCCGCCGGATCCCCCGCGTGCCACTCGCAGGTCGCCAGGTCGCAAAGCAGGATGCCCAGGCTCAGCGCATCGGAGACTTCGCTGAGCAGCACATGCGCGGTGGCAAAACACTCGCGCGCCAGGACATAGTCTCGCTGGCGCGCCCGCGTGCGGCCCATATAGCCGAGAAACTGCCCTTCGTGACGACGGTCGCCCAACTCGCGCATCACCTTCAGGCCGGCATCGAAGTACGCCAGCGCCTCCGCCGCGCGTCCGCGCTCTTCCTCGGCCAGGCCCAGGTTGCAGTACACGATGCCCAGCACGCGGCGGTGACCGAGTTCCCGCGCGACACGCAAAGCCTGCTCCGACACGTCGATGGCCTCGTCAAGGTGACGCTGCACCAGATGGAGCATGCCCAGGTTGCACAGCAGCGTGCCTTCACGGCGTCGGTCGGCCAGCGCACGCGCCAGTTCGAGCGCTTGTTCGAGACAGCGGCGCGCCTCGTCCATGCGTCCGACGTTGGCGTGCAGCATGCCGAGATTGCCGAGCAACGAACATTGCCAGGCTCGATCCTCGATCTCGCGGGCTCTGTCGAGCCCGGCTTCGTAGGACGCACGCGCCTCGTCGATGCGCCCCTGGTCGATGGCGACGTTGGCCAGACCGTTCAGGGCTGCACACTCCGTGGCCCCATGCCCGATTTGCCGCGCCAGATCCAGCGCCTTGCTCAGCCCGTCTCGGGCGGGGGCCATGCGACTGTCGCTGCCATCCAGGTCAGCCAGTTGGACCAGCAGATCGGCTTGGCATGCCAGGTCACCCCCGGCCCGCGCGCTGATGAGCGCGGTTTCGCAGTGCCGACGCGCCTGCGCGGTGTGTCCCAGAAACTCCAGCGCGCTGGCCCGGACGGCGTGCGCGCGCGCCGCGGCAACCTCATCCAGACCCGGCAGCTGGCACACGGCCGCCGCGAGTTCCGCACCGCTGCTGAAGGGGCCATGACGACTCAACGCCGCCCAAGCGCCCTGCAGCGCGCCGACCGCGCTCTGCCCCTGCTTCTCGCGGATGGCCCAGCGGCAGGCCGCAATGACATTGGGTAGATCGGCGCAGCCCGCCTCGACCGCACGCTGTGGCCCCAGCGCGGCGAACCACGCGCCATGCCGGGCCTGCACGTGGCGCAGTGCGACAGGGCCGCTGCCAGGGAAGCGCCCCTCGGTCGACAAGTGCGCCCCGGCGTAGGCTTTCACACTGGCCAGCAGGTCAAATCGGTCCGTGGCCACGATGCGCACGAAGGACTTGTCCACCAAGGACTGCAGCACATCCACGAGCCACGGCACCTTCGAGCAGGCCGAGAGGTCGAGCACGGCGTCCGCCGATTGCAACGTGAAGCCACCCTCGAAGACCGACAGCTGCGCCAGCGCGGACTTCTCGACGTCGCCCAGCAGATCCCACGACCAGTCGAACGTCGCCTGCAAGGTGGCCTGGCGGTCCTGCCGCCCACCGGCAGCGGCCAACAGCTTGAAGCGCTGATCCATGCGTGCCAGCAGCGCAGTCACCGAAAGCACGCGCGTGCGCGCGGCCGCCAGTTCGATGGCCAGCGGCAGGCCGTCGAGCAGACCGGCAAGTTGCTCAATCAGGGGACGTTCGTTCGCGTCGGCTGCAAAGCTCAGGTGCGCCGAAGTCGCCCGCTTGACGAACAGGTCGACGGCATCGCCGATCTGCAGCGGCGGCAGCGCCAGCACCTGCTCGCCGGGCAGGCCAAGCACTTCGCGAGTGGTGGCCAGAAAACTGGCGTCGGTGCTGCCAGCCAGCCAACGCCCGAGCGTCGACGCGGCGTAGCGCGTGATCTGCTCGAAGTTGTCCAGAATGACCAGGCAACGCCCGCGGCCAGCGATCGCCCGCCCGAGTTGCACGACCGGGTCGTCCTCGCCCAGCGGCACGTCGAGCCCCTGCGCGACGGCATGCAGCAGTCCATCCAGCGACAGCGCATGCGACAGATCACAGAACCAGGCACCCCCAGGAAAATCACCCAGCCAGGTGTGTGCGAAGCGCAGCGCCAGGCGCGTCTTTCCGGTCCCGCCGATGCCCAGCACCGACACCAGGCGCGTCCCAGCTTCGAAGCGCCGAGCCAGGTCGACGAGTACGTCCTGCCGGCCCACGAAGCTGTCACGCTCCGCCGGCAGGTTGTTGGCCACTTCGCGCAGCGGCAGCCAGAGGCCTTCGCGCCGAACCACACGGTAGGACTTGGCCGAATCGGGCGGCGGCGTGAACGGTGCCAGCGCCCCACCGGCCTCGAACAGTTCCAGCGGCTCGGCCACGCCCTTGATGCGCCAGAAGCCGTGCGACTGCAGACGCAGCCCGGTCGATCCCAGGGCATCCCGCGCCTCGGCGGTGAGCAGCGTCTGCCCACCCAGCGCCAGCGACATGACCCGCGCCGCCACGGGCTTGGCGATGCCTTCGACTTCCACCGGCTTGGCGCCGCGCGCCACGTCTTCCGGGGGGTTGTGGCGCAGCATCACCGAGCCCACATGCAAGCCGGCGCGTGCCTGCAGCGGCACCGGCAGCGCGGCCAGCGCCGCGTGGTAGGCCACCGCATAGCCCAGCGCATCGGCGGCGCTGTCGAAGAGCATCAGCATGCCGTCGGTCTTGTCGATCTCGCGGCCGCGCCAGCTGCGCAGCAGGTCGCGCGCCATGCGGTCGTGCGCAGCGTTCAGCTCGGCCGCGGCGGCATCGCCCAGGCGCTCGGCGAGCTGGGTGCTGTCGACGACGTCCGTCAGCAGGAGGGCAAGGCGCTGGCTCATCGGCCCGCGCAATCTACCGCGCCGCCCGCCTGACCAGCAAGGCGCTGGTGATGCCCAGCAGGATCGCCCACTCCAGCGACAGCGCAAGCGTGCCGGCCAGGGTGACGAGCAGCGGCACGCGCTCCAGCGGCTCGTCGCGCCACAGCCGGCGCATCTCCGGCAGGTCGAACAGGCCGCGGGCGACGACGAACAGCAGCCCGGCTACCACCGCCAGCGGCAGGTGCGTGGCCAGGGGCGACACGCCGCCCAGGATGATCACCAGGAACAGCGCGGCGCTGATGGCGGCCAGCGGCGTGCGGGCGCCCGCCTCGGTATTCACCGCCGAACGGTTGAACGAGCCGCTGGCGGGCATCGACGACAGGAACGACCCGACGAGGTTGGCGAGCCCCTGCCCGATGAACTCGCGGTTGCCGTCCAGCGTGTCGTGGTACTGCCGCGCCACCGCCTTGGCGATGGCCGTGGCTTCGGTCAGCGCCAGCAACGTCATCACCAGCGTCGCGCCGAACAGGCTGCGTACCGTGTCCACCGACAGGTCGGGCCAGGAAAGCGGCGGCAGCGGCCCGGGCAGCGCCTGCACGGTGCTCAAGCGCGGCCACGCGGGCGCCAGCCAGGCCACCAGCTTGGCGCTCAGCGCGCCCACCAGCAGCGCCACCAGCATCGCCGGCACCCAGCGGTTCAGCGGCCGCGCCAGCAGCGCCGTGGCCACCGTCAGCGCCGAGGCCAGCAGCGCCGGCAGCTGCAGCTGCCCCAGGTGCGGCGCCAGCGCCTGCAGCTGGTGCCAGGCCGATGGCGCGCGCGGCAGCGCGATGCCCAGCGCCGCGGGCAGCTGGTTGATGATGATCAGCACCGCCGCCCCGCCGGTGAAGCCCACCACCACCGAGTGCGGCACGCGCTCCACCAGGTCGCCCACGCGCGCCAGGCCCAGCAGCACCTGCATCAGGCCGACCAGAAAGCTCAGCGTCAGCACCAGACCGACGTACTGTGGCGACCCGGCGGCGGCCAGCGGCGCGATCACGGCCATCGTCGTCAGCGAGATGGCGTTCGCCGGGCCGGTGACCATCAGCCGGCTCGAACCGAACAACGCTGCCACGATGCACGGTGCCATCGCCGCATACAGGCCGTACTGCGGCGGCAGGCCGGCCAGCGTGGCGAAGGCCACGCCCTGCGGCAGCACGACCACCGCGCCAGTCAGCCCGGCCAGCAGGTCGGCACGCACGGTGCCCGGCATGCGCCATTCGGGCAGCCAGCGCATGAAGGGCCATTGCATGCCGCATGCTACCGCCCCGCTGCGGCCCGGCCTCGCCGGCCCGTTCTGCTAACTTGCGGCTTCGGCCACGACGAGCAAAGCCATGCCCTACGAACATCTGATCATCGACAAGCGCGGTGCGGCGGACTGGGTCACGCTGAACCGGCCCGCGCAGCTGAACACCCTGAACCCGCGGCTGCTGCGCGAACTGAACGACTACTTCGCCGGCCTGGAGCGCGACTACGCGGTGCGCGTGGTGGTGCTGCGCGGCGCGGGCCGCATGTTCTGCGCCGGGCTGGACATCAAGGCCAGCAGCGGCGCCACCATCGGCACCGACGCCGACGCGATGCTGCGCAACCAGCGCGAGTTCAGCGGCCTGGTGATGCGCATGCGCCGCTGCCCGCAGCCGATCATCGGCCTGCTGCACGGCCATGCCGCCGGCGGCGGCTTCTCCATCGCGCTGGGCTGCGACGTGCGCATCGCCGCCGAGGGCACGAAGATGAACTGCGCCTTCATCAAGATCGGCCTGTCGGGCTGCGAGATGGGCGCCAGCTACCACCTGCCGCGGCTGGTGGGCACCTCGGTCGCGGCCGAGCTGCTCTACACCGGGCGCTTCATCGACGCCGAACGCGCGCTGCGCGTGGGGCTGGTCTCCGACGTGGTGCCGCTGGAGCGCCTGGAAGCCGCCGGCCAGGCGCTCGCCGACGACATGCTGGCCACTGCGCCGCTGGGCCTGCGCCTGACCAAGGAATGCTTCTGGGCCGCGGTGGACGGCAACGACCTGCCCAGCGTGGTGGCCATGGAAGACCGCAACCAGGTGCTCACCGTGGCCAACGGCGACCTGGCCGAAGGCATGCAAGCCTTCCTGGACAAACGCCGGCCGAACTACGCGGCCTGAAGAAAGGCTCAGTCGACGAACACCGCCGGCCGCTTCTGCAAGCGGGCGGTCACCGCTTCCACCTGTTCGGGCGCGCCGATCAATGCCGCCTGCTCGCGGCTTTCGGCGAGCAGGATGGTCTGGGTGTCGGCATGCTGCACCAGCTCGAGCAGGCGCTTGGCGGCGCGCATGGCCTTCGGCGGACGCGCGGCGATCTCGCGCGCCAGCGCCAGCGCGTCGGCATACGGGTCGGCGCTAACGCGCGTGGCCAGGCCCAGCTGGGCGGCCTCGCGGCCGTCGAAGACGCGCCCGGTGTAGGTCAGCTCGCGGGCGATGTCGTCGCGCACCAGGCCGCGCAGCAGCGCCATGCCGCCCATGTCCGGCACCAGCCCCCAGTTGATCTCCATGATCGACAGCCGCGTGTCCGGCGCGACGAAGCGCAGGTCCGCGGCCAGCATCAGCTGGAAGCCGCCGCCGTAGGCCACACCGTGCACCGCGGCGATCACCGGCACCGGCAGCTCGCGCCAGACCATCACCGTGTGCTGCGGCGGGTTGGCCCCGCCCGCCGTGCGCTCGCCCTGCAGCAGCCGCTCGCCGCCGCGCTGGCCCGAGGCCATGCGGCCGAAGTTGGCGGTGTCCAGCCCGGCGCAGAAGGCACGACCTTCGCCCGACAGCAGCACGGCGCGCACGCCGGGCGTGTGCTTCAGGCGCTCGCCGGCCTGGCGCAGCGCCTCGAACATCTCGTCGTCGAGCGCGTTCATCTTGTCGGCGCGCACCAGGCGCACGTCGGCCACGCCTTGTTCCAGGGTTATGCGGATGCGGTCGTCCATGACATCAGTCCTTTATGGAGTGTGAAGAAGGGGGGCGAGCCTTCGGCCGGACGGCCTCGGCCGATATCCGGTCCAGGCCCGCCAGAAAGCCGCCGATGTCGATCGGCTTGGTCCAGTAGTCGTCGAAACCCGAGGCCCGCGCACGGGCCACGGCTTCGGGCATGGCGTTGGCCGACAGCGCCACCAGGCGCGAGTCGCAGCCTTGCGCACGCAGCCGGCGCAAGACCTCGTGGCCATCCATGTCGGGCAGCTGCATGTCCACCAGCACCAGGCGCGGCCGGCGGGCCAGCACCGCGTCCACGCCGCTGCGGCCGTCGGTGGCGATGTGCAGCGTGACGTTCGGGCGCAGCCGCACCATCTCCTGCACCAGCATCACGTTGACGGCGTTGTCCTCGATGTAGAGCATCGACAGCGGCGCCGCCTGCGCGGCGGCGTGCGGCGCCGGCTCGGCGGACGGCGCGGGGGCGGGCTCGGCCGGCGGCGCCGCCGGCAGCCAGACCAGGAAGTCGCTGCCTTCGCCGCTGCGGCTGCGGACCTGCAACCGCCCGCCCATCAGGCGCACCAGGTGGTGCACGGTCATCAGCCCGATGCCGCGGCCTTCGATGCCCTCGCGCTCGGCGCCGAGCCGGTTGAAGGGTTCGTACAGGTGCGCCTGCTGTTCGGCGCTGAGGCCGCGCCCGGTATCGCGCACGCTGAGCTCCCAGCCCGGCACACCGTCGAGCAGCAGGCGCCGCGACGCCGTCGTCACGCGCCCGCCGCGGCGGTTGTACTTGATGGCATTGGTCAGCAGGTTGGCCAGCACCTGGCGCAGCCGGCGTTCGTCGGCCAGCACGCGCGCGTCGCCGTCCGCGGCGCGCAGGGACACCCCGCACTCCTCGGCCATCGGCAACACCCATTGGCGCACCTCGTCGAGCACGCGGTCCAGGTCGACCGGCTGCAGCGCCACCGGCAGCGCGCCGGCCTCCACCGCGCTCAGGTCCAGCACCTCGTCGATCAGCGCCAGCAGGTGCGTGCCCGCCGAGCGGATGCGCGCCAGCCGCTCGACCTGCGGCGCCTCCAGGCGGTCCGCCACGTCGTGTTCCAGCAGTTGCGCAAAGCCGAGCATGGCGTTCAGCGGCGTGCGCAGCTCGTGGCTCATGCGCGCCAGGAATTCCGACTTGGCCCGGCTGGCGCGCTCGGCCGCCTCCACGTCGCGCAGCGCCGCCTCGGCCAGGCGGCGCTGCGTCACGTCCCAGTTCAGCCCGATCATGCGGCAGGCCTGGCCCTGCTCGTCGCGCACCGCGCAGCCGGTGCTGGCCAGCCAGCGCACCGAGCCGTCCGGCCAGCGCACCTCGAACTCGAAGGCATACGGCTCGAGGTCCTCCAGGTGGCGCTGGATGCGCCGGCCGCGCTCGGCCAGCGCCTCGGCCGGCACGATGTGCTCGTCGATCTCGTGCGCCGCGCGGGGGTCGTCCGGCGTCAGGCCGCGCAGCCGGTACATCTGCTCTTCCCACGCCACCGCGCCGGTGGCGATGTCGCGCTCCCAGATGCCGAGTCCGGCCACCTGCGTGGCCAGTCGCAGCCGCTGCTCCTGCAGTTGCAGGGCCTGGCCCAGGGTGTGCTGCTGCGTCACGTCGAGGTGGATGCCGTGCAGCAGCGCGCCGCCCTCGTGCTCGTCGCTGTGGCTGCGGCACACCACCCAGCGCAGCGTGCCGTCGGGCCGCACGACGCGGAAGCTGGTCTCGAAGCTGCTGTGGCCGCCGGCGCGGGCACGGCGCCGCTCGTCGGCCACGCGGCCACGGTCCTCCGCGTGCACCCGCGCGCCCATCCACTCCTGCACCGGCGGTGCCGGTTGCCCCATGGGCAGGCCGTAGATGCGGAACATCTGCTCGTTCCACACCACGCGCTCGGTGTCGCCCCCGCCCACGTTCTCGATGCTCCAGATGCCGACGCCGGCCGCATCGGCAATCAGGTGGATGCGCCGCATCAGCGTCTGCGCACGCTCGCGTTCGACGATGCGGTCGGTCTGGTCCAGGGAGACGCCGGTCAGGGCCACGACGCGGCCCTGCGCGTCGCGCTCGGCAGCGCGGCGCGTCAGCAGGTGGCGGTAGCCGCCGGTGTCGCTGCGCACGCGCGTTTCCGAATCGACCACGCCGGTGCCGGACAGGGCCTGCGCGATGGCGTGTTCCGCCAGCGGCAGGTCCTCGGGATGGACGCGCGCGCGCATGTCTTCCAGCCGCACGCTGTCCGCGGCAGTGCCGATGAAATCCCGGCCCACGTCGTTGAAGTGGAAGCGCCCCTGTCGCAGGTCGATGCGCCACACCAGCACCTTGGCCAGATCGAGGGCCCGCATCAGCTGCGCATTGACCTGCTGCTGCGCGCGCACGCGCCCGGCGCTCTCGGTGTCGTCGATGACCACGCCGAAGAGCATCGCCGGCCGGCCATCGGCGCCGTTGCGCACCTCGGCCAGCGCCTGCAGGTCGCGCTGCCGGCCGTCGGGCAGCTGCAGCCGGTAGCGTGTCTCGTAGCGGCCCGCCTGCTGCATCGACTCGCGCTGGTAGCGCCGCAGCGCCTCGCGGTCGTCCGGATGCACATGCTGCAGCGCCTGCTCGAAGCTCGGCGGCCGCAGCGCCGGCTCGAAGCCGAGGATGCGGTACATGGGCCGGTCCCACCAGCCGGCCCCGGTGCGCGCGTCGCGCACCACAAATCCGATGCGATCGAAGCCCTGCAGCAGCGCCAGCTTCTCCACCGCCGTGCGTTCTTCGTCCTGGCGCACGTCGGGCGCCGGCGCATCCGGCACCAGCCAGAGCAGACCGCCTCCGGCCAGACCGACGCTGCGATAGCCCAGCGCCAGGCCGCCGACCTGCGCACGGCCTTCGTCGGGTGGCGGGCCCTGGCCGGCCACCGCATCGACCAGCGCCTGCCAGTCGGCTTCCTGCAGCTGCCGTTCCAGCGACCAATCGATGGCGGCACGGTTCAGCCGCCAGCGTGTCCACGCGCCGTCGCGCTCCCACGCCAGCGCCGCGCACGGGGCGTCGTGCCAGATCGAAGCCGGTTCGGACATGGGCGCGCATTATCGGCCGAGCGACTAGACTGGCCGGCCCCGGCGGCGCGACGGGACGAGGACGGCAGATGGAACACTTCGATGTGCTGGTGGTGGGCGCGGGACTGTCCGGCATCGGCGCCGCCGTGCATCTGCAGCGCCGCTGCCCGGACCGCAGCTTCGCCCTGCTGGAGGCGCGCGATCGGCTCGGCGGCACCTGGGATCTGTTTCGCTACCCCGGCGTGCGCTCCGACTCCGACATGTACACGCTGGGCTACGCCTTCAAGCCCTGGGAACAGCCCAAGGCCATCGCCGACGGCCCGGCCATCCTGCAGTACATCCGCGACACCGCGCGCGAACACGATGTCGAGCGCCACATCCGCTACGGCCTGCAGGTGCGGCACGCCTCGTGGTCCACGGCCGACGCCCGCTGGACCGTGCAGGCCGTGCGCGCCGGCAGCGGCGACATCGTGCAGTTCAGCTGCAACTTCCTGTTCATGTGCAGCGGCTACTACCGCTACGACGCGGGCCACCTGCCGCGCTTCGAGGGCAGCGAGCGCTTCCGCGGCCGCATGGTGCACCCGCAGCACTGGCCGCAGGACCTGGACTACAGCGGCCAGCGCGTGGTCATCATCGGCAGCGGCGCCACCGCGGTGACCCTGCTGCCGCAGATGGCCAAGACCGCCGCCCACGTGACGCTGCTGCAGCGTTCGCCGACCTGGATCGTGGCGCGCCCTTCCGAGGATGTCTGGGCCAATCGCCTGCGGCGCTGGCTGCCGTCGCGGCTGGCCTATGGGCTGACGCGCTGGAAGCGCGTGCTGCTGGGCATGTACATCTACCGGCTGTGCAAGCGCCGCCCCGAGCGCGTGAGCCGCATGCTGCTGGGCGGCGTGCGGGCGTGGCTGGGGCCGGAGGCCGACATCGACACCCATTTCAAGCCGCGCTACAAGCCCTGGGACCAGCGCCTGTGCCTGGTGCCCGACGGCGACTTCTTCCTGGCCCTGCGTCGCCAGACCGCGTCGATGGTCACCGACGAAATCGAGGGCTTCACCGAAGGCGGCCTGAAGCTGAAGTCCGGCAAAGAACTGCCGGCCGACCTGGTGGTCACCGCCACCGGGCTGCAGATGCAGGTGCTGGGCGGCATGCAGATCGAAGTCGATGGCCGCCCGGTCGACATGGCCGCCACCGTCGGCTACAAGGCCATGATGTACAGCGGCGTGCCCAACCTGGCGTCGTGCATGGGCTACACCAATGCGTCGTGGACGCTGAAATGCGACCTGAGCTGCGAGTACGTCTGCCGGCTGCTCAACCACATGCGCCGGCACGGGCTGCCGCAGTGCACGCCCACGCTGGCCGATGCGTCGATGCCGCTGCAGCCCTGGAACGACCTGTCGTCGGGCTATGTGCAGCGCGCCGCGCACCTGTTGCCCAAGCGGGGCACGAAGGCGCCCTGGCTGCTGAAGCAGAACTACCTGCACGACCTGCTGACGCTGCGCTACGGCCGCATCGACGACGGCGCGATGGTGTTCTCCGGCCCCGCTGTCGCCGCCGGCACACAGCCCGCCGCGGCGGCCTGAGGCCACGGGCCCTGCGCGCGGGGCGCCGGATCAGCCCAGCACGCGCTGCAGCGTGGCCAGCAGCAGGCGCTGGTCGATCGGCTTGGTAAGGTAGTCGACGAAGCCGGCGGCACGTCCGCGCTCGATGTCGCCGCGCAAGGCGTTGGCACTCACCGCGATCACCGGCATGTCCCGCGTGCGTGCATCGTCGCGCAGGCTGCGCAGCACCTCGTAGCCGTCGATGCCGGGCAGCTGGATGTCCAGCAGGATCAGCGCGGGCCGCTGTTCGCGCGCCAGGCGCAGGCCGGTCTCGGGCAGGTCCGCGCTGATCAGCCGCAGCGAGGTCTGCTGCTCGAGCATGGCCTGCATCAGCAGCACGTTGACCGCGTTGTCCTCGATGTACAGCACGGTGTGCCCCTCGGCCGGCGCCGCGCGCTCGGTGTCGGCGCGCTCCAGCTGCACCCAGAAGCAGCTGCCGCGGCCGAGCTCGCTGGACAGGCCGATGCGGCCGCCCATCAGCTCGACGAGGCGCTTGCTCAGCGCCAGGCCGATGGCGGCGTCCTCGGCGACACCGTATGCGGGGCTCAGGCGCTCGAAGGCATGCAGCAGCCGCTCCTGCTGCTGCGCGTCCAGACCCGGCCCGCTGTCGCTGACGCAGATGCGCACGCCGCGGCCGTCGATCTCGGCCTGCACCTCGACGTGGCCGCCGCGGCGGTTGTGCTTGATGGCGTTGGACAGCAGGTTCAGCAGCACCTGCTCCAGCCGCTCGCGGTCGGCGAGCACGCAGGCGTCGACGTGCGACGCCTGCGGCAGCTGCACCCGCTGCTGGCGCGCCAGCGGCTCGCTGGCCCGCAGGCATTCGTGCAGCAGCGGCTGCAGCGCCACCGGCTCCAGCTTCAGCGGCAGCTGGCCGGCCTCGATGCGCGCCAGGTCGAGCAGCTCGTTGATCAGCGCCAGCAGCTTGCCGCCGGCCCGCAGGATCTCGCGCAGGTGCGCCCGCGACGTCGGCGGCAGCGGCAGCGCCGGGTCGGTGTCGAGCAACTGGCCGAAGCCCAGGATCGCATGCATCGGCGTGCGCAGCTCGTGGCTCATGCGCGACAGAAACTCCGACTTCGCGCGATTGGCGGACTCGGCCTCGTCGCGCGCATGCTCCAGCTCCAGCGTGCGTTGCTGCACGCGCTGCTCGAGCTCGGCATTGAGCGCGCGCAGCGCCTCCTCGGCACGCGTGCGGCCGCTGATGTCACGGATGTTCAGCACCACACCCTGCACCGCCGGGTCGGCCAGGCAGTTGTTGGCCAACACCGCCAGGTGGCGCCATTCGCCTTCGGCGTGGCGCACGCGCCAGACGGTTTCGTGGTCGTCGCTGCTGAACTCGAGCACCCCCTGCATCTCGCGCAGCGCGTTCTCCAGGTCCCCCGGGTGCAGCCAGTCGAAGACCCGGCTGTGCAGCAGCTCCTTGGGCGCGTGGCCGATCAGCCTCTGCGCTGCCGGGCTGGCGTAGAGCACCGTGCCCTGCGCGTCGCACACCACGGTGAGCAGCTGCGAGCGCTCGGTGAACGCGCGGAAGCGTCGCTCGCTGGCCAGCAGCGCCAGCTCGGCCCGGCGCTGCCGCGTGATGTCCTCGACCGTGCCTTCATAGCACCGCACCGACCCGTCGGCCGCGTGCACCACGTGCGCGTTCTCGCGCACCCAGACGCGCTCGCGCGTGCGATGCCGGTAGACCTCCGAGACGAAGTCGACGACCTGGCCGTCGCGCTGCATCAGGCGCAGGAATTCGACGCGGCGCTGCGCATCCACGTACCACTCGTTGCCGATGTCGTTCACCGCGGCCAGCATCTCGGCCTCGCTGGCGTAGCCGTTCAGCCGCACCAGTGCGCCGTTGGCACGCAGCGGGCGGCCATCGACGCTGGAGCGGTACGCGCCGATCGGCAGCAGCTCGAACAGCGTCGAGGACTCGTCCTCGCCCATCAGCCACGCCGTCGATCGGGGCCGGGCCGGCGCGGCGGCCGGGAGTCAGGGCGCATGGCATGGCGCGAGTCGTGGCGCGGCTCGTGGCGCGGCTCGTGGCGGGGGCGCTCGTCGCGCTCGCGCCGCGCCGCATCCAGCAGCGGCTGCAGCTCGTGCACGCCGATGCCCTTGAGCGCGCAGAAGTTCGCCGGGCTCAGCGAGCTGCTCTCGAAGGCGCGCAGCAGTTCGGCACGCCGGCGCCGGTGTTCCTGCTGCTCGGCTTCGCGCGCGGTCTGCAGCGCGCGGCGCCGCGCCAGTTCGTCGACCGCCGCCTGGCGGTGTTCGGCGCTGATCTCGCCCGCCTCCGCGCCGTCGAGGTCGACGCGATGCGTGGCACGGGTCAGCGCGATCAGGTAGCCGGTGCGCCCGGTATGGCGGCGCAGGAACGCCGACAGCGCCGCCTTGGAGAACACCCCCGGGGCGCGCGCCTGGATGTCGGCCTGGATGCGCAGCTTCAGCGGCCGCGGCGGGCCGGCGAACAACGCAGGAAAACGTTCGCGCAACTGCTCGGCGCAGTCGTCGGCGCCCGGCTCGGCAGGGGCGGCGGGCACGGTCTCGGCGGTCATGACTTCGGCGACGGGCGGCAGCGGTGGGGCGCATTGTGCCTCGCCGGGGCCGCACGCCCGGCATGCTAAGGTGCACGCGAGGCCGCCGCTCCACGCGAGGACACACGCATGCACAGGCTCACGCTGCACGAGGAAATCGCCGCCGTCCTGCCGGAGATGGTCGCGCTGCGCCACCACATCCACCAGCACCCCGAACTGGCCTTCGAGGAGCATGCCACCAGCGACCTGGTGGCCGAGCGCCTGGCCGCCTGGGGCTACGAGGTGCACCGCGGCCTGGGCGGCACCGGCGTGGTCGGCCGGCTGCGGCACGGCGACGGCGCCAAGTGCATCGGCCTGCGCGCCGACATGGACGCGCTGCCGATCGTCGAGGCCACCGGCCTGGCCTACGCCAGCCGCCACCACGGCAAGATGCACGCCTGCGGCCACGACGGCCATACCGCCACGTTGCTGGCCGCGGCGCGCCATCTGGCGCAGACGCGGCGCTTCAACGGCACCCTGAACCTGATCTTCCAGCCGGCCGAAGAAGGCGCCGGCGGCGCCAGGCGCATGGTCGAGGACGGCCTGTTCGAGCGCTTCCCCTGCGATGCCATCTTCGCGCTGCACAACGCGCCCGGGCAGCCGGTGGGCACGCTCGGCTTTCGCAGCGGCGCGTCGCTGGCCTCGGCCGACCGCGTGGTCATCGAGCTGCGCGGCAAGGGCGGGCATGCGGCGATGCCGCACTTCAGCAGCGACCCGATCGTCGCCGGCGCCGCCGTCGTCATGGCGCTGCAGTCCATCGTGGCGCGCAACGTCGACCCGCTGGCATCGGCGGTGGTCACGGTGGGGCTGTTCCAGTCGGGCACGGTGAACAACGTCATCCCCTCGACGGCGCGGCTGGAGCTGAGCGTGCGCGCGCTGGATCGCGAGGTGCGCAAGCTGCTGCGCCAGCGCATCGTGGACATCGCCACCGCCCAGGCCACCAGCCTGGGCGTGGTGGCCGACATCGACTACCAGGAAGGCTACCCGGTGCTCGTCAACACCGACGCCGAGACGGCCTTCGCGGCGCAGGTGGCGACCGAACTGCTGGGGCCGCAGCGCGTGCTGCTGGACCGCCCGGCGGTGATGGGCAGCGAGGACTTCGCCTTCATGCTCGAGCACCGCCCCGGCTGCTACCTGTTCCTGGGCAACGGCGACGGCGCCGGCTCGTGCATGGTGCACAACCCCGGCTACGACTTCAACGACGCGGCGATGGCGACCGGCGCGGCCTACTGGTCGCTGCTGGTGCAGCGCTATCTCGTATAAGACGCCACTCGACGACACCACCGAACGACCCACGAGGAGACTCCACATGGACAAGATGCAGCACCTAAGTGCGATGGACAGCGCCTTCCTGCACCTGGAAACCGCGGAGATGCCGATGCACGTCGGCTCGCTGCACCGCTACCAGCTGCCCGAGGGCTACCAGGGCAACTGGTACGAGGACGTGAAGGAGCACCTGAGCAAGCGGCTGCACCTGGCGCCGGTGTTCACGCGCAAGCTGGCGCTGATGCCCTTCGACCTGGCCAACCCGGTGTGGATCGAAGACGACGACATCGACCTCGACTACCACATCCGCCATACCGTGCTGCCCAAGCCCGGCACGCAGGCGCAGCTGGAAGCGCTGGCCGCGCGGCTGCATTCCAGCCTGCTGGACCGCAGCCGACCGCTGTGGGAGTTCTATGTGATCGACGGCCTGGCCGACGGCACGATGGGCTTCTACGCCAAGGTGCACCATGCGGCGATCGACGGCCAGGCCGGCGTCGCGCTGGGCAATGCCATGCTCGACCTGGGGCCGGTGCCGCGCGCGGTGAAGGCACCGCGCGCGCGTCGCAGTCACGGCTACCAGCTGGGCGTGGCCGAACTGCTGGGCGCGGCACTGCAGAACACCTTGCAGCAGGTGCGCATGCTGGGCAAGCTGATGCTGCCGCTGGGCCGCACGCTGCTGGAGCGGGCGCGCGACTCCATCGCCGAGCGCCGCGTCGGCCTGGGCTCGCTGCGCGAGCTGCTGAAGATGCCACCGCGCACGCCCTTCAACGTGTCGATCACCAACCAGCGTGTGTTCGCCGCGCTGTCGCTGCCGCTGGACGAAGCCAAGCGCATGGGCAAGGCGCATGGTGCGTCGATCAACGACCTGGTGCTGTGGCTGTGCGCCACGGCGCTGCGCGAATACCTGAAGGAATCGCGCGAGCTGCCCGATGCGTCGCTGGTTGCCGGCGTGCCGGTCTCGCTGCGCGCCGAGGGCGACACCAGCATGAACAACCAGGTGACGATGAGCCTGGTGGAGCTGGCCACGCACGAGAAGGACCCGTTGTTGCGGCTGCAGAAGATCCGCGAAGCCACCTCGTCGATGAAGAACACGATGGGCGCCTTCGGCGAGCTGATCCCCACCGACTTCCCCTCGCCCGGCGCCCCCTGGCTGCTCAGCGGGCTGGCCTCGCTGTATGGCCGCTCGGGGCTGGCCGACCGCATCCGCCTGGCCAACGTGGCCATCTCCAACGTGCCCGGCTCGCAGCTGCCGCTGTACCTGGCCGGCGCCAAGATGCTGGACTACTACCCGGTGTCGATCGCCGCCCACGGCGTGGCGCTGAACATCACGGTGCAGAGCTACATGGGGCAGCTGTGCTTCGGCCTGATCGCCTGCCGCCGCGCCGTCCCCGACGTGCGCGACATCGCCCTGCAGATGCAGCGCGCCTTCGACGCCTTCAAGCAGCTGCCGCTGCCCGAGGCCGCCGCGTCCGCGGCCGCCCTGTCAGCGCCGGTGCCCGCAGCCACGCCGGCCGCGGCCCCTGCCGCGGCAAAAAGGCCGCCGAAGAAGGCCAAGCCCAAGCTGCGCGTCGTGGCCAAGGCGCCGGCCCGGCCACGTGCGGCAGGTACGGCACGTGCGGCGCGCGCCGCACGTTCGGCGAGGGCCGCAGGATGATGCGCCGCCGCATCGCCCTGCTCGCCGCGCTGCTCGGCGCGGGCCTGCACAGCGCCGGCTGGGCGCAAGCCGACTGGCCCAGCAAGCCGGTGCGCATCGTCGTGCCCTTTGCCGCCGGCGGTACCACCGACCTGACGGCGCGCATCCTCGCCGAACAGCTGGGCCAGGCCTACAAGCAGACCTTCCTCGTCGAGAACAAGGCCGGTGCCGGCGGCAACCTCGGCGCCGCCGAAGTGGCCAAGGCCGCGCCCGACGGCTACACCTTCCTGATGGGCACGCCGGGCACGCAGTCCATCAACCAGTTCCTGTACCCGAAGATGCCCTACGACACCGCCAAGGACCTGGTGCCGGTGTCCTTCGTGGTGCGCGTGCCGAACGTGCTGATGGTCACGCCGCAGCTGCCGGTGAAGGACTTGAAGCAGCTGATCGCGCTGCTGAAGTCGCAGCCGGGCCGCTTCTCCTACGGCACGCCGGGCAACGGCTCGACCGGCCACCTGTCGACCGAGCTGTTCAAGACCCAGGCCGGCGTCTTCGTCACGCACATTCCCTACCGCGGCAGCGGCCCGATGCTGCAGGACCTGATGGCCGGCCAGGTGCAGATGTCGATCGACAACATGCCTTCCGCGCTGCCGCTGATCCAGGCGGGCAAGATCGTCGCGCTGGCCGTCACGTCACCGCAGCCGGTGCCGCAGCTGCCTGGCGTGCCGGCGGTGTCCAGCGTGCTGCCGGGTTATGCGGCCGAGGCCTGGTTCGTGCTGGTCGCGCCGGCGGGCACGCCGCAGCCGATCATCGACAAGCTCTCCGCCGAGATCGACCGCATCCTGAAGAAGCCCGAGGTCATCGAGCGCTTCGTCAAGCTGGGCGCCACGCCGGTGGGCGGCACGCCCAAGCAGCTGGGCGACTTCATCGCCGCCGAGACGCTGAAGTGGAAGGAGGTCGTCAGGACGTCGGGGGCGAAGGTGGATTGAGCGCAGCGGCGCGCTGCTGGGCCAGGGCCTGCAGCGCTTCCGGCGTCAGGCCCAGCGCCTCCTGCAGCGGCCGCGGCGCGGCCGGGTCCCACGACGCGCGCGTGCCGATGGTCAGGCCGCCGTCGACCACGATGTGCGTGCCCGTGATGAAGGCGGCGGCATCGCTGGCCAGGTAGAGCACCGCCTCGGCGATGTCCTCGGGCCGGCCGGTGCGGCCGGCCGGCTGCAGGCTGCCGCCGCGCTCGGCCAGCGTGGCCGCCAGCTGCTGCGAGGCCTGGCGGTCCATGCCGAAGCCAGCGCCGAAGATCGGCGTGGCGATGAAGCCGGGCACCACCGCGTTGACGCGGATGCGGTGGCGCGCCAGGTCGGCCGCGGTCACCTTGCTGAAGTGCAGCACCGCGGCCTTGGCGGTGGAATAGGCCACCGGCGCAAAGCCCGAGGCCAGCGCCGACACCGACGAGGTGTTGACGATGGCGCCGCCGCCGCGCGCCTTCAGGTGCGGCAGCGCATACAGCGTGCCGCACATCACCGCGCGCAGCAGCAGGTGCATCGTCGCGTCCCAGCCTTCGACGGTCATCTCCTCCATGCCGCCGCGCTGGCCGCCGGCCCCGGCGTTGTTGAAGACGATGTCCAGGCCGCCGAATTCGGCCACGGCACGCTCGATCGCCGCCTGGATCTGCGCCGGCTGGGCGACGTCGCAATGCGCGTACTTCAGCCGGCCGGCAAAGCGCGCTTCGAGCGCGGCGCCCGCGTCGTCCTGGATGTCCGCGGCCAGCACGCGGGCGCCCTCTTCGATGAAGCGCTCGGTGGTGGCCAGGCCGATGCCCGAACAGGCGCCGGTGATGAAGGCGATCTTGTGCTGCAGTCTCTGGCTCATGGGCGCTCCTCGCGGCGCAGTGTGGCACAGTGCCGCCTTTGCTCCAGCGCGCCATGGCCCTCAAATCCACGATCTACAAGGCGACGCTGCAGATCGCCGACATGGACCGGCCGCTGTATGCCGACCATGCGCTGACCTTGGCGCTGCATCCGTCCGAAACCGAAGAGCGCCTGCTGGTGCGGCTGCTGGCCTTCGCGCTGAACATGCCCAAGGACACCGACCGCGGCGCGCTGCAGTTCGCGCGCGGCCTGTCGGACGCCGACGAGCCCGACCTGTGGCAGCACGACCTGTCGGGCCAGCTGGTGCAGGGGATCGAGGTCGGCCAGCCCGACGAGCGCCGCCTGAGCAAGGCCTGCGCGCGCGCCGAGCATGTGGTGATCTACTGCTACGGCAGCGCCGCCGACGTCTGGTGGGCGGGCATCCGCAACAAGCTGACGCGCCTGGGCAACCTGACGGTCTGGCAGATCCCCGCCGAGCAGGCGCAGGCGCTGGCCCGGCTGGCCACGCGCAGCATGCAATGGCAGCTGACGGTGCAGGATGGCCACGTCTGGCTGAGCAGCGATGACCGCTCGCTGGAGCTGCGGCCGCACAAGCTGATGGGACCGGACCGATGACCCCGCACGACGACGACAACGACCGCTGGCTGTGGCTGGAGGACGTGCAGGGCGCGCAGTCGCTGGCCTGGGTGCGCGAGCGCAATGCCGAATCCCGCCAGCGCCTGGAAGCCTGGCCCGGCTTCGAGCGCACGCGAAGCGGCATCCGCGCGGTGCTCGACGCACACGACCGCATTCCTGCGGTAACGCGCCGCGGCGCCCACCTCTACAACTTCTGGCAGGACGCGGCCCAGCCGCGCGGCCTGTGGCGGCGCTGCACGCTGGACGAATACCGCCGGCCGCAGCCGGCCTGGGAACTGCTGCTGGACCTGGATGCGCTGGGCGCCGCCGAGGGCGAGAACTGGGTGTGGGGCGGCGCGCAGTGCCTGGGGCCGCAGTACCGGCGCGCACTGCTGAGCCTGTCGCGCGGCGGCGCCGATGCGCACGTGGTGCGCGAGTTCGACCTGGTCGACAAGCGCTTCGTCGACGACGGCTTCACGCTGCCCGAGGCCAAGTCCGAGGTGGCCTGGGCGGACCTCGACACGGTCTTCGTCGGCACCGACTTCGGTACCGGCTCGCTCACCGATTCCGGCTACCCGCGCATCATCAAGCGCTGGCGCCGCGGCCAGCCGCTGGCCGCGGCGGTGACGGTCTTCGAAGGCCTGGCCAGCGATGTCGCCGTCAGCGTCAGCGTGGACACCACGCCCGGCTTCGAGCGCACCGTGCTGCGCCGCGCGCCCGACTTCTTCAGCAGCGAAGACGCGCTGCTGGTCGGCGACGCGCTGCAGCCGCTGCCCAAGCCCGCCGACGCGCAGCTGGGCTTCTGGTACGGCCAGGTGCTGCTGTCGCTGCGCAGCGACTGGCACGATGGCGGCACCACGTGGCCGCGCGGCGCCCTGCTGGCCAGCGGCGCCGCCGCCTTCGTCGCCGGCCGGCCGGTCTGGCAGGCCTTGTTCACGCCCACGCCGGCGCGTTCGCTGGCCGGCTATGCGCTGCTGCAATCCACGGTGCTGCTGGAGCTGCTGGACGACGTCGCCGGGCGGCTGGAGGAACGCCGCTTCGACGGCACGGCCTGGCATGCGCGCGAGGTGCAGGCGCCCTTCCCCGGCACGCTGTCGGCGCAGAGCCTGCACGACCCGCTGGTCAAGGACGATGCGCTGGGCCAGAGCTACCTGCTGGGTTACACCGACTTCCTGACCCCCGATTCGCTGCTGCTGGGCACGGCCGGCAGCGATGCGCGCGAGCTGCTGAAGGCGCGCTCGGCCTTCTTCGACGCCCAGGGCATGCGCGTGGAGCAGCGCTTCGCCACGTCGAAGGACGGCACGCGCGTGCCCTACTTCGTGATCTGGCCCGCCGGCGCCCAGGCCGACGGCCGCAACCCGACGCTGCTCTACGGCTATGGCGGCTTCGAGGTGCCGCTACAGCCGCAGTACGCCGGCAGCTACGGCGTGGCCTGGTATGCGCGCGGCGGCGTGCAGGTGGTGGCCAACATCCGCGGCGGCGGCGAGTACGGCCCCGGCTGGCACCAGGCGGCGCTGAAGGACAAGCGCCAGACCGCCTACGACGACTTCGTCGCCGTGGCCGAGGACCTGGTCGCCGCGAACATCACCACACCCGCGCGGCTGGCCATCAAGGGCGGCAGCAACGGCGGCCTGCTGGTCGGCGCGGTGATGCTGCAACGGCCGGAGCTGTTCCGCGCCGTGGTCTGCCAGGTGCCGCTGCTGGACATGCGGCGCTTCCACAAGCTGCTGGCCGGTGCCAGCTGGATGGGCGAGTACGGCGACCCCGACCAACCGGAACAATGGGCCTGGATCCGCCGTTACAGCCCCTACCAGAACGTGCCGCCCGCCGGCACCCGGCTGCCGGCGGTGCTGTTCACCACCAGCACGCGCGACGACCGGGTGCACCCCGGTCACGCCCGCAAGATGGCGGCGCGGCTGCGCGAGCTGGGCCATGAGGCGCTGCTCTACGAGAACATCGAAGGCGGCCACGGCGGCGCGGCCGACAACGCCCAGCGCGCCGACATGATGGCGCTGGAGTTCGCCTTCCTGTGGCAGCAGCTGGGGCCGCGATGAGCGCGCCTGTCATCGAACACGACGCTGCGGCGTCCGCCTTCGTGGCACGCGTCGAGGGCGGCCTCGCCGAATGCGCCTACCGCTTGCAAGGCGACGTGATGAACCTCGTGCACACCGAAGTGCCGCCAGCCTCCGAAGGCCGCGGCATCGCCGCGGCGCTGGTGCAGGCCGCACTGGCCTACGCACGCGCGCAGGGCCTGCGCGTGCGGCCGTCGTGCAGCTACGTGCGCAGCTACATGCGCCGCCACCCCGACACCCTGGACCTGCTGGAGCACTGATGGCTGACAACGACGACCCGCGCATCGCCGAGGTGCTGGACTTCTGGTTCGGCCGGCCCGGCGAGCCCACCTATCTGCAGACGCGGCCGGAATGGTTCCGCAAGGACCCGGCCTTCGACGCGACGATCCGCGCGCGCTTCGGCCCCTTGATCGAGGACGCGCTGCAGGGCCGCCTGGACGGCTGGGCGGCCACGCCGCAGGGGGCGCTGGCGCGCATCGTGGTGCTCGACCAGTTCACACGCAACACCTTGCGCGACAGCGCACGCATGGTCGCCGGCGATGCGCAGGCCCTGGCCGGGGCCCGCGCGCTGTGCGACAGCGGGCAGGACCGCACCCTGCCGACGGTGATGCGCCAGTTTGCCTACCTGCCCTTCGAGCATGCGGAAAACCTGGCCGACCAGCAGACGTCGGTGCGCCTCTTTGCGCAGCTGGGCCGCGACGACCCGGCGCTGCAGGGGCTGCTGGAATGGGCGCAGAAGCATCTGGACATCGTCGCGCGCTTCGGCCGCTTTCCGCACCGCAACGCGCTGCTCGGGCGGCCGTCGACGCCCGAGGAGATCGAGTTCCTCAAGCAGCCCGGCTCGGGCTTCTGAAGATGGATGCCGACGCCGCGCTGCGCGCCACGCGGGCCTGGGTCGAGCGGGCGGTGATCGGCCTGAACCTGTGCCCCTTCGCCAAGGCCGTGCAGGCCAAGGGCGGGCTGCGCTACGTGTGCAGCGACGCCGCCGATACCGACGCGTTGCTCGCCGCGCTGCGCAGCGAGCTGCAGTTGCTGAGCGATACGCCGATGGACGAGGTGGAGACCACGCTGCTGGTGCACCCGCGGGTGCTGCAGGACTTTCTGGACTACAACGACTTCCTGGGCGAAGCCGACGCGCTGCTGCAGCAGATGGGGCTGGAGGGCACGCTGCAGATCGCCAGCTTCCACCCGCAGTACCAGTTTGCCGGCACCCGCGCCGACGACATCGAAAACGCCACCAACCGCTCGCCCTACCCCACCTTGCACCTGCTGCGCGAGGCCAGCATCGAGCGCGCCGTGGCCGCCTTCCCCGAGGCGGCGTCGATCTACGAAGCCAACCAGCGCCGGCTGCGCGCGCTGGGGCCCGCCGGCTGGCCGCGCTGCGGGCTTATTGGCAAGGCTGACCCTGCACGGGTCAGAGGGCAAGGCTGACCCTGCACGGGTCAGAGGGCAAGGCTGACCCTGCACGGGCCAGGCAAGGCTGACCCTGCGCTGGTCAAGGCCAGCGCCCCCCGGGCACACTGCCGCCCTGCCCGTCGCCTTCGGCCCCGGCCGTCGCGGTGAACGACCCGGCCCTGCAGGCCGCGGTCGCACGCTCGACTAAAATTCGGGGTTTTCCCTTTGACAACTGCTGCGTCGCCACCACGACCGCAGCCTTCCCTGGAGAGTGCCGCATGACTTCCCATCTGCTCCGCCGTAGCGCCCTGGCCGCGGCCCTGGCCGCCTTCGGCATCGCCGCCCAAGCGGCCGACATCAAGCTCGGCGCCGCCGAAGCGCTGTCCGGCCCGGCGGGCCAGTACGGCCAGTCCATCAAGAACGGCTTCGATCTGGCCGTGGCCGAGATCAACGCCGCGGGCGGCGTCAACGGCAACAAGCTGGTGCTGCAGGTCGAGGACGAAGCCGGCAAGAAAGAGCAGGCCATCGACGTCTTCAAGAAGCTCATCTTCCAGGACCGGGTGCTGATGGTCTTCGGCCCGACGCTGTCCAACTCGGCGCAGGCCGCCGACCCGATCGCCCAGGCGGCCAAGGTGGTGGTGTTCGGCACCTCCAACACCGCCGACGGCATCACCACCATCGGCGACTATGTGTTCCGCAACTCGGTGACCGAAGCCGACGTGCTGCCGGAGACGCTGCGCGTGGCGGCCAAGCATGCCGGCGTGAAGAAGGTGGCGGTGCTGTACGGCAACGACGACGTGTTCACCAAGAGCGGCTACGACGCCTTCAAGAAGGCGCTGGACGACCTGAAGATCCCCGTCACCACCACCGAGACCTTCGCCAAGGGCGACGTCGACTTCAAGGCCCAGCTCACCAAGATCAAGGCCAGCAACCCCGACGCCATCGTGCTGTCGGCGCTGATCGCCGAAGGCGCGCCGATCATGGTGCAGGCGCGCCAGCTGGGCATCACCCAGCCCTTCATCGGCGGCAACGGCATGAACTCGGTGAAGGTGTTCGACCTGGCCAAGGGCGCCAGCGACAACCTGTGGGTGGGCAGCCCGTGGGCCCTGGGCAGCCAGACGCCGCAGAACCAGCACTTCGTCGTCGCCTACACGCAGAAGTACAAGGCGGCGCCCGACCAGTTCAGCGCCCAGGCCTACGACGCGATGAACATCGTCGCCAAGGCGCTGCAGAAGCTCAAGCTGAGCGGCAACCTCGACGCCGACCGCAAGGCGCTGCGCGACGCGCTGCCCAGTGTGTCGCACAACGGCGCGACCGGCCCGTTCCAGTTCCGCCAGGTGAGCGGCAAGGACGGCAAGCCCGCCGGCTACGACGCCAAGCAGGCGGCCATCGTCAGCGTCACCAAGGACGGCAAGTACGTCATCGAGAAGTAGGCGCCGGCGGCGATGCTCGAACAGCAACTGGTCAACGCGCTGTCGCTGGGCTGCGTGTACGCGCTGTTCGCGCTCGGCTTCACGCTGGTCTTCGGCGTGCTGGGCGTGATCAACCTGTCGCATGGCGCGGTGTTCATGGTCGGCGCCTACGCCGCGCTGCAGACCGTGCTGCACCTGGGCTGGCCGCTGTGGGCCTCGCTGGCGGCGGCGATGGTGGCCTGCGCGCTGCTCGGGCTGGTCATCGACACGCTGGTGCTGCGCCCGCTGCGACGGCGCAATGCGCCGCACCTGATCCCGATGATCGCCACCATCGGCCTGGCCATCTTGCTGAACAACGCCGCGCAAGGCGTGTTCGGCGCGGCCAACATGCGCTTCCCGGCCGAGGTCGTGCCCGACCAGCAACTGCACTTCCTGGGCGTGCAGATGAGCGTGCTCGAGCTGGGCATCATCCTGCTGTCCTTCGTGCTCATGGCGGCGCTGTTCGTGGTCATGCGGCGCACGCAGCTGGGCCGCGCGCTGCGCGCCATCGCCGAATCGCCCAAGGCCGCGGCGCTGCTGGGCATCAACGTCGAAGGCCTGTTCGCGCTGACCTCTGCCGTCGCCGCGGCGCTGGGCGGCGTCGCCGGCGTGCTGATCGCGCTGTACTCCAACGCCGTGTTCCCGCTGATGGGCCAGCCGATGCTGCACAAGGGCATCGCGGTCATCATCCTGGGCGGCATGGGCGACATCCGCGGCGCGCTGATCGGCGGGCTGTTCCTGGGCTTTGCCGAGGTCATGTCGGTGGCCTACATCGGCTCGACCATGCGCGACGCGGTGGCCTTCGGGCTGCTCTTCATCGTGCTGCTGCTGCGCCCGCAGGGCCTGTTCGGCAAGGTGCTGGAGCGCAAGGCTTGACATGGAGGGACTGCATACCTTCTGGCAGGTCTACAGCAACCTGATCCTCGGCATCGGCATCAACGCGCTGCTGGCGCTGTCGATCTGGCTCACCCTGTCCTGCGGCCTGCTGGCCATGGCCAATGCGGCCTTCATGGGCATCGGCGCCTACACCTCGGCGCTGCTGACGATGAACGCCGGCGCGTCCTTCCCGGTGGCGCTGGCCGGCGGCATGCTCGCCCCCACGCTGGTGGCGCTGGTCATCGGCGGGCCGACGCTGCGCCTGTCGGGGGTATACTTGGCAATGGCCACCTTGGGCTTCGGCGAGGTGGTGCGCGTGCTGATCCTCAACGCCGAGGGCCTGACCGGCGGCGCGCTCGGCCTCAATGGCATTCCGCAGCTGACGCAGTGGTGGCACGTGGCGCTGGCCCTGGCACTGGTGCTGGCCGCGCTGTGGCGGCTGCGGGTGTCGCGCATCGGCCGCGCCTTCGAGGCCATCAACGAGGACGCGGTGGCCGCGTCGCTGATGGGCATCGCCGTCAACGCGCACAAGATGCTGGCCTTTGCGCTGGGCGCGGCCATCGCCGGCCTGGCGGGCGCGCTGAACGCGCACCTGACCTTCTTCATCGGACCCAACGAATACGGCTTCGACCGGGGCGTGGAGATCCTGACGATGGCCATCCTGGGCGGCACCGGCGGCCTGGCCGGGCCGGTGCTGGGCGCGCTGATCGTCACGCTGCTGCCCGAGCTGCTGCGCGGCCTGGGCGACTTCCGCACCATGGTCAACGGCGCCATCCTGGTGCTCATCGTGCTGTTCCTGCCCAAGGGCCTGTGGGACCCGAAACGCCTGCGCGGCTGGTTCTCGCGCACGGCGCACTGAGGTGGCGATGCTGCGCCTGAACAACGTGTCCAAGCACTTCGGCGGCCTGAAGGTGCTGCAGGACGTGAGCTTCGACGTGCCCGAAGGCCGCGTCTTCGGCCTGATCGGCCCCAACGGCGCCGGCAAGACGACGGTCTTCAACCTGGTCACCGGCCTGCTCGCGCCCAGCGGCGGCACCATCGAGTTGCAGGGCCAGAGCCTGCTGGGCATGCCGCCGCACCGCATCACGCGGCGCGGCATTGCGCGCACCTTCCAGAACATCCGCGTGTTCAAGGACATGACCTTGCTGGACAACGTGGTGGTGGGCATGCATGCGCACCTGGACTACGGCGTGCCGGGCTGGCTGTTCGCGCTGCCTTCGTTCCGCGCCCAGGAGGCGCGCGCGCGCGAAAAGGCACGCGAGCTGCTGAGCTGGGTGGGCCTGGAGGCCAAGGCGGAGGACATCGCCGACAACCTGTCTTACGGTGACCAGCGAAAGCTGGAGCTGGCCCGTGCGCTGGCCACCGAGCCGCGCCTGCTGCTGCTGGACGAACCGGTGGCCGGCATGAACACCGGCGAGAAGACCGAGCTGATGGGCGGCATCAGCAACATCGCCAGGCGCGGCTACACCATCTTCATGATCGAGCACGACATGCGCTTCGTCATGGGCCTGTGCGAGCGCATCGCGGTGCTCAACTTCGGCCGCATCATCGCCGAGGGCACGCCCGCGCAGATCCAGAGCAACCCCGACGTCATCGAGGCGTACCTCGGCAGAGACGACGAGGACGACGAGGACGACGCGGCATGAGCGCGCCGATGCTCCAGGTGCGCGACCTGCAGGTCGCCTACGGCCACATCGAAGCCGTGCAGGGCATCAGCTTCGAGGTGCGTGCCGGCGAGATCCGCACCTTGGTCGGCGCCAACGGCGCCGGCAAGTCGACCACGCTGCTGGCGTTGTCGGGGCTGCTGCGCCCCAAGGCCGGCTCGATCCGCTTCGAAGGCGAGGAGCTGACGAAGCTGGCGCCGCACCAGATCGTCGAGCGTGGCCTGGTGCAGGTGGCCGAGGGCCGCGCCATCCTGACCACGCTGACGGTGCGCGAGAACCTCGAACTCGGCGCCTACCGCCGCAAGGACCGCGCCGCCATCGCCGACGACCTGGCGCGCGTGCTGGCGCTGTTCCCGCGGCTGGAAGAACGCATCGACGGCCTGGCCGGCAATCTGTCGGGCGGCGAGCAGCAGATGCTGGCCATCGGCCGCGCGCTGCTGGCCAAGCCGCGGCTGCTGCTGCTGGACGAGCCGTCGATGGGCTTGGCGCCGATCATCGTGCAGGACATCTTCCGCAAGCTGCGCGAGATCAACGCGCAGGGGCTGACGATCTTCCTGGTCGAGCAGAACGTGCGCCAGGCGCTGAAGATCGCACGCCACGGCTACGTCATCGAGAACGGCCGCATCGTGCTCGAAGGCAGCGGCCGGGAACTGCTGCACGACCCCAAGGTGACGGCGGCCTATCTGGGCGGCTGAGCGCGCCCAGCGCCGACGCCGGCGCGGCGCCGTGACGCCGGGGCTCAGGACCGGCTGGCCTCCTGGTCCTGCAGCAGGCGCCACATCACCTTGCCCGAGCCCGACTTGGGCAGCGCATCGACGAACTCGACGATCTTCGGTACCTTGTAGGCCGCCATGTGCTCGCGCGCCCAGGCGACGACGTCCTCGGGCCGGGCGCTGGCCTTGGCTTCGGTGCGCAGCACGACCACCGCCTTGACGGTCTCGCCGCGATAGGCGTCCTTGGCGGCGATGATGCAGGCCTCCTGCACCAGCGGGCACTTGAAGAGCATCAGCTCCACCTCGCTGGGCCAGACCTTGTAGCCGCTGGCGTTGATCATGCGCTTCAGCCGGTCGGTGATGAAGAAGTAGCCCTCGTCGTCCATGCGGCCCAGGTCGCCGGTGCGGAAGAAGCGCTTGCCCTCGAAGCTGATGAACGCCGCGGCGGTGGCCTCGGGGTGGCGCCAGTAGCCCAGGAAGACCTGCGGGCCGTGCACGATGATCTCGCCGTCCTGGCCTGGCGGCACCTCCTCGAAGGTCACGGGGTCGACCACGCGCGAGTCGGTGCTGAAGAAGGGGATGCCCAGGCACTGCAGCTTGGCGCGCTCCATCGGGTTGCTGTGGCTGGGCGCCGCAGTCTCGGTGAGGCCGTAGCCTTCGGCGAAGGTCAGGCCGAATTCGTCCTGCAGCCGCTGCGCCACCGCCTGCGGCATGGCCGCGCCGCCGCCGCCGATGTAGCGCAGGCTGCTCAGGTCGAAGCGCTTGTAGTTGGGGCTGCCGAACAGGTCGATGACCATCGTCGGAATGCAGGTCCAGTGCGTGATGCCGTGCCGCGCGAACAGGCGGCCGGCCAGTTCGCGGTCCCAGCGCGGCATCAGCACCAGCGTGGCGCCGACGAAGACCGTGCCCAGCGCGCACAGCATCATGCCGGTGATGTGGAACATCGGCACCACGCCCAGGCTCACGGTCTCGGCGCCGGTCTCGCTCCATTGCCCGGCCACCGCGTTGTGCATCAGCGTGCGGTGCGTGTGCATGCAGCCCTTGGGCAACCCGGTGGTGCCCGAGGTATAGGGCAGCAGCGCCAGGTCGTCCGGGCCGGCGGTGTGCGGGCCCGGCGCCTGGCCGGCGGCCAGCGCCTCCCCCCAGCGCACGTAGCCGGCGGGCAGCGGCGGATCGGCGCGCAGCCAGGCTTCGATGGCCGGGCTCGGCGCCTCGGCGGGGTCCAGCGCGCCTTCGGGCATGGCGTCGCTGTAGCGCGTCACCAGCACCGCCTTCAGCCGCTGCGCCGGCGGCAGCGCGGCGTCGGCCTCGGCGACGAAGCCCGCCAGGTCGGCCGCGCAGACCACCACCCGGGTGTCGGGGTCGCTGATGTAGTGGCCGAACTCGTCGGCGCGGTTCATCGGGTTGACCGGCACCGCCACCGCGTTGGCGCGGAACACCGCATACAGCGCCACGATGAACTGCGGGCAGTTCTGCAGGTACAGCGCGACACGGTCGCCGGCGCCCACGCCCTGCGCCTGCAGCCAGCCGGCCAGGGCTTCCGCCTGCGTCTTCAGCCGGGCATAGGTCAGCGCCTGGCCGAAGAACACGAAGGCCGGCTTGTCGGGGTAGCGCGCCGCGGCCACCTCCAGGTTGAACCACAGCGAGGTCTGCGGCACCACCAGCTTGCGCGGCAGGCGCTTGGGCCAGATCTTGTGGTGGGGGCGTTCGGTGGGAGAGGCGGTCGAAGAGCCGGTGGAGGCGATGGTTGAGGAGTGGGTCGACATGGCGGGTTCCGCAGGACAGCAGCAATGTCGACGGGTATACCCCGGCGGGGGCTTGCCCACGTCGCAGCAGGGACATCCGCGACCCGGGGAAAACCCGGGCGCGCAGGCGCGAGCGGCCCGGCCCGCTGCACGCGCCGCCTGGCGCTACATCACCGCCCCCAGCTGCCAAGGCACGAATTCGCTCTGCCCGTAGCCGTGGTTTTCGCTCTTCGTGCGCCGCCCGGAGGCGGTGTCCAGCATCAGGCGGAAGATGCGTTCGCCCATCTCGTCGATGCTGCAGCTGCCGTCGATGATCTCGCCGCAGTTGATGTCGATGTCTTCTTCCTGTTTCTGCCACAGCGCACTGTTGGTGGCCAGCTTCAGCGACGGCGCCGGCGCGCAGCCGTAGGCCGAGCCGCGGCCGGTGGTGAAGCAGATCAGGTTGGCGCCGCCGGCCACCTGGCCGGTGGCCGACACCGGGTCGTAGCCCGGCGTGTCCATGAACACCAGCCCCTTGGCGGTGACCGGCTCGGCATACTCGTACACGTCCACCAGGTTGGTGGTGCCGCTCTTGGCCACCGCACCCAGGCTCTTTTCCAGGATGGTCGTCAGCCCGCCGGCCTTGTTGCCGGCCGACGGGTTGTTGTCCATCTGGCCGCCGTTGCGCGCGCAGTAGTCTTCCCACCAGCGCAGGCGCTGCAGCAGCTTGTCGGCCACCGCGGCCGACACCGCGCGCCGCGTCAGCAGGTGTTCGCCGCCATAGACCTCGGGCGATTCGGACAGGATCGCGGTGCCGCCGTGGCGCACCAACCGGTCCACCGCCGCACCCAGCGCCGGGTTGGCACTCAAGCCCGAGTAGCCGTCGGAGCCACCGCACTGCAGGCCGACGCAGATGTGGCTGGCCGGCACCGGCTCGCGCTCGACGCGGTTGGCAGATTCCAGCATCCATTCCACCAGCTCGATGCCGCGCGCCACGGTCTTGGCGGTGCCGCCGGTGTCCTGGATGCTGAAGGTCTGCAGCTGGTCGCTTTCGTGCAGGCCTTCCTGTTGCATCAGGCCGCTGATCTGGTTGGTCTCGCAGCCCAGGCCGACCATCAGCAGCGCGCCGAAGTTGGGGTGCCGCGCATAACCGCCCAGCGTGCGGCGCAGCACGCGCAGCGGCTCGCCGTCGCTGTCGGTGGCGCAGCCGGCGCCGTGCGTCAGCGCCACCACCCCGTCGACCTGCGCAAAGCGCTCCAGCGCCCGCGGATTGATGTCGCGTCGAAAGTGGTCGGCGATGGCGCGCGCCACGGTGGCCGAGCAGTTGACGCTGGTCAGCACGCCGATGTAGTTGCGCGTGGCCACGCGCCCGTCGGGCCGCACGATGCCCTGGAAGGTGGCCGGCTCGGCCACGTAGGCGGTGGGCGTGACGCCCTGCCCCACGGCATGGTCGCGCGCGAAGTTGCCGAACTCCAGGTTGTGGCTGTGCACATGCTGGCCCGGCGCGATGTCCACGCGGGCCACGCCGATCACCTGGTTGTAGCGCCGCACCGGCTGGCCCGCGGCAATGGCGCGCACCGCCAGCTTGTGCCCCGGCGGCACCAGGCCGGCGACGGTGACGCCTTCGCTGGCGATGCGCGTGCCGCCGAGCAGCTGCACGCGCGCGATGACCACGTCGTCGGCGGGATGGATGCGGATCACCGGCGAGGCCACGTTCGAGGTCATGTCAATCGCTCCGCATCCAGAAGTCCGCCACCTCTACCCGCGAAGGCCGCGGCACCGGCTGCGCCGGGCCGCCCGCGTGGCCCCCACGACGGGGGCGGCCGAAGGCCGCAGGGGGTGGGCCTGGTCACCCGTCGATCAAGGCCGGATCCCAGGCATGCACCGTCTGCGTCTGCACGCCCAGGCCTTCGATGCCGAGCTTCATGACGTCGCCCGGCTTCAGGAACACCGGGTTCGGCTTGACGCCCATGCCCACGCCCGGCGGCGTGCCGGTGGTGATGCAGTCGCCGGCTTCCAGCGTCATGAAGCGGCTCAGGTACGACACCAGCATGGCCACGCCGAAGATCATCGTCTTGGTGCTGCCGTTCTGGTAGCGGTGGCCGTTGACCTCGAGCCACATCGACAAGTTCTGCGGGTCGGGCACTTCGTCGGCGGTCACCAGCCAGGGGCCGATGGGGCCGAAGGTGTCGCAGCCCTTGCCCTTGTCCCAGGTGCCGCCGCGCTCGATCTGGTACTCGCGCTCGGACACGTCGTTGACCACGCAGTAGCCGGCCACGTGCTTGAGCGCATCGGCCTCGGACACATAGCGCGCGCGGCTGCCGATGACGATGCCGAGTTCGACTTCCCAGTCGCTCTTGACGCTGCCCTGCGGCAGCACCACCGGGTGGTCGGGGCCGACGGCACAGCTGGTGGCCTTCATGAAGACGATCGGCTCCTTGGGCACCGGCAGGTTCGACTCGGCCGCATGGTCGGCATAGTTCAGGCCGATGGCGACGAACTTGCCCATGCCGCTCCAGGGCACGGCCAGGCGCCCCGGGCGCTCGACCACCGGCAAGGTGTTGGTGTCCAGGTCGCGCAGCCGCTGCAGGCTCTTCGGCGCCAGCGCGGCCGCGCCGATGTCGGGCAGCACCTTCGACAGGTCGCGCACGCGGCCCTGGGCATCGAGCAGCGCGGGTTTCTCGGCGCCCTTGGCGCCATGGCGTAGCAGCTTCATGTGGTCCTTTCTCGGGCTCAGTTGGCCCAGCCGCCGTCGATCAGCTGGCTGGTGCCGGTGGTGAAGGCAGACTCGTCGCTGCCCAGGTAGACGGCCAGCGCCGCGATCTCGGCCGGCGTGCCCAGCCGCCCCATCGGCTGGCGCGCCACGAAGGCGGCTTCCACCTGGGCCAGCGTCTGCCCGGTGGCCCGGGCCTGGGCTTCGATGCGCTGGCGCAGCGACGGCGACTCCACCGTGCCGGGGCAGATGGCGTTGCAGCGGATGCCGCGGGTGATGAAATCGGCGGCCACCGACTTGGTCAGGCCGATGACCGCGGCCTTGGTGGTGGCATAGACGAAGCGGTTCGGCACGCCCTTGATGCTGGACGCCGCCGACGCGACGTTGATGATCGACGCGCCGCCCTTGCCGGCTTCTTGATGCCGCAGCATCGCCGGCAGCAGCGCATGGATCAGCCGGTACATCGAGCGCACGTTCAGCGTGAAGGCGAAGTCCCAGTCGGCCTCGGTGCATTCGAGCACGCTGCCCGCGTGCACGAAGCCGGCGCCGTTGAACAGCACCTGCACCGCGCCCAGATCGGCGGCCAGCGTCTGGATCGCCGCGGCGTCGGTGACATCCAGGCGCCGCGCCTGGATGCCGGGCACGCGGGCCAGTTCGGCCAGCGAGCCGTCGTGGATGTCGGTGGCCACCACCGCGGCGCCTTCGCGCGCGAAGGCCTCGGCCACGGCCCGGCCGATGCCCTGCCCGGCGGCGGTGACCAGTGCCGTCTTGCCGGCGAGTCGTTGGCCCATTGAACGGTCTCCTTGTGGTGTTCTGTGCACCGCAAATGCGGCACGCAATCATTATGGAGGGATTGACCGCGGACAATTATTTGTCGCGTTGGCGACCCATAGAATGGTTTCGAACAGCCCGATCCGGTGCGTGCTTCGAGGCACAGCGCGGTCCGCAACACCCTTCGAGCTGGCGTCCGGCAGGCCCTGTTGCGCCGCCCGAGGCCAGCGTTCGGCGCGACGCCGCAGTCGGCGCGCCGGCACCCGGTTTCTTCGACTCTGCAGGCATCACCATGAAAATTGCAATCATCGGCGCAGGCGCCATCGGCGGGCTGGTGGGGGTGAAACTCGCGCTCGCCGCCGAGGACGTCACCTTCATGGTGCGCGGCGCCAACCTCCAGGCCATCCGCGCCAACGGCATGAAGCTGATCGACCACGACGGCAGCGAGCATGTCGCCCGCCACGTCAAGGCCACCAACGACTATGCCGAGGCCGGCGTGCAGGACATCGTCGTGCTGGCCATGAAGGCGCACCAGGTGGAGGCGGTGATCGACGAGCTGCCCAAGCTGCTCGGCCCCCAGACGCTGATCGTCACCATGCAGAACGGCGTGCCCTTCTGGTACTTCCACGGCGTGGGCAGCGAGCTCGACGGCACGGTCGTCAAGAGCGTGGACCCGAGCGGGCGCATCGCCGCGGCGATCCCGGCGGCGCAGATCATCGGCTGCGTGGTCTACCCGGCCTCGGAGCTGGTGGCCCCCGGCGTGGTCAAGCACATCGAGGGCGACCGCTTTCCGCTGGGCGAGCTGGACGGCCGCGTCACCGAGCGCGTGCAGCGCGTGGCAGCCTGCTTCGTCCATGCCGGCTTCAAGAGCCCGGTGCTGGAGGACATCCGCGCCGAGATCTGGCTCAAGCTGTGGGGCAACCTGACCTTCAACCCCGTCAGCGCCCTGTCGCATGCCACCTTGGTGGACATCTGCCAGTACCCGCTGACACGCGACCTGGCCGCGGCCATGATGGCCGAGGCACAGGCCGTGGCCAACAAGCTGGGCGTGACCTTCCGCGTGAGCATCGACAAGCGCATCGGCGGCGCCGAGAAGGTGGGCAAACACAAGACCAGCATGCTGCAGGACGTGGAGGCCGGCCGCGCCCCGGAGATCGACGCGCTGGTCGGCTCGGTGGTCGAGCTGGGCCGGCTCACCGGCACGCCGACGCCCCACATCGACACGGTGTACGCCCTGGTCAAGCTGCTGGCTAAGACGATGGACGAGGAAAAAGGCCGTGTGCAGATGATCGCGGCCTAGGCCGGCGGCCCGGCGGGCGCTCTGGCCGCAGCGCGCCCGACCTAGAATCGCGCATCACCGCCACTGCACCCGCCGTCTTGTCCAAGGGACCCTCCACCCCCGCCACGACCCGCCACGGCGACCATGATGCCGCCTCCCCGGCACCGGGAGGCCACCCGTCCAGGCGACAGTTCTCGCGGATGGTGGGCACGGTGCTGGCGGCCGGCTGGACCGCGGCGCGGGCGCTCGAGCGGCCGGAGGGCGCGGTGGTGCTCACCGTGACCGGCCGCGTGCGCAAGCCCAATGCCGGCAACGCGGCGCAGTTCGACATGGCCATGCTCGAACAGCTGCCGCAGGTGAGCTTCGTGACGCGCACGCCGTGGTACTCCAGCGTGCACAAGTTCACCGGCCCGCTGCTGCGTGACGTGCTGGGCGCCTGCGATGCCCAGGGCAGCAACGTGCGCGCCATCGCACTGAACGACTATCGCGTCGACCTGCCCTTCGACGATGCCCAGCGCTTCGACGTGATCGTGGCGCGCCTGCTGGACGACAAGCCGATGGCGGTGCGCGACAAGGGCCCGCTGTTCATCATCTATCCCTTCGACTCCAACCCCGAACTGCGCTCCACGGTGTACTACAGCCGCTCGGCATGGCAACTGAAGACGCTGCAGGTGCTCTAGACGTAGCCAGCGCGGCTGCCGCGGCGACGCCGCGCCCGCGCCGCCTGACCTTGTTCGGCCTGATCGGCCTGGCGCTGGCACTGGCGCTGGCCGCGGTGGCCCTGGTGCAGGCGCGGCAATTCGCGCTGCTCAAGCAGGCCGTCGTCTACCAGGACGACTACGTCGTGCTGAGCATCTACCAGGTCGAGGCCGAGTACCTGCGCCTGCGCGAGCAGTGGCTGCGTTCCCAGCAGTTCAGCGACGAAGCCAACCGCGAGGCGCTGCAGCTGCGCTACGAGATCTGGGTCAGCCGCATCGGCCTGCTGCGCAACGAGCGCACGGCGCGGCTGATGGTCGGCAATGCCGACTATGCGGCGCCGCTGAAGCTGATCGATGCCTTCATCGCCAGCGCCGACCAGATGCTGGGCACGACCAGCCCCAAGCCGGTGGACACCGCCCAGCTGGCGGCCATGCAGCCGGCGCTCGACGCACTGGGCGGCCCCATCCATTCGATGTCGCTGAGCGCGTCGCATCACGTGTCGGAGCAGATCGCCGAGCGCAACAACGCGGTGCGCACGCACAACCAGGTGGCCCTGCTGCTCACCGTGTTCCTGTCGCTGATGGCGCTGGCCTTCGGCCTGATGGCGATGCGCCAGATGCGGCTGCTGCAGCAGCGCCAGCGCGCCCTCGTCGACCTGACCTCGCACCTGCGCGAGGCGCGGCGCCAGGCCGAGGCGGCCAGCGAGGCCAAGAGCGTGTTCCTGGCCAACATGAGCCACGAGATCCGCACGCCTTTCCATGGCCTGCTCGGCATGCTCTCGCTGCTGCGCGACACCGGCTTGAACGCGCGCCAGGTGGACTACCTGCGCACCGCCACGGAGTCGGCCGACCATCTGCTGACCATCCTGAACGACGTGCTCGACATGTCGCTGCTCGAATCGGGCCGGCTGACCCTGAGCGAAGAGCCAGTGAACCTGCGCGACCTGCTGCGCGAGGTCGAGGCCCTGATGCGTCCGCAGGCCCAGCTGAAGTCGCTGGCGCTGCACATCGACGCGGCACCCGGCGTGCCGGAGAAGGCCCGCGCCGACCGCACCCGCGTCAAGCAGATCCTGTTCAATCTGCTCAACAACGCGGTGAAGTTCTCCGACCGTGGCGTGGTCGTGCTCGACCTGCACCGCAGCGTGGCCGACGACGGCAGCGACGTGCTCGATTTCGTCGTCACCGACACCGGCATCGGCATGGACCAGGCCATGGTGCAGCGGCTGTTCAAGCGCTTCTCGCAGGGCGACGAGTCGCGCTCGCGCCGCCACGGCGGCACCGGGCTGGGGCTGGAGATCTCGCGCAGCCTGGCGCTGCTGATGGGCGGCGACGTCACCGTCAAGAGCGTGCCCGGCGAAGGCAGCAGCTTCACCTTCCGCATGCCGCTGCGCACGGTGACGCCGGCCCCGCTGCCGCAGCTGACGGCCAGCCCGCCGGCCGACGCCAGCGCGGGCTTCGTGGGCGCGCTGCGCGTGCTGGTGGCCGAAGACCATCCGGTCAATCGCCAGTACATGGCGGCGCTGCTCGAAGGCATGGGCCACCAGCCCTTCTTCGCCGGCAACGGGCTCGAGGCGGTGCAGGCCATCCGCGAGCAGCGTTTCGACGTCGTGCTGATGGACCTGCACATGCCGCTGCTCGACGGCGTCGGCGCCACGCTGTCCATCCGCGCCCTGCCGGACAGCGTGGCGGCCACCGTGCCGATCCTGGCACTGACGGCCGACGCCTTCGCGCAGACGCGCGAGCGCTGCCTGATGGCCGGCATGAACGACTTCCTGGCCAAGCCGGTGAGCCCGGAGCGGCTGTCGGCGATGCTGCGCCGGCTGTTCGGCGATGCGGCGGCGGCCGCAGACCACGCACCGGCGGGCGCCGCCGAGGCCCCGCCCGTCGAAGGCGCGCCGGCCGTGCTCGACCGCGTCACGCTCGACGCGGCGCTGGGCGCCATGTCGCGCGAGCAGCTGGCCCGCCTGTTGGCCGCCTTCTTCGACCAGGGGCCGGACATGGTGCAGCGGCTGCGCGTGGCGCTGCGCGACGGGCAGGCGCTGGACCTGCGTGTCAACGCCCATGCGGCGCGCGGCGCCGCGCTGAACTTCGGCCTGAGCGCGCTGGCGCAGACGGCCCAGGCGCTGCATGAAGGCGCCACCCATGTGCCGGCGCACGAGATCGCGCGGCTGATCCAGCGCTTCGAGCAGCAACTGACCAGCAGCCGCGAGGCTTGCGAGGCGGCGGGGCTGCTCGAGCCGGTGGCCGGGTGACGCAGGACGCGGGGCCGGCGGCTACAGGATGACCGGCTCCGGCTCCAGCCGGATGCCGAAGCGGCCGTAGACGCTCTCCTGGATCGCGCGCGCCAGCGTCAGCACCTCGGCACCGATGGCGCCGCCGCGGTTGACCAGCACCAGCGCCTGGCGCTCGTAGACGCCGGCACGGCCGATGGACTTGCCCTTCCAGCCGCAGGCATCGATCAGCCAGCCGGCGGCCAGCTTGGCGCTGCCGTCGGGCAACGGGTAATGCACCACCGACGGGTCGCGGCCGATGATGTCGCGGCACTGCTCGGCGCTGACCACCGGATTCTTGAAGAAGCTGCCGGCGTTGCCGATCTGCTGCGGGTCGGGCAGCTTGCTGCGGCGGATGGCACACACCCAGTCGAACACCGTGCCGGCGTCCGGCGTGGCATTGCCGGTGTCGTGCACGCGCCGCTGCAGGTCCAGGTAGCCGAGCACCGGCGTCCACGGCCGCGGCAGACGCAGGCGCACCCGCGTGATCAGCGTCTTGCCGGCCAGGCCGTGCTTGAACGCGCTGTCGCGGTAGCCGAAGGCGCAGTGGCGCGCGTCCAGCGTCACGTTGCGGCCGGTGACCAGGTCCACGCCGTCCAGCGATTCGAAGCGGTCCTTCAGCTCGACCCCATAGGCCCCGATGTTCTGCACCGGCGCGGCGCCCACCAGGCCCGGGATCAGCGCCATGTTCTCCAGCCCCGGCCAGCCCTGCTGCAAGGTCCAGGCCACCAGCTCATGCCAGTTCTCGCCCGCGCCTGCCTCGACGATGACGGCGTCGTCGGTCTGCGCCACCAGCCGGCGGCCCAGGATCTCCACCTTCAGCACCGTGGCGGCAATGTCCCGCGTCAGCACCAGGTTGCTGCCGCCGCCCAGGATCAGCTTGGGCGCCGGGCCCAGCTCGGGGTGGTCGACGACACGCCGCACGTCGGCCTCGCTGCGCACGCGCACCAGCGCCGCCGCCGTGGCCGGCAGGCCGAAGCTGTTGAACGCGCGCAGGCTGGCGCGCCGCTCGATGGGTAGTTCCGTGCGCTCTTGCACCATGGCAGAATTTTCGCCTACTTCCCTTTGTGCCAGACTGTCGACCATGCCCAGCTTCGACACGGTCCTCGAACCCGATCTGGTGGAACTGCGCAATGCCGTCGAGCAGAGCAACAAGGAGATCGGCACGCGCTTCGACTTCAAGGGCTCGGACGCGCGCATCGAGCTCGGCGACAAGGGCAAGGAGCGCACGCTGCAGTTGCACGCCGACAGCGACTTCCAGCTGAACCAGGTGCGCGACATCCTGCTGGCCAAGCTCAGCAAGCGCGGCGTCGACGTGCGCTTCCTCGACCTGAACACCAAGGTCGAGAAGATGGGCGGCGACAAGGTCAAGCAGGCGGTGCCGGTGAAGACCGGCATCGACAGCGAGTCCGGCAAGCGCATTCAGGTCTTGCTCAAGCAAAGCAAGCTCAAGGTGCAGGCCGCCATCCAGGGCGATGCGGTGCGCGTCAGCGGCGGCAAGCGCGACGACCTGCAGGCGGCCATCGCGCTGATCCGGCGCGACATCACCGATCTGCCGCTGGGCTTCAACAACTTCCGCGATTGATGCGCCAGCGCGCCTGGCTGAGCGCCCTGCTGGGGCTCGCCTGCGCGGCGGGCGCGTGGGCGCAGGGCGTGACCTTGGCCGGCAGCATGGGCGGCAAGGCGCTGCTGGTCATCGACGGGCAACCGCATACGCTGGCGGTGGGCCAGTCGGCCGCGGGCGTGACGCTGCTGCAGCTGTCGGAGGGCCAGGCGCAGGTGCAGCGCGGCGGCAGCACGGCCACGCTGCACCTGGGCGCGGCGCCGGCGCGGCTGACGGGCACGCCCCAGGCGGCCGCTGGCGCGCAGGAGATCGTGCTGCCGGTGGGTTTGGGCGGGCACTTCATGTCCAACGGCGCGATCAACGGGCGGCCGGTGCAGTTCATGGTCGATACCGGCGCCACCGTGGTGGCGCTGAGCCAAGCCGACGCCGAGCGCATCGGGCTGGACTGGCGCAACGCGCCGCGCGGCATGACGCAGACGGCCAACGGCCCCGTGCCGGTGCACCGCGTGAGCCTGAACGCGGTGCGCGTCGGCGAGGTCGAGGTCAACAATATCGACGCCATCGTCATGCCGGCGCAGATGCCCTACGTGCTGCTGGGCAACAGCTTCCTGTCGCGCTTCCAGATGCGCCGCGACAACGACCTGCTGCGCCTGGAGCGTCGCCGCTGACGCCGCCGCGCCGGCACGCCAGGCGGCCGGCGGCGCACGGTCGTGCTAGAAAGGCGGTTGCATGGCCGCAGGCCGAGGAGACACGCAATGGACCTGAACTTCACCCCGGAAGAACTCGCATTCCGCGAGGAAGTCCGCGCCTGGGTGGCAAGCAGCCTGCCCAAGGAGACCAGCCACAAGGTGCACAACGCGCTGCGCCTGAGCCGCGAGGACCAGCAGGGCTGGCAGAAGATCCTCGGCAAGAAGGGCTGGCTGGGCTACAACTGGCCCACGCAGTTCGGCGGCCCGGGCTGGAATTCGGTGCAGAAGCACCTGTTCGAGGAGGAATGCGCCCGCGCCGGCGCGCCGCGCATCCTGCCCTTCGGCCCGGTGATGGTGGCGCCGGTGATCATGGCCTTCGGCAATGCCGAGCAGCACAAACGCTTCCTGCCGGGCATCGCCAGCGGCGAGGTCTGGTGGAGCCAGGGCTACAGCGAGCCGGGTTCGGGCTCCGACCTGGCGAGCCTGAAGACGCGCGCCGAGCGTGTCTCCACGAGTTCGGGCGACAAGTACATCGTCAACGGCCAGAAGACCTGGACCACGCTGGGCCAGCACGGCGATTGGATCTTCTGCCTGGTGCGCACCAGCAGCGAAGGCAAGCCGCAACTGGGCATCAGCTTCCTGCTGATCGACATGAAGAGCCCCGGCATCACCGTGCGGCCAATCATCACGATGGACGGCGAGCACGAGGTCAACGAGGTCTTCTTCGACAACGTCGAGGTGCCGGCCGAGAACCTGATCGGCGAGGAGAACAAGGGCTGGACTTACGCCAAGCACCTGCTGGCGCACGAGCGCACCAACATCGCCGACGTGAACCGCGCCAAGCGCGAGCTGGAGCGGCTGAAGCGCATCGCCAAGAGCGAAGGCGTGTATGACGACGCGCGCTTCCGCGACCAGATCGCGCTGCTGGAGATCGACGTCGTGGCGCTGGAGATGATGGTGCTGCGCGTGCTGTGGGCCGAAAAGAGCGGCAAGCAGAGCCTGGACGTGGCCGGGCTGCTGAAGATCCGCGGCAGCGAGATCCAGCAGCGCTACAGCGAGCTGATGATGCTGGCCGGCGGCCCGGTCACCGTGCCTTACCTGCACGAGGCCATGGAAGGCGGCTGGCAGGGCGACATCGCCATCGACCGCTTCCTGCTGCCGCTGGCCGGCACGTATTTCAACCAGCGCAAGACGACGATCTATGGCGGGTCGAACGAGGTGCAGCGCAACATCGTCGCTCAAACCGTGCTGGGCTGAAGCCCAGCGCGGTTCTCGCCGAGGCGAGATTTCATGGCTCCTTTCGCAGGGGCTCCAGCCAGATTGACGAGGTGAATCATGGACTTCGAATTCAGCGACGAACAAGAGCAGCTGCGCGACGCGGTGCGGCGCTGGGTGGACAAGGGCTTCGGCTTCGAGCGCCGCCATGCGCTGGCCAAGGCCGGCGGCCAGAGCCGCGAGGTGCTGGGCGAGATCAACGACCTGGGCCTGGCGGGCCTGGTGGTGCCCGAGGCCCACGGCGGCATGGGCTTCGGCGCCATCGAGGCGATGGTGGTGATGGAAGAACTGGGCCGCGGCCTGGTCAACGCGCCCTACACCCAGGCCGCGCTGGTCGCGCCGACGCTGCTGTCCTACGCCTCGGCCGAGCTGCAGCAGGCCTGGCTGCCGAAGATCGCCGGCGGCGAGGCGCTGGTGGTGCTGGCCCAGCAGGAGCGGCATTCGCGCTACGACCTCGACAAGGTGGCGGTGAAGGCCGCCGAAGCCGGCGGCGCCTGGAAGCTCAGCGGCACCAAGGTCGTCGTGCCCGCCGGCGACGAGGCCGATGCCTTCATCGTCTCGGCACGCGTCAGCGGCGGCGAGAGTGACCCCGCCGGCGTGGCGCTGTTCATCGTCGACAAGGCGGCCGCGGGCCTGACGGTGCGCGGCTACCCGACGCAGGACGGCGCGCGCGCCGCCGACGTGGTGCTGGCCGGCACGCCGGCCACGCTGCTGACGCGCAAGGGCCACGACGCGCTGGCACACGCCGCCGACGTGGCCATCGCCGCCCTCTGCGCCGAGGCCGTGGGCCTGATGGACCGCATGCTGGCGGTGACCGTCGACTACATGCACCAGCGCAAGCAGTTCGGCGTGCCGCTGGCCACCTTCCAGGCACTGCGCCACCGCATCGCCGACGTGAAGATGCAGGTCGAGCTGGGCCGCTCGATGAGCTACTTCGCCAGCCTGAAGCTGGGCGAGGCGCCCGACGCGCGGCGCCGCGCGCTGTCGCAGGCCAAGGTGCAGCTGGGCCATTCGATGCGCTTCGTCGGCCAGCAGTGCACGCAGATCCATGGCGGCATCGGCGTCACCGACGAATACGTCTCCAGCCACTACTTCAAGCGCCTCACCGTCATCGAACTGAGCTTCGGTGACACGATGTACCACCTCGGCGAGGTCAGCGCGCGCATGCGCGATAGCGCCGGCGTGTTTGCATGACCGCAGCAGCACCGGGGCGGTTCCCCGGCGCGATCACCGACGTCCCCGGACTGCGCGTCGGCCACCACACCGACGCGCGCCGTCCCACCGGCTGCAGCGTCGTGCTGTGCCCGCAGGGCGCGGTCTGCGGCGTGGCGGTACGCGGCGGCGCGCCGGGCACGCGCGAAACCGATCTGCTGCGCCCGGACAACCTGGTGGACCAGGTGCATGCCGTCCTGCTCACGGGCGGCAGCGCCTTCGGGCTGGACGCCGCCACGGGCGTGATGCGCTGGCTCGAAGAGCACGGCCACGGCCTGGCCGTCGGCCCGGCGCACGTGCCCATCGTGCCGGCCGCGGTGCTCTTCGACCTGTGGGTCGGCGATGCCCGGATCCGGCCCGACGCAGCTTCCGGCCACGCCGCCTGCGAGGCCGCCAGCACACGGCCGCCGGCGCAGGGCAGCGTCGGTGCAGGCACCGGCGCCAGCGTGGGCAAGCTCTTCGGGATCGGGCGCGCCATGAAGGGCGGCATCGGCACCGCGTCGCTGAAGCTGGGCAAGGTGACGGTGGGTGCCCTGGTGGCGGTCAACGCCATCGGGGACGTGCTCGATGAAAGCGGCCAGGTGCTGGCCGGCGCGCGCAGCGAGGACGGCCGCTCGCTGGCGCCTACCACCGCGGCGCTGCTGGCCGGCCGCGGCCCCGAGCGGCTGATGGCCAGCGTGTTGCCCGGCAGCGCCACGACCATCGGCGTGGTCGCCACCGATGTCCGGCTGAACAAGGCGCAGGCGCAGCGGCTGGCAGGCATGGCGCACCATGGCCTGTCGCGCAGCATCGATCCGCTGACCATGGCCGACGGCGACACGCTGTTCGCGCTGGGCACGGGGCAGGCCGGCGGCGAAGCCGACCTGACGCTGCTGGGTGTGCTGGCCGCGGAAACCGTGGCACGCGCGATCCGCAACGCGGTACGCAGCGCCACAGGCCTGCCGAACCTGCCCTCGGCCGACGAGTTGGGCCGCGGCTGAGCTACTTCGGCCGGGCCTCGTAGTCGGCGATGGCCTTCTTCAACTCGGCGTACTCGCTGCAGCCGAAGAAGCACAGCTTGTCCAGCGCCGCCAGGTGCTCCTTGGCCTTGGGCAGGTTGTTGACCATCAGGTAGGCCTCGCCGATGTATTCCTGCGCACCGCGGTGCTTCGGGTCGATGCGCAGGGCTTCCTGGTAGTGCTTGAACACCAGGTCCATGTCGGGGTTGGGGCCCTTGCGCAGCGCATAGGCATACAGGTTGTGCAGGTCGGCATTGCCGGGGTCGGCCGCCAGCGCCACCTTCAGCGCCAGTTGCGCCGACGCATAGTCGCCGGCGGCGATGGCCGCCTGGGCAGTCTTCACCGCAGGGTCCTCCGACTTGGCGGACCAGGACGGCGACGGGGTGTCGCCACCGCCGCCCCCCGCGGCACCCGCCAGCAGGGCCCAGCAGAGCAGGCCCGCACCCAGGACGAAGCGATGGCAGCGCATGGATCACCTCCGCAGACGTGTGGCGCGCCCGGCATGCTACGCGTGTGCGCCGCTAACATGCACCCATCCCCCTAAGTCGCCCGCCCATGATCGCCGCCCTCGATGCCTGCCTGCGTGCCCCCACCGACGTGCCCGCGCGCGCCGACGTCGCCGCCTGGTGGCCGCGCTGGCGCGACGGCGCGGCACGCGCGGCCACGCCGGCGGCGCAAGCGCTGCTCGGCGGCTTCGACGCCGACCGCGTCGGCTGGGCCTTCGCCAGCGGCTACCAGGCGGCCCTGCGCGCGCTGCTGCCCGACCTGCCCGCCGCGGCGGTGGCCGCGTTCTGCGTCACCGAAGAAGGCGGCAACCGGCCACGCGACATCCGCACGCGCCTCACGCCGGCCGGCGACGGCAGCTGGACCATCAGCGGAGCCAAGCGCTGGACCACCCTGGGCCCCGACAGCAGCGTGCTGCTGGTCGTCGGCGCCCTGCCCGCCGGCGACGACGGCGCCGAGCGCGCGCAGCTGAAGGTGGCCCGCGTGGCCAGCGGCACGCCGGGGCTGCAGCTGCTGGCGATGCCCGACACGCGCTTCGTGCCCGAGGTGCCGCATGCGCGCGTGCAGCTGGACGCGGTGTGCGTGACGGCCGACGCGCTGCTGCCGGGCGACGGCTACGCGCGCTACGTCAAGCCCTTCCGTACCCTCGAGGATGCGCACGTGACGCTGGCGGTGCTGGCCTACCTGCTGCGCGAAGCGCGCCAGCGCGGCTGGCCCACGGCCTTTGCCGAGCGGCTGTGCGCGGTCATCGTCGCGCTGGCCGAAGTCGGCGCGGCACCGGCCGACGCGCCGGCCACCCACGTGGTGCTGGCCGGCGCGCTGGCCCAGGCGCATGCGCTGTATGCCGAGGCGGGCCCGCTGTGGGCGCAGCATGCAGACGACCCGGCCGCGCAACGCTGGCAGCGCGACGCCGCGCTCTTCGGCGTGGCGGGGTCGGCGCGCACGCAGCGTGCGGCGCGCGCCTGGGAGCGCCTGCAGGGCGACGCTTAGCGTGCAGCTGCGCCAGGTGCTCTTCAGCCAGGGCTTCGGCACGCGCCGCGCCTGCGATACCTTGATCCTGCACGGCGAGGTGCAGGTCGGCGGCCAGGTGCTGGACGACCCCGCGGCCGACCTGGCCACCGACGGCCTGGTGTTCAGCGTGCAGGGCCAGCCCTGGGCCTACCGTGCCAAGGCGCTGCTGATGCTGAACAAGCCGCCGGGCTATGAATGCTCGCGCAAGCCCCGGCACCACCCCAGCGTGCTGAGCCTGCTGCCGCCGCCGCTGCGCCAGCGCGACGTGCAGCCCATCGGCCGGCTCGACGAAGACACCACCGGCCTGCTGCTGCTCACCGACGACGGCACGCTGATCCACCGGCTCACCTCGCCGAAGCGGCACGTGCCCAAGGTCTACGTCGCCGACTGCGCCGACGCGCTGACGCCCGCCCAGGTGGCCCAGCTGCTGGACGGCGTGGTGCTGCACGACGACCCGCAGCCGGTGCGCGCCGCCGCCTGCCAGGCCCTGGGCGAGCGGCAGCTGCAGCTGACCTTGACCGAGGGCAAGTACCACCAGGTCAAGCGCATGGTCGCTGCCGTGGGCAACCGCGTGGTCGCGCTGCGGCGCAGCGCCTTCGGCAACCTGCATCTGCCGGACGACCTGGCCGCAGGCCAGTGGCGCTGGGTCGAGCCTGAACACATCGCCCCGGGGCTGTGATGTCACCACCCACACCGCCCCGCGACGCGCTGCAACAGCTGTGGCGCTGTGCCGGCCTGGACGAGACGGCCCTGCAGCGCGTCGACCTGCGCGGCAGCGAGCCGGTGCTGCCCTCGTCCTTCGCCGTCGGCACGGCGGCGCAGGCAGCCACCGCGGCCGGTGCGCTGGCCGCCGCCGAGCTGGGCCGGCTGCGCAACGGCGTCGAACAAGCGCTCAGCGTGGACATGCGCCACGCCGCGCTGGAATGCTGCACGCACTTCCTGCTGGACGGCCAGGCGCTGCAGGTGTGGGACAAGCTGGCCGGCCTGTACCCCTGCGGCGGCGACGACGGCGCGGCGGGCTGGGTGCGCCTGCACACCAACTTCGCGCACCACCGCGACGGCGCGCTGCGCCTGCTGGGCCTGCCCGAAGGCGGCAGCACCGAGCGCAGCGACGTGCAGCGCGCACTGCAGGGCTGGCGCGCGCTGGACTTCGAACAGGCCGCGGCCGACGCCGGCCTGGTGGTGGCCGCGCTGCGCAGCTTCGACGAGTGGGACCACCATGCGCAGGGCATCTCGGTGGCCCAGCAGCCGCTGCTGCAGTGGACCAAGCTCGGCGACGCCGCGCCGCGCGCCCTGCCGCCGCTGCCCACGCAAGCCCGGCCGCTGCAGGGCGTGCGCGTGCTCGACCTGACGCGCATCCTCGCCGGGCCGGTGGGCACGCGCGTGCTGGCGGCGCACGGTGCCGACGTGCTGCTGGTCAACTCGCCTCGGCTGCCCAACATCGACGCCATCGCCGAGACCAGCCGCGGCAAGCTGTCCGCGCTGGCCGACCTGCACGACGCGGACGATCGGCAGGCCTTCGAGCCGCTGTTGAGCGACGCGCATGTGTTCGTGCAGGGCTACCGGCCCGGCGGGCTGCAGGCGCTGGGCTACGGCGCCGAGGCGCTGGCCGAGCGCCATCCGGGCCTCGTCGTGGTCTCGCTGTCGGCCTATGGCAGCCAGGGCCCGTGGGCGCAACGCCGCGGCTTCGATTCGCTGGTGCAAACGGCCACCGGCTTCAACCTGGCCGAGGCCCAGGCCTTCGGCAGCGGCCCGCCACGCGCGCTGCCGATGCAGATCCTCGACCACGGCTCGGGCCACCTGATGGCGCTGGGCGCCTGCGCCGCGCTGCGGCGCCAGCAGCGCGAAGGCGGCAGCTGGCACGTGCAAGTGTCGCTGGCCGCCACCGGCCACTGGCTGCGCCGCCTGGGCCGGGTCGAAGGCGGCTTCGATGCACCCAAGGCCGACTTCGCGCCGTATCTGCAGACCACCGACAGTGGCTTCGGACGCCTGACGGCCCTGCGCCATGCGGCACAGCTGTCGGTCACCCCCACAGACTGGCCGCGGCCTTCCATGCCGCCCGGCACACATCCGCTGGCCTGGCCGACAGGGTGATGGCCGCGGGCGTGCGGCTAACGATCGAGCGGCCGAGTTCGGCGCAATGTAGTCGTCCGCTTCAGTCCAGCGCGAGCCGAGGACGGGGGATGCGAGTCCGCTCCTGTCCCCCGGGTCGGGCTGGCGCCCGCCCCTCCTCCTTTACCTCGCGGACTCGCATCCCCCGCCCTCGGCGGGTGAGTACGGTGTGGTTCGAGACATCGCCAACAGCCAAACACGCGGCACTGCGTCGCTTGGGCTGTTGACGCGGCATCGAAGGCCTCGCAGCTGCCCGGCCGAGGGTGGCGGGTGAGCGAATCCGCGAGGTAAAGGAGGAGCCCGGTCGCAGACCGGGCGGGGGACAGGAGCGGATTCGTTCACCCGTCGCCCTCGGCTCGCGCTGGATGACGCGAACGACAACAACGCGCCGACAGCGGGAGCTCCATGCAGGCCACCGCACGTCCACGAAGCCTTCGACGTTGCCTCCCTTCCTGCCTACGAATGCGCGCAAGGGCCTGTGGATAATCGGCGCATGCAGGTCTTCCGAGGGCTACGCCATCCAGGCATCGCGCCGGCCTGTGCGCTGACCATCGGCAACTTCGACGGCGTGCACCGCGGCCACCAGGCGATGCTGGCGCTGCTCACCAACGAAGCGCGCCACCGCGGCGTGCCGAGTTGCGTGCTCAGCTTCGAGCCGCATCCGCGCGACTATTTCGCGGCGCGCGCCGGCACGCCGGATCAGGCGCCGCGGCGCGTGGCCACCTTGCGCGACAAGCTGTCCGAGCTGGAACGCTGCGGCATCGACCAGGCGGTGATCATGCGCTTCGACGCGGCCTTCGCCGCACAGTCGCCGCAGGCCTTCATCGACGACGTGCTGGTGCGCGGCCTGCGTGCGCGCTACGTGCTGGTGGGCGACGACTTCCGCTTCGGCGCCAAGCGCGCCGGCGACTACGCCATGCTCGACGCCGCCGGCGCGCGCCAAGGCTTCGACGTGGCGCGCATGCAGAGCTACGAAGTGCACGGCCTGCGCGTGTCCAGCTCGGCGGTGCGCGACGCGCTGGCCGCCGGCGACCTGGCGCGCTGCGCCGCGCTGCTGGGCCGGCCCTACAGCATCAGCGGCCATGTGCTGCACGGCCGCAAGCTCGGCCGCACGCTGGGCACGCCCACCTTGAACCTGCGCTTCGGCCATGCGCGGCCGGCGGCGCAGGGCGTGTTCGCGGTGCAGGTGCACGGCCTGGCCGAGGCGCCGCTGCCCGGCGTGGCCAGCCTGGGCGTGCGCCCGACAGTCGAGCACGCCGGCCGCCAACTGCTGGAGGTGTTCTGCCTGCAGTGGCCCGAGGCGCTGGGCCGCGACGGCGCCTACGGCCGCTGCGTGCGCGTCGAGCTGCTGCACAAGTTCCACGACGAGCGCAAGTACCCGTCGCTGGAGGCGCTGCGCGAAGGCATCGCGCAGGACATCGCCGACGCCCGCGCCTGGTTCGGCGCGCCACGGGCGGCCCGGTAGAATCGGGGCATGGCATCGAGCACGCACACCGGGCACGCGGCAACTGGCCGGCAGATCACCCGCGATCGAATTTGACGCGCCCGCGCGGCCCGCAGCAGGCCGCAGCCGCCATTGCCCTTTCGACGTTTGCCCTGCGGCCCTTCAGGCGCCGCCGCCCATCATGAATGCCGCCCCTCCCAAGACCGATTACCGTGCCACGCTGAACCTGCCCGACACGCCCTTCCCGATGCGCGGCGACCTGCCCAAGCGCGAGCCGGGCTGGGTCAAGCAGTGGAACGAAGAGGGCCTGTACAAGCAGCTGCGCGACGTGCGCTGCAACGCGCCCAAGTTCATCCTGCACGACGGCCCGCCTTATGCCAACGGGCAGATCCACATGGGTCACGCCGTCAACAAGGTGCTGAAGGACATGATCGTCAAGGCGCGGCAGCTGGCCGGCTTCGACGCGCAATACGTGCCCGGCTGGGACTGCCATGGCCTGCCCATCGAAAACGCCATCGAGAAGAAGTACGGCCGGGGCCTGAGCCGCGACCAGATGCAGGCCAAGAGCCGCGCCTTCGCCACCGAGCAGATCGCGCTGCAGCGCACCGACTTCCAGCGCCTGGGCGTGCTGGGCGACTGGCAGCATCCGTACCTGACGATGGCGCCGGCCAACGAGGCCGGCGAGATCCGCGCGCTCAAGCGCGTCATCGAACGCGGCTTCGTCTACCGCGGCCTGAAGCCGGTGTACTGGTGCTTCGACTGCGGCAGCTCGCTGGCCGAGTTCGAGATCGAATACGCCGACAAGAAGAGCCAGACGGTGGACGTGGCCTTCCCCTGCGCCGAGCCGGACAAGCTGGCCGCGGCCTTCGGCCTGGCGTCGCTGCCCCAGCCGGCCTTCGCGGTCATCTGGACGACCACCGCCTGGACGCTGCCCGCCAACCAGGCGCTGAACCTGAACCCGGCGCTGGAGTACGCGCTGGTCGACACGCCGCGCGGGCTGCTGCTGCTGGCCGCGTCGCTGGTGGAAAGCTGCCTGGAGCGCTACGGCCTCGAAGGCCGCGTGCTGGCCACCACCCTGGGTGAACGGCTGGCCGGCATCAACTTCCGCCACCCGCTGGCCGAGGTGGACCCGGGCTACGACCGGCTGTCGCCGGTGTACCTGGCCGACTACGCCACCGCCGAAGACGGCACCGGCATCGTGCATTCGTCGCCGGCCTACGGCGTGGACGACTTCAACTCCTGCATCGCGCACGGCCTGAAGACCGACGACATCCTCAACCCCGTGCAAGGCAACGGCAGCTATGCGGCCGACTTCCCGCTGTTCGGCGGCCAGAACATCTGGAAGGCGGTGCCGGTCATCATCGACACGCTGAAGGCCGCCGGCCGGCTGCTCGCCAGCGCCACGATCACCCACAGCTACCCGCACTGCTGGCGCCACAAGAGCCCGGTGATCTACCGCGCCGCGGCGCAGTGGTTCATACGCATGGACGAAGGCGTGGGCGTGTTCACCAAGGACAAGGCGCCGCAGACGCTGCGCCAACTGGCGCTGGAAGCCATCGACCACACCGGCTTCTACCCGGAGAACGGCCGTGCGCGCCTGCGCGACATGATCGCCAACCGGCCCGACTGGTGCATCAGCCGCCAGCGCAGCTGGGGCGTGCCGCTGCCCTTCTTCCTGCACAACGACAGCGGCGAGCTGCATCCGCGCACCATGCAGATCCTCGACCAGGCCGCCGACATCGTCGAGGCCGGCGGCATCGAAGCCTGGAGCCGCGTCACCGCCGAAGAGATCCTGGGGCCCGAGGACGCGCCGCACTACACCAAGAGCAGCGACATCCTCGAGGTCTGGTTCGACTCGGGCTCCACCTTCTGGCACGTGCTGCGCGGCACGCATGCCAACACCGGCTCCAGCCTGGGCCACCACGACAGCGGCCCCGAGGCCGACCTGTACCTGGAAGGCCACGACCAGCACCGCGGCTGGTTCCACAGCTCGCTGCTGCTGGCCTGCGCGATCTACGGCCGCGCGCCCTACCGCGGGCTGCTGACCCACGGCTTCACCGTGGACAGCCAGGGCCGCAAGATGAGCAAGAGCCTGGGCAACGGCATCGAGCCGCAGGCGGTGAGCCAGAAACTGGGTGCCGAGATCATCCGCCTGTGGGTGGCGGCCAGTGACTACAGCGGCGACATCGCCGGCGACGACGAGATCCTGAAGCGTGTGGTCGACGCCTACCGGCGCATCCGCAACACGCTGCGCTTCCTGCTCGCCAACACCAGTGACTTCGATCCGCAGACCGACGCCGTGCCCTGGGCGCAGATGCTGGAGATCGACCGCTGGGCGCTGACGCGCGCGGAACAGTTCCAGGCCGAGGTGCTGAAGCACTACGAGGTCTACGAGTTCCATCCGGTGGTCGCCAAGCTGCAGGTGTTCTGCAGCGAGGACCTGGGCGCGTTCTATCTGGACGTGCTCAAGGACCGCCTGTACACCACCGCGCCGAAGAGCCTGGCGCGGCGCAGCGCGCAGACCGCGCTGTGGCAGATCACGCAGGCCATGCTGCGCTGGATGGCGCCGTTCCTCAGCTTCACCGCCGAGGAAGCCTGGGCGGTGGTGGCGCCGGGCCAGGGCAGCATCTTCATGCAGGAATACTGGAACTTCGCCGGCGTCGGCACCACCCCCGACGCGGGGCTGCTGAGCAAATGGCAATCGCTGCGCGAGGTGCGCGATACCGTCAACAAGGCCATCGAGGCGGTGCGCGCCGCCGGCGGCGTGGGCTCGTCGCTGCAGGCCGAGGTGACGCTGGCCGCGCCGCCCGAGGCGCATGCGCTGCTGGCCTCGCTGGGCGAGGACCTGAAGTTCGTGCTCATCACGTCGAAGGCCACGCTGGCCAGCGCCGACGCGCTGGCGGTCACGGTCACGCCGTCGGCCGCCACCAAGTGCGAGCGCTGCTGGCACTGGCGCGACGACGTCGGCGCCGATGCCGCGCACCCCACGCTGTGCGGGCGCTGCGTCAGCAACCTGTACGGCGCCGGCGAAGTGCGCCGCGTCGCCTGAGCATGGCGACGCGCGCGTCCGGCTCGGCGTCCAGCCTGTGGGGCTGGCTGGCGCTGGCCGGCGTGGTGGTGCTGATCGACCAGCTGAGCAAGACGCTGGTGGTCAACGCCTTCGAGCTGCACCACAGCCAGCCGCTGACCTCGTGGTTCAACCTGGTGCGGGTGCACAACAGCGGCGCGGCCTTCAGCTTCCTGGCCGGCGCCTCGGGCTGGCAGCGCTGGTTCTTCGTGGCGCTGGGCGCGGTGGCCTCGGGCTTCATCGTCTGGATGCTGAAGACGCATCCGACGCAGAAGCTGTTCTGCTTCGCCGTGACCATGATCCTGGGCGGCGCGGTCGGCAACGTCGTCGACCGGCTGCTGCATGGCCACGTGGTGGACTTCATCCAGCTGCACTACGGCGGCTGGTATTTTCCGGCCTTCAACCTGGCCGACAGCGCCATCACGCTGGGCGCGATCTGCCTGATCCTTGACGAGATCCGCCGCGTGCGCCGCGGCCGCTGAGACCCGCCATGAGCGCTGACGACACCCCGGGCCCGGACGCCACCGACACGGCCGCCGCCAAGCCGGCGATCGTGCTGCGCCGCTTGAGCTTCGCCGACCCGCTGCGCTGGCTGGCGCTGGGCTGGCGCGACTTCATCCGCTGCCCCGGCATCGGCCTGTTCTACGGCGCCTGCTTCATGGTCATGGGCTGGGCGCTGATGAAGGTCTACGAAACCGCACCGGCCTACGTGATGGCGCTGTCGGCCGGCTTCCTGCTGATGGGCCCGTTCCTGTGCCTGGGCCTGTACCGCGCCAGCCAGCGGCTGGAGAACGGCGAGAAACCCGACTTCGGCGACTCGCTGCTGGCCTGGGACACGCGCACCGGCCAGCTCGCCATCTTCGGCTTCGTGCTGCTCATCCTGGAGATGCTGTGGGGCCGCGCCACGCTGGTCATCTTTGCGGTCAGCTTCGACGGCATGCCGGACCTGCGCGGCTCGCTGCTGGCGCTGATGGACCCCCAGAACCTCGGCTTCATCGTCGCCTGGGTGGGCGTGGGCGCGCTCTTCGCCGGGCTGATCTATGCCGTCAGCGTGGTGTCCATTCCGATGATCCTGCACCGCCAGACCGACGCCATCACCGCCGGCCTGACCAGCATGCGCCTGTTCTTCACGCAGATGCCGGTGATGCTGTTCTGGGGCGCGCTGATCACCGTGGGGGTGGTGCTGGCGCTGCTGCCCTGGTTCGCCGGGCTGCTGGTCGTCGGGCCGGTGCTGGGGCATGCCTCGTGGCATGCCTACCGGGCGGCGGTGGCCGACTGAGCGCGCCAGGCGGCGCGCCGTCGCACCGCCAACGTCTCAAGGCATCAGCACGCTGCTGCCGGTGGTCTTGCGCGCTTCCAGGTCGCGGTGCGCCTGGGCCACGTCGGCCAGTGGGTAGCGCTGGTCGATGCGGATCTTCACCTGCCCGCTGCCGACCACCGCGAACAGGTCGTCGGCCATGGCCTGCGTGGCCTCGCGCGTGGCGATGTGCGTGAACAGCGTGGCCCGCGTCACGTACAGCGAGCCCTTCGCGCCCAGGATGCCCGGCGCGAACGGCGGCACCGGCCCGGAGGCGTTGCCGAAGCTGGCCATCAGGCCGAAGGGGCGCAGGCAGTTCAGGCTGCCGTCCCAGGTGTCCTTGCCGATCGAGTCGTAGACCACCTTCACGCCCTTGCCGCCGGTGATGTCCTTGACGCGCGCGACGAAGTCGTCCTTGGCGTAGTTGATGGCATGCGCGGCGCCGTGCGCCAGCGCCAGCTGGCACTTGGCCTCGCTGCCGGCCGTGCCGATCAGCTGCAGCCCCAGCGCCTTGGCCCACTGGCAGGCGATCAGGCCCACGCCGCCGGCGGCCGCGTGGAAGAGCACGAAGTCGCCTTCCTGCAGGCCCTCCGCCGGCCGCGTCTTCTTCAGCAGGTACTGCGCGGTCAGCCCCTTGAGCATCATCGCCGCGCCGGTGTCGAAGTCGATGGCGTCGGGCAGCCGGCAGACCGTGCGCGCCGGCATCACGCGCGCCTGGCTGTAGGCGCCCGGCGGGTTGCTGGCATAGGCGGCGCGGTCGCCGACCTTCAGGTGCGTGACGCCCTCGCCCACCGCCTCGACGATGCCGGCGCCTTCCATGCCCAGGGTCAGCGGCAGCGGGTTCTGGTACAGCCCCGTGCGCTGGTAGACGTCGATGAAGTTCAGGCCGCAGGCCTCGTGGCGGATGCGGATCTCGCCGGGCCCGGGCTCGCCCACCGGCAGCTCCACCATCTGCAGCACCTCGGGGCCACCGAACTGGCGGATCTGAATGGTCTTCGATGAGTTCATGCCTTCTCCTGCAAGCTGAGGTCAGCCCCGGAGGTTAGCGCACCCGGCGTGGGCGCCGGAGCGGGCTGACCCGGCGTGGGCGCCGGAGCGGGCTGACGCGGCGCGTGCGCCGGCGGCGCCAGACGATGAGCCCGTAGACCAGCAGGTTGAAGGCCGCCAGCCCCAGGGCGATGCGCGCCTGCGCGGCCGGCGTCAGCCCCTGCGGATAGATCAGCGCGCCCAGGTAGTGGTCGATGAAGCTGCCCTCGTAGCCGCGCTGGCCGGCGCGCTGGCGCAGCGCGACCTCCAGCGGCGTCAGCGGGCACAGGCCGGCGCTGGCCTCGATCCACACGCCCCAGGCCAGCGCCGGCAGGTGCGCCCAGACCAGCCGCGGCCAGCGCCACACCGCCAGCGCCCCCAAGGTGGCCCAGGCGATGAAGGCGCCGTGCAGCACGAGCACGGCGTCGGCGAGAATCGACCAGCCCATTGCTGCATTGTCGAGTCATGAAGCGCCTGGTCGCCGCACCCAACCTGGCCCTGGCCACGCTGTGGGCCGACCAGCTGTGCGGCGCCGGCATCGACGCCACGGTGCAGCGTGCCTGGGCGGGCAGCATCGCCGGCGAGATTCCGGTCGACCAGGCCTTGCCCGAGGTCTGGGTCACCGACGAAAACCGCCACGCCGAGGCGCTGCACCTGCTGCACGAACTGCGCAACCCGCCCTGGCGGCACTGGGCCTGCCGCCGCTGCGGCGAATTGATCGACGGCCCCTTCGAGCAGTGCTGGAACTGCGGCGCGGCGCGCAGCGACTGAGGCGTCAGCCCGCCGCGGCGCGCATCGCGTCGGCGTAGCGGCTCTCGTTTTCCAGCACGTGGCCGACGAGCAGCGTGCAGGCACGCTCGACGTCGCCGTCGCCGATCGCGTCGACCAGCACCTGGTGGCTGTCCACCGCGTTGTCGATGGGCGCGCGCTGGCGCATGGCCACCAACTGCCAGCGCACCACGTCGTAGCCGGCCAGCAGGTAGCGGTTCGGGCAATGCGCGAACAGCTGCCAGTGGAAGTCCATGTCCAGCGTGGCCAGCGCCTTGAGGTCGCGCGTGCGCTCGCCCTTCTTCATCGCCGTGACCAGCGCCGCCAGCGTGCGCGCCAGCGCCGGGCCGCGGCCCACGGCCAGCGCTTCGCGCAGCGCCGCCGTCTCGATCATCGCCCGGTAGCGGCATAGCTGGCCCACGCGGTCGGCATCCAGGCGGAAGACGAAGCTGCCGCGCTGCGGGTGGATCTCCACCAGGCCGTCGGCCTTGAGCCGCAGCAGCGCCTCGCGCACCGGCGTCTTGCTCACCCCCAGGCGCTGCGCCAGCTGCGCCTCGGACATCTGCTCGCCCAGCGCGAACTCGCCGTCGACGATGGCCGTGCGGATGCGCGCGCAGACGACGTCGGTCAGCAGTTGCGGGCGTTCGAGCCGCAGCGGGGCGTTCATGGCGGCGATTGTTCACGCGGCGCGCCCGGGTCGGCCATTCGGGAAATTACTGTACTAGATCTGAGATATCAGTTACCACAATCCAGGCCATGAGCGAAGAGGCCTCCTCCCCCCCGACCAGCGGCCGCGCCGAGCGTGCGCTGGTGGCCGTCAACAGCGGCGTGCTGATAGCGCTGATGGCGGCGATGGCGCTGCTGGTCATCGCCAACGTCATCGCCCGCTACGCCTTCAACCACTCCTTCGTCTGGGCCGAGGAGCTGTCGCGCTACATGATGATCTGGGTCGGCTTCCTCGGCTCGGGCCTGGTGCTGCGCATCGGCGCGCACCTCGCGGTCGACGTCTTCCAGGACCTGCTGCCGCGCCGCGCCGCGCAGGCCATGCGCGTCGCCGTGGTCGCGGTGCTGGCGGGCGCCTTCGTCGCCATGCTCTGGCTGGGCGCGCAGTACGTGGACTTCGCCTGGGGCCAGGAGACGCCGGTGCTCAACTGGAACTTCGGGCTCGTCTACCTGGCCATCCCGATCGGCGCGGTGCTGATGCTCGTCTATCTGGGCTTCATCGCCGCGGGCTACGTGCGCGATCGGCAGTTCCGCAGCGACGGTGCGCTGTCGCCCGAGGAGGCGACGCTGTGAACGCGCCCGGCCGTTCCCCTGCGTTCACGCCGGCGCGCGCCGCCTGGAGGCTGCCGCGATGAGCGCCACGCTGATGCTCGTCTTCCTGGTGACGCTGATCCTCGGCGTGCCCATCGCCTTCACGATGCTGGTCGGCGGGCTGGCCGCGGTGTGGGTGCAGGGCTCGCTGCCGCCGCTGGTGGCGGTGCAGCAGATGTTCGCCGGCATCGACAGCTTCCCGCTGATGGCCATTCCGTTCTTCATCCTGGCCGCCGAGCTGATGACCGGCGGCGCGCTCACCGAGGTGCTGCTGCGCTTCGCCAGCCAGCTGATCGGCCACGTGCGCGGCGGCCTGGGCCACACCAACGTGCTCACGCTGACCTTCTTCTCCGGCATCAGCGGCTCGGCGCTGGCCGACGTCGCCGGCCCGGGCGCCATGCTCATCAAGATGATGCGCCAGGCCGGCTACAGCCCGGGCTATGCCGCCGCGTTGACCGCGGCCACGGCCATCGTCGGCCCGATCATCCCGCCGTCGATCATCATGATCGTCTACGCGCTCACCGAGCCGAGCGTGACCATCATGGGCCTGTTCCTGGCCGGCATCGTGCCCGGGCTGATGATCACCGGCTCCTTGCTGGTGGTGAACCACATCATCAGCACGCGGCGCGGCTACCGCTCCGACGCCGGCCGGCCGCCGCTGGCCACCATCGCGGTGAGCTTCTTCAAGGCGCTGCCGGCGCTGCTGCTGCCGGTGATCATCCTGGGCGGCATCCACTTCGGCATGTTCACGCCCACCGAGGCCTCGGCGGCCGCCGTGTTCTACGCGCTGCTGGTCGGCCGCTTCCTCTACGGCACGCTGCGCTTCGCCATGCTGCCGACGATCCTGCTGCGTACCGCGCTGCTGACGGCGTCGATCCTGATGGTCATCGCCTGCTCCGAGGTCTTCGGCTGGGTGCTCACCGTCGGCCAGGTGCCGCAGACGGTGGCCGCGTGGATCGGCGGTTTCGGCCTCGGCCCGGTCGAGCTGCTGCTGCTGATCAACGTCTTCCTGCTGCTCGCCGGCATCTTCATCGAGCCGCTGCCCGGCGTGATGATCCTGGTGCCGGTGCTGGCGCCGCTGGCGCTGGCGGCCGGCATCGACCCGCTGCAGTTCGCCATCGTCGTGCTCGTCAACCTGACGCTGGGCATGATCACGCCGCCGGTGGGGGCGCTGCTGTTCGTCACGTCCATCGTCTCGGGCGTGAAGATGGGGCCGCTGTCGCGCGAGCTGTTGCCGATGCTGGGCGCGCAGATCCTGGTCCTGCTGCTGTTGAGCCTGGTGCCGGCGTTCAGCACCTGGCTGCCCCAGGCGTTCGGCTACCTGCGCTGACGCCCTTTCCCACCCCGCCCGTAGAGGAGACTTCCGATGAAACTGTCCCGTTTGCTCGCCGTCGCCGCCGCCGCTGCGGCCTGCCTCGCGGCGCCGCTGGCCCATGCGCAGAAGGTGCTGAAGTACGCCCACTTCCAGCCCGCCAAGGACGACCAGCCCAAGCACGTGGCCGCGCTGGCCTTCAAGGAGTATGTGGAGAAGGCGACCAACGGCTCGATCAAGGTCGAGATCTATCCGGCCGGCCAGTTCGGCAAGGACCAGCCGACGATGGAGGGCCTGAAGCTCGGCACGCTGGAGCTGGCCGTGGCGCACGACGGCGCCATCGCCACCGTCTACAAGCCGATCGGCGTGCTCGGCATTCCGTTCCTGTTCGACAGCCACGAGCAGGCCTGGCGCGTGTATGACTCGGCGTGGCTGAAGGGCTTCTCCGACGACATGATCAAGAAGACCGGCATCCGCATGCTGTCGGTGGCCGACAACGGCGTGCGCCACTTCACCAACAGCCTGCGCCCCATCCAGACGCCGGCCGACATGAAGGGCATGAAGATCCGCATACAGCCGTCGCCGGTGTTCAAGACGATGGTCGAGGCGCTGGGTGCGTCGCCGTCGGCCATCCCCTGGGCCGAGCTGCCCACCGCACTGCAGCAGAAGGTGGTGGACGGGCAGGAGAACGGCGTCACCAACATCCTGGCCGCCAGCCTGTACCAGTACCAGAAGTACGCCACCTTGGATGGGCACGTGTACTCGGTGCACGCCTACATGGTCAACGACCGCTTCTACAACGGCCTGACCGCCACCGAGCGCAAGGCGGTCGACGAAGGCGTCGCCAAGGCCACGGCCATCCACCGCAAGATGACCGCAGACCAGGACAACAACGCCAAGGCCATCCTGGAGAAGAACGGCATGCAGGTCTACGTGCCGACCGCGGCGCAGATCGGCGAGTTCCGCAAGCTGGCGCAGCCGCCGGTGCGCCAGTGGGCCGAGGCCGAGATCGGCAAGAACTACGTCGACGACCTGTTCAAGGCCATCGACGCGACGAAGAAGTGATGCCGGCAGACGCATGACACGCCCTGCCTCGAACGCGGCGCGGGACGCGCGCCGGGCCGCTGCCAAGCCGGCCCGCGCCACCTCCCCAGGCGAACCGGCGGACGCGCCGGGCGAGGGGCGTGAGGCGCTCGTCGTCGCCATCGACGACGGCTACGCCGCCTACGACCAGGAAGAGCAGTTGCTCGCCACGGTGGGCGCGCGCTTCGAGCTGCGCCCCTGCCGGCGCGACCCGGACGCGACGCTGGCGGCGGTGCGCGACGCCAGCGTGGTGCTGGTGCGCGAATCGCCGCTGCCGCGCGCGGCGATCGAGGCGATGACGAACGGCCGCGCGGTCATCCGCTACGGCATCGGCGTGGACAACATCGACCAGCGTGCCGCCAGCGAACGCCGCATCGCGGTCTGCAACGTGCCCGACTACGGCACCGACGAGGTGGCCACGCAGGCGGTGGCGCTGGCGCTGGCCGTGGTGCGGCGCGTGCGCCTGCACGACGCCGAGGTGCGCGCCGGCCGCTGGTCCACCGGCGTGCTGCAGCCGATGTACCGCCTGCGCGGGCGCACGCTGGGGCTCATCGGCTACGGCCGCATCGCGCGGCTCACGCACGCCATGTTCGCCGGCTTCGGCTTCGCACGCGTGCTGGTGGCCGACCCCCACCCCGACCTGCCGCCGGGCGCGAGGGCCGCCAGCGTCGACGACATCTGCCGCGAGGCCGACCTGATTTCGCTGCACGCGCCGCTGAAGCCGCAGACGCGGCACCTCATCGACTCGCGGCGCATCGCCACCATGCGGCCGACGGCCATCCTGGTCAACACCGCACGCGGCGGGCTGGTCGACCTGGACGCCTTGGCCGCGGCGCTGGCGCAGCGCCGCATCCTCGGCGCCGGGCTGGACGTGTTCGAGCACGAGCCGCCCGACCCGGCCCATCCGCTGTTTGCGCTGGACAACGTCGTCGTCACCAACCACATCGGCTGGTACAGCGAAGAGTCCATGCGCGACCTGCAGCGCAAGGCCGCCGAGGAGGCGGTGCGCGTGTTGCGCGGCGAGCGGCCGCTGCATTGGCTCAACCCCTGGTAACCCACTGGAACCCCCCATGAACGACACCTCCAAACTGGTCGAAGCCTTCGGCCAGGTGGCCATCGCCTCGATCGCCGACGCCGTCGACAAGGTCTGCGGCCACCGCGGCTACATGGACCACCCCATCAAGCCGCAGATCAACGACCAGCGGATCTGCGGCCCCGCGGCCACGGTGCTGGAAGCGGCCACCGACGAATTCCTGCCGCCGCAGCATGCGCTGGACCTGATCGACGAGGCGCCCAAGGGCAGCGTCATCGTCATCTCCATCGCCGGCGGCGAGCCCGACGTGGCCGTCTGGGGCGGGCTCATGACCGCCGGCGCGGTGGCCAACGGCCATGCCGGCGCGGTGCTCGACGGCGGCGTGCGCGACCTGGTGGAGATCCGCCGCGACTACGGCTTCCCGGTGTATGCGCGCAGCGTCAGCCCGGGCACCACGCTGGGCCGCTACAAGACCGTGGCGGCGCAGGTGCCGGTGCGCGTGGGCGGCGTGGTGGTGCACCCGGGCGACCTGATCGTCGGCGACGTCGACGGCGTGGTCGTGGTGCCGCAGGCGCAAGCGGCGCAGGTGCTTAAGATGGCGCAGGAGATCGACGCGCGCGAACTCGAGCAGGCCAAGCTGATCATGGACCAGAAGTCGCTGCGCCAGGGCCTGGCCAAGTACGGAAGGATCTGACCCCGCATGGACATCCTCGCCTACGGCGAACCGATGGTCGAGTTCAACCAGACCGGCCAGGGCGAGGGCCGCCTGTACCTGCAGGGCTTCGGCGGCGACAGCAGCAACTTCGCCATCGCCGCCGCGCGCCAGGGCGCGCGCGTCGGCTACTGGAGCGCGCTGGGCGACGACGCCAACGGCCGCGCACTGCGCGCGCTGTGGGATGCCGAAGGCGTGGACCACAGCCTGGTGCGCAGCGACGCCGCGGCCTTCACCGCGATCTACTTCGTCACCCACGGCGAGCGCGGCCACGAGTTCCACTTCTACCGCAGCGGCAGCGCGGCCAGCCGCGTGGCGCCGGCCGATGTGCCGCAGGCGCGCATCGCCGCGGCCAAGGTCTTCCATCTGTCGGGCATCTCGCTGGCGATTTCCAACAGCGCCTGCGACGCCGGCTATGCCGCCATCGACGCGGCGCGGGCGGCCGGCGCGCGCGTCTCCTTCGACACCAACCTGCGGCTGAAGCTGTGGTCGCTGGACCGCGCCCGCGCGGTGATGAGCGACGTGCTGCGGCGCTGCGATATCGCGCTGCCCAGTTGGGACGACATCACCGCCATCACCGGGCTGACCGAGCCCGACGCCATCGTCGACCACTGCCTGCGCGGCGGCGCGAACGTAGTGGCGCTGAAGCTGGGCGCCGAAGGCGCGCTGGTGGCCAGCGAAAGCGAGCGCCACCGCATCGCCCCCTTCCCCTGCCAGCCGGTGGATGCCACCGGCGCCGGCGACACCTTTGGCGGTGCCTTCGTCGCACGCCTGGTGGCCGGCGACGGCCTGCGCGCCGCCGGGCGCTACGCCGCCGCGGCGGCGGCGCTGTCCACGCAGGGCTACGGCGCGGTGGCGCCGATCCCGCGCGCCGACGCGGTGCGTGCCGCCCTGGCGAGGCAGGCATGAGGAAGGTGCTGGTCACCGGCGCCACCAGCGGCATCGGCGCGGGCATCGCGTCGGCCTTCGCGGCGGACGGCGCACAGGTGTGGGCCACCGGCGCAACGGCGGCCGAGGTCGACGCGGCCACCGCCGCCCGCCCCGCCCTCGCCCACCGCATGCTCGACGTGCGCGACGGCGATGCGGTGGCCGCGCTGCTGCAGGAACTGGGCGAGCTGGACGTGGTGGTCAACTGCGCCGGCATCATCAACCGCGGCGCCGAGCACGAGGCCGAGGCCTTTGCGCGCACCGTGGACATCAACCTGAACGGCACCATGCGCGTCTGCGCCGCGGCGCGCTCGGGGCTGAAGGCGCGGCGCGGCTGCATCGTCAACACCGCGTCGATGCTCAGCTTCTTCGGCGGCGGCCTGGTGCCCGGCTACAGCGCCAGCAAGGGCGGCGTGGCGCAACTGACCAAAAGCCTGGCCATCGCCTACGCGGCCGACGGCATCCGCGTCAACGCGGTGGCGCCGGGCTGGATCGCCACGCCGCTGACGCAGGCGCTGCAGGACGACCCGGCGCGCAGCGCGCCGATCCTGGCGCGCACGCCGCTGGGCCGCTGGGGCACGCCCGAGGACGTGGCCGGGCCGGTGCTGTTTCTGGCCAGCGAAGGCGCGCGCTTCGTCACTGGCGTGGTGCTGCCGGTGGACGGCGGGTACTTGATCACCTGAAGGAGCCGCGACGATGATCGTGCAACTTCCCGGCATCCAGCCGGAGATCGCCATCCAAGCGGTCCCCGACGACGAACGCGTGTGGGTGCCGCAGGCGCCGCTGGTGTGGTTCCGCCCGCTGCTGCTGAACACGGTGACCGGCAGCTGGTGCAACCTGCTGCGCGTGCGCAAGGCCGGCGTGCTGTCGCGCCACATCCACCCCAGCTGGGTGACGGGCTACGTGATCCGCGGCGCCTGGCGCTACCTGGAGCACGACTGGGTGGCCCACGAAGGCAGCTTCGTCTACGAGCCGCCGGGCGAGATCCACACGCTGGTGGTCGACGAGGCCGCAGGCGGCGCGACGGAGATGATCACCTTCTTCAACATCGCCGGCGCGATGGTCTACGTCGACGAGGCCGGCCAGACCACCGGCTACGAGGACGTGTTCACCAAGATCGAGATGTGCCGCCGGCACTACCGCGAGGTCGGGCTGGGCGCGGACTACGTGGACCAGTTCGTGCGCTGAGCGCTCGCGCATGAAAGCGGCTGCGGGTGGCTGCGGTCGGTGCCGCGGGCTGAAGTGCTTGGTGCTTGCTTGGTCTTTACGCTTCGCCACACAGCGGACACAGCGCGCAGAAGTTCGAGCGTGACAATTCGGCAATGAGTAGCTCCGCCGTCGCCCTGAACCGCTTTGGCCTTGGCGCCAGGCCCGACGACTCGGCACCGGCCGATCCGCAACGGTGGCTGCTGAGCCAGTTCGACGCTTATGAGCCCATGCCGTCGGCCTGGAAGCCGATGGCCCGAACCCCGGCGCTGCTGGAACTCTGGCTCGCGCAGCAGCGCGCTGTGCGGCAGGCTGCGGAGGGACAGGTCAGCGGCATTCGCGAAGCCTATCTCCGCCAGGGGCGCGACACCTATGTCGCGGCGGTGGGTGCCCGCACCCACAGTGCCCTGCAGACCACCACGCCCTTCGTGGAACGGCTGGTGCACTTCTGGTCCAACCACTTCGCCGTGTCGGTGGACAAGCTGCTGATCGTGGGCATGGCAGGCGGCTTCGAGGCCGACGCCATCCGGCCGCATGTGCTGGGCCGCTTCGAGGATCTGCTGCTGGCCGTGGTCCGCCATCCGACGATGCTGCTGTACCTCGACCAGGCGCAGTCGATCGGCCCCGACAGCCCCGCAGCACAGCGTCCACGCAGGGCCGGGCAGCGCCGCCGTGGCCTCAACGAGAACCTGGCGCGCGAGATCCTGGAGCTGCATACGCTCGGTGTGCGCAGCGGCTACACGCAGCAGGACGTCACCGAGTTCGCCCGCGCGCTCACCGGCTGGACCCTGCCGGGCGACGACGGGGCACACGGAGCACCCGGCAGCGCGGCCACCTTCCGCTTCGTGCCGGCGCTGCACGAACCCGGGTCGCGGACTCTGCTGGGCCGCAGCTATGCCGAGGGCGGCGAAGCGCAGGCCAGCGCCATGCTGCACGACCTGGCGGTCGCGCCGGCCACGGCCCGCCACATCGCTGGCAAGCTGGCGCGCCACTTCGTGGCCGACGATCCACCCCCCGCGCTGGTGCAGCGCCTGGCCGACACCTTCATGCGCACCGGCGGTGACCTGCCCAGCCTGTACCGCGAGTTGGTTGCGGCACCGCAAGCGTGGCAGCCCACGGCGGCCAAGTTCAAGTCCCCTTGGGAATGGGCCATTTCCGCGCAGCGCGCCCTGGGCCGGCCCGAGATGCCGCCGGCTCAAGCGGTGAACCTGATGAACCAGCTGGGCCAGCCGGTGTGGCGCCCCGGCTCGCCGGCCGGCTACGACGACGTGGCCGCCACCTGGGCCGCGCCCGACGCGCTGCTGCGCCGCGTGGAGACCGCACAACGCCTGGCGTCGCAGGCCGGTGCCGCGGCCGACGCACGCGCGCTGGCGCCGCGCGTGCTGCCCGGCGCATTGAGCGAGAGCACGGCCGGTGCCATCGCGCGTGCCGAGAGCGGCCGCACGGCGCTGGCCTTGCTGCTCGTCGCGCCCGAGTTCCTGAGGAGATGACCGTGCCCATGGACCGCCGCCGCTTCCTCGGCACCGCCGGTTTGTTCACGGCATCGCCCCTGCTCTTTGCGCAAGCCGCCACCGACCGGCGCTTCATCTTCATCATCCAGCGCGGCGCGGCCGATGGGTTGAATACCGTCATCCCGTATGCCGAGCCGGCCTATGCCAGCCTGCGCGGCGCGCTGGCGGTCGACGCCGCGAGTCAGCTGAAGCTGGATGGCAGCTTCGCGCTGCACCCGTCGTTGCCGAAGCTGCACGAGCTGTACGGCGCCGGGCAGGCGAGCTTCTTTCATGCGGTCGCGTCGCCCTACCGTGACCGGTCCCACTTCGACGGGCAGAACGTGTTGGAGACCGGCGGCAGCGCGCCGTACCAGCTGAAGGACGGTTGGATGAACCGTCTGGTCGGCATGCTGCCCCGCAGAGGCAAGGATGCGATCGCCTTCGCGCCTTCGGTGCCGTTGGCGCTGCGCGGCCCGGTCGAGGTGGCGAGCTACGCGCCCTCTGCGCTGCCGCAGGCCAACGACGACTTGATGATGCGTGTCGACCAGCTTTATGCGAGCGACCCGCAACTGCACGCCCTGTGGTCTTCGGCCATCGAGGCACGCGGCATGGCCGCCGGCTCCGGCGGCGGCGGCAATCGGCAGGCGCCGGCGGCGCTGGGCCGCATGGCCGCAGGCTTCCTGGCACGCGCCGACGGCCCGCGCATCGCCATGATCGAGACCAGTGGCTGGGACACGCACAGCGGGCAGAACGCACGGCTGGCCAACCAGCTCGGCGGGCTCGATGGCCTGATCTCGGGGCTGCACGAAGGGCTGGGGGCGGCCTGGGCGCAGACGGTGATCCTGGTGGCCACCGAGTTTGGGCGCACCGTGGCCGCCAACGGCACCGGCGGCACCGACCACGGCACCGGCTCGGCGGCCATGCTGGTCGGCGGCGCCGTGCAAGGCGGCCGCGTCATCGCCGATTGGCCGGGACTTTCTGCAGCGAAGCTCTTCGAGGGGCGCGATCTGAGGCCCACGCTGGCACTGGACCTGCTGATCGCCTCGGTGTGCGCCGAAGCGTTCCAGGTCGAACCCGAGCACACCTCGCGCATCCTGTTCCCGGGCGGAACTCCCGCCAGGCCCCTGCAGAGGCTGCTGCGCCTGAACTCAGCCGCTTGACACACCGCGCCACGGGCTCCGGCGGTTTTCTACCCCGGGGCCGGCCGACCGCTCCTGGCCGAGGCGAGCGGGAAGCGACGGCCGCACCTGCCTGTCGATGATGATCTTCGCAAGCTGGCCGACCACCTGCCGAGGCTATGGCCCGCACGGTCCGACCCGGAGCGGAATCTCACTCACCCGAGTCTGACGCCCGAAAGCCGTCAAGCGTCGGGTAAACGAAGGCAACTGCCGACGCTGCACGCGGGTCCAAACGCTGCCGGACCAGACCGCCCTTGTACGGGCCGTGGGCTGTATAAAATCTCAGTGTATGAGCGCATTCGATCGCCTCACAGAGCGGCAGCCGTTGCTCGATGGACCAGCGCGGCAGCACTACGTGTCAAGGTTCTACTTGAAGGGTTTCACCCAGAACCGGTGCGCTGCCCCCGGAGATTCGTAGCAGGAAGTTCTAGAGTCCGATCAACCGAGACGGAGATCGGACCGATGAAGAAGAGATACAGCGAGGAACAGATCATTGGCTTCCTGCGCGAGGCCGACGCTGGGCTGCCGGTCAAGGAGCTGTGCAGGAAGCACGGCTTCAGCGAGCCGAGCTACTACGCCTGGAAGGCCAAGTTCGGAGGCATGAAGGTGTCGGACGCACAGCGTCTGAAGGCGCTGGAAGCCGAGAACGGCAAGCTCAAGCGGCTGCTGGCCAACTCGATGCTCGAAGTCGACGCGATGCGCGAGGTGCTGAAGGGAAAATAGTGGCCGTGGCGGCGCGTCGCGAGGTCGTGCGGCAGTTGCAGGACAGGGGCTTGAGCGAACGCCAGGCCTTGAAGCTGGTGGGCATGAGCGCCAGCACCCTGCGCTACGAACCCCGCGACGACGGCAACGGCCGGCTGCGCGAGCGCCTGACGGAGCTCGCCGGCCAGCACCGCCGCCACGGCTACCGGATGCTGCACAGCCGATTGCGCATTGACGGCTGGGCGATCAACGTCAAGCGCACCTACCGGGTCTACCGGGAGGAAGGCTTGATGGTGCGCAAGCGTCGGCGCAAGAAGCTGCCCGTGCCCGAGCGGCAACCCCTGGTGCGACCCATCCAACCCAACGAGGTGTGGAGCATGGACTTCGTGTTCGACGAGCTGGCCAACGGCCGGCGGGTCAAGACGCTGACGGTCGTGGACGACTGCAGCAAGGAGGCGGTGCAGATCGCCGTGGACACTTCGATCCCGGCGCTGTACGTGACCCGCGTGCTCGACCAGGTCAAGGCCGAGCGCGGACTGCCCAAGGTGATCCGCACCGACAACGGCCCGGAGTTCGCCGGCAGGACGATGCAGACCTGGGCGGCCAGCAACGGCATCGAGCTGCGCTTCATCCAGCCAGGCAAGCCGGTGCAGAACGCCTACATCGAGAGCTTCAACAGCCGCTTCCGCGACGAGTGCCTATCGCAGCACTGGTTCGCGAGTCTCAGCCACATGCGCAGCGTCATCGACAACTGGCGCGAGGACTACAACCACCACCGGCCGCACAGCACCCTCGGGTACGTGCCGCCGGCCGTGTTCGCCGCGCGTTGCCGCCAGCATGCTGGCGGCAACGCGCCAAACCCCGCATCAACGACTACGATGCAAACTCCCGGGCTCTAGATCGGACTGCTACGAAACCTGGGGGCAGCGCACCGGCGCGTGTCTGTGTACGACCGAACTACCGGCGTCGTCGATGCGCTGGTGCCAAAGAATGCCGCCGCCATTGAGCATCTCTACACCTTCATCGACGAAAGCGATCGACGCCGATTCGAGATCGAAGCCTTGTTCGGAATCGTAGAGAGTCGTGCCGGCACTGCGTTGAGATCCGCCGCTTCTAGAGCGTCTCTCAGCTTCGAGGATCGCGAGTACCTGGCGTTGTTCGTCGCGATGCACGCCATTCGAACGCCGGCCGCCCTTGCAGAGTTCCGCATCGTGCGCGAAAAGGCTGCGCAAGCAAGGCTGAAGCTCATCGTTTCGAGTGAGCGCGCGGCCTACAAGCTGATGGAGGAGTCGACGCCTGCGGATACGTCCGAGGCAGAGCTACGCAGGCTTGCGACCAAGCTGCATGAGATGGTCAGTGGTGATCACTTGCGTATCGATGTTCCTGACGAAGCGGCGCGCGCAGACGCCCTCAAGACATGGGACACGGTGGCGCGGACGCTCTTTGAAAGAGACTGGACCGTTGTCCACGCGCCTAGCGGATCAGAGTACATAACCTCCGACTCCCCGGTTGTGCTGTCGCCGCTGTCCAGCACGGAACATCTTCCGCTTGGCTACGGTTCGCTTCACACGCATGTCCTTTTCCCTCTATCTCGAACTGCGGCGCTGGTCATGAACGGAGACGAGGGTCGCATGCGCCATGCCGACGTGCGGCCAGAGCAGGTCGAGCGGTTCAACTCCGCGGTCGCCGCTGACTGCTATCGTTATGTGATCGGCAGCAATGCTGATTTGCTGCACAGGACGACCGCGCCGCTCAATCTGACTGGGACACGGTGGGCGTCCCGTGTAGATGTCGGGATTGGAATCCCTCCGGGCAAAGAACTTCCGGCTGTGTTCATCAAGGGACTGAGCAAGCGTCCGACGGTGCCGATCTAGGTCCGTCGCTTACGCAATGAAGCCGGGGCGGAACACCTGACATTGGTCCAGTACTGCGATTGGCCAAAGTCCTGGTGGCAACGAGAGGTGGACTGTGGGCATCAACTGGCAGCAGTATCCGGTCGTAGCGTTTATCGACTCGAACATTGCCCTTGAGTGTTCTGCACTCGACGGGCTCCCTTGGAAAGAGATCAGTGCATCCGGCCCCATCCTCGTCTTGGTGTTGCCGACGGTGATGCAGGAGGTGGACTCCAAGAAGAATCATGCGCGGCTTGCGGATCACGCCCGACGCTTCAACCGGACGTTGCGGCCATTGCTTGAAGGGAAGGCCACCGTCCTAGTCCGAGAGTCGCCGGCCCCTCGGGTAGAGATCGCGCTGGCCGACTGCAACCGCATTGATTGGGAGCAGTACCCGGAGCTTGACCAAGACGAGCCGGATGCGCGCGTGGTGGCACAAGCACTGTCCGCCCAAGGGCCTTCCCCGGAGTCACGCGTTGTAGTTAGCCAAGACATTCGTCCTCTCCACCTTGCGAGACGCCATGGACTGAAGATTCATCAGGTCAGCGAAACCTGGCTTCGCCCGAAAGAGGTTTCCGAGGCCGAGAAGAAGGCAGCCAATCTTCAGCGTCAGTTGGACGCGATGAAGGACCGCGAACCCCAGCTTGCACTGCATCTGAGTACAAGCCAACCATCCGTGGATGTGCACCGCGTCAAGGCTTTGTCGCCTGACGAGAGGCGGGCGATTCAGGAGACCATCATCCGGTTACGTCCCAAGCCGAAACAGGAGCACTCGGGACTCGCTTCGATCATGGGCGACTATGACCATACGTTGGACAAGCGCTATACGAAGTGGGAGGGCAGCGAGGTCCCTCACTTCGTTCGTGATTTCGAGCGGAAGATCGAGCTCAACTACGGGCAACTCAAGATTCGTTTCCGGATAGAGAACACGGGCCAGGTGCCAGCGGAGTCCTTGCTCATACGCCTGACGGCAACGGGAGGGTGGTTCAACGAGAGGTACGTGCTGGCCAGTCCTTCAGGGCCTCCCGCTCCGAGGCCAGAGGGGCGATCTCTGATGGACATTCATATGCCGCGGACGCTGCACGACTCAATCCGCTCGATGGCACAGCCAGGGAAGCACGAGTTCGTGGTGCTAGATGATCCAAAACGGTCCCTAGAGGTGCGGGTCGCGTGTGCGGACTTCCGCCATGGCCTGGCGTACGAGTACGTTGTCATTGGTCGGGCAGACCCGCACGCGGATGAATTTCGCATTGACGCCGTCGTCACGGCGGCAAACCTGTACGGCGAAGTCAAGACATCTATCGTGGTGCCAAGGAACCTCAAAGACAGTTCGGTGGCGGACTTGATCGACATGAGCACGATGCGTTTTAAACAACCTACTGACTTGGTCAGCCAGCTTGAAAAGGCAATCAGTACAAGTGACTTCTCGGCCATTGAAATCGAGGGATCCCGGGACGATTGAGCGAAGGTGCTCACGAAGACTACAGAACGTGCCCGGCGGCTAGACGTGAGCACCTTTAGCACCTCCGGCTGCGGCTTGCTTCGCTGCTCCCCGCACGGCACGCCAACATAACTGCCGGCAGGCAGACGCCACACTTGCACGTGAGCGCCTTCTTAGTCGGTGTCCATCGAAGAATGCAGCCCGCTTCCCACAGGCGGACGTTTGCCGTCGACCCCTCCTGGCCGTAAGCGCCATTCGAGAACAAGACGCCGCACATCGGCGAGCGTGTCAGCGGCTCCACCCCGCGGGTTGCCTGATCAGAACGTCCCCGGATACGCCCCGCCGTCCAGCATCAGGTTCTGCCCGGTCATGTAGCCGGTGTACACGCTGCACAGGAAGGCGCACGCCGCGCCGAACTCGTCGGCGCGGCCGAAGCGCTGCGTCGGGTTGCTCAGCCGGCGCTGCTCCCACAGCGCGTCGAAGCCCTGCCCCGCGCGCTGCGCCACCGCGGCGGTGTTCGAGCGCAGCCGGTCGGTGTCGAAGGGGCCGGGCAGCAGGTTGTTGATGGTCACGTTGCGCGACGCCAGCCGGCTTTGCCGCGCCAGCCCGGCGACGAAGCCGGTGAGCCCGGTGCGCGCGCCGTTGCTCAGGCCCAGCGCCTCGTAGGGCGCCTTCACCGCCGCCGAGGTGATGTTGACCACGCGGCCGAAACCGCGCTCGGCCATGCCGTCCACCGTGGCCTTGATCAGCTCGATCGGCGTCAGCATGTTGGCGTCCAGCGCGGCGATCCAGGTGTCGCGGTTCCATTCGCGGAAGTCGCCGGCCGGCGGCCCGCCGGCGTTGTTCACCAGGATGTCCACCTGCGGGCAGGCCGCCAGCGCGGCGGCGCGGCCTTCGGCGGTGGTGATGTCGCCGGCCACCGTGCGCACCTGCACGGCCGGGTTCAGCGCGCGCAGTTCGGCGGCGGTGGCCTGCAGCGCCTCGTCGCCGCGCGCGGTGATGACCACGTGCACGCCCTCGCGCACCAGCGCCGCGGCGCAGCCCTTGCCCAGCCCCTTGCTCGCGGCGCAGACCAGCGCCCATTTGCCGTTGATGCCCAGATCCATCGCAATGCTCCGTGTCGAAGTGTTCAGCGCAGCCGCGCCAGCAGGGTGATGCCGCCCAGCACCAGCAGCGTGCCCGCCACGATCCAGGCGTTGAGCGGCTCGCCCAGGATCCACACGCCCATGGCGATGGTGCTGACGGGCCCGATCATGCCAGCCTGCGACGCCACGGCCGCGCCGACGCGTTCGATGGCCATCATGACCATCAGCACCGGCGCAAAGGTGCACAGCGTGGCATTCAGCAGCGACAGCCACAGCACCTGCGGCGCCACGGCCCACGCGCTGTCCAGCGGCCGCAGCAGCACGAACTGCAGGATGCACAGCAGGCAGGCCACGCTGGTGGCCAGGCCGGTGAGGCGCGCCGCGCCCAGGCGCTTGACCTCCTCGCCGCTGAACAGCAGGTACAGCGCGTAGCTCAGCGTGCTGCCAAAGACCAGGGCCGTGCCGAGCACGGTGTGCGGGCCGCCCAGCTCCAGTTCGTGGCCGAAGACCAGCAGCACGCCGACATAGCTGACCGCCAGCGCCACCAGCTGGCCGCGGGCGACGCGGCGCTGGTACAGCACGCGCCCCAGCAGCAGCACCAGCGTCGGGCCCAGGTACAGGATCAGCCGCTCCAGGCCCGCGCTGACGTACTGCAGGCCCCAGAAGTCCAGGAAGCTGGCCAGGTAGTAGCCGCTGAAGCCGAGCAGCCCCACCACGCGCCAGTCGCGCGCCGTCAGCGGCGGCTGGCCGCGGCCCGCCCACCAGGCCAGCGCGACGAACAGCGGCAGCGCGAACAGCATGCGCAGCATGATCAGCGTCACCGCGTCCACGCCGTAGCGGTAGGCCAGCTTGACGATGATGGCCTTGCCCGAAAACGCGATGGCGCCGACGATGGCCAGCGCCAGGCCCGGCCAGCGCGACGCGGCCGGGGCGGCGGCGGCCGGCGGGGTGTTCAGAAGCCCGCGGCGAGTCCGTCGCGCCGCGAGTCGCTGGCCGCGGCGTAGCCTTCGGCCGACGGGTCGCCCAGGCGCCAGATGAACTGGCCGGCGCCGAAGTCCTGGTAGCTGTCCTGCAGATCGTCGAGCACGTGGCCCAGCCGCTGCAGGCCCTGCGCCGTGTCCGCCGGCACGCCCGGCTCCAGGTTGAGCTTCTTCTGCAGGTTTAAGCGCCAGCGCGGCGCGTCGCAGGTGGCCTGCGGGTTCTGCCGGTAGTCCAGCATGCGCACCAGCGCCTGCAGGTGGCCCTGCGGCTGCATGTCGCCGCCCATCACGCCGAAGCTCATCACCGGTTGCCCGTCCTTCGTCAGGAAGGCCGGGATGATGGTGTGGAACGGCCGCTTGCCCGGCGCCACCAGGTTGGGGCTGCCGTCGCGCAGGCTGAAGCCGTGGCCGCGGTTCTGCAGGCTCAGGCCCCACTCGGGGATGACCACGCCCGAGCCGAAGCCCATGTAGTTGCTCTGGATGAAGCTGACCATCATGCCGCTCTGGTCGGCCGCGCTCAGGTAGATGGTGCCGCCCTTGGGCTGCAGGCCGGGGCCGAAGTCCTGCGCGCGCTGCGGGTCGATCAGCTTGGCGCGACTGGCCAGATAGGCATCGTCCAGCATCTGCTCGGTGCTGACCTGCATGGTCGAGCGCTCCGACACATGGCGGTAGACGTCGGCGAAGGCCAGCTTCATGGCCTCGATCTGCAGGTGGAAGGACGCCGTGCCGTCCACCGGCAGCGAGGCCACGTCGAAGTGCGACAGGATGCCCAGCGCCATCAGCGCGGCGATGCCCTGCCCGTTGGGCGGAATCTCGTGCAGCGTGTGGCCGCGGTAGTCCTTGGCGATGGGCGTCACCCACTCGGGCTGGAAGGCCGCCAGGTCCTGCACGGTCATGGCGCCGCCCTGCTCGCGCGCGGCGCGCGCCAGGCTCTCGGCGATTTCGCCGCCGTACAGCGCCTGGCCGCGCGTGTCGGCCACCGCGCGCAGCATGCGCGCCGCGGCGGGCATGCGGAACAGCTCGCCGACCTCGGGGGCGCGGCCGTGCGGCAGGAAGGTCTGCGCAAAGCCGGGCTGCGATGCCAGCTCGGCCACCTGCGCGGCCAGCATCCACTTCTGCGCCACCACCGGCGGCACGATGGTGCCGCGCTCGGCGATCTCGATGGCCGGCGCCAGCAGGTCGGCGAAGGGCAGCTTGCCGAAGCGCTCGCTCAGCGCCACCCAGGCCGCCACCGCGCCGGGCACCGACACACTGTCCCAGCCGCGCTGCGGCGGCGCCGCGGCCGCATCGCCATGCTTGCGGCGGAAGTACTGCGGCGTCCACGCCGCCGGCGCCGGGCCGGAGGCGTTGAGCCCGTGCAGCTGCTGGCCGTCCCACAGGATGCAGAAGGCGTCGGAGCCCAGGCCGTTGCTGCAGGGCTCGACGAGGGTCATCGCCGCCGCGGCGGCAATGGCGGCGTCGACGGCATTGCCGCCCGCCGCCAGCATGCGCAGGCCGGCCTGCGCGGCCAGCGGATGCGAGGTGGACACGACATTGCGCGCGAACACCGGCCGGCGTGGCGTGGCGTAGGGCGCGTCCCAATCGAAGCGGTGTGTCATGGCGGTCAATCCAGGGTGATCTTGCGGTCGCGGATGAGGGCGGCCCAGCGGTCGCTGTCGGCCTGCACCAGCGCGGCAAACTGCGCCGGCGTGTTGGCCGCGGCGACGTCGGCGCCCAGGCGCGCCAGGCGCTCGCGCACGTCGGCCGACTGCATGGCCTTGTTGAATTCGGCGTTCAGCCGGGCGGTGATGTCCGCCGGCAGGCCACGCGGCCCGTAGATGCCGAACCAGGTGGTCGAGACGAAGCCCGGCAGCCCCGATTCGGACACCGTCGGCAGCTCCGGCGCCAGGGCCGAGCGCGTGCGGCCGGTGACGGCCAGCGCCCTGAGCTTGCCGTCCTTCACGTGCGGCATGCCCGAGACGATGCTGTCGAAGAGCAACTGCACCTTGTTCGACACCAGGTCGGGAATGGCCAGCGCGGTGCCGCGGTACGGGATGTGCGTGATGAAGAGGCCGGCCTGCGCCTTGAAGGCCTCGCTGGTCAGGTGCACGATGGTGCCGTTGCCGCTGGAGGCGTAGTTCAGCTGCCCCGGCCGCGCCTTGGCATAGGCGATCAGTTCCTTGACGTTCTTCACCGGCAGGTCCAGCGGCACCAGCAGCACGTTGGTGGCATCGGCGACGTGCGCGATGGGCGTGAAGTCGCTGTTCGGACCGGTGGTCTTGTAGGGCAGCTTCGGGTTCAGGTGCGGGCCGATGGCATGCGTGCTGCTGGTGGCGATGAGCAGCGTGTAGCCGTCGGGCGCGGCCTTGGCCACCTCGGCCGAACCCAGCGAGCCGCCGCCGCCGGACTTGTTGTCCACCACCACCGTCTGCCCCAGGCTCTGGCCCAGGCGCTGCGCCAGCGCCCGCGCCAGCAGGTCGGTGGCGCCGCCCGCGGGGAACGGCACCACCAGGCGGATCGGCTTGCTGGGATAGGCCTGGGCCCAGGCCGCGGGGGAAGCCAGGGCCGCAGCGGCCAGCGTGAGGAGTGTGCGTCGAAGCATGGCAGTCGAACGGTGAAGCGTGGGCCATTGTCGCCGCCCACGCATCCCCTTCATTCGCGCAGCAGTTCGGCGACCCTTTCGGCGATGGCCAGCGATGCGGTCAGCCCCGGCGATTCGATGCCCAGCAGGTTCACGAGCCCCGGCACGCCATGCGCCGCCGGCCCCTGGATCAGGAAGTCCGCCGCGGCCTGCCCCGGGCCGCTGAGCTTTGGCCGGATGCCGGCATAGGCGGGCTGCAGCGCGGCCTCGGGCAGGCCCGGCCAGTAGCGGCGAATGGCCTCGGCGAAAGGCGCGGCCCGCGCCGCATCCACACCATAGTCCTCGGCGCCCCGCTCGGCGACCGGGATCCACTGCACGTCGGGCCCGAAGCGCATCTGCCCGTTCAAGTCCAGCGTGACGTGCACCCCCAGGCCGGCCTCGTCGGGCATCGGGTAGATCAGCCGCGTGAAGGCGGGCTTGCCGGCGCAGGTGAAATAGTGGCCGCGCGCCCAGTAGGCCTGCGGCGGCGGTGGCAGGCCCTCGAAGCGCGCCGCCAGCGCCACCGCATGCAGCCCGGCGCTGTTGACCACGCTGCGCGCATGCAAGGCCATCGGCTCGTCGCCGCCCACCTGCAGCTCGAAGCCGTCGTGCACGCGGCGCAGCCGCTGCAGCGGGCTGCACAGCGCCAGCAGCGCGCCGTGCGCCTCGGCATCGCCCTGCAGCGCGAGCATCAGGCCGTGGCTGTCGACGATGCCGGTGGACGGCGACAGCAGCGCGGCGGTGCAGCGCAGCGCCGGCTCCAGCGCGCGGGCCTGCGCGCCGTCCAGCCATTGCAGATCCAACACGCCGCAGGCCGCGGCGCGCTCGCGCAGCGCGTGCAGCGCCGGCTCCTGCGATGCGTCGGTGGCGACGACCAGCTTGCCGCAGCGCCGGTGCGCGACGCCATGCGAGGCGCAATAGTCGTACAGCAGGTCGCGGCCGCGCACGCACAGGCGTGCCTTCCACGAACCCGGCGGGTAGTACAGGCCGGCGTGGATGACCTCGCTGTTGCGCGAGCTGGTGCCGGTGCCCACCGCATCGGCGGCCTCCAGCAGCAGCACCTCGCGCCCGGCCAGCGCCAGGGCGCGCGCCACGGCCAGGCCGACGACACCGGCCCCGACCACCACGCAATCGACTTGTTCCATCTCGCTACCCGAAAGGCCAATGCGCGCTGCTGCGCAGGTTCTCGGCGACGTAGCGCTGCACCTTCGGCGGCCCGTCGCCACGGTGCAGCGCCAGCCGCTGCTCGCGCAGCCCGGCGTCGGCCGCGGTGAAGCGCTCGAGGCGGCGCAGGTGCTCGACCCAGCTTTCGTCGACGAAGTACTCGATGTAGCGGCCCGGCGCCTCGGTGTCGCGGAACAGGCCCCAGGACAGCGCGCCCTGGCGCAGCCGCGCGCGCCGCGTCTTCTGCATCACCGCGGCAAAGGTCTCGGCCTGCGCCGGGTCGATCTGGTATTCCACCGTGATCATCACCGGCCCGTCGTCCGGCGCCACCTCGATGGCCGTCTTCGGCATGTCGCGAGGCTGCACCAGGCTGAAGTCGGGGTCGGCGCCGCCTTCGACGGTGAGGCGGCGCGTGGCCAGCCACAGCAGCGGCCCGACCCCCGCGGCGGCCGCGACGGCGATGGGCACGCTGGTCAGGCCGGCCACCTGGCCCCACAGCAGCGAACCCGCCGCGGCACCGCCCATCAGCGCCATCTGGTAGATGGCCATGCCGCGTGCGCGCACCCAGTTGGGCAGCGCCACCTGGGCGGCCAGCGTCAGCGAATTGGCGGTGGAGATCCAGGCCATGCCGAGCACGGCGATGGCCGGCAGCGCGATCCAGATGTTTGGCGCAAAGACCACGATCACCGACATCGCCGCATGCATCAGCGTGCCGCCGGCCACGAACTGGTCGCGGTTGAAGCGCTGGCGCAGGCGCGGAAAGTACAGCGCCGCAACCACCGCCCCGCTGCCGATGCCGGCCAGCATCAAGGTGTAGGTACCCGGCCCGGCACCGTGCAACTCGCGGGCGATCAGCGGCAGCAGCGCCAGCAGCGCCGACGAATGCAGGAAGAAGAAGAAGATGCGCACCAGCACCGACTTCATGCGTGGCGACTGCATGACGTGTTGCCAGCCGATGCGCATGGCGCCGATGAAGCGCTCGCCGGGCAGCGTGCTGGTGCGCGGCGTCGAGCGCCAGCGCACGATGGTGGTGAAGGCCGCGGTCGCGAGCACGACGTTGATGACGAACACCGCGCCGCTGCCCACCGCCGAGATGATGGCGCCGGCGGCCACCGGGCCGACCACGCGCGACAGGTTCATCGAAATGCCGTTCAGCGCCATGGCCGAGCCCAGGTGCTCGCGCGGCACGACTTCGGGCACGATGGCCGAGAACACCGGCCAGCGCATGGCCAGGCCGATGCCGTTGCCGAAGGTCAGCAGCAGCAGCAGCGGCGCGGTCAGCGTGCCGGTCAGCGACAGCGCCGCCAGGACCAGCGCATTCAGCGCCACCCACAGCTGGGTGGTGGCGAAGTAGCGGCGCCGGTCGATGATGTCGGCCAGCGCACCGCTGGGCAGCCCCAGCAGGAACACCGGCAGCGTGGATGCGGTCTGCACCAGCGCCACCATCACCGGGCTGGTGCTCAACGACGTCATCACCCAGGCGGCGGTCACGTCGTTCATCCACATCGAGATGTTGGCCGCGAAGGTGGCCAGCCACAGGTTGCGGAACACCGCCGTGCGCAGCGGCGCGAAGATGGCGTTGTCCGTCAGGGCATTCAGCAGCTTGGTCATCGGCCGCAACGGTAGCAGGTGCCGCCAATGCAAACGGCCGCGAACCCTGGGAGCCTGGGCGGCAGAGATCGGCACCCGCGCCGAGGTGGCCAAGGCCGCTGGCGTAGGCGCGTCGCGCAGCGCGGGCTCGCCGCCCGCGCAAGCGGCGCAACACCCGCCAGCGGCCTTGGGTACCTCGGCCCTTCGGGTTGGGGCTGATTCGGGCGCATGCAGCGTTGCAGCGCTTGCCCGGGCGGCCCGCCCGGGCTGCGCACTGCGCCTTGCCTGCATCCCGAATCAGCCCCAACGCGGGTGCCGATCTCTGCCGCCCAGGCTCCTCGGAGTCCGCGGCCGCCGTTTGCAGGCGCTTTGGTCAGCCTTCTTCCTGGAACGCTTCCTCGCGCTTGCTCTTGATGGACGGCAGCGAGACGATGACGATCATCAGCGCGGCGGCGATCAGCAGCCCGGCCGACAGCGGGCGCGTCAGGAACGCCGTCCAGTCGCCGCGGCTGAGCAGCAGCGCACGGCGCAGGTTCTCTTCCATCATCGGCCCGAGGATGAAGCCCAGCAGCAGCGGTGCCGGCTCGCAGCCCAGCTTGAAGAAGGCGTAGCCGACGATGCCGAAGCCGGCGGCGGTGAACACGTCGAAGTTGTTGTTGTTCAGCGTGTACAGGCCGATGCAGCAGAAGGCCATGATCGCAGGGTAGAAGCGGTACGGCACCGTCAGCAGCTTGATCCAGATGCCGATCAGCGGCAGGTTCAGGATGATCAGCATCAGGTTGCCGACCCACATCGACGCGATCAGGCCCCAGAACAGCTGCGGGTTGCTGGTCATCACCTGCGGGCCCGGCTGGATGCCCTTGATGGTCATCGCGCCGACCATCAGCGCCATCACCGCATTGGGCGGGATGCCCAGCGTGAGCATCGGGATGAAGCTGGTCTGCGCGCCGGCGTTGTTGGCGCTCTCGGGCCCGGCCACACCGCGGATGTTGCCCTGGCCGAAGGGCACGTCGCCGGGGCGGCCCTTGGTCTTCTTCTCCACCGTGTAGGCGGCGAACGAGGCCAGCAGCGCGCCGCCGCCGGGCAGCACGCCGAGGATCGAGCCCAGCGCCGTGCCGCGCAGCACCGCCGGCCAGGCGTTCTTGAAGTCCTGCTTGGTCGGCCAGATGCCCTTGACATCCTTGGTGAAGACCTCGCGGTGCTCGGCCGGCCGGCTCAGGTTGGCGATGATCTCGCCGAAGCCGAACACGCCCATGGCGATGGCCACGAAGCCGATGCCGTCGGTCAGCTCGGGGATGTCGAAGCTGAAACGCGGCACGCCCGAGATCACGTCGGTGTTGATCTGGCCGAGCAGCAGGCCCAGCAGGATCATGGCGATGGCCTTGATCAGCGAGCCCGAGGCCAGCACCACCGCGCCGATCAGGCCCAGCACCATCAGGCTGAAGTACTCGGCCGGGCCGAACTTGAAGGCCAGTTCGGTAAGCGGCGGCGCGAAGGCGGCGATGATGATCGTGCCCACGCAGCCGGCGAAGAACGACCCCAGGCCGGCCGCGGCCAGCGCAGCTCCGGCGCGCCCTTTGCGCGCCATCTGGTAGCCGTCGATCGCCGTGACCACCGAGCTGGACTCACCCGGCACGTTGATCAGGATGGCGGTGGTCGAGCCGCCGTACTGCGCGCCGTAGTAGATGCCAGCCAGCATGATCAGCGCCGGCGTAGCGTCCAGCGCGTAGATGCTGGGCAGCAGCATGGCGATCGTCGCCACCGGGCCCAGGCCGGGCAGCACGCCGATCAGCGTGCCCAGCACGGCGCCGAAGAAGGCGTAGAAGATGTTCTGCAGCGTGAAGGCGACGCCGAAGCCCAGCGCAAGATTGTTCAGCAGGTCCATCGTGCGCTCCTCAGGCGGTCATGAAAACCGGCCACAGCGGGATCACCAGGTTCAAGCCCTTGATGAACACCAGCCACGAGCCGATGGTGAGGATCACGATGTTGATGATCACCTCTTTCAGGTTGAACTCGTCGCCCGCCAGGCTGGAGACGAGGATCAACAGGGGCAGCGCGATGAACATGCCCAGATAGGGCAGCGCGAAGCCGAACATCACCACCGCCAGCGTGATCAGGCCCAGCGGCTTCCAGCCGATGTCGCCGATCGGATCGCCGCCCTCGGATTCGATGGTCAGCGACTTGAAGAGCACCAGCCCCCCCAGCACGGCCAGCAGGATGCCCAGCCCGAACGGGAAGTAGCCCGGGCCCGGTCGGGCGGAAGTGCCGAAGCTGTAGTTGGTGGCACCGGCCGCAAAGCCCAATCCGGTGACCACGAACATCAGGCCCGACCAGAAGTCCTTCTGGCTCTTGATCTTCACGCGCGTCTCCTCGGTAGCCCTTGTGGAGCGCGATTCTAGGCAGGCCGGCCGACGGCCCCCGCTGTGGTTTCCACGTAATGGTCCGACGCCCGCAGCCGGGATTCGGGTCTCCAGGCTCGGCCGACGGCATGCAGGCCGACCGGCCCTCGCCAGGCACACGGGCCTGAGCCGTCAGGCCCGCATGTCCAGGCTCGGCCGACGGCATGCAGGCCGGTCGGCCCTCGCCAGGCACGCGGGCCTGAGCCGTCAGGCCCGCATGTCCAGGCTCGGTGTGCTGCGCAGCACTTCTTCGATCGTCGTCAGGCCTTCGGCCACCTTCATCGCGCCGGCCAGGCGCAGCGCGCGCATGCCGTCCTTCACCGCCTGGCGGCGCAAGGCGCCGGCGTCCAGCGACGGGTGCACGCAGGCGCGTGCGGCTTCGGTCATGACCAGCAGTTCGTACAGGCCGACGCGGCCGCGGTAGCCGGTGTGGCGGCATTCCAGGCAACCCACCGGCTTGTACGGCCGCACGCCGCCCGACAGCCGCCAGGGCTTGGCCAGTTCGTCCAGCGTCTCGCGCGAGGTGTCCTCGTCGCGCTGCTTGCAGGCCGGGCACAGCATGCGCGTCAGGCGCTGCGCCAGCACGCCGATCACGGTGGCCGAGATCAGGTAGGCCGGCACGCCCAGGTCGGCCAGCCGCGTGATGGCCGACGCCGAGTCGTTGGTGTGCAAGGTGCTGAACACCAGGTGGCCGGTCAGCGCCGCCTGGATGGCCATCTCGGCAGTGGCCAGGTCGCGGATCTCGCCGACCATGATGATGTCCGGGTCCTGCCGCATCAGCGCGCGCAGGCCTTCGGCGAAACCGAAGTCGAGCGCCGGCTGCACCTGCGTCTGGTTGAAGGCCGGCTCGATCATCTCGATCGGGTCTTCGATGGTGCAGACGTTGACGTCGTCGGTGGCCAGCGCCTTCAGCGTCGAATACAGCGTGGTCGTCTTGCCCGAACCGGTGGGGCCGGTGACCAGGATGATGCCGTGCGGCCGCGCGATCAGCTCCTGCCAGCGCTGCGTGTCGTGCGTGCCGAAGCCCAGCGCCTCGACGCTCTTCACCGCCGTCTCGGGGTCGAAGATGCGCATCACCAGCTTCTCGCCGAAGGCGGTGGGCAGGGTGGACAGCCGCATCTCCACCTCGCTGCCGATCTTGTCCGCGGTGTCGGGGCGCTTGGTCTTGATGCGCCCGTCCAGCGGGCGGCGCTTCTCCACCACGTCCATGCGGCCCAGCAGCTTGATGCGCGAGGTCATGGCGTTCATCACGCCCAGCGGCACCTGGTAGACGGTATGCAGCACGCCGTCGATGCGGAAGCGGATGGCCCCCATCTCGCGCCGCGGCTCCAGGTGGATGTCGCTGGCGCGCTGGTCGAAGGCGTATTGCCACAACCAGTCCACCACCTGCACCACGCCCTGGTCGTTGGCATCCAGCTGCTTGGCGCTCTTGCCCAGCTCGACCAGCTGCTCGAAGCTGGCCGCCGGCGACACCTCGCCGGTCTTCTGCGCGGCGCGCACCGACTTGGCCAGCGCGTAGAACTCGGTGGTGTACTTGCGCACGTCCAGCGGATTGGCCAGCACCAGCTTGACGCTGCGCCGCGTGTGCGCCTCGATCTCGGGCACCCAGCCCACGTCGAAGGGCTCGGCGGTGGCGATCACCACCTCGTGGTTGTTCAGCTGCAGCGGCAGCGCGCAGCGGCTCTCGGCGTAGGCCACCGACATCACGTCGGCCACGCGCCCGACCTCGGCCTTCAGCGGATCGATGCGCTGGTACGGCATCTTGCAGCGCTGCGCCAGCCATTCGGTCAGCGACTCGGTGTCCAGCGCGCGCTGTGAACCGGCGCGCAGCAGGCCGGCACCGCCCAGCCGCACCAGCGCATGCTGGCTGGACGCGCCGGCGCCGAAGCGGCGCGTCACGCGCTCGCCGTCGTCGGGGGTGATCCAGCCGTCGTCGCGCAGCCAGCCGAGCAGCAGCTTCCAGTCGAGCTTGCCCTTCCACGACTGGTGCGGCACGGCCAGCGTGTCGGCCACGGCCAGGCGGGCGGCACGCAAGGTGGAAGCGGTCTGGGTCATGGCAGCGAAGCCTCGGCGGGCGGACGGGCCTGCGGCACCAGCGGCCGCAGCATGCGCAGCCATTTTCGCGCCGGCAGGCCGCAGTGCCGGAAGCGTGCTTCGATGTGCGCCGCCCGATCGAGCAATGTGGCACGGTCGGGCAGGGTCACGCCGCGCCCCGCCAGCACCACATGGTTGCCCTCGCGCGTGGGCCGCAGCGCGCAGACCTGCTCCTCGCCGAAGGCCTGCGCGATGCGCGCCAGGCTCTGCTCGAAGCTGGCGCTGCGGCCGAACAGGTTGACGCTCATCACGCCGCCGTCGGCCAGCACGCCGCGGCAGTCGGCATAAAAGCCGGCGTCGTCCAGCACCGGCGCCGCGGCCTCGTGGTCGTACAGGTCCACGTACAGCAGCGCCACGCTGCCACGCTGCGCCGGGTCGCGCACCCAGGCACCGGCGTCCAGGTTGAGCACCTGCAGGCGCGGCCCGTCGGCCGGCAGGTGGAAGCTGCGGCGGCACAGCTCGATGACGGCCGGGTTGAGCTCCACCGCGGTGGTGGGCATGCGCAGGGCCTTGTGGGTGAAGCGGGTGATCGCCGCGGCACCCAGGCCCAGCTGCACCGCCCGGCCCTGGCCGATCTGCTGCGTCGGCAGCCACAACAGGCTGGCCAGCATGCGCTGCACGTACTCCAGCTCGACCAGGTCGGGCTTGGCGATGCGCATCGAGCCCTGGATCCAGATGGTGCCCAGGTGCAGGCTGCGCACGCCCTGGTACTCCGAGATCGTCGCCTCGGGCAGCTTCGGGGCCGGGCGCCGGCTAGCCATGCGCCACCCCGCTGGCCGCGAAGACCTCGCGCCAGGCGGCCAGCTTGCGCTCGAAGCTCCAGCTGGCGTTGGCCGGGCTGCTGGACGGCAGCCGATAGACCGGCAGGCCCAACGCGCCGGTGACGCGCATCGCCCGCGCGGACTCGCCGCCGTTGTGCGCCACCGCCGCCAGCTGCGGCGCGCGCCGCCTCAGGCTGGCCAGGTCGTTGTAGCGGGCTTCCCGGATGTCGCTGTCCAGGCTGCCTTCGCGCTGGCATTCGGCGATCACGTCCCACAGCCCGAGGCCGCGCGCGCGCAGCCGCTGCAGCCGCCGCGCATAGGGCAGCGCGCGCAGGTCCTCGTCCAGCAGCGCCGACAGCAGCGGCCAGAACTGGTTGCGCGGATGGGCGTAGTACTGGCCGGCGGCCAGCGAGGCCGCGCCGGGAAAGCTGCCCAGCAGCAGCAGCCGCGTCTGCCGGCCGATCACCGGCGGCAGGCCCTGCAGCCGCTCGCTCATCGGGCGGCCTCGCGGCATGCATGCCCTGCCCTGCACGATGCCCAAAGGCCCGGCACGCTCATGACACCGACGATGCGGCGCGGCGCGAGGCTCATGGCATCAGCCTCGGCAGCGCCGCGCGCGCATTCGCACCGGTGACCGCGGCGGTGTGTTCGAGCGTCCAGCCGCGCAGCGCGGCCAGGGTCCGGGCGATGCGCGGCAGTTCGCCGGGTTCGTTGCGCGACACCTGGCCCTCGGCGCGCTGCTGCGCGCTGCGGTACAGCCACTGCGGCGGGATGTCCGGCGCGTCGGTCTCCAGCACCAGCGCGTCCGCGGGCAGCGCGGCGGCCAGGCGGCGGATCTGCAGCGCGCGTTCGTGCGTCATCGCGCCGCCGAAGCCGAGCTTGAGGCCGCGCGCGATGAAGTGGCCGGCCTGCACCTCGCTGCCGTTGAAGGCGTGCACGATGCCGCCGGGCACCGCCACGCGCCGCAGGCCATGCAGCAGCGCGTCGGCCGAGCGCCGCAGGTGCAGGATCACCGGCAGGCCGGCCTCGCGGGCGATCTCCAGCTGCGCCAGGTAGAAGCGCTGCTGCCGTTCGCGGTCCAGCCCCGGCACGAAATGGTCCAGGCCGATCTCGCCCACCGCGACCAGCCGCGCGTCCGCCCGCTGCGCCTGCACCGCCTGGCGCAGCCGGTCCAGGTCGTCGTCCGCGGCGCGGTCCACGTACAGCGGATGGATGCCCAGCGCATACACGCCGTCCCAGGCGTGGGCCAGCTCGCGCACGGTGTCGAAGTTCGCCACCTGCACCGCCGGCAGCACCAGCCGCGCGACCCCGGCGGCACGGGCGCGCGCGACCACCGCCGCCCGGTCGGCGTCGAACTCGCTGGCGTCGAGGTGGCAGTGGGTGTCGACCCAGGTCGGCATGTCCCCGATGATGCCTGTTGCCGCCGACCCACCGCCTTGCGGCCATGGCGCCGCGGGGATGCACACGCTCGCGCAACGTGATAACGTGAATCCAACGCCCAGGATTCGTCGCCAGGCAGCGCATGCCGAACCGCAAGACTCCGCTGTACAGCCCGTCACGCCGCAAGGCCGTGGCCAGCCCGCCCGAGCCGCGGGCGCCAGGCACCGCGCCGCAGCCGGCCACGGCGCCGCCGGACTCGCCGCCGGCGCAGGCGCAACCCACCGGGGTACGCGCCTGGCGCCGCCATCTGCCGGCGCTGGCCTGGAGCAGCGTCGGCGCCCTGCTGGCCGCGGCGCTGATGCTGGTGGTGCTGGGGCAGCAGCCGCAGCGGCCGCCGCTGACCCAGAAGCAGCTCGACGCCGCCATACGGCATTCGCTGGAGAAGGACCCGCTGCCCTCCCCGGCGACCAAGGCCTACGAAGGCGTGGCCCGCTCGGTGGTGCGCGTGGTCGGCCTGATGGACGAGGAAGACGACGCCACCGAGCGGCCTGAAAAGCGCGCCATGGAGCGCAGCCTGGGCACCGGCGTGGTCATCAAGGACGACGGCACGATCCTCACCAACCTGCACGTGGTCCACGGCGCCAAGCGCGTGCGCGTGACCTTTGCCGACGGGCACGAATCCGACGCGCCGATGGTCGGCGCCCAGCCCGAGAACGACCTGGCGGTGCTCAAGGCGAAGAGCCTGCCCGACGACCTGATGCCGGCGACGATGCGCTCCACCGGCGACCTGGCGCCCGGCGACCAGGTGATCGCCGTGGGCCACCCCTTCGGCATCGGGCCGTCGGTCAGCGCGGGCGTGATCTCCGGCCTCGGGCGCGAATTCCGCTCGCCCGAGGGGCAGCACTCGCTGACCAACCTGATCCAGTTCGATGCCGCGGCCAATCCGGGCAATTCCGGCGGCCCGCTGGTGACGATGGATGGCTTCGTGGTCGGCATCGTCACCGCCATCCTCAACCCGAACGAGCAGCGCACCTTTGTCGGCATCGGCTTCGCCGTCCCCATCGAGAACGCCGCCGGCGCCGCCGGCCTGGCCCCCTTCTGACCCGCCTTCCACCTGCAGGACGACCCATGCAAGATTCTGCTCAGACCGCCGACCTGATGGAGCGCATGCTCTACGAAGTCAAGCGTGTCGTCGTCGGGCAGGACCGCTTCCTGGAACGCGTGCTCATCGCCATGCTGGCGCAAGGGCACCTGCTGGTCGAAGGCGTGCCGGGGCTGGCCAAGACGCTGACGGTGAAGACGCTGGCGCGCACCATGCACGGCAGCTTCAGGCGCATCCAGTTCACGCCCGACCTGGTGCCGGCCGACCTGGTGGGCACGCGCATCTACAACCAGAAGACCGGCGAGTTCGGCACGGCGCTGGGCCCGGTGTTCGCCAACCTGCTGCTCGCGGATGAAATCAACCGCGCGCCGGCCAAGGTGCAGAGCGCGCTGCTCGAGGTGATGCAGGAGCGGCAGGTGACGATCGCCGGCGACACGCACCGCGTGCCCGAGCCCTTTGTCGTCATGGCCACGCAGAACCCGATCGAGACCGAAGGCACCTACCCGCTGCCCGAGGCGCAGGTCGACCGCTTCATGATGAAGGTGCTGGTCGACTACCCCACCGAAGAAGAAGAGTTCGTCATCGCGCAGCGTGTCACCGGCCACGCGGTGGAGGTGCAGACGGTCTGCGACACCGCGGCCCTGCAGGCGCTGCAGAAAGAATGCCGCGCGGTCTACGTCGACCCGTCGCTGATCCAGTACGCCGTCAAGCTGGTCAGCGCCACGCGCCAGCCCGCGCGCTACGAACTGCCGGACCTGGCCAAGTACCTGACCTTCGGCGCCAGCCCGCGCGCCACCATCGGCATGATCGAAGGCGCCCGCGCGCTGGCGCTGCTGCGCGGCCGGCGCTATGCCCTGCCCGAAGACGTGGTGGACCTGGTGCCCGACGTGCTGCGCCACCGCCTGGTGCTGTCCTACGAGGCGCTGGCCGACAACGTCACGGCCGACCAGATCGTGCAGCGCGTGATGCACAAGGTGGCCGTGCCCGACAAGCCCATGGCCCACGCCCCGCATGAAAACGGCAACGCAGTCCATGCCTGAAGCCGGCGCCGACCTGCACGCGCCGGGCCTGGAAGAGCGGCTGCTGCGGCAGCTGGAGTGGACGGTGATGCGCCGCCTGGACGGGCTGCTGCAGGGCGACTACCGCACCCTGCTGCGCGGCGCCGGCATCGACCTGGCCGATCTGCGCGAATACCAGTTCCACGACGACGTGCGCCACATCGACTGGAACGTCACCGCCCGGCTGCAGACGCCGCACGTGCGCCAGTTCACCGAAGACCGCGAGATGACCGCATGGTTCCTGCTCGACCTGTCGGGCAGCGTGGACTTCGGCTCGGCGGACGTGACCAAGCTGTCGGTGTCCTCCGGCTTCGTGGCGGTGATGGCGCGCGTGCTCACGCGCCACGGCAACCGCGTCGGCGCCATGTTCTACGGCACGCAGGTCGACACCGTGCTGCCGCCGCGGCTGTCGCGCCAGCACGTGCTCAACCTGATGCGCCTGATGCGCAGCCGCCCGCGCGACGAGCGTGGCCGCGGCGCCACCGCCCTGGCGGACCTGCTCCACGGCGCCGCGGGCATGATCAAGCGCCGCTCGCTGGTGCTGGTGGTGTCCGACTTCATCAGCGAGCCGGGCTGGGAAGACGCGCTGGCCCGCCTGGCGCAGCGCCATGAAGTGATCGCCGTGCGCCTGTACGACCCGCTGGAGATGGAACTGCCCGAACTCGGCCTGGTGACGGTGGAGGACGCGGAAACCGGCGAGCAGCTGTTCATCGATACCTCCGACCCCGGCTTCCGCGCGCGCTATGCCGCCGAGGCCGACGCGCGCGAGGCGGCCCTGCGCGGCGCGCTGGGCCGCGCGGGGGCGGACACGCTGGAGCTGTCCACCGACGACGACCTGCTCGAGGCGATGCTGCGCTTCGCCGCGCTGCGGCGCCAGCGCGGGCGCATCAAGGTGGGCGGGCGCTTCCCCTCGCATCTGCGCCCCGACGCTGCGGCACCCGTTGCCGGAGCCTTGCCATGACCTTCCTCTGGCCCTCCTTCCTCTGGTCGCTGCTGCTGCTGCCGCTGCTGGTGCTGCTGTACCTGTGGCTGCTGCACCGGCGCCGGCGCAGCACCGTGCGGCTGGCCAGCCTGGGGGTGGCCAAGGCGGCGCTGGGCAAGGGGCCGGGCTGGCGCCGCCACGTGCCGCCGGTGCTGCTGCTGCTGGCCATCGGCACGCTGCTGGTGGGCATGGCGCGGCCGCTGGCGGTGATCACGCTGCCGCAGGCGCAGCGCACCATCATCCTGGCGATGGACGTGTCCGGCAGCATGCGCGCCACCGACGTGCAGCCCAGCCGCATCGTGGCCGCGCAGGAGGCCGCCAAGTCCTTCGTCAACAGCCTGCCGCGCGAGGTGCGCGTGGGCGTCGTGGCCTTCGCCGGCACCGCCGCGGTGGTGCAGGCGCCGACCACCAGCCGCGAAGACATCATCGCCGCCATCGACCGCTTCCAGCTGCAGCGGGCCACCGCCACCGGCAGCGGCATCATCCTGTCGCTGGCGACGATCTTCCCCGATGCCGGCATCGAGATCTCGCAGGCCACCGGTCAGCGCAACATGCCCGGGCCGCTGGACGAGAAGAAGGACAAGAAGCAGGAGTTCACGCCGGTGCCGCCGGGCTCGTACACCTCGGCGGCGATCATCATGCTCACCGACGGCGCGCGCACCACCGGCCCCGACCCGCTGGAAGCCGCCAAGATGGCCGCCGACCGCGGCGTCAAGGTCTACACCGTGGGCATCGGCACCGTGGCCGGCGAGACCATCGGCTTCGAAGGCTGGAGCATGCGCGTGCGGCTGGACGAGGCGGCGCTGAAGCAGGTGGCGCTGCTGACGCAGGCCGAGTACTTCTATGCCGGCACGGCGCAGGACCTGCTCAAGGTCTACCAGTCGCTGAGCTCGAAGCTCGTGGTCGAGAAGAAGGAGACCGAGATCACCGCCTTCTTCGCCGCCGCCGGGGCGCTGCTGGCGCTGCTGGGCGCCGGGCTGTCGGTGTGGTGGTTCGGGCGGGTGGCTTGAGGCCGCCCCGCGGGCGAGAGCACTACACCGTGCAGTGACTCTCGGCCTGGGGTGCAGCCTCGGATCAGAGACCGTCGTTGAACTTGATCGACGCGTGGCTGCCGTCGCAGAACGGCTTGTTGGACGACGCGCCACAGCGGCACAGGGTCTGGCGGTTGCGCACTTCGTAGCTGCGCCCGCTGGCGCTGACGACGCGGATACCGCCCTGCAGCGCCAGCGGCCCGCTGCACCCCTGCTGCGGGTCTTCGATCAGGCCCAGCGCCACCGGCATCGGCTGTTCCAGCGGCTGCTTGGTCTGCAGGTCCCAGACCAGCAGCCGTCCCGACGGGCAATGGTGCGCCATGCGTATCGCGGCGTCGGCATGCGACCGGCCCTGAATCGTCACTTCCTTCCAGATCTGCTCGCCGCTGTCGCAGAAGCGCGCGAAGGCGCAGTAGCGTTCGTTGTCGGTCAGCGCGACCATCGGTCCGTCGATCTCGGTCGAGTGCTGCAGCAGCGGGTCGAAGGACGCCGTCTCGCTAAGATCCACCGGCGCGTGCCGGTGGCTGCCGTCGCAGTACGGCTTGTTCTTCGAATGGCCGCAGCGGCACAGTGCGGTGCCGTCCTTCACCGCGAAGGCACGCCCCTGCTCATAGGTCCACGAATGGCCGGTGGCATCCGGCGTGATGGTCTGCAGGTGCAGCGGCGGCGTCCCGTGCACGATGTACGGGCCATTCGCCGTCACCGTGATGAAGACGGACGGGTCGCTTTCGGTGGTGCCGATCTGGACTTCGTGCGGACTCTGGGCCATGGAAACTCCCTGATGAGTGTTTTGAGGACGCGGTGCGGCAAGGTCGACCACGGCACGCTGTCCCCGGCCGACACGAGCGCACCCACAATAGCCGTGCCCAGCCGGCACGGCAACCGTCGCGATCGGTCAGGCAAGGCCCGCGTCGTGCCGGCGCATCGATCGGCCGTGTCCGCCCACGGCGGGCGCGGCCCCTCAGGGCTGCAGCCGCAGCAGCCGGCCGTCCGCGCTGTCGGTCAGCACATAGAGCCAGCCGTCCGGCCCCTGGCGCACGTCGCGGATGCGCTCGCTCAGACGGGTCAGCAGGCGCTCTTCGCCGCTCACGCGCTCGCCGTCCAGCTCCAGCCGCAGCAGCGACTCGCCGCGTAGCGTGCCCAGGAACACGCTGCCCTTCCAGCCCGCGTAGCGATCGCTGCTCAGGAAGGCCATGCCGCTGGGCGCCACCGACACCGGCACCCACACCTTCAGCGGCTGCTCGAAGCCGGGCTTGGGGCCTTCCTCGCCGATGCGCGTGCCGGTGCCGTAGTTGCGGCCGAAGGTCAGCAGCGGCCAGCCGTAGTTGCGGCCCGGCAGCACGCGGTTCAGCTCGTCGCCGCCTTGCGGGCCATGTTCGCTGGCCCACAGCTCGCCGGTGACGGGGTGCAGCGCCGCGCCCTGCACGTTGCGGTGGCCCAGGCTCCAGATCTCCGGCTTGGCCCCCGGCGTGCCGACGAAGGGGTTGTCGGCAGGCACCTGGCCGTCGGCCTCGATGCGCACGATCTTGCCCAGGTGGTTGTCCAGCTTCTGCGCGTCGTCCTTGCGCGAGAAGCGGTCGCCCAGCGTGACGAACAGCCGGCCGTCGCGCGCGAACACCAGGCGCGAGCCACAGTGCTGCTGGCTGGACACCTTGGGCACTTGCGTGAAGATCTTCTGCACCTCGACCATGCGCGTGCCCTGCAGCTTGCCGCGCGCCACCGCGGTGCTGTTGCCGCCCTCGCCGGCTTCGGCATAGCTCCAGTAGACCCAGCCGTTCTGCGCATAGGCCGGGTCCAGCACCACGTCGAGCAGCCCGCACTGGCCGCCGGCATCCACCGCCGGCAAACCCGCGATCGGCTCGCCGACGCGGCCGTCGCGCTCGACGAGGCGCAGCCGGCCCGCGCGTTCGGTGACCAGATAGCGCCCGTCCGGCAGGAAGGCCACGGCCCAGGGGTTGGCCAGGCCGCGCGCCACGTTCACCGCCTTGAGTTCGGCCGCCTGCGCGATGCCGAGCGCCAACGCGAACAGAAGGAACCAGAGTCGTTGCATGGGCCGCATCTTGCCTCGAAGCGACATCACCCTGCCGCTTCCACGACCATCTGCACGCGCTGCTGGCCCTGCCATTCGTCGACGCTCAAGCGGTAGGCCAGGCGCAGCTGCTCGGCCACCGGCTCGGCGCGGCCGAACCAGATGGCGTCGCGCACGGCGCCGGCATGGCGCACGCGCAGCTTCAGGTGCTTCTCGCCCACCAGGCGCTGCTGCAGCACCTGCACCTCGTCGCAGAACAGCGGCGCCTCGAAGCCCTGGCCCCAGACCTGCGCCTCCAGCAACGCCGCGGTCGACGGGTTGAACCACTCGGCCTGCAGCGGCCCGTCGGTGCGCAAGGTGCGCGTCAACATCGCCGGGTCCAGCCATTCGTCGGCCACCTGCTGCAAGGCCTGGCCGAAGGCGCCGAACTGCGCCTCGGCGATGCTGCAGCCGGCCGCCATGGCATGGCCGCCGAAGCGCTGCAGCAGCTGCGGGTGGCGCTTGGCCACCAGGTCCAGCGCGTCGCGCAGGTGGAAGCCGGGGATGGAGCGGCCCGAGCCTTTGAGCCAGCCGTCCGCACCGCGCGCGAAGACGAAGGCCGGACGGTGCAGGCGGTCCTTCAGCCGGCCGGCGACGATGCCGACCACGCCCTCGTGAAAGGCCGGGTCGAACAGCGCCAGCGCACTGGGCGGCGCGACCTGCTCGTCGGGCATCAGCCCGTCCAGCGCCACCTGCGCCTGCTGCTGCATGCCGCTTTCCAGCTCGCGGCGCTGGCGGTTGATGCCGTCCAGCGCCTGCGCCAGCGCCGCGGCGCGCGCGGCGTCGTCGCTGAGCAGGCATTCGATGCCCACCGTCATGTCCGACAGGCGGCCGGCGGCGTTGATGCGCGGCCCCAGCGCGAAGCCGAAGTCGAAGGCCGCGGCGCGCCGCGGGTCGCGCCCGGCCACCGCGAACAGCGCGGCCACGCCCGGCTGCATGCGGCCGGCGCGGATGCGCTTCAGCCCCTGCGCCACCAGCCGCCGGTTGTTGGCGTCCAGCTGCACCACGTCGGCCACCGTGCCCAGCGCCACCAGGTCGAGCAGGCTGTCCAGCTTGGGCTGGGCCGCGGCATCGAAGGCGCCGCGCGCGCGCAGCTCGGCGCGTGTGGCCAGCAGCACGTAGAACACCACGCCCACGCCGGCCAGCGCCTTGCTGGCGAAGCCGCAGCCCGGCTGATTCGGGTTGACGATCACGTCGGCGGGCGGCAGCCGCACCTGCCCGTCGTCGACCGCCGGCAGGTGGTGGTCGGTGACCAGCACCTGCAACCCGCAGGCCCGCGCATGGGCCACGCCCTCGAAGCTGGCAATGCCGTTGTCCACCGTGACCAGCAATTGCGGCTGCTTGGCGCAGGCCAGGTCGACGATGGCCGGCGTCAGGCCATAGCCGTGCACGGCGCGGTCGGGCACCACGTAGTGCAGCGTGCCGGGCGCGGCGCCCAGCAGCCGCAGGCCGCGCAGCAGCACCGCGCAGGCCGTGGCGCCGTCGCAGTCGTAGTCGGCCACCACGCACAGGCGGTGGCGCTGCTGCACGGTGTCGGCCAGCAGCCGCGCGGCCGCGTCGGCGCCGGCCAGGGCCTGCGGCGGCAACAGCTGCGCCAGGCCGTCGTCCAATTCTTCGGGCCGGCAGACGCCGCGCGCCGCCAGCAAGCGCGCCAGCAACGGGTGCGCGCCCGCCTGCTCCAGCGCAAAGGCGCTGCGCGGGGGCACGTCGCGAAGCTGCAGGCGCGGTGCGTTCACAGCGGCTCCAGGGCGGTGCGGGCGGCAGGCCGGCGCCAACCTCGCGTCAGCCGCTGCCAGGTGCTGCGCTGCGCGCTGTCGAAGCGCTGCGCCGCGCGTTCGCCGCACAAGGTCAGGCCGACCACATCGCCGCGCGCGGCGCGGGCTTCGATTTCGCCCAGTTGCTGCGCATCCAACGCCTGCCACGCTTCGGCCCAGGCGGCCCAGTCGCCGGCGCGCCAGGGCGCGGCCAGACGGTCGTCGACCTGCGGCTCGTCCTCCGTCGGCCGCAGTGCCTGCGTGGGACCGGTGCCGCTGAGCCAGAAGGAGTTGACGGCGAGCTCGCCCCGCGCCTCGCGCGCCGCATTGATGGGGTGCGTGTGCAGCAGCATCTGCGCCTCGCTCTGCAGCCGGCGCAGCACCGCGCCGGCGCGGCGCTCGGGCAGCCAGCGATCAATGGGCTGGCCAATGACGCGGTCCAGCGAGGCGGTGGCCAGCCCGTCCAGCAGGGCATGCGTGGCATACCAGCGCAGCGGCGCGCCCCAGTGCAGGGTCCAGCCATCGCCTTCGTCGAACAGCCCGCGCAGCGTCCGCCACAGCGCGCGCGACTCGGCCTCGTGCAGATGCAACTGCGCCGGGTCGAGCAGCAGGATCTGCTCGCTGCCCACCTGCCAATGCGTGGGCGTCAGCAGGCCCCAGCCCTGGCCCGCCGGCGCGGCCGGCAGGCCATCGGCCTGCGCCGCCCAGGCGGCCAGCGGCAGGCTGCCGTCGTCGCCCGCCCAGCCGCGGCAGCGCGCCAGCACATGCTCGAATGGCGTGTTCAGCGACGCGGGCCCGGTGCGGATCGCCGGCCCCGGCGACAGCCGCGCCAGCAGCCGCTCCAGCTGCGGCAGCCGCAGCCCTTGCAGGACCTGCGCCCCGACCTCCGGGGCGGGCGCCGCATGGGGGACGACGAGATGCATGCCGCGGATTATCGGGGGCCGGCCGCGCCGGAGCCGTCGGTTAGCATGCCGCCCGCCATGAGCCTCCCCTACGAACTGCAGATCGGCTGGCGCTATACGCGGGCCGGTCGCAGCGGCAGGCGCAACCGCTTCATCTCCTTCATCTCCGGCGTGTCGATGCTCGGCATCGCGCTGGGCGTGGCCGCGCTGATCATCGTGCTCAGCGTGATGAACGGCTTCCAGAAGGAGGTGCGCGACCGCATGCTGTCGGTGATCGCGCACATCGAGGTCTTCGAGCCACGCGGCGCCGCACTGCCCGACTGGCAGGCCACCGCCGCCCAGGCCAAGCAGAACCCGCAGGTGCTGGGCGCCGCGCCCTTCGTCGCCGCGCAAGCGCTGGTGGCGCGCGGCGACGACATGCGTGCGGTCATCGTGCGCGGCATCTCGCCGGCCGACGAGGCCACGGTCACGCCGCTGGCGGCGCAGCTGCGCGACACCACCCTGGCCACGCTGACGCCGGGCAGCTGGCACATCGTGCTCGGCGCCGAGCTGGCGCGCGCGCTGGGCGTGCGCATCGGCGACAAGGTCACGCTGGTCGCCGCCGGCGGGCAGATGACGCCGGCCGGCGTGATTCCGCGGCTGAAGCAGTTCACGCTGAGCGGCACCTTCGAGGCCGGCCACTACGAGTACGACGCCGGGCTGGCGCTCATCGACCTGGAGGACGCGGCGCGCTTCTTCCGCGTCGAAGGCCCCACCGGCGTGCAGCTGCGGCTGCGCGACGTGCAGGCGGCGCGGCAGGTGGCGGCCGAGCTGTCGGGCAGCCTGGGGCCGGGGCTGCTGGTGCGCGACTGGACGCGCACCAACAAGAACTGGTTCGACGCGGTGCAGATCGAGAAACGGCTGATGTTCATCATCCTGACCTTGATCGTCGCCGTGGCCGCCTTCAACCTGGTGTCGACGCTGGTGATGACGGTCACCGACAAGCGCGCCGACATCGCCATCCTGCGCACCCTGGGCGCGAGCCCGCGCTCGATCATGGGCATCTTCATGGTGCAGGGCGCGGCGGCCGGCGTCATCGGCACGCTGGGCGGCGTGGCCTTCGGGCTGCTGGTGGCCTTCAACATCGGCACCATCGTGCCGGCCATCGAACGCGCGCTGGGCGTGGCCTTCCTGCCCGGCAGCATCTACCTGATCAGCCGCATGCCCAGCGAGCCGCTGGCCAGCGACATCGTGCCCATCGTGGTCATCTCCCTGCTGCTGGCCTTCGTGGCTACGCTGTACCCGAGCTGGCGCGCCAGCCGCGTCAACCCGGCGGAGGCGCTGCGCTATGAGTGAGGTGGTGCTGTCCTGCCAGGGCCTGCACAAGCGCTTCAAGGAAGGGGCGCTGGACGTGCAGGTGCTGCGCGGCGTGGACCTGCAGGTGCATGCCGGCGAGACGCTGGCCATCGTCGGCGCGTCGGGCTCGGGCAAGAGCACGCTGCTGCACCTGCTGGGCGGGCTGGACGCGCCCAGCGCGGGCCGCGTCGAGCTGATGGGCCGCGACTTCGCCGCCTTGACGGCCGCCGAGCAGGGCCGCTGGCGCAACCGGCACCTGGGCTTCGTCTACCAGTTCCACCACCTGCTGCCGGAGTTCAGCGCGCTGGACAACGTGGCCATGCCGCTGCGCATCCGCCGCGAGGCGCGGGCCGCGGCCCACGACACGGCGCGGCAGGCCCTGGCCCAGGTGGGGCTGGCCGAGCGCGTGGCGCATCACCCGTCCCAGCTGTCCGGCGGCGAGCGTCAGCGCGTGGCGGTGGCGCGCGCGCTGGTCAGCCGGCCGAGCTGCGTACTCGCCGACGAGCCCACCGGCAACCTGGACAACGAGACCGCCGACAAGGTCTTCGCACTGATGCTGACCCTGGCCCGCGAGCGCGGCACGGCCTTCGTGCTGGTGACGCACGACCGACAGCTGGCGGGGCGCTGCGACCGGGCGTTGACGCTGACCGGCGGCCGCCTGGCCGATACCTGATGCCCCCACGCCGACCCGGCGGCGGCGGCCTTCCTACAATTCGTGCAGTGAATCTGCTCAACGCCGACCTGCATTGCCATTCCGTCGTCTCCGACGGCACGCTCGAACCCGAAGCCCTGGCGCAGCGCGCCAAGGCCAACGGCGTGGAACTCTGGGCACTGACCGACCATGACGAGGTCGACGGCCAGCGCCGCGCCGCCGACGCCGCGCGCCGCCTGGGGCTGGACTACCTGAGCGGCTGCGAGATCTCGGTCAGCTTCATCGGCATCACCGTGCACATCGTCGGCCTGGGCTTCGACGCCGACGACGCGGCGCTGCGCGACGGCCTGGCGGCCACGCGCGGCGGGCGCGGCGAGCGCGCGCAGGCCATGTCCGATGCGCTGGCCCAGGTGGGCATCAAGGGTGCCTTCGAAGGCGCGCTGCGCCACGCCGGCAACCCGGCGCTGATCTCGCGCACGCATTTCGCGCGCTTCCTCGTCGAGAGCGGCGTCTGCCAGAGCACCGACGAGGTCTTCCGCCGCTTCCTCACCGAAGGCAAGCCGGGCTATGTGCCGCACCGCTGGGCGTCGCTGGGCGACGCGGTGCGCTGGATCACCGCGGCCGGCGGCCTGGCGGTGATCGCGCACCCGGGCCGCTACAACTTCACGCCCACCCAGGAGTACGCGCTGTTCAGCGAGTTCATCGGCCATGGCGGCCGCGGCGTCGAGGTGATCACCGGCAGCCACAACAGCGCCGACTACCTGAAGTACGCCGACATGGCGCTGGAGTTCGGCCTGCTGGCCTCGCGCGGCAGCGATTTCCATTCGCCCGAAGAGAGCCACACCGACCTGGGCACCCTGCCCGACCTGCCGGGCCGGCTGAACCCCGTGTGGTCGGCGCTGCAGCACCGCGTGCAGCGCGCATGAGCGGGGGCTGAGGCGACGCGATGTCGCAGTACTTCGAAGTCCACCCCGACAATCCGCAGCCGCGGCTGCTGAAGCAGGCCGCGCAGATCCTGCAGCAGGGCGGCATCGCCGCCGTGCCCACCGATTCCAGCTATGCGTTGGTGTGCCGGCTGGACGACAAGGCCGCGGCACAGGAGTTGCGCCGCCTGCGCCAGGTCGACGAGAAGCACCACCTGACGCTGCTGTGCCGCGACTTGAGCGAGCTGGCCAGCTATGCGCGCGTGGACAACCAGCAGTACCGCCTGCTCAAGCTGGGCACGCCCGGGCCCTACACCTTCTTGCTCGAAGCCACCAAGGAAGTGCCGCGCCGGCTGAGCCACCCGTCGCGGCGCACCATCGGGCTGCGCGTGCCCGACCACAAGGTGACGCAGGACCTGCTGGAAGTGCTGGGCCAGCCGCTGCTGGGCACGACGCTGATCCTGCCCGGCCAGAGCGAGCCGCTGAACGACCCGCAGCAGATCCGCGAGCACTTCCAGAAGAGCCTGCAGGCGGTGATCGACGCGGGCGCCTGCCCGATGCAGCCCACCACCGTGATCGACCTGGTCAGCGGCACGCCGCTGGTGGTGCGCGAGGGCCGCGGCGACCTGGCGCGGCTGGGGCTCGCGTCGGCCTGACGCAGGCGCGACGGTCGGGCGATCGCTGCGGATCAGCGCGGCGCGCCCAGAGGCTAAGTCACTTGACGGCGGCGGTGACCACCATCTCGACCTTCCACTCCGGCTTGGCCAGCGACGCCTTGACGGTGGCGCGCGGCGGCGCATGCCCGGCCGGCAGCCAGGCTTCCCAGACCTCGTTCATGCCCGGGAAATCGGCCAGGTCGGTGATGAAGATCTGGCACATCAGGATGCGCGACTTGTCGCTGCCCGCGCGCGCCAGCAGCGCGTCGATGGCCGCCAGCACCTGGCGCGTCTGGCCGCGGATGTCCTGGCTGCCATCGGGCGCCACCTGCCCGGCCAGGTAGCACACACCGCCGTGCACCGCCATCTCCGACAGGCGCGTGCCCACGTCAAAGCGCTGGATCGTCATTTCGGTCCCTTTCCATGTCTGTGGGGCTGTGTCGGATGCCGGTTCACCGGATGTTTGACCGTCGCGCCGCTGCTTGCCGCCGCGGCCTTGGCGCCGATGCGCGACTCGGTGCCGGCGAAGAGCTTGCGCATGTTCGGCTGGTGCCGCCACAGCAGCAGCAGGCTCATGATGCAGAGGGCCAGCAGCGACGGCGCGGCGCCCCAGATGAGCAGCTGGTAGAAGGGGGCGAACAGCGCCGCGACGATCGACGCCAGCGACGAGTAGCGGAAGAACACGGCGATGATCACCCAGGTCAGCAGGGTCGCCGCGCCCAGCCCCGGGTTCAGCGCCAGCAGCACGCCGGCGGCCGTGGCCACGCCCTTGCCGCCCTTGAAGCCGAAGAACACCGGCCACAGGTGGCCGACGAAGGCCGCCAGCCCGACGAAGGACACCGTCATCTCGCCCAGCCCCCAGGCCGGGCCGTAGACCTGCGCCAGCAGCACCGGCACGTAGCCCTTCAAGGCGTCGAAGGCCAGCGTCAGCAGCGCCGCCGCCTTGTTGCCGGAGCGCAGCACGTTGGTGGCGCCGGGGTTGCCCGAGCCGTAGTGGCGCGGGTCCTGCAAGCCCATGCCGCGGCTGACGATGACGGCAAAGGACAGCGAACCGATCAGGTACGCGGCCAGCACGGCCAGCACGCTCGGCAGGTAGCTCATGCAGGCAGTTTAGCCGCGGCCAGCAGCCTGGGCGGCAGAGCTCGGCACCTGCGCCGAGGTGGCCAAGGCTCCTAGAGCGCGCATTCGACGGCGCGCGCGTCCAGGCTACCGCTCAGCACCGCCGGGTCGAGGCCCACCAGGTAGCCGCGCCGCCCGCCGTTGATCCAGATGCGCGGAAGCGCCAGCACGCTGGACTCGACGACCACGCGCATCGCCTTCTTCGTGCCGAAGGGCGAGGTGCCGCCCACCAGATAGCCGCTGTGGCGCTGCGCCGTCTCCACCGTGCACGGCTCGACGCTCTTCACGCCGAGGGCGCGCGCCAGGTTCTTGGTGCTGACCTGGCGGTCGCCATGCATCAGCACGAGCAGCGGCTGCGCCTTGTCGTCCTGCATCACCAAGGTCTTCACCACGGCATGTTCGTCCACGCCCAGCTGGCGCGCCGATTCGGCGGTGCCGCCATGATCGACATAGTCGTAGGGGTGCTCGGTGAAGGCGATGCCGTGTCGCCGCAGCCATTGTGTGGCCGGCGTTTCGCTGACGTGCCTGTCCTTCCTGGCCATGTCATTGCGCGGGGTCGCGGCACTCCCAGCGGATGCGGTCGATCGCCGCCAGCAGCTCGGGGCTCAGTGTCGTGTCCCAGGCCTGGATGTCCTCGTCCAGCTGCTCGACGGTGGTCACGCCGATGATCGTGCTGGCCACGCGCCAGTTGCGGTAGCAGAAGGCCAGCGCCAGCTGCGTCGGCGTCAGCCCATGCTCGCGCGCCAGCGCGTTGTAGCGGCGCGCCGCGGCCAGCGCCTCGGCACGGCCCCAGCGCTGCTTCTGCATGCTCGGGAAGATGGCCAGCCGACCCGGTTTGGCCGGGTCGGCCAGCCCGGCCGCGTCGTACTTGCCGGTCAACAGGCCGAAGGCCAGCGGCGAATAGGCCAGCAGCGCCACCTGCGCACGCTGCATCGTCTCGTCCAGGCCGTTGTCCACCGCGCGATTGAGCAGGTTGTAGGCGTTCTGCACGCTGACGATGCGCGGCAGCCCCGCGCTGTCGGCCAGGCGCACGAACTCGGCCACGCCCCACGGCGTCTCGTTGCTCACGCCCACGTAGCGCACCTTGCCGTCGCGCACCAGGCGCTGCAGGCCGCGCAGCTGCTCGTCGATGGGCGTCACCTGGCGGTCGTTCTTCGGCTCGTGGTACAGCGCGCCGAACATCGGCACGTTGCGTGTCGGCCAATGCAGCTGGTACAGGTCGATGACGTCGGTGTGCAGCCGCTTCAGGCTGCCTTCGCACGAGGCCACGATGTCCTCGGCCGTGACATCGGCGCTGCCGTTGCGCAGCCAGCCGTAGCCGCGCACCGGCCCGGCGGCCTTGGTGGCCAGCACGATGCGCGAGCGCGCCTGCGGCCGCTGGCGCAGCCAGTCCCCGAGGATGCGCTCGGTGTCGCCATAACGCTCGGCGCTGGGCGGAACCGGATACATCTCCGCGGTGTCGATGAAGTTGAGGCCGCGCTCCAGCGCGCGGTCCAGGATGCGGTGCGAGACGGCCGTGTCGACCTGCGCTTCGCCGAAGGTCATGGTGCCCAGGCAGATCGGGCTGACGTGCAGGTCGCTGCGGCCTAGAGGAATGAAGTCCATGGAAAGCTACAGTGGCTACGGGCAGGCGCGCCAGTGTGCCGCAGAAGCGGGCGGGCGGCTCGGGGACAATGCGGCATGAACTGGAGTGCCGGCCCACGTCGCGCGCGCCGGAGCTGGCTGGCGATCGCGCTGTTGGTGGTGGCCCTGCACCTGCTGCTGGTGGAGGCCTGGCAGCACGCGATGCGCAGCCCGCCGCAGCGACCCGCGGCGACGCGCCCGCCGCTGCTCGTCTGGCTGCGGCGCGCGCCGCCACCGGTGCCACCGCCCGAGGCCATCGAAAAGAAGCCACCCCCTCGCGTGAGCACGCCGCCGCCGGCGCGGCCGCGCCCGGCGCCTGCCCC